>NZ_JBFUJQ010000008.1:0-259044 GCF_056401275.1 Polaromonas sp. P4_F6 | reverse complement strand
CACAGGCCCAGCGGCGTGACGAGCGCAAAACCCCAGAGGTTGATCAGGGCCGAAATGCGTTTGGGGCTCAGCACGCCGGTCAGCTTCTTGCCGATCACCGCATAGAAGGCCTCGCACAGGACCGCGCCCACCAGCAGCAGGTTGCCCAGCCAGGCATAACTTGGCGCCAGGCCGGTTTGCGGCCCCGCGGCTGCGTGCCCCGCCGATGGATTTTTGGCCAGCGATACCAGCGCGATGCCGGCCACGGCGCAAGCCACCGCGCCCCATACCCGCAGGCTGATGCGCTCGCGCAGGAAGAGCCAGCTCATGAGCGCGACGGCGGCCGGGATGGACGCCATGATCACGCCGGCCGCGACGGCGCTGGTCATGCTCACGCCGAACAGCATGCAGAGGGAAAACAGGAAGTTGCCCAGGAAGGACTCCAGGAACAGCAGGCGGGTGGTTTGCCGGCTCATGGGAGCCTCTTCAGCCGGTTTTTTGAGCCAGCGCAGCATGGCCGCGCCCCCTATGCCAAAACGCAGCCAGGCGAGCAAGAAGACGGGCAGGGCGGCGACCAGGGGCTTGGACAACGCCACATAGCTGCCCACCAAGGACATGCTGAGCCCGAGACAGGTGTAAGCCACAATGCGGTTCATTAAACTGGGAGTTCCTGTTGCAGCGGCTCTGCGGCCCGTCGGTTGCACAGGCCGGCAGGGGATGCCGGCGCAGGCCGAAATCATGCCTTAGTTTTTTCGGACCGGATCTCCCCACCTTCCGATACCCAGGATTCCAAGCGATGAACGCTCCCGCCACCCGCCATGTTTTTGTCTACGGCACCCTGCGCAAAGGGGAAGAGCGGGACATCAACCGCCTGCGGCCCGCGCCGCAGTGGGTGGGGCAGGCCCGGGTGGCCGGTGTCATGCATCACCTGGGAAGCTACCCGGGCCTGGTGCTGGGCGGGACGGGTGTTGTGCACGGCGAGGTCTATGCCGTCAGCCCCGAACTGGAGCGGGTGCTCGATGAGATCGAAGAGGTCTGGCCGCAGCAAACCGGTGAATACGCCAAGCGCGAAGTGATGGTGCAACTGGACACGACGCCGGCGCGCGAACTGCTGTGTGTGCTCTATGAAATTTCGCCGGAGCGCACCCTGGGCAAACCCGTCATTGCCGGTGGCGATTGGGTGCTGCACCGCACCGGCCGCCAGGCCTGAATTTCAGGGCGCCTGCTGCAAGCGCCCAGGCCCTTTTTTGCTCCTGGCTCAAGCGCGCTGCCGCTGCGCCGTTTTCGCCCTGCGCGGGCAGCGCCGCATATTTCACGATCCAATAAATTAATTTCACAATACAAAAATCGTAAATGCTGCGCTGCGCAAATATTTCTCAATCCGAGAAATATGATTTTGTATTGCGATATTTTATTAATAGTTTGTTGATTTTATTGAATTTTATTTTTGTCTTATATAAGACATAAGAGCTTCACAAAGTCTTGTAGAAGACTTAAAGTGAGTCCATCGCAGTCACCACTTTTTCTCTTCTTCAATTCTTTCAACTCAAGGAGCCCACCATGCCACAAACCCTGACTGAACAACTGAGCCGCGACCAGCAGATTTCCGCCCTCGAAAAAGAATGGGCCACCAACCCCCGCTGGAAGGGCATCAAGCGCGGTTACAGCGCGGCCGACGTGGTGCGCCTGCGCGGTTCCTTCCCGATTGAACACACGCTGGCACGCCGCGGCGCCGAAAAACTCTGGAACCTGGTCAACAACGAGCCTTATGTGAACTGCCTGGGTGCGCTCACGGGCGGCCAGGCCATGCAGCAGGTCAAGGCCGGTGTCAAAGCGATTTACCTCTCGGGCTGGCAAGTCGCCGCCGACAACAACAGCTATGCCTCCATGTACCCCGACCAGTCGCTGTACCCGGTCGACTCCGTGCCCACCGTGGTTGAGCGCATCAACAACACCTTCCGCCGCGCCGACGAGATCCAGCACTCCAAGGGCATAGACGCCGGCGACAAAGGCTACATCGACAACTTTGCGCCCATCGTGGCCGATGCAGAAGCCGGTTTCGGCGGCGTGCTCAACGCCTTCGAACTGATGAAGGCCATGATCAAGGCCGGCGCCGCCGGCGTGCACTGGGAAGATCAGCTCGCCTCGGTCAAGAAATGCGGCCACATGGGCGGCAAGGTGCTGGTGCCTACGGCCGAAGCCGTGCAAAAACTGGTGGCAGCCCGCATGGCCGCCGACGTCTGCGGCGTGCCCACGCTGGTGATTGCCCGCACCGACGCCGAAGCGGCCGACCTGCTGACCAGCGACTACGACGAAAACGACAAGCCTTTCATCACCGGCGAGCGCACGTCCGAAGGCTTTTACAAGACGAAAAAAGGCATTGACCAGGCTATCAGCCGCGCCATCGCCTACGCCCACTACGCCGACCTGGTGTGGTGCGAAACCGGCACGCCCGACCTGGAGTTCGCCAGGAAGTTCGCCGAAGCCRTGCACAAGGTGCACCCCGGCAAATTGCTGGCCTACAACTGCTCGCCGTCCTTCAACTGGAAGAAAAACCTCGACGACGCAACCATTGCCAAGTTCCAGAAGGAGCTGGGCGCGATGGGCTACAAATACCAGTTCATCACCCTGGCCGGCATCCATTCGATGTGGTTCAACATGTTCGACCTGGCCCAGGACTACGTCAAACGCGGCATGTCGGCCTATGTCGAGAAGGTTCAGGAGCCTGAATTCGCGGCGCGCGACCGCGGCTACACCTTTGTGTCGCACCAGCAGGAAGTTGGCACCGGCTACTTCGACGAAGTCACCACGGTGATCCAGGGCGGCAAGTCCAGCGTGACCGCGCTGACCGGTTCCACCGAAGAAGAGCAGTTCCACTGAACTGCTTTCACTCCAACGCTTACCCAGATGCTGGAGCCTTCACGGGCGCAGCTTTCAGCCCGGACAGGAACTTAGGGCCTGTCCGGGCTTTTTTGCGGGTGCTTTTTGGCGTAGAGTGCAGTCTGTTACATAGAACACGACTTTGAATATCAACTGGAGGGGCTGCCGTGTCGGACTTAACCGTGGGTTTCAAGCGTATTGCCTGTCCCGATTGCGAGGGTTCCGGTGAACTGCGCATCGAGAGCGAAAACATCAACGAACATTTCGAGGTCGAGAAGCAGACCGTCATCACCGAATGCCCGCGTTGCCTTGGCCTGGGTTTTCTGCCGCCGAGCTCGCCGCAATAGCGCTTCATGACCGCCAAATGCGCGGTGTGGGCGGCGCCCAGCCAACCTGCCGTAAAATACGCGCATGCAATCAATCAAACTGGAAACAGGAAGGATCGTTCGGGTTATGACACCGCGAACTAGGCCCTCGTCCGTTTTCTGGAGTCATCCAGGGCGCTAGTCCGCACCCCTTGGTGATTGTTAGCTACATCATTCATAGCTTAAATCCAAATACCCCTCCATCAAAGCGCGGCATGTTCCGCGCTTTTTTGTTTTCCCATTTCTCCTAAAAATTCATCCCATGATCCAGATCACGCTCCCCGATGCCTCCAAGCGCGAATACCCGCAAGCCGTCACGGTCGCCGAAGTCGCCGCCTCGATAGGCACCGGCCTGGCCAAGGCCGCCCTGGGCGGCAAGGTCGACGGCAAGGTGGTGGACACCAGCTACCTGATCGCCAAGGACAGCGCGGTTTCCATCATCACGGCCAAGGATGCCGACGGGCTGGAGATGATCCGCCACTCCACGGCCCACTTGCTGGCCTATGCCGTGAAGGAGTTGTTCCCGGATGCGCAGGTCACCATTGGCCCGGTGATTGAAAACGGCTTTTTCTACGACTTTTCGTACAAACGCCCGTTCACGCCGGAAGACCTGGTCGCGATCGAAAAACGCATGACGGAGCTTGCGGCCAAGGACGAGCCGGTGACGCGCCGCGTGCTGCCGCGCGATGAGGCCGTGGCCTACTTCAAGAGCATAGGCGAGCACTACAAGGCCGAAATCATCGCCAGCATTCCGGCCAATGAGGACGTCTCGCTCTACCGCGAGGGCGCTTTTGAAGACCTGTGCCGCGGCCCCCACGTGCCCAGCACGGGTAAGCTGAAATTCTTCAAGCTCATGAAAGTGGCCGGCGCCTACTGGCGCGGCGACCACCGCAACGAGATGCTGCAACGCGTCTACGGCACGGCCTGGGCCACCAAGGATGAACTCCAGCAATATCTGACGATGCTGGAGGAGGCCGAAAAACGCGACCACCGCAAGCTCGGCAAGGAACTGGACCTGTTCCACATCGACGACCATGCGCCCGGCCTGGTGTTCTGGCACCCCAAGGGCTGGACGGTCTGGCAAGGCGTGGAGCAGTACATGCGCAAGGTCTACCAGGACAACGGCTACCAGGAGGTCAAGGGCCCGCAGATCATCGACAAGACGCTGTGGGAGAAAACCGGCCACTGGGACAAATACCGCGACAACATGTTCACGACCGAGAGCGAAAAGCGCGAATACGCGCTCAAGCCCATGAACTGCCCCGGCCACATCCTGATTTTCAAGCAGGGCATCAAGAGCTACCGCGACCTGCCGCTGCGCTACGGCGAATTCGGCCAGTGCCACCGCAACGAGCCTTCGGGCGGGCTGCACGGCATCATGCGCGTGCGCGGCTTTACGCAGGACGACGGCCATATCTTCTGCACCGAGGACCAGATCCTCAAGGAATGTGTGGACTACACCACCCTGCTGCAAAAGGTGTACGCCGATTTCGGCTTCAAGAACATCATCTACAAGGTCGCCACGCGCCCCGAGGCACGAATCGGCTCGGATGAAAGCTGGGACAGGGCCGAGCACGCGCTGATGGAAAGCCTGCGCGCGTCCGGCTGCGAGTTTGAGATCGCCCCCGGCGACGGCGCGTTTTACGGCCCCAAGATCGAGTACACGCTGAAGGACGCCATAGGCCGCCAGTGGCAGTGCGGCACCATGCAGGTCGATTTTTCGATGCCGGAGCGCCTGGATGCCGAATACGTCGGCGAGGACGGAAACCGCCACCGGCCGGTGATGCTGCACCGCGCGATTGTGGGCAGCCTGGAGCGGTTTATCGGGATTTTGATCGAGGAACATGCCGGCGCGCTGCCGACCTGGCTGGCCCCAGAGCAGGTTTCGGTCCTCAATATCACCGATTCCCAGGCCGAATATGCCCGGGAAGTTGCCAAAACGCTGCAAAATCAAGGGCTTAGGGTCAACCTGGACCTGCGCAATGAGAAAATTACGTATAAAATACGGGAGCACTCGATGAAAAAGCTGCCTTACATCCTGGTCGTGGGCGACAAGGAGAAGGAAGCCGGATCCGTTGCAGTGCGCGCCCGGGGTAACAAAGACCTTGGAGTGATGCCTCTCGATGCGTTTGCCCGGCAAATCGCCTCTGACATCGCACAAAAAGCCTGAATCGCCGACAAACTCGCCAGAGTTTGCTGGGATTGAGCTTCTCGTCCTTGTGGGACGGGCGCAAGCCGCTATAGCTTTTATAGCAAGAGTTAAAGGATAGAACCATCGCTACTGAATTTCGTGACCGCCGTCACCGTGAAGAACGCAAGCACCGCTTGAACCGTGAAATCATGGCCCCCGAAGTGCGTCTGACCGGGCCGGACAACGAGCCTTTAGGCATTGTCAGCATCGCGGAGGCCTTGCGCCTGGCAGGTGAAGCCGACGTTGACCTTGTTGAAATCTCCCCCACGGCGGTTCCGCCCGTGTGCCGGTTGATGGATTACGGCAAGTTCAAGTACGCCGAGCAGAAGAAAGCGGCGGAAGCGAAGTCCAAGCAAAAAGTGATCGAGATCAAGGAAGTCAAATTCCGGCCCGGCACTGACGATGGGGACTACAACATCAAATTGCGCAACATCAAGCGCTTTTTGGAAGAGGGCGACAAGTGCAAGATCACCTTGCGCTTTCGCGGTCGCGAAATCACGCACCAGGAACTGGGCTTGGCCCTGCTGGCGCGGATTCGCGACGAATTGGCGGATTTGATTGTGGTGGAGCAGTTCCCCAAGCTTGAAGGCAGGCAGATGGTCATGATGATCGCGCCGGGCCGCAAGAAGCCCGGCGGCAAGCCGGCTGCGGAAACTGCGGCAGCACCGGCGCCTTCGGCCACGGCCTGAGGGTAGCCAGAAGAAATACGGGTTTGCCGGATTGATCCGGCGGACCTTTGAGGGGATGCCGCAAGGCGTTTCCTGTGAGGGTAGGCGACAAGCCTGTTTTCCGAAAGTGGCGGGGTCAAACCCGTTGCGACCAGCGGATGTTGCAAAACATCCGCCGGCAGTGGCAGGTGTCATTACCCGCCACTGACAAGTGGCTCGGGGCCATCAAGTCTGCGGAAGGTTCGCAGCGCCTCACGAGCACAAATGAAAAGGAGCATTTACATGCCCAAAATGAAGACCAAGAGCGGCGCTAAAAAGCGTTTCCGCGTTCGTCCGGGTGGTACCGTCAAGCGCGGCCAAGCCTTCAAACGTCACATCCTGACCAAGAAGACCACCAAAAACAAACGCCATCTGCGTGGTGCGGTGACTGTCCATGAGACCAATATGGGTCACATGGCACAGATGCTCCCAGGCCAGGGCATTTAATTAACGACGAACAAGGAGTACACACATGCCTCGCGTCAAACGTGGTGTAACGGCTCGCGCCCGCCACAAAAAAGTTTTAACCCTTGCAAAAGGTTTCCGCGGCCGCCGCGGCAATGTCTTCCGTATCGCCAAAGAAGCGGTAATGAAGGCCGGGCAATATGCCTACCGTGACCGCCGTACCAAGAAGCGCGTGTTCCGCCAGTTGTGGATCGCCCGTATCAATGCTGCAAGCCGTTCATTCGGCCTGACCTACAGCCAGTTCGCCAACGGCCTGAAGAAAGCCGGCATCGAGATCGACCGCAAGGTTCTGTCCGACATGGCCATCAATGACAGCGCTGCTTTCGGCGCCATCGTTGAACAGGTGAAAGCCAAGCTGGCCGCCTGATTTTCAGGCCAGGCAGTATTGACGCTATTCAATCACTGCCTACGCAAGAAAATAAGGGCTGGAGCTTGAAAAGGCTCTGGCCCTTTTTTATGGTTTTTTCCGCAGTGCTTACTCTCAGCTGGCGTGATGCGAGTGCTGCCGAAAGCGCCTTTGCCGTTTTGTATTTCGAACAAGAGAACGTATGACCCAACCTGATGCCCTCCAAGAACTGGTCAGCAGCGCCCAGGCCAGCTTTGCGCAGGCCAATACGCCCGCTGACCTGGAAAACGCCAAAGCGCAGTTTCTGGGCAAGACCGGCCGCGTGACCGAGTTGATGAAGGGCATGGCGGCCCTCAGCGTGGAAGAGAAAAAATCCCGCGGCGCCGCCATCAACCTGGCCAAGCAGGCCATTGAGGCAGCGCTGAACGCGCGCCGCCAGGCGCTGGCCGATGCCGAACTGCAAAAGCAGCTCAAAGCCGAAGCGCTTGACGTGAGCCTGCCCGGCCGCCAGCGCGTGCAGGGCGGCCTGCATCCGGTGTCGCTGACGCTGGAGCGCATCGAAGGCATTTTTGGCTCCATGGGTTTCGACGTGGCCCAGGGTCCCGAGATCGAGACCGACTGGTTCAACTTCACCGCGCTCAACACGCCGGAAGACCATCCGGCGCGGTCCATGCACGATACCTTTTACGTCGAAGGCGGCACCGAGGCCGCGCCCAACCTGCTGCGCACCCACACCAGCCCCATGCAGATCCGCTATGCGGTGCAGCATGTCAAAAAACACCGCGCCCTGATTGATGCCGGCGGYCGCATGCCTGAGATCCGCGTCATCGCGCCGGGCCGCACCTACCGCGTCGACAGCGACGCCACCCACTCGCCCATGTTCCACCAGTGCGAAGGCCTGTGGATAGGCGAGAACGTGAGCTTCAAGGACCTCAAGTTCGTCTTCACCGATTTCTGCCGCACCTTCTTTGAAAGCGACGACCTGGTGCTGCGTTTTAGGCCCAGCTTTTTCCCCTTCACCGAGCCCAGCGCCGAGATCGACATCCAGTTCCAGACCGGCCCGCTCGCCGGCCGTTGGCTGGAAGTGGCCGGCTCCGGCCAGGTGCACCCGAACGTGGTGCGCAACATGGGCCTGGACCCCGAGAAATACATCGGCTTTGCCTTCGGCATGGGCCCGGACCGCCTGACCATGCTGCGCTATGGCGTCAATGACCTGCGCCTGTTCTTCGACGGCGACATCCGCTTCCTCTCGCAGTTCCAGTCATAAGCCACAAGAACAAGAACAACAAGGTCTCACCATGCAATTCCCAGAATCCTGGTTGCGCGAATTCTGCAACCCGCCGCTCAACACCCAGCAGCTCGCCGACACCCTCACCATGGCCGGCCTGGAGGTCGAAGAGCTCAAGCCCGTGGCACCGCCCTTCACCAAGATCGTCGTTGGTGAAATCAAGGAGGCCGTGCAGCATCCTGATGCCGACCGCCTGCGCGTCTGCCAGGTCGACGTGGGGCAGGGCCGCCTGCTCAACATCGTCTGCGGCGCGCCCAACGCCCGCGTCGGCATCAAGGTGCCCTGTGCCCTGGTCGGCGCCGAACTGCCGCCCGGCGAAGACGGCAAACCTTTCCTGATCAAGGTCGGCAAGCTGCGCGGCGTCGAAAGCCAGGGCATGCTGTGCTCGGCGCGCGAACTCAAGCTCTCCGAAGACCACGGCGGCCTGCTCGAACTGGCCGCCGATGCGCCGCTGGGCCAGGACATCCGTGAGCACCTGCGGCTGGACGACACCCTGTTCACCCTCAAGCTCACGCCCAACCTCGCGCATTGCCTGAGCGTCTACGGCGTCGCGCGCGAAGTCGCCGCGCTCACCGGCGCGCCGCTGCACACACCGTCCATCCCGGCCGTGGCTGCGGTCGATGCCACCAAAGTGCAGGTCAAGATCAGCGCCCCCGATCTCTGCGGCCGCTTTTCGGGTCGCGTGGTGCGCAACGTCAACACCAAAGCCGCCACGCCGCAATGGATGGTGGACCGCCTGGCGCGCTGCGGCCAGCGCAGCGTGACCGCGCTGGTCGATATCTCCAACTACGTGATGTTCGAGCTGGGCCGCCCCTCGCATATCTTTGACCTCGACAAGATCCACGGCGGGCTCGACGTCCGCTGGGGCAAGCCCGGCGAGACGCTCAAGCTGCTCAACGGCAATACCGTGACGGTCGACGAAAAGGTTGGCGTGATCGCCGACGATGCCCAGGTTGAGTCCCTGGCCGGCATCATGGGCGGCGACGCCACCGCGGTGTCCGACGACACGAAACATGTTTACGTGGAAGCCGCTTTCTGGTGGCCCAAGTCCATCGCCGGCCGTTCGCGCCGCTACAACTTCTCGACCGATGCAGGCCATCGTTTCGAGCGCGGCGTTGACTCCGGCCAGACCGTGGAGCACATCGAGCGCATCACCCAGCTGATCATCGACATCTGCGGCACGCCGCAAACCGTGTGCGGCCCCATGGACGACCAGCAGGTCAACGTGCCCAAGGCGGCGCCCGTTACGCTGCGCGTGGCGCGTGCCGCCAAGGTGATCGGCATGCCGCTGACGCAGGCGCAATGCCTGGACGCGCTCCAGCGCCTGGGCTTGCCGGTGACGCAAGGCGAGGGCACCCTCACGGTGACGCCGCCCAGCTACCGTTTTGATTTGCAGATCGAGGAAGACCTCATCGAAGAGGTGGTGCGCATGGTGGGCTACCAGCAGTTGCCCGACATGCCGCCGCTGGCGCCCATCACGGCGCGGCTGCGTCTTGAGGCCGAGCGCAGCCCCTTTGCCGTGCGCCGCGCGCTCGCTTCGCTGGGTT
The DNA here is from genome assembly GCF_056401275.1 of Polaromonas sp. P4_F6. Classification (NCBI taxonomy): domain Bacteria; kingdom Pseudomonadati; phylum Pseudomonadota; class Betaproteobacteria; order Burkholderiales; family Comamonadaceae; genus Polaromonas; species Polaromonas sp. P4_F6. Next base: position 249,276 of record NZ_JBFUJQ010000008.1, on the reverse strand, counting down.
ACCAGGAAACCATCAACTTCAGTTTTGTGGAGGAGCGCTGGGAGCACGAACTCGCCGGCAACGCTAACCCCATCAAGCTGCTCAACCCGATCGCCAGCCAGATGAGCGTCATGCGCTCCTCGCTGCTGGGCTCGCTGCTGCAGGTGCTCAAGTTCAACCTGGACCGCAAGGCCTCCCGCGTGAACGTGTTTGAGCTGGGCCGTGTTTTCCTGCGCGATGCCCAGGCCCAGAACACCGACACCAGCGTAGCCGGCTTCAACCAGCCCATGCGCGTGGCCGGCCTGGCCTACGGGCCGCGGGCCGCCCTCAATTGGAGCCAGTCCGACAAGGCGGTGGATTTCTTTGACGTCAAGGGCGATGTCGAGGCTTTGCTCGCGCCGCTCCAGGCGGTCTTTGCGCCCGCCGCGCATCCCGCCATGCACCCCGGCCGCTGCGCCAGCGTGTCGGTGGGCGGCAAGGCCATAGGCTTTGTGGGCGAGTTGCATCCGCAGTGGCGCCAGGGCTATGACCTGGCCCAGGCGCCGTTGCTGTTCGAGCTCGAACTGGACGCAGTCCTGCAGCGCCCGGTGCCTGAGTTCAAGCCGGTCAGCAAACTGCAACCCGTGGAGCGCGACATCGCCGTCATCGTGCCGGAGGGCGCCACGCACGCCGCACTCATGGCGGCCATCCACGGCGCGGCCACGCAAGGCCTGCTCAAGGACGCCACCTTGTTTGACGTCTACAGGCCGCAGCAGGCCAGCGCCAGCATGCAACTGGGTGAAAAAAGCCTGGCCGTGCGCTTGGTGCTTTCGAGTGACACCGCTACACTGACCGACGAGGAGATTGAGGCGGCCGTTCAGGCGGTTCTCGCGAATCTGCAGGGTCAACTCGGGGCGCGACTGCGTGCCTGAGGCTTCCACGAACCTTCCAAAATAAAAAACGCCAGGAGCACTGCCGCATGGAATTTTCTGTAGAAAGCCTGGAGACCCCGGCGCTGACCAAGGCGCACCTTGCCGAATTGCTGTTTGAGCAGATCGGGCTCAACAAACGCGAATCGAAAGACATGATCGACGCGTTTTTCGACCTGATTTCAGACAGCCTGGTGGACGGAAATGATGTAAAAATTTCCGGTTTTGGCAATTTCCAGATCCGTACCAAGGCGCCGCGCCCCGGCCGCAACCCCCGCACCGGCGAAGCCATCCCCATCCAGGCCCGCCGCGTGGTCACTTTCCACGCCAGCCACAAGCTCAAAGACCAGATCCAGGGCGAAAACCCGGCCGAATAAGCTGGGCCGCGCTCCGGTAGCACAGACACCCGTCTTATTGCACCGCAGCGATGAGTTGGTAACTTCGTGTTACTTGTGTGACGGAGCAACAGATTTCAAAAAAGCCAAGCAACTCTTTGCGCTAACTTTCGACTTAGAGTAGATTTGGAGGTTTCCTCCTTAGCGCATTGATTTAATTGGAGAAAACTCTTCCACCCATTCCGGCGAAACGCTATTTCACTATCGGTGAAGTCAGCGATTTGTGCGGCGTCAAACCTCACGTGCTCCGTTATTGGGAGCAGGAGTTTACGCAGCTGCGCCCGATGAAAAGGCGCGGCAACCGGCGCTACTACCAGCACCATGAGGTGCTCATGATCCGGCGCATCCGCGACCTGCTCTACGACCAGGGCTTCACGATCAGCGGCGCGCGCAACAAGCTGCAGGAAATCGTCCAGATCGAACGCGACAAGCGCCGCAACGGAGAGGTCATGCTCGACGGTGTTGAAGTGCTTGAAGGCGGCGATTCGCTGCTCGAGGATTTTGAGGATTCCACCGACCACGCCGACTTTGAAGACAGCGAACCCGAGGGCGCAGACCTGCCCACAGGGGCTGCCGCGCAGCAAAGGTTGCTGCTGGTGCGCCGCGAGTTGTTCGAAATCCGTGATCTCCTGAGCAACAACCACTGAGAAGTGCTTTGCAGCAGGCTATAATCTAAGGCTTGTCGGTGTGTGGCGCAGCCTGGTAGCGCACTTGCATGGGGTGCAAGGGGTCGAAGGTTCGAATCCTTTCACACCGACCATTAAAACCAGCAGAGAGCCGGTTAGCTAACGCTAACCGGCTTTTTTGTTTCTGCTTGCGATTACGCCGCGGCGGCAGCGCCTTGCACCGCCCGGCGAAGCGCGGCCCGCGCCAGCAGGCGTGTCGAGTCCAGGGTCGGCAAGGGCGAGTTCGCGTCGCTCATGATCAGCGGAATCTCGGTGCAGCCCAGCACGACGGCATCGCAGCCAGCGCCTTTCATGCGCGACATGACTTGCTGGAAGCAGGTGATCGCCTCGGGTTTGAACACGCCGCACACCAGCTCGTCCATGATGATGCGGTTGATCTCGTCGCGTTCGGCGTCGGTGGGCCGCAGGTAGTCCAGCCCGCGCGCGCGGAGTTTTTCAGGGTAGACCTCGCTGTCCACCAGCCAGCGGGTCCCGGTGATGCCCAGGCGCAGAAAACCGCGCTGCGCGGCCTCCGCGGCGACGACCTCGGCAATGTGCAGCCAGGGCAGGGGCGAGCGCGCTTCAACGTGAGCGAAGGCCTGGTGAATGGTGTTGTCGGGGCAGATCAGGAAATCGGCACCCGCTGCCTTGAGCTTATGGGCCGAGGCCAGCATGATCTCGCCTACGCCACGCCAGTCGTTTTGGTAAATGCAGGCCATGTAGTCGGAGAGCGAAGGCGTGTGCAGCGATACCTCGGGATGGGCATGCGGGCCCAGCAGCTTGGCGCCTTCGGTGCAGATGGTCTGGTAACAAAGCGCCGCGCCTTCCGCGGAGCAGCCGACGATGCCGATGTGTTGGGGTTTGGTGCTGGGGTTCATGGGCTTGGGTGGGTGTTGATGTGCGAAGGCCTGTTTGCCGGCACTTGTTGGATCAGCTAGCGCCGCTGCTGCGTGTTTTCAATCCCCCGGAAAACCCTGAGCGTGCGGCTGCCTGTTTTGTTTATTTTCCGATGGAGTCGGCAAGAAATGCGACCAGCTGGCGTTGCGCAGTGTTCAGGGGCATGGGCGAAGAGACCAAGGCCAGCTCGGTGGCCGGCAACGGCGGGAACCCGTCCGCCTCGCCCAGCGCGCGATGCCCCGGCAGGACGGCCGTCGTCGGCAGCACGCTGATGCCCAAGCCCGACGCGACGGCGGCCTGTATGCCGGTGAGGCTGTGGCTGCCAAACACCACGCGCCAGCGTTTGCCGATCTTGTCCAGCGCCCGGATGGCGCGCTGCCGGTAGACGCAGCCTTGCGGAAACACCGCTAGCGGCACCTCTTCTTCTTTGTGCATGGCGGCTATCCCTGCGACCCATACCAGGGATTCAGGCCAGGACGCGATGCATTCTCCGCTGCCGGGTTCCCGCTTGACCAGCGCGATGTCGATCTCGCCCAGGTGCAGCTTGTGGTGCAGGTCTGTGCTCATGCCGCTCACGGTGTCCAGTCGTGTGCCCGGGTGGAGGGCCAGGAAGTCCGACAGCATCGCCGACATGCGCTGCGCATTGAAGTCCTCGGGCACGCCCACGCGCACCGGCGCCAGCACCGTGGGGGCTGACAGCATGTCTTCGGCCTCCTGAGCAATCGCAAGCAGGCGGCGCGCATAGGCCGCGAGGATCTCGCCATGCTCGGTGGGGTTGACGCGCTTGCCTGTCCTGTCACGCACCAGCAGGGCGCGGCCGACGTTGTCTTCCAGCTTGCTGATTTGCTGGCTCACGGTGGACTGGGTGCGGTGCACGCGCTCAGCGGCCCGCGTGAAGCTGCGCTCGTCGACGACGCAGACCAGGGTTTTGAGGAGTTCGAGATCCAGCATGGATTGCTTATTTATAAATCAACTGATACTTAGATAATAATTTAATTTGTAAATATCATGCTGGAATCGCACAGTTCCCGACATGACACTTGAAAACACACCCCGGCCGGACTGGCTCACTTTTGATTGCTATGGAACCCTGATCCAGTGGGACGAAGGCCTGCGGGCGGCGGTCGGGAAAATCCTGCGGTTCAAGGGCGCGCCCGATGTCGATCCCGCAAGCCTGATCTCGCTACACGACCGCTACGAGCACCAGCTTGAGCAGGAAAAGCCGCACCGTTCGTTCCGCGAGGTCTCCGGCCAGTCGCTGCGCATGGCACTCGAGGCGCTGGGCCTGCGCAGCGGTGCGGACGACGGCCGCATCCTGACGGACGGCATAGGCGCGATGCCGCCTTTTCCCGAGGTCGTCGCCACGCTGAAGCGGCTCCAGGCGCTTGGCTTCAGGCTCTGCATCGTTTCCAACACGGACGACGACATCATCGCCGGCAATGTGGCGCAACTGGGCGGGACCATAGACCGCGTCATCACGGCCCAGCTGGCCGGTGCCTACAAGCCGGCCCGGCGCTTGTTCGACTACGCCCATGCCGAACTCGGGGTCGGCAAGGACGACGTCGTGCACATCTGCGCGAGCCCGCACCTCGACCACGCGGCGGCACGCGACATCGGGTTTCGATGCGTGTGGATAGACCGCGGCGTCAGGGCCCCCTTGCCGGACTACACGCCCGATGCAACACTGTCCACGCTGGACCAGGTGCTGGGCCTGTTCCAGAAGCTCGGCTGGTAAATACCAAGGAGATTTTCAGATGGCCCATACCCTTTCAGTGGCGGCGCCTGCGGCAAAGAGCCGGCGTCTGGACCTGTCTTCAGCCGCCGTCCGGCAAACCCGCATGGAGCTGGCCGCCTGCTTCCAGCTCGCGGCCAGGTTCGGCCTGGAAGAAGGTATCTGCAACCACTTCTCCGCGCTCGTGCCGGGCCATGAGGGCCTGTTCTTCGTGAACCCCTACGGTTATGCCTTCCGGGAAATCACCGCTTCGCGCCTGCTGGTCTGTGACTTTGACGGCAATGTGCTGGACGGCGAAGGCCAGCCCGAGGCGACCGCGTTTTTCATCCATGCGCGCCTGCACCGCCTGCAGCCGCGCGTGCGCGTCGCCTTTCATACCCACATGCCCAATGCCACGGCGCTCAGCATGCTGGAAGGTCCGCCGCTGCTGTGGCTGGGCCAGACCGCGCTGAAGTTCTACGGGCGCGTCGCGGTTGACGAGCACTACAACGGCCTGGCGCTCGACAACTCCGAGGGCGACCGCATCAGCGCCACGCTGGGCGACGCCGACGTGGTGTTTCTCAAGAACCACGGCGTGATCGTGACCGGTCCCACGGTGGCCGAAGCCTGGGATGACCTGTATTACCTGGAGCGCGCCGCCGAAGTCCAGCTCAAGGCCATGAGCACGGGGCGGCCGCTGCGCGGCATTCCGCATGAGGTGGCGCAGCGCGCCTACGAGCAGATGCGGGTGGGCGACCCCGCGAGTGCGCGGGCGCACCTGGACAGCATGCTGCGCCTCCTGGAGGAAGACGGCGTGCGGTTTTAGGCCGGCTCGGGCACCGGTTCGGCCGCCGTGGCCTGCCCGGCAGCGGCCTCGCCTTCGCCCAGTTCGCCGCCCAGCGCATCCAGCACATCGGGGATCAGCGAGGACAGCTCGCCGGTGATGATGGCCGCGTCGGTGTCAAAACCGTCGTCGTCCTTGCCGCTTTCCTGCACACCGTCCAGCACCACGTCGAGCAGCTTGAGTTTTTTGAGCTGCGCGGTTTCGGTGAGCACAAAGGACACGCGCTCGTTCCAGGTCATGGCCAGCTGCGTGGGCAGCTTGCCGGCGGCAATGTGCTGGGCCACCTCGTCGATGTCCAGGGTGTGGCGCGAATAGCGCACCGTGGCCTTCTGGTCGTCGGGCGTCTTGAGTTCGCAGTCGCGGTCCACGGTGAAGTTGTAGGGCGCTTCGCGCGTCGACAGCCAGTGCGACATCGCGGCGGCGGCCGACATCTGCGTCTGTATGGGGCTGGCCTTGAGGCCGGGCAGGGCGCCGGGGATTTCGCTGAGCGCCTCCACCAGGTAGCTGATCACTTTGTCGGCGCCCGTGAGATTGCCGGAATCGACCACCAGGAATTTGTTCACCGGGTCTATCCACAGCGTGGTGGTGGATCGTTTGGTGAAGGCGCGCGGCAGCAGGTCCAGCATGACTTCCTGCTTGAACTCTTTTTTGATCTTGGCGCCCACGCGCTCGCGGCCGGTTTCTTCCTTGTACTTCTCTATGCGTTCGTCCACCGCTGCCTTGACGGCCGAGGAGGGCACGGGCCGGCGCTCGGTGCACAGCCGCGCGATCACCGAGCGGCCTACGCTCTCGAGCAGCACGGTGCTTTTATTGCCGCGCGGCGGCACCCAGCCGCTGGACTCCGGCTCGGTCGCGCCGCAGGGCACAAAGCGGTGGGACTGGAAAATTTCTTCCAGTGCCTCCAGGGGCGGCAACACAAAATCATCGGCAATGCGGAAAAAGATCGCGGTATTGAACATGGATTCCGGGGAGGGTGTGGGAGACAGGGAAAAGAGCCTGGCCGCGGGGCCGGGTGAAAGCGAAGGCCTGGTGGGGCATTCGCCGGTATGCGGGAAATTCTACCGGGTCTGCCGGGACGGGCTGCGCGCTCCGTCAGCACTCAGGCGATGTCGGCGGTATGGATGCCAAAGGCGCCCTTGCGCCTGTCTTCAAAATAACGTTCCAGCGTTTCCTTGACCGTCTTGAAGGCGATCTCGTCCCAGGGAATTTCGGCTTCGGTGAACAGCCGTGCCTCTATGGTTTCGTGGCCGGGATTGAACTCGGTGCTCAAAAGCCGTGCCCGGTAAAACAGATGGACCTGGCCGACGCGCACCACGTTCATCACGGTGAAAAGACCCAGCATTTCAAATTGCGCGCCGGCCTCTTCATCGGTCTCACGGGCCGCGCCTTCGGCGGTGGTTTCGCCCAGTTCCATGAAACCGGCGGGCAAGGTCCATTTGCCCCAGCGCGGTTCGATGTTGCGTTTGCAGAGCAGCACCTGCGCGCCGTCCTCGCCCCAGGTGGGCACGGTGCCAACCACATTCAGCGGGTTTTCGTAGTGGACGGTGTTGCAGGCCGGGCAGACCGCGCGCTCCTTGGTGTCGCCGTCATCCGGCAGCCTGTAGGCCACGGCGGTGCCGCAGACGCGGCAGTGTTTCAGGGGAAGGCGGTGCATCAAATGAGTGTAGCGGCTTCGTGCCCGGCCCACGCCGCCTGGGCACGCGGCCGCCTTCAGGGCTCGCCTATTTGAGCGAGGAATAGTTGAGCGGCACCCAGGCGTAGGCCTTGCCGGCCGCCTTGCGCACATGGCCCAGGCCCGGGAAGGCGATGTGGGCCGAGCCGACCAGGTAGCCGCCCTTGGCCGCTGCGGCATAGGCCAGGGCCCGCTCTTTGGCGGCCGGTGCGGAATCGCTGTCGAACTTGATGGTGACGCCGGGATCGTCGAACTGGACAGCCGCCACATGCATCAGGTCGCCCCACAGCACCAGCTTCTCGCCCTTGCTTTCCACCACATACACGCTGTGGCCGGCCGTGTGGCCGTGTGTCGGTTGCGCGCTGATGCCGGGCACAAGCTCGGTGCGGCCCTCAAAAGTCTTGAGCTTGCCGGCTGCAGCATAGGGCTTGATGGAAGCCATCGCACCCTGGAAGAAGCCTTGCGACTCCTTGGGCGCCGCGTTCATCTTGGCTTCGTCGAGCCAGAAATCGGCGTCGGCCTTGTCCACGCGCACGATGGCATTGGGAAAGGCGACGGCGCCGCCCACCACCAGGCCGCCCACATGGTCGGGGTGCATATGGGTGATGTAGATCTCATCGACCTGCTCGGGCTGGTAACCGGCCGCCTTGAGGTTGGCCTGCAGGCTGCCCAGCGTGGGGCCGAAGAGGCCCGCGGCACCGGTGTCTATCAACACCAGCTTGCTGCCGGTGTTGATGAGGTAGGCATTGACCGAGGTTTCCACCTTGTCGTCCAGGAAGGCGCGTTTCAGGGCCGCATCGACCTTGGCCGGCGTGGTGCGGGTCAGCAGGTCCTTGACCGGCAGTTTGACAGTGCCGTCGGACAGCGCGGTGACTTCAAAGTCGCCGAGCATGACGCGGTAGTAGCCCGGCGCCTGGGTCTTGACCATGGGGCCGGCGGCCAAGGCGCTGAGCGCGGAGCCCGCCAGCAGGACGCTGAGGGCGAGATGCCTGAAAGTGAAAGGACGCGGCATGAAGTTCCCCTTGAGTTGTTGCTGTGTTGTGAATGGTGCTTGAGCGCGTGTGAATGTAGTCGCCGGGCGGGAACTTTGCGCGCTGCTTTCGGCAATCCCCTGCTCGCGGATGGGCAACTCGGTGGACCGGGCGCTCAAGGCCATAAAAAAAACCGGGCTCTTGGCCCGGTTTTTGTGGGTGTGCGCCTAAACGCCGACGGGGCTCAGGCCTTGGTCGTCTTGGTGTGCTTTTCGATGAGGCCGCGTGCCGTGTCGAGCAGCTTCTTGCCGTCGAAGCCTTTTTTGTTCATGTCTTCCACCCACTCGACTTCCACCGTGCGCGACTTGCGGCGGAAGTCCTGGGCTTCGGCGGCGCTCACGGTGTAAATCGTGTTGCCGCGGTCGCTGGCGGTCTTGCGGCCGGGCACGTCGTTGCCCTGCTGCACCTTGCCCAGCCAGGCCGAGGTCGCCATGCCGGAATTGTTGTCGATGACTTTTTTGAGCTCGGGCGCCAGCGAGTTGTACTTGGCCTTGTTCATGGCCATCACAAAGGTGGTGGTGTAGAGGCTGCCGCCGGCGGGGTCGAACTCGGCGTGGAACTTGGTCAGTTCGTTGACCTTGACCGAAGGCACGACCTCCCAGGGAATCACGCAGCCGTTGATGGTGCCCTTGCTCAGCGCATCGGGAATCTGCGGCAGCGGCATGCCGACCGGCGTGGCGCCCAGCACGCCCATGAGTTTGGTCACCTGGCGGGTGGGCGCGCGCAGCTTGAGGCCGCGCATGTCGGCGATCGATTTGACGGGCTTGTCCACCGTGTGGATCACGCCGGGGCCGTGCACCTGCAGCGCCAGCACCTGGGTGTCCTTGAACTCGTCCGGCGCGACGGTCTGCACGTATTCCCAATAGGCCTTGGAAGTCGCTTCGGCGTTGGACATGATGAAAGGCAGCTCAAACACCTCGATGCGCGGAAAGCGCCCGGCGGTGTTGCCCGGCAGGGTCCAAACCACGTCGACCACGCCGTCCTTGACCTGGTCGTAGAGCTGCACGGGCGTGCCGCCCAGTTGCATGGCCGGGTAGCCCTCGAACTTGATGCGCCCGCCCGATTCCTTTTCGACTTTTTCCATCCAGGGCTTGTGCATGGCCAGCCAGACATTGGAGGTTGGCGACATGAAGGTGTGGAACTTCAGGGTCACGGCCTGCTGGGCCAGGCTGGAGAGGGCCGGTGCGCCCAGGGCGGCGGCGGCGCCGGTCTTCAAAAGTGTGCGGCGGTGGATCATGGAAGTCTCCATTGGTAAAGATGATTCGACGTTATACGAAACCCGGACAGGCTGAACCGGTGAATTCCCTTGAATGCGGCGCGGAGGTCAATTCATGAACTTCACCAGCCAGAGGGCAATGCCCGGAAAGGCCAGCATCAACACGATGCGGATCAGGTCGCTGACGAGAAAGGGCAGCACGCCGCGAAAACTTTCGCTGAGCGGTACATCCCTGGCCATGCCGTTGACCACGTAAACGTTCAGCCCCATGGGCGGGACCAGGAGGCCGAAGGAGACCACCATCAGGATCAGGATGCCGAACCAGATGGCCAGCGACTCCTTGGGCATGCCGAAATCCAGGCCCATCACGACCGGGAAAAAGATCGGGATGGTCAGCAGGATGATGGAAAGCTCCTCGGTCACCATGCCCAGCAGGAGATGCAGTGCCACGATGGCGACCATGACCCAGATCGGCGCCAGGTTCCAGCTGGCGATCAGCCCGACCAGCTGGTGCTGTATCTGCGTCAGCGCCAGTGTCGAGTTCATGATGTCGGCGCCGATGAAGATCAGGAAAATCATGGCTGAACTGGTGGCGGTGCCGTAAAAGCAGTGCTTGAACTTCTCCCAGGTCATCTCGCCCTTGGCCAGCGCCGCCAGGAAGGCCGTGGCCGCACCCACGGCCGCGCCTTCGGTTGGCGAGAAGAAGCCGCCGTAAATGCCGCCAAACACGAGCGTGAACACGGCGGCAATCGGTGCCAGCCCAATGATCAGTCGCGTGTTCATTTTCGGCGGGTTCTTCAATACCTCCGGCGCATGACCCGGCACCACACGCACGTAGACGGCGATCACCAGCATATAGCCCAGCATCGCCAGGATGCCGGGGATGGTGGCGGCGAGAAACAGCTTGGCGATGTTTTGCTCGGTCAGGATCGCGTAGATCACCAGCGGCACGGACGGAGGGATCAGGATGCCGAGCGTGCCGGCGGTGGCCAGCGTGCCGGTGGCAAGGCGTCCCGAATAGCCGTGGCGTTTCATTTCAGGCAAGGCCACTCCCGTGATGGTGGCCGCGGTGGCGACGGAAGATCCGCAAATCGCGCCGAAAGCCGCGCTGGCCATCACGGCGGCCATGGCCAGCCCGCCCTTGAGCCGGCCGGTGATGGCCGCGGTGAACTCGAACAGGGATTTGCTGATGCCGCCTTGCGTGGCGAACTGGCCCATCAGGATAAAGAGCGGGATCACCGACAGGTCATAACTGGCAAAGCGCGCGAACGCCATGCTGTTCATGAAATTGGCAAACGGGCCCCAGCCGGTCTGCATGACGTAGCCCACGGAGCCCGCCAGGAACATGCTGATGGCGATCGGCGTGCGCAATGCCATCAGCACGAACATCAGAACAAGGACAAAGCCCGCGATGGAAAGGCCGCTCATGCCGGAATCTCCGGCTCGGCCCGGAAACCAAAGACCGCCTGACACAGGGCAATCACCGCGGTCAGCAAAAAGCCCGGCACCATGGTGACGTAGGCGTACCACTCCGGAACACCCAGCAGCATGGTGCTGGAGTTGGTCTGCCACGAGTTCAGGCCACCGAGCCCGGCGCGCCAGGCCAGCAGCACAAAGCACAGGCCGAGGAGCAGGGCTCCCAGCCGGTCCAGTTGCGTATTGACGCGATGCGGCACGCGTGCGGTAAAAAAGTCGACGATGATGTTGCCGCGCTGCAACTGGCACAGGGGCATGAACAGGCCTACGGCCGCGCCGGTAGCCAGGCCGACCAGCTCAAAGTCGCCTGGAACGGTTTTGCCCAAGGTTTCGCGGCCAATGATGCTGACACAGGTCAGCAGCGTGATCGCCGTCATCAACAGCCCGGCCAGGATGGCGCTCAGCTTCGACAGGTTTTCAAGGATTTTCAAGAAAGGTCTCCGAAAAGCAGAACATGGTTTCGGGGTGTTCCCTGGAACCGCATGGGCCGATTATCAGAATTGCGGCTTCATCCGGTCAGGCGGCTTACCCGAAGAGGCCAGGGTATTTGCGCGGTGATTAAAACAGATGCGCGTTCATCGCGCAAACCGCCGGCCATGAAAAACGGCCGCGCGAGGCGGCCGTTCATGCTTGTCGCCGCTGCCTGTGGTGTGGGCGCGGACATGGGTAAAGGTGTGCTTATGCGACCTTGACGGTCAGCGTGCCCAGGCCGGCCACGCTGCCGACCATGGTGTCGCCCGAGACCACCGCCGCCACGCCTTCGGGCGTGCCGGTGTAAATCAGGTCGCCGGGCTGCAGCTCCCAGGCGGTCGACAGGTGCTCAATGGTTTCGGCGATGTTCCAGATCAGCTTGGACACATTGCTGCGCTGGCGGTCCGTGCCGTTGACCTGGATATACAGCTCGGCATGGTTCACGTCGCCGGCCTGGGCCGCGGGCGTGATCGGGCCTATGGGTGCGGAGTGGTCGTAGGCCTTGCCTATGCACCAGGGGCGGCCCTGTTTTTTCATCTCGCCCTGCAGGTCGCGGCGCGTCATGTCCAGGCCCACGGCGTAGCCGTAGATGTGTTTGTGCGCGTCGGCGGCCTTGATGTTTTTGCCGCCCGTGCCTATGGCCACGACCAGCTCGATCTCATGGTGCAGGTTTTTGGTCAGGCTCGGGTAGGGGATGGTGCCGGTGCTGCCGGCCTCCACCGCGACGATGGCGTCGGCCGGTTTCAGGAAGAAGAAGGGCGGCTCGCGGCCGGTAAAGCCCATTTCCTTGGCGTGCTCTTCGTAGTTGCGGCCCACGCAGTAAATGCGGTGCACGGGAAACCGCTCTTTGCTGCCGACGACGGGGACGGACACCGTGGCCGGTGGGGTGATGACAAAACTCATGACAACCTTTCTTCTCTGTGTATGCCCAGGGCCTGGTGCACCGGGCGGTCTGAAAAACTGAACAGCACACAAGATTGCGCCGAACGCAATTGCGCAGTGTGCCACGACGGAATCACAAAATGGTCGCGCGGGCCGAATTCAAAGGTCCGGGTTTCGCCACCCTGTGTGATGTCGACCGAGCCCGAGCCCTCGACCACGCTGAACACGGCGCCGTCGGTCTGGCGCCAGGGCTTGCCGGCAAAGCCGGCGGGCAGGCGCTGCATAAAGGTCGCCATGGTGGGCATGGGCGAGCCGCCCGTGGCCGGGTTCACATAACGCAGCTTGACGCCGTCCCAGGCGTCGATGTCGCCATGGGTTTCCAGCTGGTGCAGGGTGTCGCGCGTGCGCTCGTAGGGATAGCTGAAGATGGGCGAGGTCTGGCCGAAGGGCGCGTCGTAGCGCACCGGCAGCATGTTGGCGCCATAGCGGTGGCTGCTGATACCCAGGGGCTTGGTGACTTCCTGCTGTTTGGCGCCGCCGTTCTCGGCAAAACCCGCGTCGAAAAAGCGCAGCATGGGAATGTCCAGGCCGTCCAGCCAGACCACGGGCGCGTCGGACTCGACGCGGCCTTCATGGCCGTGGTCGTGCCAGGTCCAGCTGGGGGTGATGATGAAGTCGCCGGGCTTCATCAGCGTGCGCTCGCCGTCGACGGCGGTGAAAGCGCCGTGGCCTTCGACGACAAAACGCAGCGCGCTTTGCGTGTGGCGGTGGCTGGGCGCGATTTCACCGGGCAGGATGACCTGCAGGCCGGCGTAGAGCGACTGCGTGATGCAGGATTGCCCGCGCAGGCCGGGGTTTTCCAGGATCAGCACGCGGCGCACCGCTTCTTCGGCGGTGATCAGCTCGCCCGACTGCATCAGGAAGGGACGCACGTCGGCATATTTCCACAGCGCCGGCCGGCAGGGCGTGTTCGGCGACTGCGGCACCAGCGCATGCAGCACTTCCCAGAGCGGCGTCATGCTGTGCGCCGAAATGGCCTCATAAAAAGCCTTGCGCGCGGCGCCGCCCGGCACTGCGCTCTGGCCGTGGGCGGGAGGGGGCATCATGTCCATGATGGTGTCCTTCTTTGGTTAAAGATCGCCGTCGTTGTCGAAATACACGCCGTCCTGCGTGAGCAGCTGCTGCAGCCGCCTCACGTCGGTCTCTGCAAAACTCCGGCCTGCGCCCGCCACGGCCGCCGCCGTGCCGGCCGCCTGGCCCATCACAAAGCAGCCGCCGCTGGCGCGCGCGGCCGACTGGCCCTCGTGCGTCATCGAGGCGCAGCGCCCGGCCACCAGCAGGTTGGCCAGGCCCTGGGGCACCAGCATGCGCCAGGGCAGCTCGTTGTAGGCGCGGCCCTGCGCGGCGTCGACGTTGCGCGGAAACTGCCAGTCGATGCGGCCGTCGGCATGCAGCTCCATGGGCCAGGCGTTGATGCCTATGGCGTCGTCAAAGCGGGCCGAGGAGAGGATGTCTTCGCCGCTCAGCGCATACAGGCCTTGGATGCGGCGCGTCTCGCGTATGCCGACCTGGGGCGCGATGTCCACGATGGCGGAATCCGCGAAGCCCGGTACCTCATTGCGCAGGAAACGGAAAAATTCGGTGATCTGGCGCCGGCCTTCGAGTTCGCCCTCGCTCAGTTGCCGTGCGTCGGTGGCATCCATGGCCGTGCCCTGGGCGTTGCGGATCTGCGTGACGTTGGCGCGCCATTCGGCCGGGTTCTTCTGCGGCCTCAAGATGGCGCCCTCGCGCGGAAACTTGTAGCGGCCCGGCTCACGCGCCTGGCTTTCGGCCATCAGGGTGTTGATGGCCTTGAATTCGCCGACGGCCGCCAGCGCACGCTGTGCGTCGACATGGCCGACGCGGAACATGGTCGAGGGAAACAGCGCGCTGCCGTGGCCGTCGCCGAGCTCGAAAGGCACGCCCGCGAAGTTCGCCACGTCGGCGTCGCCCGAGCAGTCGACAAAGCGCGTGGCGCGTATGGCCTGGCGGCCGGATTTGGTCTCCACCACCAGGGCGTTGATGCGATCGCCCTCCATCACCACGGCCGCGGCCCAGGCATGAAAGAGGATGTGCACGCCGGCGGCCACCAGCAACTGGTCGGCCGCGCATTTGTAGGCCGACACGTCGTAGGATCGCACGCGTATGCGGCCCTGCATGCCGTCCTGCGGCGCGTTCAGGCCACCCAACGTGTCTATGCGCTGCAGCAGCTCGTCGGCAACGCCGCGCACCACCTGCCGCATTTCGCCGTTCTTGCGGCCATAGAGGCCCGCGAAATTGGTGACACCGCCGGCCGTGCCCATGCCGCCCAGGAAACCGTAGCGCTCCACCAGCAAGGTGCGCGCGCCGTGCCGTGCAGCGCTGACGCTGGCGGCCAGGCCGGCCGGGCCGCCACCAATCACAACGACGTCAAATTCGCCGTAGATGGGCAGGCTGCGCGCGGGTTCAGTGATCAAGTTGCACCCCCGTCCAGGCTCACTGCGTGTAGCCTGTTCCCCCCTCGAGGGGGCGGCGCCTGCGGTCTGGCAAAGCCAGTCCCGCGGCCCCCACTGGTTGTACTCCCCGAACTCTTAAGCCCAGCATGAGCCGCGGAACCGGCTTTGCCGGACCGCAGGCGGGCGGCCCCCTCGGGGGGCAAGGAGTTACACGCAGTGAACGACTGTGGGGGCATCATTTACTCCAGCTTGATACCGCGCGACTGGATGATGCCGCCCAGGATGGCGGCCTCGTCCTTCACGCGGCTTTTGAGGCCGTCGGGCGAGGTGCCCACGGCCTGCCAGCCCTGGTTGAACAGTTTTTGCCGGGTGTCGGCATCGCGGATGATGCGCGGCACTTCCTGCGCCAGCCGCGCCTGTGCGGCTTTGGAGAGGTTTGCCGGGCCTATCAGCGCCGTCCACACCTCAAGGTTGACCTTGCTCACGCCGGCATCGGCCAGCGGCGGCACCTCCGGCACCAGCGAGGAGCGTCCCCCGGCCAGGCCTATGGCCTTGAGCTTGCCCGCGCGCACATGCGGCATGGCCACGCCGGGCGGGATCAGCGCCATCTGGATCTGGCCGCCCAGCATGGCGGTGACCACCTGGGGGTTGCCGGCAAAGGGCACGTGCACGGGTATGAGGCCGGGCACGCGGCTTTTGAGCAGCTCCATGCCCAGGTGGGCGACCGAGCCGTTGCCGACCGAGCCGTAGTTCCACTGGGCGCCGCCCTGGCGCGCGGCGGTGAAGAAGTCGGCCCCGCCGGGCTCGTTCGCGGGCGCCACCAGCACCAGCGGCGCGGTGGCCAGCAGCGAGATGGGCGTGAAATCTTTGGCTGGGTCGTAAGGTAGCTTGGGATACAGCAGTTTGGCCGAGGTCAGGTTGCCGTTGATGACGACGCCCAGCGTGTGGTCGTCCGTGGCCTTGGCGACCTGGTCGGCCGCGATATTGCCCGATGCGCCGGGTTTGTTGTCGATGACCACCGGCTGGCCCAGCGCGCGGCTCAGCGGTTCGGCCAGGGTGCGGGCCGCCATGTCGGGTGTGGAGCCGCCGGGAAAGCCCACGATGATGCGCACCGGCTTCGTCGGCCAGGCGCTGGGGGCGGCGGCCGCGGCGGACTGCGCGCAGGCAGCCAGAAACACGGCGGAGAACACGGTGGAATACACGCTGGCGAAAGGCTTCATCACAACAGTCCCTGAAACTTTAAAAGTGTCATTGGAACAGTTTTGACGGCTCGATTCCGTCGTACATCCACTTCAGGCCCGCGAAGCCCGCGCTTTCGGTGCCGCTCTGGAACATCTGGTTGCGAAGTTCACGCTGTACGCCGGCCGCATGGTAGATATCGCCATAAAAACGCGCGGTCAGCTGCACGCGGCCGGTGCGCAGGTAGCGCTTTTGCTGGTACTTCTGGAACGCCTTTTCCACATCGCCGCGGGTGTGGCGCAGCGCTTCGCGCAAGACCACCGCGTCCTCGATGGCCTGGCCGGCGCCCTGGGCCAGGTACTGCAGCATGGGGTGGGCGGCGTCGCCCAGCAGGGTCACGCGCCTGTCGGTCCAGTTCTTGACCGGCTCGCGGTCGCACAGCACCCACATCTTCCAGGTCTCTATCTTGCCCAGCAGTTCCTTGACCTGCGGGCAGGCCTGGGCAAAACGCTCGTTGAGCTCGGCCGTGTCGCCAAAGGTGTTCCAGCCTTCGTCGTACTTGTTGCTGTGGAAGACCGCGACCAGGTTGAACAGTTCGCCGCGGCGCAGCGGGTAGTGCACCAGGTGGGTTTTTTCGCCGCCCCAGAGCAGCACGTCGTCGCTCCACAAATGGGCCGGGACATCCTCGCGCTTGAGCACAGCGCGGTAGGCGATGTGGCCGGACACGCGGGGCTTGCCGTCGCCGACCACGGCCTCGCGGATGCGGCTCCACATGCCGTCGGCGCCTATCAGCGCGCTGCCTTCCACGGTTTCGCCGCCTTCGAGCCGCAGCGTCACGCCGCTAGCCGACTGGTCAAAGGACTCCACCTTGGCGTGGGTTCGCAGGGTGATGTTGGGCTGGGCGCGGCAGGCGTCCAGGAAGACCTGGTGCAGGTCGGCGCGGTAGATCACGCCGTAGGGAAAGCCGTAGGTCGCGCGGGCCAGGTCGCCCAGCGGCACGCGCACGACTTTTTCGCCGGTGCGCACGTCGTTCATGCCCAGGCCGGTGGGGAAGAAGGCCACCCGGTTGATGGCTTCGGTCAGGCCCAGGTAGTCGAACATGCGGAAGATGTTGGGTCCCAGCTGGATGCCGGCGCCGATTTCACCGAAGCTCGCCGCCTGCTCGAACAGGGTCACGCGGTGGCCGTCCTGGGCCAGCACCATGGCCGCGGCCAGCCCGCCGATGCCGCCGCCCGAGACGAGAAGAGGAAGTGCGGATGTGTGTGCCATAGGTGAGGGGATGGGTGAAAGGCTGAGCCAGGGAGAGCTTGAGTCGGGTGCCTTTATGATAAGTATACTTATCAATAGGGCGTTTGGCGCCTTGGTAGTTACCCTGAATTGCAAAGTGGGCCGTTAAACTCCGCACATGGCAAAAACATTTAATTTCAGCGAAGCTCCCGGGCACCTGATCCGCCGCGCGCAACAGCTCGCGGTGGCGATCTTCATGGAGGAGACGGCCGGTTTTGATGCCACACCGGTGCAGTTTGCCATCCTGAATGCCTTGATGGACGACCCCGGCGAAGACCAGATCACGCTGTCGGGCCGGGTGGCCTTCGACCCCGCCACCTTCGGCTCGGTGATAGGGCGGCTGGAAGCCAAGGGCTGGGTCAAGCGCGAGGCCGACCCCGCCGACAAGCGCCGCAAACTGCTGTGGACCACGCCCGAGGGCGAAAAAATCGCGCTGCAGATGAAGCGCGCCGTCAACAAGACCCAGCAGCGCATCCTGGCTCCGCTGGACGAGAACGAGCGGGTCCAATTCAACCAGCTGCTGGCCAAGCTGGTCACCGGCCACGAGAACGACGGCCGCTAAGCCGGCACGTCAATAAAAAACGGGGCTGAAAAGCCCCGTTTTTTATGGGATTCGGCGAAATCTCAAGCCGATTTGGCGAGCAGGTCGAAATGCTCCACTGTGGGCGGGCCGGCAAAAAACGGACCGACGATGGCGCGCCAGTCGGCAAACGCCGGCGACTGGCGGAAGTCGACGGTGTGGTTTTCCAGCGTATCCCAGAAGATCTGCAGGATGTAGCGCTCGGGGCTTTCAATGCCCTTGTTGACCTTGAAACCCTGGAAGCCCTTGGACTTGGAAATCACTTCCTGTAGGCCGCGCTGTATGGCTTCGTCAAAAGCGGCCTGCTGGCCGGGGTGGATGCGGATGTCGGCGAGTTCGAGAATCATGAAAAAACACTCCTTTGCTTCGATGTCTCAGTATTGGCTCAGTATTGGGTCAGCGGCAACTGTACCGTCAACCCGTCCAGCGCCGGCGTGAGCTTGATCTGGCAGCTCAGGCGGCTGGCGGCAGTGCGCGGCGCGGCGGTGAATTCCAGCATGCCCAGTTCCTCGCCGTCGGGCGGCGGCAGGCTGGACGCGAAGGGCTCCTGGACATGCACATGGCAGGTGGCGCAGGTGAGCAGCCCGCCGCAGTCGGCGGCTATGCCGTCTATGCCGGCCGCCACGGCGGCCTCCATCAGGCTTTTGCCGGGCTTGCCCTGCGCCGAGGTGGCACGGCCGTCGGCCGCGATGAAATGAATCGTGATCATGGGTGAGTGTGATGCCGTCAGATGCGGCTGAAGTATTCGCGGCGCTGCCAGTCGTCTTTGTCTTCGGCGCCATCGTGGCGGCTGATTTCAGCCTGTTTGATGTGCGCAAAGCAGTTGATGAAGGTGTCGCCGAATCCCGCCGCCAGGGTGGCGTCGGCTTTGAGCGCTTCCAGGGCCTCACCCAGGCTGGTGGGGATTTTCTCGGCGCTGCCGCCATAGGGCGCATCGGTGGCCGGCGGGGCCTTGAGGCGGCGCGTGATGCCGTCCAGCCCGGCGTGGATTTGCGAGGCCAGGTAGAGGTAGGGGTTGGCGGCGGGCTCGCCCAGGCGGTTTTCGATGCGTGTGCTGTTGTCATCGCACTGGCCGACCACACGCAGCATGGCGCCGCGGTTGTCGCGGCCCCACAAAATCGATTGCGGCGCCAGTGCGTTGGGCCGAAAGCGCCCGAAGCCGTTGAGGGTGGGCGTGCAAAAAGCCGTCATGCCGCGCGCATGCGCGAGCAGCCCGGCCAGGTAGTGCTCGCCGGTTTCCGAGAGCGTGTACTGCGCATCGGCCGGCGTGCTGCCGGCGGCCGGGCTGGCGCGCTTGAACAGGTTGGCGCCGGTTTTGAGGTCCACCAGTGACTGGTGCAGATGCCAGCCGCTGGACATGATGTTGGGAAAGGGCGGGCGGCACATAAAGGTCGCGTGGTAGCCGGCGCGCCGCAACGCCTGTTTCACCGCGCTGCGAAACAGCACCATGTTGTCGGCCGCCGCCAGCGCGTCAGTGGCCTCGAACACCGCCTCGACCTGGCTGGGGCCGAGCTCGATTTCCAGCGACAGCAGCGGCAGGCCCAGCGCCTGCGCCGTGCGCTGCACGATGCGCAGCGGCTCCTCGGCCATGTCCGCCCACTGCTCGGACAGCAGCTGGTAGCCGGGGTGGATCATGCTCACCTGCGGCGGCAGGCCGGGCCAGCCGGCCAGTTCGGGGTCCAGTTGCGGATTCAGCCCGCCCTCGTTGATGCGGTAGATATGGAATTCGATTTCCAGCCCGCACTTCATGCCGTAGCCGGCCTCGGCCAGCTTGGCCAGCGCGCTTTGCAGCACGCGGCGCGTGTCGAGTGCGACCGGCCTGCCGTCGGGAAACCAGGGCTGGCACCGCAGCCAGCCGGTTTTTTCGGCCCAGGGCAGTTGCTGGAGGCTGGCCGGGTCGGCCAGCAGCATCACATTGCCGCCGAATTCAAAACCCGGCAGGCCCGCGGCGCCGCCGGCCTCGAACACCTTGTAGGCGGTGCGGTCGGCCGTGTCCTTGAGCAGCAGCGTGCTGACCATGCCCACGCCGCCCGCCATGGCCTGCGCCGCGGCGGCCGCCACCAGCGTCTTGCCGCGCAGCATGCCGTGCAGGTCGCACCAGGCAAAACGCACCAGCTCCAGGCCGCCGGCCTCGATGCGCCGCAGCGCCTCGGCCTGGGCGGCTTGCCGCGCGGCGTCATGCACGCCGCATTGCACCGCGAAGCTGCTCATGGCTGTGTGGCGGTGTCGGCCGAAGCGGTCGAGGGCGCTTTTGCGTCCAGCCAGGGCGCGCCCTCGCGTTTGGCGCGGGCATTTTGCTGCCACCACTGGGCCCATTCGCCGGCCGGGGCGATGCCGTCCACCGTGTCCGGGCCGGTGATCATCGCGGCCTGCGCGGGGTCGGCGATGCCGGGCGCCACGCCGCCGTTCTGCACGGTCTCAATCGCCTTGAGCAGCACGCGCCGGTTGGCCATGATGACCTTGTCGGAGGTGGCCAGGTGCTCGCGCGTGCGGTCCTGGATGGCGCCCATGCTTTCCACGGCCCACTGGTCGTGCACATTGATGTCTTCCTCGCCCATGCCCAGGTAGGTGGTGCTCATCTGCTCCTCGGCATTAAAACCCCAGTTGTTGTGGCGGCCGGCCTTGGGGATGTAGTCGGGCAGGGCGATGAACTGCTGGCGCTGCGCGCGCATGCTTTCGCGGTCCAGCGGGCCGGCAAAACTCGTGAAGAAGGTGTACCAGTAGGTGTGGGTGTCGTCCACCGGCACATGCATC
Organism: Polaromonas sp. P4_F6; assembly: GCF_056401275.1. Taxonomy (NCBI): domain Bacteria; kingdom Pseudomonadati; phylum Pseudomonadota; class Betaproteobacteria; order Burkholderiales; family Comamonadaceae; genus Polaromonas; species Polaromonas sp. P4_F6. The sequence continues at coordinate 228,855 of NZ_JBFUJQ010000008.1, read as the reverse complement.
TGGGTGATGGTCATGGTCTCCGACAGCGGGATCACAAAGGTGGCCGGAAAGATGGCGTTGGTCACGCGCACGTGGGTGAGCTTGTCGGTCATGGCGCGCAGCGCGGTCAGCTGCATGCCCCAGGGTTTGTTCTCGAAGCTGATGTCGGGCTGGGCGAACTCGCGCATGATGCGTGTCATCGGCCACTGCTCGCCGTCCTTGCTGCCGGCGCTGGCGCTGCGAAACTGTTTGCCGGCCGGGTTCTCGCCGATTTGCTCCAGCGGGTCGTCCTGCAAAAAGCGGTGCAAAAAGGATGGGTGCGCCGGGTCTATGCCCACTTCAAAGGCCTGCAGCCAGTTGGCGTTCCACAAGCCCTTGAAGGCAAAGCTGTGCGTGGCCGGCGCGGTAAAGCAGTCAAAAGCCGGGAAGGGCGGCGGCGTGCTGCCCTCGTCGCCCAGCCAGGCAAACAGCACGCCGGCTTTTTCCATCACGGGGTAGCTGCGCTGGCGTATGCGCTCGCACAGCTTGCTGCCGGTGGGTTCGGCCGGTGTTTCCAGGCAGCGGCCGTCGGTCGCGAACTTCCAGCCGTGAAAAGGGCAGCGCAGGCCGCCGCCTTGTTCCAGGCTTTCGCGCCGGCCGAAGGACAGGTCGGCGCCGCGGTGGGCGCAGTCGCGGTCCAGCAGGCCCCAAGCGCCTGAGGCATCCTTGAACAGCACCAGGTCCTGGCCGAAGAGCTTCAGCGCCTTGACCGGGCGGATTGCCATGCGCGGGTCCAGCGCCGGGTTGAACTCATCAACCAACGCGGCGGGCTGCCAGTACTGGCGCAGCAGCTTGCCGCAGGGCGTGCCCGCGGTGATGCGGGTCAGCAGTTGGTTTTGTTCAGCGTTCATGGCGGGGCCTTGTCATGCAGGGTAAACCTAAAAACGGTATCCCAAATTTAAAATTCAGTGTACATTCACGGCCATGAACTTGCAAGAAACCGTTTTGATGCAGTTGCGCGACCTGATCCTGCGCGGCGAGTTCGAGCCCGGCCAGCGGCTGGCCGAGCAGCAGCTGGCCGAACGCCTGGGCGCCTCGCGCACGCCGGTGCGGGCCGCGCTGGTCACGCTGGAGCAGGAAGGGCTGGTCGAGGCCAATGACACCGGCAAATACCTGGTGCGCCAGTTCACGCCGCGCGAGGTGTCCGACGCCATCGCGGTGCGTGGCCACCTCGAGGGCATGGCGGCGCGCCTGGTGGCCGAGCACGGCGTGTCGCGCCAGCTGCAGCTTGATCTGCAGTCCTGCCTGGATGAAGGCGACCGGGCGCTGGCGGCCAACCCGCTGGGTTATGAGAACTACGCGGCCTATGCCGCCATGAACGACCGCTTCCACGCGCTGATCCTGCAGGCCAGCGGCAACCGCGCCTTGCAGCGCGCCGTCGAACTCAACGACAAACTGCCGTTTGCGTCCGCCTCGGCCATGCTGCCCATGCAGTCCACGCTGGAGCAGGACCGCGACTGGATGCATTACGCGCACCGGCAGCACCACATGCTGTTCGCGGCGCTCAAGGCCGGCGAGGGCGCGCGTGCCCAGGCCCTGGCCGTGGAACACACCGAGGTCGCGCAAATGAACATGCGCATGGCACTGGAGCGGCGCGCCGAAACCGAAAGTGTGATGCCGGGGTTGCGTCTCGTTGTGGGCCGTTAACGGTCGCCGAGCAATAGCTTCAAGTCAATCGAATCGGCAACTGCTTTGTTGCCGGCATCACCCAGGTGCAGGTGGTCGCCCGAGTCGTAAGCCGGCTGTATGCGCAGCGGGTTCAAGGGATCGCGTACCACCGCATCAAAATCCAGCACCGCGTCGAATTCGCCACTGCCGCGTATCCACGCATTGATGCGCTGGCGCAGCGCGTCTTTCGCGGGGCTGTAGTAGTTTGCGATCGGCGAGCCCGGCATGGTCAGCGCGCCTTCAAACGGCGTCAGCGTGGCGCCGGCGATGCGCACGCCGCGGCTGCGCGCGCGGGTGATCAACTGCCGGTAACCGGCTATCAGCGCATCGGCCTGCGTGGCCGGCTCCGCAGGTTCAAAGGTGCTGCCGGGCCAGCTGATGTCGTTGATGCCCATGAGCAGCACCACGCCGGCCACGCCGGGCTGGCCCAGCACGTCGCGCTCAAAACGCGCCAGCGCATTCGGGCCCATGTGGTTTTTGAGCACCCGCCCGCCCGAGATGCCGGCATTGAGTACGGCCACGTTTTGCCCGGCCAGGCGGCGCGCGAGGAAATCAGGCCAGCGGCTGTCGCTGCCCGGCGTGGAGGCCGCGCCGTCGGTGATGGAATCGCCAAAAGCCACCACGCTGCGCGTGCCGGGCGCGGCCTCCACCAGTATGGCGCTCAGGAAGAGGCGGCTGTTCACCACGCTGTCGGCTTTCACGGTGGCTGCGCCGGCCACATTGTCCGACGCGATCTGCGCGGGCTGCAGGCCGTCCCAGTGAATGGTCGTGAGGGCTGTTGTTTGCGGAAAGTACAGGCTGACGGCCAGGCGCTGCAGCGGCGCGACGGTGAAGTCGACCGGGTCGCTCACGAGGGGCGCGCCCGCCGGCACAGTGGCCGTGGACTGGCCGCCAAACGTCAGGGCCAGGCTGGGGCCGTGGGTGCTGCCCGCGGTGTCGCCTGCCGCTGCGATGTAGGCCGCGCCGATCCGCAAGGGCTGCGTGCCATATTCGTTGGACAGCACAATGCGCACGCGTGAGCCGCCCACGCCGGCGCGCACGACCTGGCGCACCGTCTGATCGCTCAGGCTGGCCGGAAGGCCCAGGGGCAGGGCGAAGCCGCCGGCCCAGATGGGCTGGGGGCTGGCCGTCCAGCCTGGAATCCAGTTGCCGTCAGCCGCTTGCGCCTGCGAAAGAAAAGCGGCGCATAGCAGCGCCATGGAGAGTGTGGACTTAAGCACACGGAGTTTCATCAAGGTATTCATGGCAATGTTGCTCAGCAGGTGGCGGGAATGGCTTGCAGTTCGGCCTTGTCGCGCGACAGGCTGTACAGCGTGACGGCGATGCCCGCCACGGTGATCAGCGCGGCCAGCCAGCTGAGGCCTCCCAGGCCGAAGGAACTGCTGACCACCAGGCCGCCCAGCCAGGCGCCCAGCGCATTGCCCACGTTGAAAGCGCCTATGTTGAGGCTGGCCGCCAGGTTCTGGCCGGCGCCGTGGGCTTGCTGCAGCACGCGCATCTGCAGCGGCGCCACGGTGGCGAAAGAGGCCACGCCCAACAGGCCGACGAAAAGCACTGTGGCCACCGGCGAGTGCAGCACAAAACCCATGGCGCCCAGCACCAGCGCCGTCGCGCCCAGCGTGGCCAGCAGGGACATGCGCAGGCCGCGGTCGGCCAGGCGCCCGCCCAGCAGGTTGCCAATAAAGATGCCGCCGCCGAACACCAGCAGGATGGGCGACACCGCGGCTTCGCTGAAGCCGGTGAGCCGGGTCAGTATGGGCTGGATGTAGGTGAAGATCGCGAACACGCCGGCAAAGCCGAACACCGTCATCAACAGGCCCAGCATGACTTGCGGGCGGGCCAGCCCGGCCAGTTCCTGGCGCAGCGAGGCGCCGCCGTTTTCCGCCGCGCTGCGCGGCACAAACACCGCCAGCACCAGGAAGGCCAGCAGGCCTATCAGCGCCACCACCCAGAAGGTGGCGCGCCAGCCATGGTGCAGGCCCAGCCAGGCGCCGGCCGGCACGCCCAGCAGGGTGGCCAGCGACAGGCCGCTGAACATGATGGCAATCGCCGAGGCCTTGCGCTCGGGCGCGACCAGGCCGGTGGCAACGATGGAGCCCACGCCGAAGAAAGTGCCGTGCGCCAGCGAGGTGATCACGCGCGCCGCCATCAAGCTGGCGTAGTCGGGCGCCAGCGCGCAGGCCAGGTTGCCCAGCGTGAAGATGGCCATCAGCGCCAGCAGCACGGTTTTGCGCGGCAACTTGCGCGTGGCCAGCGTCAGCACCGGCGCGCCCACCGCCACGCCCAGCGCATAGCCGGAAATCAGCAGCCCGGCCGAAGCGATGCTGACGCCGAGGTCGGCGGAGACCTGCAGCAGCAGGCCCATGATGACAAACTCGGTCGTGCCTATGCCGAAGGAGCCGACGGTGAGGGCCAGCAGGCCTAGAGGAAGTGAAGGTGATTTTTGCGCCATGAACGTCGCCAGAAAAAGTGGGGATGCGGCTAGTGTGGAGACGCAGCGGCATCTTGACTAGAATGGCCTGGAGACAATCATTTGTGAATTCAATTCACAATAATCCAGTCAAAATAGCCCCACCATGCCCCGCATAGACGTCAACCGCTCCGGCGAAATGGAGGCCTTTGTCCAGGTGGTGGACAAAGGCGGGTTTTCAGCCGCCGCGCGCCAGCTGTGCATGACGCCCTCGGCCGTCAGCAAGCTGGTGACCCGGCTGGAGGCGCGCCTGGGCACGCGCCTGGTCAACCGCTCCACCCGCAAGCTGCAGCTCACGCCCGAGGGCACGACGTTTTACGAACAAAGCACACGCGTGCTGGCCGACATGGACGAGGCCGAGCGCGGCGCGGCCGCCGGCGCCATGCCACGCGGGCGCGTCAGCGTCAACGCCAGCATGCCGACCGCGCACTGCCTGCTGCTGCCGCTGGTCCCAGCCTTCCACGAGCGCTATCCCGACATCACGCTGGACATCACGCTGACCGACCGCGTGGTCGACCTGCTGGACGAACGCACCGACGTGGCGATACGCTGGGGCGCGCTCGCCTCGTCCCAGCTGGTGGCGCGGCACCTGGGCGATACGGCGCAGCACATCGTCGGCAGCCCGGCCTACCTGGCGCGCCACGGCACGCCGCGCACGCTGCAAGACCTGGAGGCGCACCAGCGCCTGGCCCATACCTTCAAGCGCAACATGCATTACTGGCCGGTGCGCGTGGACGGCCAGATCCAGCAATTGCCCATCACCGGCTATGCGCGCGCCAGCGACGGCGAGGCGCTGCGCCACCTGGTGCTGGCCGGCGCGGGCCTGGCCCGCATGTCGCTGTTCCATATACGCCGCGACCTGGACGCGGGCCGCCTGGTGGCCGTGGCCGAAGACCTCAACCCGGGCGAGCGCGAACCCATCCATGCGGTGTTTGTCGGCCGCGGCGGCCGCCTGCCGGCGCGTGTGCGCGTGCTGCTGGATTTCCTGGTGGAGCAGGTCACCCAGGAAGTGCTCGATGCCGGCGGCGTGGGGCCGGATTACCTGCCCTGACCGCCCCGGTGGCGGGTAGCTGGCGCCAGGTAATACTCCGCTAGGTACAAGCCACTAGATAGCTTTCCCTATGGTTGCCTGCCCTGGACCTGCCTAGTATTCCCATATGGGGCCGCTCCCGGCCATGGAGAATTGCTATGCACCGCCTTTCGTTTCGCACCCTGGGATTTGCCTTGTTGCTGCTGTCATCAGCCGGCGCCAGCCTGGCGCAGGATCGCTTCACGCCCTCCGCCGACGGCCAGGAAGTCACCGACAGCCGCACCGGCCTGATCTGGAAGCGTTGCGCCGAAGGCATGGTCTTCAAGGGTAAAACCTGCACCGGTCAGGCGGTTTTCATGAACCATCCCGATGCGGCCGCGCGCGCCAAGGCAGCTTCGGCGCCGGATGCCGAATGGCGCATGCCCATCCTCAAGGAGCTCTCCAGCATTGTTTCGGCGCGCGAGGCGGAGGAAAACAAGGCCGCGATAGATCCCAATGCCTTCCCCGCCACGCCGGTGGCACGCTTCTGGACTTCCAGCAGCACCGGCCCGGGCTATTTCACCTTTGTCGGTTTCAGCGACGGCAGCGCCGGTGAAGCCCCGCGCGCCACCTCCGCCGCGGTGCGCCTGGTACGCGGCGGGAAGTAAGAACTACTCTTTCGCCACCTGCAGCACCAGCTTGCCGAAGTTCTCGCCGTTAAAGAGCTTGAGCAGGGTTTCGGGGAAGGTGTCCAGGCCGACGACCACGTCTTCCTTGCTTTTCATGGTGCCGGCCTTGAGGTAGCCCGCCATCTCGGCCACACCGACGTGGTAGCGGTCGGCATAGTCGAACACCACAATGCCTTCCATGCGGGCGCGGTTCACCAGCAGCGACAGGTAGTTGGCCGGGCCCTTTACCGGCGTGGTGTTGTTGTACTGGCTGATCGCGCCGCAGATGATGATGCGGGCGCCGCGCGCCAGGCGGGCCAGCACCATGTCCAGGATCTCGCCGCCCACGTTGTCGAAATAGATGTCTATGCCCTTGGGGCAGTGTTCCTTGAGCCCGGCGCGCACGTCGCCGTTTTTGTAGTCGATGCAGGCGTCGAAGCCCAGCTCATTGACCACCCAGTCGCACTTGGCCTTGCCGCCGGCGATGCCGACCACGCGGCAGCCCTTGAGCTTGGCGATCTGGCCCACGGTCTGGCCCACGGCGCCGGCTGCGCCCGACACCACCACGGTTTCACCGGCCTTGGGCAGGCCCACTTCCAGCAGGCCGAAATAGCCCGTCATGCCGGGCAGGCCCAGCACATTGAGCCAGGACGTGAGGCCCAGGCGCGGGTCTATCTTGAACATGCCGCTGCGCTTGACCTGGTCGGCCGGGATCAGGCAGTACTCCTGCACGTCGAGCGCGGCATTCACATAGTCGCCCACGGCAAATGCCGGGTTTTGCGAGGCGATCACCTTGCCCACGCCGCCGGCGCGCATCACCGCGCCGATTTCCACCGGCGGGATATAGCTCTTGGCGTCGTTCATCCAGCCGCGCATGGCCGGGTCCAGCGACAGGTACAGGGTTTTGACGAGCACGCCGCCCGGGCCGGGTTCGGCCACGGGTTCGGTGGTGAAGCTCCAGTTGTCGCGTGTGGGCAGGCCGACGGGGCGGCTGGCCAGGCGAATCTGGTGGTTGCTCAGGCTGGTGATGGCGCTCATGGGGTGTCTCCGCTGGATCTGTTGAGAGGGGTGTCGCAGGCATGGTAGCGGCGGGCCGGCCTCGCGTCAGTCGCGCAGGCGATTGAAGTGAGCGACGGCGGGGATGTATTTAACCCAGCCGGGGCCGCGGAACCGGCTTTGCCGGGCCGCAGGCGCAGCGGCCCCCTCGGGGGGCAGCGAAGTACACGAAGTGACGAGCGTGGGGGCCATCGTTTATGCTTTAGAGATGAAACTCCACAACTATTTCCGCTCGTCCGCATCGTTTCGTGTACGCATCGCGATGGAGCTCAAGGGCCTGCGCTACGACTACATTCCCGTGCACATCGCCAAGGGCGAACACAAGCAGCCTCCCTATGCCGGCCTGTCCGCAGACACCCTGGTGCCGCTGCTCGAGGTCGATGGCGAAAAACTCTCGCAATCCATGGCCATCATCGAATACCTGGACGAAAAACACCCCACACCGGCCCTGCTGCCGGCCGATGCGCTGGGTCGCGCCAAGGTGCGCGCGCTGGCCCAGTCGATTGCCTGTGAAATCCACCCTGTCAACAACCTGCGCATCCTCAAATACCTGGTCAAGGAACTCAAGCTCGACGAGGCGGCCAAAAACGCCTGGTACGTCCACTGGTGCCGCGAAGGGCTGGAGGCCTTCGAGCGCCAGCTGGCGCAGTTGCCGGCATCGACCTATTGCTACGGCAACACCCCCACGCTGGCCGACTGCTGCCTGGTGCCGCAAATCTTCAATGCCAAGCGCTTTAATGTGAGCTTTGACGGCCTGCCGCGCACCATGGCCGCGTTTGACGCCTGCATGGCGCTGCCGGCCTTCCAGAAGGCCCAGCCTTCGGCTTGTCCCGACAACGAGGCTTGATCTGCCTGTGCATGCGGATTGGCTGATTCCCGACTGGCCGGCGCCAGCCGGCGTGCGCGCGGTGTTTACCACCCGGGCCGGCGGCCTGTCGGCCGCGCCTTATGACAGCCTGAACCTGGGCGACCATGTCGGCGACTTGCCGGCCAGGGTCGCGGCCAACCGCGCCCTGCTGCGCCAGGCCCTGGGCAGCCGCGCGGTCTTCCTGCAGCAGGTGCATGGCAGCGAGGTGCTCGCGCTGGACGCCGCCGCGGAAGACGGCCTGCAGGCCGATGCCTGCGTGACGAAAGAGGCCGGTGTGGCTTGCACCATCATGGTGGCAGACTGCCTGCCGGTGCTGCTGGCATCAGCGGACGGCGCCATGGTGGCCGCCGCGCACGCGGGCTGGCGCGGACTGGCGGGGCAGGGCGGGCAAGGCGTGCTGGAAGCGGTTCATGCCGCCATGAAGGCCGACGCCCGCACCCTCGCATGGCTGGGGCCTTGCATTGGGCCCTCGGCCTTCGAGGTCGGCGCCGAAGTCAAGGCCGCCTTCGAAGCCGCCCAGCCTGAAGCCGCCCGCCTGTTTGTACCCACCGGCGCCGGCAAATACCTGGCCGACCTTCCGGGCCTGGCGCGGCTGCGTTTGCAGGCGCTGGGCATTACCCGCATCTATGGCAATGACGGCAGCGATGCCTGGTGCACCGTGCGAAACCCCTCGCGGTTTTTCTCGCACAGGCGCGACGCCGGGCCGGCGGGCAACGGCTTTGGCACGACCGGGCGCATGGCCGCCTGCATCTGGCGCGCCTGAAGCGCTGCGGTCAGGGGCTCTTGGGGGGGTCTTGCGCCGCTTTCTCGCGGGCTGCGTCCTCGGCTGCAGTTTGCTGCAGGAGTTCCTGCGCCGCGCGCTTTTTGAGGGCCTTGCTGCGCGCGGGTGCGCCCATCAGGTAAACCACCAATGCCACAGGCCCCAGTCCATAGAGTACAAAGGTAAACACCGCCCCGAGGACCGTGCCGTTGCTGTTTGTCGCTTCGGCAACGCTCATCATGAGCACAACGTAAATCCAGGCGATGACAACCAAATACATAAATACTTGAAACTGGGCGTGCAGTCGGAAATTTTTAAAGCAAATCCTACGATACTGGTGGTGTGCTCAAAAGAGTCACCGAGACTCAACATGATCGGGGATATAAATGGATTCTGACGCAAACCGGGCCCAGGCGGCCCGTCAGATGCAAGAGACTTTTGCCGCGGGCCTGCAACAGGCCATGGGGGCCATGGCAAGCGGCATGCCGGCGGGCTTTGGTTTTCCCAACGGCGTGAGTGGCGCGAACGGTGCCCAGGGCCAGCCCCTGCTGCAGTTCGACCCGGCCAAGCTCCAGGAACTGCAGCAGCGCTACATCGCGGATGCCTCGGCCCTGTGGAACCAGGGCCTGCAGGACGGTGACTACACCCTGGTGGCCTCGGACCGCCGCTTTTCCAATGAGGCCTGGAAAGCCAACCCGGTCTCGAAATTCTCCGCCTCCACCTATTTGCTCAATGCCCGCACCCTGATGGAGCTGGCCGAGGCGGTGCAGGCCGACACCAAGACGCGCGCGCGCGTGCGTTTTGCCGTCGAACAATGGATGGCGGCCACCGCGCCCAGCAATTTTCTGGCGCTCAATGCCGAGGCCCAGCAAAAAGCCATCCAGAGCCAGGGTGAAAGCATTGCCCAGGGCATCACCAACCTGCTGCACGACATGAAGCAGGGCCATGTGTCCATGACCGACGAGCGTGTGTTCGAGGTCGGCAAGAATGTCGCCACCACCGAAGGCGCGGTGGTATTTGAAAACGAATTCTTCCAGCTGCTCGAATACAAGCCGCTCACGGCCAAGGTCTACGAAAAGCCCTTTTTGCTGGTGCCGCCCTGCATCAACAAGTTCTACATCCTGGACCTGCAGCCCGAGAACTCGCTGATCCGCTATGCGGTCAGCCAGGGCCACCGCACTTTTGTGGTCAGCTGGCGCAACCCCGACGAGTCCATGGCCGGCAAGACCTGGGACGACTACATCGAGCATGCCGCCATCAAGGCCATCGAGGTAGTGCAGGACATCACCGGTGCCAAGACGCTGAACGCCCTGGGTTTTTGTGTGGGCGGCACCATCCTGGGCACGGCGCTGTCGGTGCTGGCAGCGCGCGGCAAAAAACCGGTGGCCAGCGCCACCTTGCTCACTTCCTTCCTGGACTTCACCGACACCGGCATCCTGGACATCTTCATCGACGAGACCTCGGTCAAGTACCGCGAGGCCGAGATGGGGCAGGGCGGTTTGCTCAAGGGCCAGGACCTGGCTTCGACCTTCAGCTTTTTGCGGCCCAACGACCTGGTCTGGAATTACGTGGTGGGCAACTACCTCAAGGGCGAAACGCCGCCGCCCTTTGACCTGCTCTACTGGAACAGCGATTCCACCAACCTGCCCGGGCCTTTTTACGCCTGGTACCTGCGCAACACCTATTTCGAGAACAACCTGATCAAACCCGGCAAGGCCGTGGTCTGCGGGCAGAAGGTCGACCTGCGCAAGGTCGACATCCCGGTCTACCTCTACGGCTCGCGCGAAGACCACATCGTGCCGATTGGCGGCGCCTACGCCTCCACCCAGCACCTGCCGGGCCCCAAGCGTTTTGTGATGGGGGCCTCGGGCCACATCGCCGGCGTGATCAACCCGCCGGCCAAGAAAAAACGCAGCTACTGGACCCGCGACAAGCTGCCGCAGGGCAAATTTCCGGCCACCCAGGCCGAATGGCTCAAGGGCGCGACCGAGCATCCCGGCAGCTGGTGGACCGACTGGTCGGACTGGCTCAAAGGCCATGCCGGCAAGCAGGTCGCCGCGCCCAAGGCCTACGGCAGCCGCAAATACCCCGTCATAGAGCCCGCGCCTGGCCGCTACGTCAAGGCCAAGGCCTGAGCGCCGGCACGCGCGGTCCTGTCATCACAGTTTAAAAACCACTCCAGAAACTTCAAAAAGGGAACACACCATGGAAGACATCGTTATCGTTGCAGCCGGCCGCACCGCGGTGGGCAAATTCGGCGGCTCGCTGGCCAAGATCCCCGCGACCGAACTCGGCGCGGCCGTCATCAAGGGCGTGCTGGAGCGCTCCGGCCTGAGCGCTGACCAGCTTGGCGAAGTCATCATGGGCCAGGTGCTCACGGCCGGCGTCGGCCAGAACCCGGCGCGCCAGTCCGTCATCAAGGCCGGTTTCCCCAACGGCATCCCGGGCCTGACCATCAACGCGGTCTGCGGCTCGGGCCTCAAGTCGGTCATGCTCGCCGCCCAGGCCGTGGCCACCGGCGACAGCGAAATCGTGATCGCCGGCGGCCAGGAAAACATGAGTGCGGCGCCGCACGTGCTCAACGGCTCGCGCGACGGCCAGCGCATGGGCGACTGGAAGATGGTCGACTCCATGATCGTCGACGGCCTGTGGGACGTCTACAACCAGTACCACATGGGCATCACCGCCGAGAACGTCGCCAAAAAATACGGCATTGACCGCGCCGCGCAGGACGCGCTGGCCCTGGCCAGCCAGACCAAGGCGGCCGCCGCCCAGGACGCCGGCAAGTTCAAGGATGAAATCATCTCCATCACCATTCCGCAGAAGAAGGGCGACCCGGTGGTGTTCGCCGCCGACGAATTCATCAACCGCAAGACCAGCGCCGAAGGCCTGGCCGGCCTGCGCCCGGCCTTCGACAAGGCCGGCGGCGTGACGGCGGGCAATGCCTCGGGCCTTAACGACGGCGCCGCCGCCGTGATGGTCATGACGGCCAAGAAGGCCGCCGCGCTGGGCCTCAAGCCCCTGGCGCGCATCGCCAGCTATGCCACCACCGGCCTGGACCCGGCCTACATGGGCATGGGCCCGGTGCCGGCCTCGACCAAGGCGCTGCAGCGCGCGGGCTGGAAGGCCCAGGACCTGGACCTGCTCGAGATCAACGAAGCCTTCGCGGCCCAGGCCTGTGCGGTCAACAAGGAAATGGGCTGGGACACCAGCAAGGTCAACGTCAACGGCGGCGCCATCGCCATCGGCCACCCGATTGGTGCGTCCGGTTGCCGCATTCTGGTGACGCTGCTGCACGAGATGGCGCGCCGCGACGCGAAAAAAGGCATTGCCAGCCTGTGCATAGGCGGCGGCATGGGGGTAGCCCTTACCCTGGAGCGCTGAACCAGGGATCACAATGTTCCAACCGGCACACATCGTGCATATGCTGTGACAGGCGTTGTGGCACGCGTTGGGACATTCAACGGTATTCAGACAGTTAAAAAAGTCAAAGACAGTTCACAAAATCAATCAAGGAGATCGCAATGGCAAAAAAAGTAGCGTACGTCACGGGCGGCATGGGCGGCATTGGAACCGCCATCTGCCAGCGCCTGGCTAAAGACGGTTTCACGGTGATCGCGGGCTGCGGCCCCACGCGCGACTATGCCAAGTGGCTCGATGAGCAGAAGGCGCTGGGCCACACCTTTTATGCCTCGGTGGGCAATGTCGGCGACTGGGACTCCACCGTCGCGGCCTTCGACAAGGTCAAGGCCGAACACGGCCCGGTGTCGGTGCTGGTCAACAACGCCGGCATCACGCGCGACGGCCAGTTCCGCAAGATGAGCAAGGCCGACTGGGATGCGGTGATTTCCACCAACCTCAACAGCATGTTCAACGTGACCAAGCAGGTCATTGAGGGCATGATAGAAGCGGGCTTCGGCCGCATCATCAACATCTCCTCGGTCAACGGCCAGAAGGGCCAGTTTGGCCAGGTCAACTACTCCACCGCCAAGGCCGGCCTGCACGGCTTCACCATGGCGCTGGCGCAGGAGGTCGCGGCCAAGGGCGTGACGGTCAACACGGTCAGCCCGGGCTACATCGGCACCGACATGGTGAAAGCCATCCGCCCCGATGTGCTGGAAAAAATCGTCGCGGGTGTGCCAGCCAAGCGCCTGGGCCAGCCCGAAGAAATCGCCTCCATCATTGCGTGGATTGCGTCCGAAGAAGGCGGCTATGCGACCGGCGCCGACTTCTCGCTCAACGGCGGCCTGCACATGGGCTGACCGCCTTCTGGGCGCTTGGTAAAAAACCCGCCTCGGCGGGTTTTTTTATGGCTCAGCGCAAAGAGGTAAGGACGCGAAAAACTCAGGGCAGGGGCTCGAAAGAAACATAACGTCCCTTCACGTCCAGCACGGTGCCGGGCTTCTCGGCCGCTTCCCCCGCCTGCTGGAATCCCAGCGACAGGAAGATGCCGTGCTCCGGCAGCCAGACATAGTCCGAGCGGCGCTCGGCGGACTGCTCGCTGGTATGGCTGGTGCAGCTGACCTTGGCATAGGAGCCGGTGAAGCCGGTGCCTATCGCCGCACCGTCCAGCTGACCGGAGCGTTCGCAGTGCCGGCTGCTCTGGTAGCGCGTGGTCTGCAGCGTCAGGCTCTTGCCGTCGGTGTCGGACAGCCGGTCCATGGTGAGGTCCAGCTTCCATGCGGCTGCGTCGGGCGCTCCGCCTTCCTGCGTGCTTTTGAGGGTTTGCACCGAATCGTTGTACCAGCCGACCCGGCCCATCAGGTCGTGCACCAGTGGCGCGACCTCGCGGCTGCGCGTGTGCACCGAAAACAGGTTGCGAAACAGCACATAGCGCTCCTGGTAGACCACGCTGCGGCCCCCCAGGTCGAACCAGTCGTCCTGGCGCATGACCAGGCCGCTGCCCATGGGTTGCAGGGTCACGCGAATTTCCACCTCCAGCTGGCCGGACGGTGAGGAATAGCTGCGCCGGGTGGCGTACTTGAATGAGCGCGTGACGGGTTTGCCGAACGAAGCGTCCAGCGCGGCCGCGTTGGCGACCACCTGGGGCGAAAGATCCGAGAGCGCCAGAGGCTGGTAGGGATGCAGGTAGGCGATCACCGCCAGCGCCAGGGCGACCAGCGTCAAGGGTGCCCACCAGTAGCCAATCCACCGGTTTCGTTTGACGGAAGAGGTGGGGTTCGGCATGCGGCCATTGTAGGCAGGGGGCCTGCGGCCGTGCCCCTGGTTTTACCCTCAATGCAAGCGGCTCAAGGTGGCCGCCCAGGGCCTGCCAGGAGCCAGGCCTCGCAAACATCCTGCGGGCGCGTGGGGATTTGGCGGGTGGGCGCCCAGGCAACTGTAGTAAATTAAACCAACGTGTTCTACGGGGACAGCCCGCCTGCCGGGCTGCGTCGCAGGCCTTCCTTGGAGTCAGAACGGCTCTTAACCCTCTCTGAAGGAATCCCTCTCGCATGCCCCATAGCGTCTCCCTGATCAGCACCATCGCCGCCGGCCTGGGCCTGGCCCTTGTTTTTGGTTTTCTTGCGGTGCGGCTGCGTTTGCCCGCACTGGTGGGCTATCTGCTGGCGGGCGTGATCATCGGGCCCTTCACGCCCGGCTTTGTGGCCGACGCGGAGATCGCCAGCCAGCTCGCTGAAATCGGCGTGATGCTGCTGATGTTCGGCGTGGGCCTGCATTTTTCGCTCGACGACCTGCTGGCGGTGCGCAAGATCGCCGTGCCCGGTGCCGTTGTGCAGATGACGGTGGCCACCGCGCTGGGCATGGGCCTGGCGCACTGGTGGGGCTGGAACCTGGGCGGCGCGCTGGTGTTCGGCCTCTCGCTTTCCGTGGCCAGCACCGTGGTGCTGCTGCGCGCGCTGGAAAGCCGCGGCATCCTCGATTCGGTCAACGGGCGCATTGCCGTGGGCTGGCTGGTGGTCGAAGACCTGGCCATGGTGCTGGTGCTGGTGCTGCTGCCGCCGCTGGGCGGCTGGCTGTCGGGCAAGGTCGATGCCGACGTCAACGCGCTGTGGAAAACGCTGGGCATCACCTTGCTGCAGGTCGGCGGCTTTGTGGCCTTGATGCTGGTGGTGGGGCGCCGTTTCTTCCCCTGGGTGCTGTGGCAGGTGCAGCGCACCGGCTCGCGCGAGTTGTTCACGCTGTGCGTGGTGGCGGCCGCCGTGAGCATCGCTTTCGGCGCCACGGCGCTGTTCGGCGTGTCTTTCGCGCTGGGCGCCTTCTTTGCCGGCATGGTGATGCGCGAGTCCGAGTTCAGCCACAGGGCCGCCGAGGAGTCGCTGCCCCTGCGCGACGCTTTCGCCGTGCTGTTCTTCGTGTCGGTGGGCATGCTGTTCGACCCCTGGGTGCTGCTGGAGCGGCCGCTGCAGGTGCTGGCCGTGGTGGCCATCATCATTGTCGGCAAGACGCTCGCGGCCGGCGTGCTGGTGCTGGCCTTTCGTTACCCGCTCAACACGGCGCTCACGGTCTCGGCCAGCCTGGCGCAGATCGGCGAGTTCTCCTTCATCCTGGTCGGCCTGGGTGCCTCGCTGGGCCTGCTGCCGCCCGAGGGGCAAAGCCTGGTGCTGGCCGGCGCCCTGATCTCCATTGCGCTCAACCAGCTGGTGTTCAAGGCGGTGCAGCCGCTGCAGCAATGGATACTGGCGAAGTCGCCGCTGGCGCGCAAGCTTGAGGCGCGCGACGACCCGACCGCCGAACTGCCGGCCAGCACCGACGAAAAATATCTGTCCAACCACGTGGTGCTGGTGGGTTATGGGCGGGTGGGGCGGCGCATTGCCGAGGCGCTCAAGGCGCACCACGTCCCCTTTGTGGTGGCCGAGCAGAACCGCGAGGCGGTGGAGCGGCTGCGGGCTGAGGGCATGGCCGCCGTGTCAGGCGACGCGGTGGAGGCCGAAGTGATGGTGCAGGCCCATATCGCGCAGGCGCGCATGCTGGTGATCGCCACGCCCGACACCCTGGACGTGCGGCAGATGGTGGCGACGGCGCGCACGCTCAACCCCGCCATTGAAATCGTGGTGCGCACCCATAACGAGGCCGAAGCGCGATTGCTCGACAGCGAGAAGGCCGGCAAGGTCTTCCTTGGCGAGCAGGAGCTGGCGCAGTCCATGACGCGCCATGTGCTGGAGCGCTCCGGCGCGGCCGCAGCGCCGGGCGCAAGCCACTAGTGCCTCAGGCCGTGGCGAGCGGCGTGTCGATGAAGGGCCTGATATTGCGCATCGCGCGCGCGACGTAGTCTTCCTTTTCTCCCACGGGTGCGACGTAATGCATCGCGCCGTGCGCCTCCGCCAGGCCCACCAGGCGGGCAATGACCCAGGCGGCCAGGTATTGCGAGGCCAGGCAGCCGCCCGCTGTCGCCACATTGCCCTTTGCCACAAAAGGCTGGTTCAGCACGGTGACACCGGCTTCCTCGACCCAGGGTTTGGTCGTCAGGTCGGTGCAGGCCGGCACACCGGCAAGCAGCCCGAGTTTTGCCAGCACCAGCGTGCCCGAGCACTGCGCGCCCAGCAACTGCCGCGAAGGGTCCAGCCGCAATTGCGCCATCAAGGCCGAATCGGCCACCACCTCGCGCGTACGCATGCCGCTGCCGACGATGACCGCGTCGGCGGCGCTCGCGTCGGCCAACGATGCTTGCGCTTCAAGCACCACGCCGTTCATGGACTTCACGCGCGCGGTGGGGCTGGCAATCGACACCCGCCAACCCGGCTTCTTGACGCGGTTGAGGATGCCGAGCGCGATCAGCGAGTCAAGTTCATTAAAGCCTTCAAAAGTGAGGATGGCGATGTGCATGGTGGTGGTTTCTCCGTGCCGGGTTGAGGTTCAGTTCAGCCAATCGCAGTCGCCCTGGCCCGCAGCACGGCCGAGCGCACCAGCGCCAGCCTGTCGTTGCCGAAGTACATGTCCTCCCCCACAAAAAAGGTGGGCGAGCCGAAGGCGCCGCGGCGTATGGCTTCGTCGGTGTTGGCCTTGAGCTGCTCCTTGATGTCGGGCCTGGCGATGCCGGCGAGAAACGCTTCGGCATCAATGCCCACCTGCCGGCCAATCGCGGCCAGTACCTCGTCCTGCGAGATGTCTTCCTCACGCGTGAAATAGGCCGCGAAAGTGGCTTCGATGAACGCCAGGTAGTGCGGCTGCGCCGCGGCATCCTGCGCAATCCACAGGCAGCCGCGCATGGCCTTGACGCTGTTGACCGGGAATATTTTGGGCGGGAAGGCGATCTTCAGGCCGGCTTCGCGCGCGTTGTCGCGCACATCCTTGAGCATGTAGCGGTTCTTGGGCGTGTCCATGTCTTCGCGCGCCGCGTAAATGCCTTTGTTGACGCTGTTGAAGATGCCGCCCACCAGCACGGGCTTCCAGTTGATGGTCTCCTGGAGTTCGGCCGCCAGCGGCTGGATGTTGCGAAAGGCGATATAGGTCCAGGGGCTGGAGCAGTCGAAGAAAAATTCAATCATGGTGTGTCTCTTGGGGGCTGTTCTTTTTTGGGGGAAGTCAGGACATCTTGTGCGCGCCCTCGCGCACGCTTTGCGCGGTCTGGCCGAACAGGGCTTTGCGCGCCTCTTCGGTCAGGGCCGGCGCGCGCAGCTCCTTGCCCAGGTCCAGCCCGCGTTTGACGGCCAGCCTCTCGAACAAGGCGTCGTACCAGCGCTGCACATGCGGAAACTTTTGCAGCTCCACCTGCTGCGCCTTGTGGGTGCGCACCCAGGGGAAGATGGCCATGTCGGCAATGGAGTAATCGGCGCCGGCCACAAACGCGCCCGTGCGCGCCAGCTGCGCATCGAGCACGCCGTAAAGCCGGTCTACTTCCTTGCCGTAGCGGTCTATGGCATAAGGGATTTTCTCGGGCGCGTACAAAAGAAAGTGGCCGTTCTGCCCGGCCATGGGGCCCAGCCCGCCCATCTGCCACATCAGCCACTGCAGGGCCTGGTAGCGCTCGCGCAATTCCGTGGGCAGGAAGCGGCCGCTTTTTTCGGCCAGGTAAAGCAGGATGGCGCCGCTTTCAAATACCGCCACGGGTGCGCCGCCGCCGGCGGGTGCGTGGTCGACGATGGCCGGCATGCGGTTGTTGGGGCTGATGGCCAGGAAGTCTGGCGCGAACTGCTCGCCCTTGCCGATGTTGACGGGGTGCAGGCGGTAGGGCAGGCCGCATTCCTCCAGCATGATGGAGATTTTCCATCCGTTGGGCGTGGGCCAGTAATGCAGGTCAATCATGGGAATCCTCAAAAGTGAAGTGCGTCAGATCAGGTGCGCCAGCTGCGGGTGGCCGGCGGCGAGACGCCGGGCTTCGCTGCCGCCCGGCGCCATCATGCTGAAGTCCGAAAAATCAAAGCCCGGCCCGACCATGCAGGCCACCAGTGTGTAGCCCGCGGCATCAGCGGCCCGGGGCCTGGCGGCTTGCCACAAGCCGGCCGCCACGACATGTTGGGGCAGGGTGGCGGTGCCCACGGGGCCCAGGATGGCGCTGTGCAGGCGGCTGTCCGCCGCGTCCCAGGTCCAGAGCTCCAGCGGCGTGCCTTCCAGGTGCACCCACACCTCGTCGGACAGCACGCGGTGCCAGCGCGAGTGCTGCGCGGCTTCGAGTAAAAAGTAAATGGAGGTCAGGGCGCTGCGCGCGGGCCTGCCGTCCTGCGGCATGACCTGGCCCGCGGAGCGGAACACCTCGCGGTACCAGCCGCCTTCCGGGTGGGGCTGCAGCCGCAGCTGTTCGATCAGTTGCCGGATGCGGGGCGTCGGTGTGGATGGCATGAGGCGCAGTGTGCCTCAAAGCCGGGCTGGTTTTCAATCGCCGGCGATTGCCCCTTGACCCCCGTGGGACAGGCCTTATTCCAGGTCTTCGATCGCCAGGCTGTGGTACTTCTGTGCGTAAGAGAACGGCACCTTGCGCACCACCTCCATGATGCGCTCCGTGGCGTCCTTGTTGGGCACGGGAATCATCAGCGCATGGTGGCCTTCGCGGGCCAGGTCCACATACTTGTGGACGGTGGCGCCTTCGGTGCCGACGCGCGGCAGGCGCACGTCCGAATGGCCGTCGGCGCGGCTGATGTCGGCGATGATGTCTTCGGGCGTCAGCAGCATGACGCCGTCGCTGGCCACTTCCAGCTCATGCGCCACATGTCTGGCGTCGTCGGCGTCCGGGAACATGATGAAGGCGTATCCGGTGGGGTAAAACACACCGCCCATACTGAGCATTTTTTTGGTCAGCTCAAAGTGCTTCATGGCGAGTCCTTTCATGCATTGCGTTGCAACAACGAATCATTAAGGCGCGGAAACTGGGTATTTCCGGTCAGCGCTTACATCCTCTTCCTGTAAGACGTGAACGTCAATCCCCCCGTCCAGGCTCACTGCGTGTAGCCTGTTCCCCCTCAAGGGGCGGCGCCTGGGGCCGGCAAAGCCGGACCCGTGGCCCCCGCTGGCAAGACACTCCATCGCCGATCGCGATCAAAGAACTCTTCAACTCAGCATGAGCCGCGGGACTGGCTTTGCCAGACCGCAGGCGGGCGGCCCCCTCGGGGGGCAGGGAGCTACACGCAGTGAGCGACCGTGGGGGCCTGATTCCTAGTTCAGCTCTTCAAGCTTGACACTGGGCTCGGCCATCACGCGCACCGTGCTTTGCAGCCCTTGCAGGAGCTGGTTGGCGAAAAAGCTGCTCTGGGTGTCGGGCTCCAGCGCCGCGATCACGAGATTGGCCATGGGCTGGTTGAGCGGCACGTAGTAGCTGCCGCGCGGCACGTCGACCACGCCGCGCGCCAGGCTGACCTGCACCTTGATGATGGCGTTGCCGTCGGCGATGGTACCGCGCACGTCCTGGCGTTCGCCCGAGGTGCTGGCCGTTTCGCGGTAGCTGTCGCCCAGCATGGAGCCCTGCTCGGCCACACGCATGACCTGCACGCCGTGCAGACGCAGCCTGTCGACGGCCACGGTGGACGCGGCCGACAGCCAGTAGCCGCAGGGACGGGCCCGGGCTTTCAGCGTGCGCAGCGCGAGCGCGGAATCCCAGTCCACGCTGAGGGCCTTGTCGACGCCGGTGACAGGGTCCAGCATCAGCAGTTCGTACTGGGCGGCGGTGGGGGCGGCTTCGACGATGGCCTGCTCTTTGCAGGCCTGAGCGCTGACTTCCTTGTCGAGGTAGGGGCGCAGCTGCTGCAATTCATTGGCGCGCTGGGCGGTGCTGGCCAGCACGCTGGTGATGGCCGTGACCTGGGTGTGCACGCGCCGCTGGATGTGCAGCCGGCCTATGCCGACGCCGCGCGTCTCGACCAGCAGGCTGATGGCGTTTTTCAGCCCGTTCACGTTGCGGCCGGTGTCGGGCTGCGTGCCGCCCATGGAGATTTTTTTGTCGGCCAGGTCGCCGGAGGTGGTGTAGTACCACTCGCTGCTGAGGTTCTGGCCCTTGAGCGCGGCCAGCAGCGGGCGGCGGTACCACTCTTCGGCGGCCTTGGTCAAAAACTCGGGCAGGTTGGCGGTGGTGGCGTACTGGAACAGCGCGTCGAACTTCTGCACCGCGCCGAATTTCTGCAGGTAGCGGCCCACCACCGTGTATTCATGGGCATCGACCACCACGGTCGGCTTGTAGTCGCGGGCCAGCCGGGCCAATGCCTGGGCTTCGGGTGTGTTCAGCAGCAGGTGGTCGCGGTTCATGTCCAGGCCGCCGCTGGTGGCGCGCTGGTCGATGGCGGCGCCGTCGGGATTGCCGCGCGGAACGATGACCACGTTGATGCGCTCGAGCGCCGGCTGTAGCAGGCCCTGCGCGAGTTCGCGCGCAATCACCAGCAGCGCCTCGCTGCCGGCCGGCTCGTCGCCGTGCTGCTGGCCGACCAGCAGCACCGTGGGCTTGCCGGCAGCCTGCATGACGGCCGGGTCCGTGCCGCCGGCGCGCGTCAGGACCAGCGCCTCCAGCGTTTCGCCGCGTTGCGAGCGGCCTATCGGCAGCACGCTGGCCCGCAAGCCCGGGGTGCGCGTGGCGGCGGCCGCCTGTTCGCGCAGCCAGGCCTGGATTTCGGCCTGGGTGGTGAAGCTGCTGCGGCCTGCCTGCAGGCCGGGCGTGTTGTAAGTCACCGAAGGCGCCGGGAAGCGGGCGGCAACGGCGGCGCTGTAAGGGGCGGGCGCCTCGCCCTGGGCGGCGGGCGAGGAGGGCTGCGCGGCCGGGGCTGCCGGTACGGGCGTTACCTGCACGGCAGCCGGCGGGGCAGGGCGCGACGCGGCAGGAGCCGGAGCGACAACGGCGGGCTGTGCCGAAGGCGGTGTCCACGGCGGCAGCGGAACCGAGGTGCAGGCTGCCAGCAGGGCCAGCGGCGCGAGCAGGGCCAGTGGGCGCAGGCGGTGAAGGTAGGGGGCGGGGCGGGGCATTGTCTGGGTTCGCGGCATGGTGGTCGTCATGGATTTTTGCGTCTCAAGCATGGCCTGTTGCTACAAAGAATGGAGCGCTCATATATTACCCGGCTTGCCGCCCCGGCCGCACGGCGGTTTGACGAAAACGGCGGAGTGTTCGCACATGTAACGGTGGTGCCGGCTGCGCCGCAAAACCCTTGCCGCCGCGGGCCGCGGCCTTTCTGGGAAAATGTCGCCATGCCTCTTGCGGTTTCCACCCCTTCTTTCTCGCACTCTCCGGACGCCGGACATCCCTGGCGCCTGAGCGTGGCCCCCATGATGGACTGGACCGACAGGCATTGCCGCCACTTCCACCGGCTGTTGTCGCGCCATGCCCTGCTTTACACCGAGATGGTGACCACGGGCGCGTTGATCCACGGCGACGTGGAGCGCCACCTGCGCTTCAATGCCGAAGAGCATCCCGTGGCCTTGCAGCTGGGCGGCAGCGAACCGGCCGACCTGGCGCAGTGCGCCAGGCTGGGCGAGCAATGGGGTTATGACGAAATCAACCTGAACTGCGGCTGCCCCAGTGAACGCGTGCAGCGCGGCGCCTTCGGCGCCTGCCTGATGGCCGAGCCGCAATTGGTGGCCGATTGCGTGAAAGCCATGGTCGACGTGGTAGCCGTGCCGGTCACGGTGAAGCACCGCATCGGCATCGACAAGGGCGAGAGCTACGAATTTGTGCGCGACTTTGTGGGCACGGTCAGCGAGGCCGGCTGCAAGGTCTTTATCGTGCATGCCCGCAACGCCTGGCTCAAGGGGCTGTCGCCCAAGGAAAACCGCGAGGTACCGCCGCTGCGTTATGAACTCGTGCACCGCCTCAAACGGGAATTCCCGCACTTGGGGATCTGCATCAACGGCGGCATCAACACCGAGGAAGAGGTGGCCGGGCACCTGGCCGCGCTTGACGGCGTGATGATTGGCCGCGAGGCCTACCACAACCCCTGGTGGCTGGCTTCCTGGGACAGCGCCTTCTTCGGCGCCGCCGAATCCCCGCTGAGCCGCGAGGCCGTGGAGTCGCAGATGTGCGACTACATGGTGCGCGAGGCCGCCGAGCACGGCACGCCCAAGAGCGCCATCGCGCGCCACATGCTGAGCCTGCGCAACGGCCTGCCAGGCGCGCGGCGCTGGCGCCAGGTCTGGAGCGACCATCGCCTGCGCGACATGCCGCCGCATGCCGTGATGGCGCTGGCGCATGAAATGCCGGCTGTATCGCCATCGGCGCTGGCCGATGCCACCACCATGGCCCATGCCTGATTCCGCGCAAAAACAGGCGCGCCGGGCGCTGGCCTTGCTCTGGCTGGTGCCGGCGCTCTGGACGGTCAACTACATTGTGGCGCGCAAGGCGCCGGGCGTGATAGGCCCTTATCTGCTGGCCTTTGGCCGCTGGGGCCTGGCGGCGCTGCTTCTGCTGTTGCTGACCCGGTCCGAGCTGTGGCGCCAGCGGGAGCACATCGCCAAGGTCTGGTGGCAGTACCTGGTCTTGGGCACCCTGGGCATGGTGATTTGCGGCGCCTGGGTTTACCAGGGGGCGCGTTCCACGGGCGCGATGAACATCGCACTGATTTATTCGGCCTCGCCGGTGCTGATAGGCCTGGGCGCGGTGGTCTGGCTGGGCGAGCGCCTGAGCCTGCGCCAGGGCCTGGGCGTGGTGCTGGCCATCGCCGGCGTGGTGCACGTGGTGGTCAAGGGCCAGTGGACCGCGCTGGCTGCAGTGCAGTTCTCGGCCGGAGACCTGTGGATCGTGGCCGCCACGGTGTCCTGGGCGGCTTATGCCTTGCTGCAAAAGCAGTGGCCCAGCCCGCTGGGCGCCACGGCCCGCCTGGCTGCCATCTGCATAGGCGGCACGCTGGTGCTGCTTCCCTTGACGGTGTGGGAAATGTCGCGAGCCGAGGCCTTGCCCTTGAGCGGCTACGGCCTGTGGCTGATTGTGGTCGCCGCGATTGTGCCGGGACTGGGCGCTTACTGGATTTACGGCTGGGCGCAAAAAATCCTGGGCGCCAGCCGCGTGGCGGTGTCGCTGTATCTCGGGCCTTTGTATGCAGGGCTGGCCGCCTGGGGTGTGTTGGGCGAACCGTTGGGCTGGCACCACGCAGTGGGTGCCGCATTGATCTTGCCCGGCGTATTTTTTGTAACGGGCGCCGGCAAGGGGCTGACGAAAAAACATTCAAGGCCCATACTGACAGAAGGAACTTGAAATTCCTGACACGCGTTGGCGACTTCGGCTTGCGTCCTGCAGTTTGTTCGCGCAACGTGTGTGCATGAGTTTTGTCTTTTGAATGCGGCCGCATCTTGAAATGGATAGCGGCAAGCAAATCGCGTTCTCAACAAAACCTCCCGGAGCTGTCTGATCACCTGCATGATCAGCTATTGAAAATATAGCAAGCTCAACGGCCGGCATGACAAGCACACACCGTTGCCGGCATGTGCACAGAAGCACACACATCATTCGCATTCGTTAAAAAATACGCTGTACCTATTCGCACATTTGGAAAATAATGGAGTCGATAGTTCGTTGGAACTTTCCATTGAAGTCGCGATCTATCAGTCACCTGGTGTGAGACAAAAGTTCGATGCATAGCGCGGAATCTGGAGCAGGTTTCCATCTCGAGTCGGGGTTCTTCGGTACCCGCGCGCATAGGAGGATTTATGGATGTCGTCCGTAATTTTCTGACGCGTTATGAACAGACGCGAGAAGAGGAACTGTCCATCGAGGACTACCTCGATGCCTGCAAGCGAGATCCTCTCGTCTATGCCACCGCGGCCGAGCGCATGCTCGCCGCCATCGGCGAGCCGGAGCTGCTGGACACCCGGCATGACCAGCGCCTGTCGCGCGTGTTCGGCAACAAGGTCATCAAGATCTACCCGGCATTCAAGGACTTCTACGGCCTGGAGGATCCCATCGAGCAGGTGGTTTCCTACTTCCGCCACGCCGCGCAGGGCCTGGAAGAGAAAAAACAAATCCTGTACTTGCTGGGCCCCGTGGGCGGCGGCAAGTCGTCGATCGCCGAGCGGCTCAAACAGCTGATGGAGCAGGTGCCTTTTTATGCGCTGAAAGGCTCGCCGGTCAATGAGTCGCCGCTCAGCCTGTTCAACAATACCGAGGACGCTCCCCTGCTGGAAGCGCAGTACGGCATCGCGCCGCGCTACCTGCAGCGGGTGATGTCGCCGTGGGCGGTCAAGCGCCTCGAGGAATACGGCGGCGACATCCGGCGCTTTCGCGTGGTCAAGCGCTTTCCTTCCATCCTGAAGCAATGCGCCATTTCCAAGACCGAGCCCGGCGACGAGAACAACCAGGACATTTCTTCGCTGGTCGGCAAGATCGATATCCGCAAACTGGAAACCTATGCCCAGGACGACCCCGACGCCTACAGCTATTCCGGCGGCCTGTGCCTGGCCAACCAGGGTTTGCTGGAATTTGTCGAGATGTTCAAGGCACCCATCAAGGTGCTGCACCCCTTGCTGACCGCCACCCAGGAGGGCAACTTCAAGGGAACGGAAGGCTTCGGCGCCATTCCCTTCGACGGCATCGTGATGGCGCACTCCAACGAAAGCGAGTGGAAGGCCTTCAAGAACAACAGGAACAACGAGGCTTTCCTGGACCGGATTTACATCGTCAAGATTCCGTACTGCCTGCGCGTGTCGGAGGAAATCCGGATCTATGAAAAACTGATCCACAACTCCTCGCTGCGCGAGGCCATCTGTGCGCCCGGCACCTTGAAGATGATGGCGCAGTTTGCCGTGCTGACGCGCCTGAAGGAGCCCGAGAGTTCCAGCATCTTCAGCAAGCTGCAGGTGTACGACGGCGAAAACCTCAAGGACACCGACCCGAAAGCCAAGAGCTACCAGGAGTACCGCGACTATGCGGGCGTCGACGAGGGCATGAACGGCATCTCGACGCGATTCGCTTTCAAGATTTTGTCCAAGGTGTTCAACTTCGACTCCACCGAGATCGCGGCCAACCCGGTGCACCTGATGTATGTGTTGGAGCAGCAGATAGAGCGCGAGCAGTTCCCGCCGGAGACCGAGCAGAAGTACCTGGCCTACATCAAGGAAATCCTGGCCATGCGTTATGCCGAGTTCATCGGCAAGGAAATCCAGACGGCCTACCTGGAGTCCTATTCGGAATACGGCCAGAATATTTTCGACCGTTACGTGACCTACGCCGACTTCTGGATCCAGGACCAGGAATACCGCGACACCGATACCGGGGAAATTTTCGACCGCTCGGCGCTCAATGCCGAACTCGAAAAAATCGAGAAACCGGCCGGCATCAGCAACCCGAAAGACTTCCGCAACGAGATTGTCAATTTTGTGCTGCGCGCGCGCGCCAACAACGCCGGCAAGAATCCGCTGTGGACCAGCTATGAAAAGCTGCGGACCGTGATCGAGAAGAAAATGTTCTCGAATACCGAGGACCTGCTGCCGGTGATTTCCTTCAATGCCAAGGCCAGCGCGGACGAGCAGCAAAAGCACGAGGACTTCGTCAACCGCATGGTCGCCAAGGGCTACACCACGCGCCAGGTCCGCCTGCTGTGCGACTGGTACCTGCGGGTGCGCAAGAGTTCCTGAGTCCATGGCGCGCCGCGGCGGACGCGCCATGTGTCATGTGTATCTGACCGGAGATCACCGTGCTCCAGCAAGTCATTGACAGGCGGTTGTCGGGCAAGAACAAGTCCATAGGCAACCGCGAGCGTTTCCTGCGGCGCTTTCGCGAGCAGATACGCGATACCGTGCGCCGCGCCGTCGCCGGCCGCAGCATCCACGACATCGAACAGGGCGAAGACGTCACCCTGCCGCGGCGCGACGTTTACCAGCCGGTGTTTGAGCACACCGGCGGCACGCGCGAGAGCGTGCATCCCGGCAACCGTGAATACGTGCGCGGCGACCGCATTGCCAAGCCGCAGGGCGGCCGCGGCGGCGGCTCGGGCGGCGAGGCCAGCCCCGACGGCGTGGGCGAAGACGACTTTGTCTTTCGCATCACGCGCGAAGAGTTCATGCAGTACTTCTTTGACGACCTCGCGCTGCCCGACCTGATTCGCACCCAGCTTCTGCCCGATGCGCCGGAATGGAAGTCACGCCGCGCCGGTTTCATCTCGGACGGAACGCCGACCAACCTGCACGTTGTGCGCTCGCTGCGGGTGGCGCTGAGCCGGCGCATCGCCATAGGCGGGGAAACCCGGCGGCAATTGCATGAGATGGAAGCGCAACTGGCGCTGGCCGAGCGCGGGGCGCCCGGCTTGCCGGGCGAGATTCTGGCCCTGAAAACACAGATCGAGGCGCTTCGCCGGCGGCTCAAGACCATCCCGTTTTTTGATCCCTTCGACCTGCGCTACCGCAACCGGGTCAGGGTGCCGCAGCCCAGCGCCAAGGCGGTCATGTTCTGCCTGATGGATGTCTCAGGTTCCATGGATGAAACACGCAAGGACATCGCCAAACGGTTTTTTATCCTGCTGTACCTTTTCCTCAAAAAGCATTACGAGAGGACCGACGTCATCTTCATCCGCCACCACACCCAGGCGACCGAGGTGTCCGAAGAAGAGTTTTTCCAGTCGACCGAGACAGGCGGCACCGTGGTGTCCAGCGCCCTGGCCTTGATGCACCAGATCATCCAAGAGCGCTACCCGCCCGGCGACTGGAACATATACGGCGCCCAGGCTTCGGACGGCGACAACTGGCACCAGGATTCGGCCCGCTGCCGCGAACTGCTGGTCGGCAAGCTGCTGCCGGTGTCGCGCTATTTCGCCTATGTCCAGGTCGGGGAAGAAGACCAGAACCTCTGGGAGGAGTACACCCAGGTGCAGGAGGAGCACCGGAACTTCGCGATGCGCAAAGTCGCCGCCGCCGACGAGATCTTTCCGGTGTTCAGGGAACTGTTCAAAAAAGGCGTCAAGCCATGACAAAGACCAGTGCGAAAAAGCCTGCCGAAGTCGCGGCCCCGAGCTTGTCCGGTGTATCCGGTACAGGGCGCCGACGCGCCTGCCTGCCCAGCCCGTCCGACTGGTCCTTCGAGTTGATCGAGCTCTACCACGGCGAGATTGCGCGGACGGCGAAGTCCTTCGGCCTGGACACTTACCCGGTGCAGCTCGAAGTCATCACCGCGGAGCAGATGATTGATGCCTATGCGTCCGTGGGCATGCCGGTCAATTACCGGCACTGGTCCTTCGGCAAGCAGTTCATCTCGACGGAAAAAAATTACCGCCGCGGCCAGATGGGGCTGGCTTACGAAGTCGTGATCAATTCCAACCCCTGCATCGCCTACCTGATGGAAGAAAACACCATGCCCATGCAGGCGCTGGTGATGGCCCATGCCTGTTACGGCCACAACTCTTTCTTCAAGGGCAACTACCTGTTCCAGATGTGGACCGATGCCGCCGCCATCATCGATTACCTGGTCTACGCGCGGGCCTACATCAGCGAATGCGAGGAGCGCCACGGCTGGGAGCCCGTCGAGCAGTTGCTGGACTCCTGCCATGCACTGATGAGCCATGGCGTGGACCGCTACCAGCGCTCGCAGAAGCTGTCGCTCGCGGAGGAAGAGAGCAGGCGCAAGGACCGCGAGGCCTATTTGCAGCAGCAGCTCAACGACCTCTGGCGCACGGTGCCCAAGCCCGCCGACAAGCCGGCCGAAAAACCCAATCGCCGCTTCCCGCCGGAGCCGCAGGAAAACATCCTGTATTTCATCGAGAAAAACGCGCCCCTGCTGGAGCCCTGGCAACGCGAGGTGATCCGCATCGTGCGCAAGATAGGCCAGTACTTTTACCCGCAGCGCCAGACCCAGATCATGAACGAAGGCTGGGCCACGTTCTGGCATTACACGCTGCTCAACAGCATGTATGAAGAGGGCTTGCTGACCGACGGCTTCATGATCGAATGCCTGCGCTCCCACACCAATGTGATTTACCAGCCGCCGGTGACGCACCCGGCCTATAGCGGCGTCAATCCCTATGCGCTGGGTTTTGCCATGTTCACCGACCTCAAGCGCATTTGCGAGTCCCCCACGGATGAAGACCGGCTGTGGCTGCCGGATGTCGCGGGCTCCGATTGGCGGGAGACGCTGGATTACGCGATGCGGCATTTCCGCGATGAGAGTTTCATCGGGCAATACCTGTCGCCCCATTTGATACGCGAGTTCCGCCTTTTTTCAGTGGTGGACGATGCCGGCCAGCCCGAGCTGGAGGTGGCGGCCATCCACGACGCCGACGGCTACCGGCATGTGCGCGAGGCGCTGTCGCGCCAGCACGACCTGAACTACCGCGAACCCAACATCCAGGTCTGGGACGTGGATGTGCGCGGGAACCGCTCACTGACGCTGCGCCACAGCCGCCACAACGACAGGACGCTCACCGACGACGTCCAGGAAGTCATCAAGCATGTCGCGCGCCTCTGGGGTTTTCGCGTGCTGCTTGAAAGCGTGGACAAACACGGCAAGGTGGTGCAGCACTGGGAGGCGCAGCCGCACGCCTGACACCAGCCATGGGCTTGTCAGGCTGCCGCTTCCAGCCCGTTCTTGAAGTGTTCGCGCATGCGCTGCGCGGTGGCCTCGGCGTCGCGCGCGGCCAGGGCCTGCATGATGGCGCGGTGTTCGGCCAGCGACTCTTCGATGCGGCCGCTCTTGAGCAGCGAGTTGTGGCGGTTGAGCTTCATCACCTTGCGCAGGTCGGCCACCATCTGGTCGCGCCAGCGGTTGTTGGCGATTTCCAGCAGCCGCATGTGAAAAGCCTCGTTGATCTCGAAAAAGCGCTCGCGGTTGCCGGCGGCTTTTTCAAGTTCCTCGTGCAGGCCCTGCAGCTCCTTGAGCTGGGATGGCGTCGCCTGGGCGGCCACCACGCCGGCCGCGTCACTCTCGAGCAGGGCCAGCAGGTGGTAGACGTCGGCCAGGTCGCGCTCGGACACTTCCGTCACATAAGCGCCGCGCCGCACCTTCATGGTGACCAGGCCCTCGGTGGCCAGCACTTTCAGGGCCTCGCGCAGCGGCGTGCGGCTGATGCCGTATTCCTCGGCCAGCTTGAGCTCGTCTATCCAGCTGCCCGGCGCCAGCTCGCGGCTGAATATGCGCTGGCGCAAGAGCTCGGCGACTTCTTCATAAAGCGCTCGGGGAGTCAGGGACACGGCGGCCATGGGCATAGGTGTTTTTTGGAGAGGCAAGAAGCTTCAGGCGGGCGCTGCTTCCTGTCAGCGCTGGCGCTATCTTAACTGAAACTGAATTTTGCATCAATAATTATAAATGATGTAAACTTGGCTTCGATTCATGTATTCACCTCGGCTTGAGCCTATGCTGCTTGCATCGCAGCCCCGGCCTGAAGCCTTGTACGGTAACAACATCCCATGTCCAAGCCCCATCCCGAACCTGAATTTCCCGCCGCCAGCCTGGAGGCCTGGGCCAAGGCAGCCGCCAAGTCGGCGCCCGGCGGCGATCTGGGCGCGCTCAACTGGCAAACGCCGGACGGCATCAGCGTCAAGCCGCTTTACACCGCCGAGGATGTCAAAGACCTTCCCCATACCAACACGCTGCCGGGCTTTGAGCCTTTCATACGCGGCCCGCAGGCCACCATGTATGCGGTGCGGCCCTGGACGATTCGCCAGTACGCGGGCTTTTCCACGGCCGAAGAGTCCAACGCCTTCTATCGCAAGGCGCTGGCCGCCGGCGGCCAGGGTGTCTCGGTGGCCTTTGACCTGGCCACGCACCGCGGCTACGACAGCGACCACCCGCGCGTGACCGGCGACGTGGGCAAGGCCGGCGTGGCCATCGATTCAGTCGAGGATATGAAGATATTGTTCGACCAGATCCCGCTGGACAAGGTCAGCGTCTCCATGACCATGAACGGCGCGGTGCTGCCGGTGCTGGCCGGTTATGTGGTGGCGGCCGAAGAGCAGGGCGTGAGCCAGGACAAGCTGAGCGGGACCATACAGAACGACATTCTCAAGGAGTTCATGGTCCGCAACACCTATATCTTCCCGCCCCAGCCCAGCATACGCATCATCGGCGACATCATTGAATACACGGCGCAGAACATGCCCAAGTTCAACTCGATCTCGATTTCGGGCTACCACATGCAGGAAGCCGGTGCCAACCAGGCGCTGGAGCTGGCCTTCACCCTGGCCGACGGCAAAGAGTACGTGAAGACCGCGCTGGGCAAGGGCCTGGATGTGGATGAGTTCGCCGGGCGCCTGAGCTTCTTCTGGGCCATAGGCATGAACTTCTACCTGGAAGTCGCCAAGATGCGCGCCGCGCGCCTGCTGTGGTGCCGCATCATGAAGGGCTTCAACGCCAAGAGCCCGAAAAGCCTGATGCTGCGCACGCACTGCCAGACCTCGGGCTGGAGCCTGACCGAGCAGGATCCCTACAACAACGTGGTGCGCACCACCATAGAGGCCATGGCCGCGGTTTTCGGCGGCACGCAAAGCCTGCACACCAATTCCTTTGACGAGGCGATTGCCCTGCCCACCGAGTTCAGCGCCCGCATCGCCCGCAACACCCAGCTCATCATCCAGGAAGAAACCCACATCCCCCAGGTGATAGACCCCTGGGCCGGCAGCTACATGATGGAAAAGCTGACCCAGGACATGGCCGACGCCGCCTGGGCCATCATCGAGGAAGTCGAGGCCATGGGCGGCATGACCAAGGCCGTGGACAGCGGCTGGGCCAAGCTCAAGATCGAGGCCGCGGCGGCTGAAAAGCAGGCGCGCATCGACAGCGGCAAGGACGTCATCGTCGGCGTCAACAAATACAAGCTCAAGACCGAAGACGCCATCGAGGCGCGCGACATCGACAACGTGGCCGTGCGCGAGGGCCAGATCAAGAGGCTCAAGGCCATCAAGGCCGGCCGCGACAATACGGCGGTGCAGGCCGCGCTGGACGCCCTGACGGCGGCCGCCGAGAATAACAACGGCAACCTGCTGGACCTCAGCATCAAGGCCGTGCGCCTGCGCGCCACGGTGGGCGAAGTCAGCGATGCCCTCGAGAAAGTCTACGGGCGCCACCGCGCCGATACACAAAAGGTGACCGGTGTGTACGCTGCCGCTTATGACTCGGCCGAAGGCTGGGAAACCCTGAAGACCGAAATCAATGCCTTTGCCGAAGAGCAGGGCCGCCGACCGCGCGTGATGATCTCCAAGCTGGGTCAGGACGGCCATGACCGCGGCGCCAAGGTGGTGGCCACGGCCTTCGCCGACCTGGGCTTTGACGTGGACATGGGGCCGCTGTTCCAGACGCCCGAGGAGTGCGCGCGCCAGGCGATTGAAAACGACGTGCATGCCGTGGGCGTTTCTACGCTGGCAGCCGGCCACAAGACGCTGGTGCCGGCCATCATCGCCGAGCTCAAGAAGCAGGGCGCCGACGACATCATCGTGTTTGTGGGCGGTGTGATCCCGCGCCAGGACTACGACATGCTTTACGAAGCCGGCGTCAAGGGCATTTACGGCCCGGGCACGCCGATCCCGGCCAGCGCCAAGGATGTGCTGGAACAAATCCGCGCCGCTGTTGCGAAGTGAGCCGGTGGTGACCGACATCAGTGTGCGCCTGTCCCTGCAGCCGGTGCTTGCCGGTGACTTTGAGGACATGCTGGCCTTGCGCATAGACGCGATGCGGCCCAGCCTGGAACGCGTCGGCCGGTTTGACCTCGCACGCTCGCGCGAGCGCTTGTCTGCAGGATTTTTCCCGCAGTACATGCAACACATCCTGCTCGACGGCGAGCGCATCGGTTTTTTCACGCTCAAGCCCGAAGGCGCTGAAGGTGAAATGGCCCTGCGGCTTGACCACCTTTACCTGCGCAGCAGCGCCAGCGGCCAGGGCATAGGCTCCTGGGTGCTGCGCCAGGTGCTGGCCCAGGCGCGTGAACGCGGCCTGGCCGTGAAGCTGACCGCGCTCAAGGAAAGCGACGCCAACCGCTTCTACCTGCGCCACGGTTTTGTGCTGCAAGGCGAAGAAGGTGTGGACCTGCACTATGAATGGCCCGCGGTGGAGCGCGTGGCGTGATGGCCGCGCCTGACTTCCTCCAGGCTATCCTGGGCCCGGACGCGATGGTGCAGCGCCGCGCCATCGCCAAGGCCATCACGCTGCTGGAGTCCACGCGTGCCGACCACCGCGCCCAGGGCGACGAGCTGCTCACGGCCCTGCTGCCCCACACCAGCAAAGCCCTGCGGCTGGGCATCAGCGGCGTGCCCGGCGTCGGAAAGTCCACCTTTATCGAGGTGCTGGGCCTGTACCTGATTGCGCAGGGCCATCGCGTCGCGGTGCTCACCGTCGATCCTTCTTCCTCCGTCTCGGGCGGCTCCATCCTGGGAGACAAGACCCGCATGGAAAAGCTCTCGGTACATGAGCGCGCCTACATACGGCCCAGCCCATCGAGCGGCAACCTGGGCGGTGTGGCCGAAAAAACGCGCGAAGCCATGCTGGTCTGCGAAGCCGCCGGCTACGACGTGGTGATCGTGGAAACCGTGGGTGTGGGCCAGAGCGAAACCGCTGTGGCCAACATGACCGACATGTTTGTGCTGATGCAGCTGCCCAATGCCGGCGACGACCTGCAGGCCATCAAAAAGGGCGTGATGGAGCTGGCCGACCTGGTCATCATCAACAAGGCCGACATTGACGCCGACGCGGCCATGCGGGCCGAAGCCCAGATTACCTCGGCCATGCGCCTGTTCGGCCTGGTCAACAACGCCATGAGCAGCGAGCAGGCCGCCAACTTCGACAAAAACTGGCATCCGCAGGTGATACAGCTCAGCGCGCTGCACAACAAGGGTGTGGACGTGTTCTGGAAAGCGGTGACGCGGTTCAAGGACTTGCAGACCGCCAACGGCCAGTTCGCCGAGCGGCGCAGGCAGCAGTCGCTGGCCTGGATGTGGGAGCGTATAGATGCGGGCCTCAAGCAGGCCTTCCGCCAGGACCCGCAGGTGCGCGAGCGCCTTCCCGGCCTCATCGCCGAAGTGGCGCGCGGCGAAGTCGCGGCCTCTACCGCCGCACGCAGCTTGCTGGCCCTGGCTGCCAAAGGAGGGAAGCCATGAAAAAGACAATCGTTCTTTGCGCGCTGCTTCTACAGGCCTGCATGGCCTGGGCCGGCGGCCTGGCGGCCGGCGAGCCGGGCAGCTTTGTCTTCACCGACAAAGGCTTTTTCGCGGACAAGCCCGTCACCGTGTATTACTACAAGGCGCGCAGCGCCGGGCCCGATGCCAGGGTCATGATGGTGATCCACGGCGCCGAGCGACAGGGCTCGCGCATGCGCGACAACTGGCTGCCTTTTGCCGAGAAAAACAAGCTCATCGTGCTGGCCCCGGAATTTGACGAGGCGCGGTTTTCCTCGCGGCTGTTCAACATGGGCGGCATTGAAAGCCGCGACCGCAGCCAGTGGTCCTTCCAGATCGTCGAGCACCTGTTTGATTTTGTCCGCGCCGATGAGGGGTTGTCGGCCACCGACTACCTGCTGTTCGGCCATTCTGCGGGCGGGCAGTTTGTGCACCGCTTCATGCTGCTGGCGGAGGCGCCGCGCGTGTCCGTCGCAGTGGCGGCCAATGCCGGCAGCTACACCATGGCCAGCTACCCCGGCCTCATGGAGGATAAGTTTCCTTATGCGCTCAACGAGAGCATCGTCAGCCCCGACAAGCTCAAGCAGGTTTTTGCGCGCAAGCTGATCGTGCTGCTCGGCGAGGCCGATATCCAGACCGACGCGGCCAACCTGCCCAAGGCCAGACAGGCCACGGCGCAGGGCGTGAACCGGTTCGAGCGTGGTACCAATTTCTTTATGCAGGCACAGATGCAGGCGCAAAAGCTGGGCACACCGCTGGCCTGGGAGCGCGTCACCGTGCCGGGCGTGGGGCACGACTCGCGCCGCATGAGCCAGGCCGCCGCGCGGCTTTTGTTTGAACCAGCCCGGTAAATTTTTTCGTCCAAATAGCGGAACACACCATGCAAGAAATCCTTGAACAACTCGAAAAAAAACGCGCAGCGGCCCGCCTGGGCGGCGGCCAGAAGCGCATAGACGCGCAGCACGGCAAAGGCAAGCTCACGGCGCGCGAGCGGCTGGAGCTGCTGCTGGACGAGGGCACGTTTGAAGAGTGGGACATGTTTGTCGAGCACCGCTGCACCGACTTCGGCATGCAGGACAACAAGATCCCCGGCGACGGCGTGGTCACCGGCTACGGCATGATCAACGGCCGCCTTGTGTTTGTCTTCAGCCAGGATTTCACGGTGTTCGGCGGCGCCTTGAGCGAAGCCCATGCCGAGAAAATCTGCAAGGTGATGGACCAGGCCATGAAGGTCGGTGCGCCCGTCATAGGCCTGAACGATTCGGGCGGTGCCCGCATCCAGGAGGGCGTGGCTTCGCTGGGCGGTTACGCCGACGTGTTCCAGCGCAATGTGATGGCCAGCGGCGTGATTCCGCAGATCAGCATGATCATGGGGCCCAGCGCCGGCGGCGCGGTGTATTCGCCGGCCATGACCGACTTCATCTTCATGGTCAAGGACAGCTCCTATATGTTTGTCACGGGCCCCGAGGTCGTCAAGACCGTGACGCATGAAGAAGTCACGGCCGAGGAACTGGGCGGCGCCACCACCCACACCACGCGCAGCGGCGTGGCCGACCTGGCCTTCGAGAACGACGTCGAGGCGCTGCTGATGCTGCGCCGCCTCTACAACTACCTGCCGCTGAACAACCGCGAAAAAGCCCCGGTGCGCCCCAGCGCCGACCCGGCCGGCCGCATGGACCTGAGCCTGGACACCCTGGTGCCCGAGAACCCGAATAAGCCGTACGACATGAAGGAGCTCATCGTCAAGACGGTGGACGACGGCGACTTCTTTGAGATACAGCCCGAATACGCAAAAAACATCATCATCGGCTTCGCGCGCATGGAAGGGCAGACCGTGGGCATCGTCGCCAACCAGCCGCTGGTGCTGGCCGGCTGCCTGGACATCAAGAGTTCCATCAAGGCCGCGCGTTTTGTGCGCTTTTGCGATGCCTTCAACATCCCGGTGATCACCTTTGTCGACGTGCCCGGCTTCATGCCCGGCACCAGCCAGGAATACGGCGGCATCATCAAGCACGGCGCCAAGCTGCTGTACGCATATGCCGAATGCACCGTGCCCAAGATCACCGTGATCACACGCAAGGCCTACGGCGGCGCCTACGACGTGATGGCCTCCAAGCATTTGCGCGGCGACGTCAACTTTGCCTGGCCCAACGCCGAGATCGCCGTGATGGGCGCCAAGGGTGCGGTGGAAATCATCTTCCGCGAAGACAAGGGCGACCCGGCCAAGCTGGCCGCCAAGGAAGCCGAATACAAGGCCCGCTTCGCCAACCCCTTTGTGGCCGGCGCGCGCGGTTTTATCGACGACGTGATCCTGCCGCATGAAACACGCAAACGCATCTGCCGCTCGCTGGTGATGCTGCGCGACAAGAAGATTGAGAACCCGTGGCGCAAGCACGGGAATATCCCCCTGTGAAAACACCATGAAAAGCAAAGTGCGTATGGCCAGTTTGGCGCTGGTCTTGTTGGTGTTTGTTTCTGCGGCGCAAGCGGCAGATGGCGCTTGCGATACCCCCGTCGGCAAAGACTTCACAAGTGCACCACCCAGCCAGGTCGCCTTGTCTGCCACACGCCTGGACGGCATGCTCGATTCATTGGACGAGTCGAAACTGGAAGTGCGGGCCTTGTTGGTGCTGCGCGACTGCAAGCTCTCGCTCGAACGCTACAAAGACGGGCTGAGCCGCCAGTACAACCATTCGATGTGGTCGGTCACCAAATCCTTCTCTTCCACACTGGTCGGGGCCTTGTTGTATCAAGGAAAGCTCAAGTCGGTGGATCTGCCTATCGCAGATCTTGTGCCCCAACCCTCGCGCCTCAACGACAAGGATTGGGACAAGGCAAAGGAGATCAGCTTGAAGAACGTGATGCAGATGAGCTCGGGCTTGAACTACAAGCACGATCCTTGCTGTCATCCCATCTACGACCCTCTGAACGACCGCCTGGCTTTCGCGCTTTCGCCCTCGTTCGTCGCATCGCCGGGCACCCGGTTCAACTATTCCGATGCCGATGTGTCGATGACGGGCGCGGTCATCGCCGCCGTAGCGGGCAATGACTTGCTGAGCTTTGGCAAGGCCACGCTGTTCGAGCCTTTGCAGATGAGCAACTACGACTGGATGTTTAGGGACCGCGCAGGCCGCTATCCCGGTGGTTGGGGTTTGCGCGTTCGACCGATGGACATGCTGAAGCTGGGGCAGCTCTATGTGCAACAGGGCGAGTGGAACGGCAAGAGAATCTTCGATGCAAGTTATGTGCAAGACGCGACTCAGCCTGGGCCCAACAAGAGCTATGCCCTGCACTGGTGGATCGGAGATGCCAAGTTTGCTGGCACGCCTTATTTCTATGCCAGCGGCTTCAAGGGGCAGCGCATTTTTGTCTTTCCCGCGTGGCATCTGGTCGTCGCATTGGTGGCCAGTGTTGACGACGAAAGAACCTTGGTCGGCATTGTGGTGCGTGGTGTCATCGATGCGGTCGCCAAGGGGGCGGATGCGGATTCCGGGAGCGATGCGGTGTTGAAAAAAAAGGAAGCTGTGGGCTTTCACGGCAGCATCCAGGCCAAGCAAGCCAATCAGGATGCACCTCGGCGATTCTGATGAACTTCTCTCTTCAACTGTCCTATGTGCACTCCATGAACGGTGGTGCCGTCAAGCCCTGGTGGGCTTTTAATGAGCAGTACAAGCTGCTCCTCGTCGATAACCAATGAGAGCTTCATGATGTTCAAAAAAATACTGATTGCCAACCGCGGTGAAATCGCCTGCCGCGTCATCAAGACCGCCCGCAAGATGGGCATCCAGACCGTTGCCGTGTATTCCGATGCCGACAAGGACGCACGCCATGTCGAGCTTGCCGATGAGGCCGTCAACATAGGCCCGGCGCCCAGCCGCGACAGCTATTTGCAGGCCGACAAGATCATCGCGGCCTGCAAGCAGACGGGCGCGCAGGCGGTGCACCCCGGCTACGGCTTCCTGAGCGAGAACGCGGGTTTTGCCAAGCGGGTGGAGGAAGAGGGCATCATCTTCATAGGCCCCAAGCATTATTCGATTGCCGCCATGGGCGACAAGATCGAGTCCAAAAAGCTGGCCGGCGCGGCGGGCGTCAACTGCATCCCGGGCGTGAACGACGCGATTGAGAGCGCCGAGAAAGCCGTGGAGATCGCCAAAGGCATTGGCTACCCGGTGATGATCAAGGCCAGCGCGGGCGGCGGCGGCAAGGGCTTGCGCGTGGCTTTCAACGACAAGGAGGCCCTGGAAGGTTTTACCTCCTGCCGCAACGAGGCGCGCAACAGCTTTGGCGACGACCGCGTCTTTATCGAGAAGTTTGTCGAGGAACCGCGCCACATCGAAATCCAGCTGCTGGGCGACAGCCACGGCAACGTGGTGTACCTCAACGAACGCGAATGCTCGATACAGCGGCGCCACCAGAAGGTAATTGAAGAGGCGCCGTCGCCTTTTATCAGCGACGCGACCCGCAAGGCCATGGGCGAGCAGGCGGTGGCATTGGCCAAGGCCGTGAAGTACCAGAGCGCCGGCACGGTGGAATTTGTGGTCGGCAAGGACCAGAGTTTTTATTTCCTCGAAATGAACACCCGGCTGCAGGTCGAGCACCCGGTGACGGAGTGCATCACCGGGCTGGACCTGGTGGAACTGATGATCCGCGTGGCTGCCGGCGAGAAGCTGCCGATTGCGCAGAAAGACGTGCAGCGCAATGGCTGRGCCATCGAATGCCGCATCAACGCCGAGGACCCGTTCCGCAGCTTCCTGCCGTCCACCGGCCGGCTGGTGCGTTTCCAGCCGCCCAAGGAGACCATGTTCGCGGCCGACACCTCGCAGCTGTACGGCGTGCGTGTCGATACCGGCGTGGAGGACGGCGGCGAGATCCCGATGTTTTACGACTCGATGATCGCCAAGCTCATCGTGCACGGCAAGGACCGCAAGGAGGCGATTGCCAAAATGCGCGAGGCGCTCAATGGTTTTGTGATCCGCGGCATCTCGAGCAACATTCCCTTCCAGGCGGCTTTGCTGGCGCATCCCAAATTCGTTTCGGGCGATTTCAACACCGGCTTTATCGCCGAGAACTACGCCAAGGGTTTTCATGCCGAAGATGTGCCGCATGAGGACCCGTCCTTTTTGCTGGCGCTGGCGGCTTACGTGAATCGCCGCATGCTGGGCCGCGCGGCCGGCATCAGCGGCCAGCTGCCGGGCCATGGCGTCACGGTGGGCGAGGAGTTCGTTGTCGTCAGCCTGGGCACGGCGGGACAGAACACGCCGCACCCGGTGACGGTAGGCAACTACCAGGCGCAAACCGGTTCGGGCACGGTGGAGGTGGGCGCAAAGCGTTATGAAATTTGCAGCAACTGGCACCTGGGCGGCGCGCGCATACGCGGCACCGTCAACGGCCAGCCTTTTGCCGCGCAGGTGGAGCGCGGCGTCGGACGCAATCCGCTCGCGATCCGCATCGCCCACAACGGTACCCGGCTTGATGCCTTGGTGCTGACGCCGCGCGCAGCGCAGCTCCATGCCCTGATGCCTTACAAGGCGCCGCCCGATATGAGCCGCTATGTGCTCTCGCCCATGCCGGGCCTGCTGGTGGACGTGGCGGTGCAGGTGGGCCAGAAGGTGCAGGCCGGCGAGCGCGTGGCGGTGATTGAGGCCATGAAGATGGAGAACGTACTGTTCGCTGTGGCCGACGGTGTGGTCGGCAAGGTGCTAGCCACCAAGGGCGAATCGTTAAGCGTGGACCAGCCGATTGTGGAGTTCCAGGCATGAACGCGAACCCTGGCCGGCCTTTCAAGGTGCTGGGCATCCAGCAGATCGCCATTGGCGCCACCAGCAAGGATCGCCTGCGCACGCTGTGGGTGGACATGCTGGGCCTGGAAGTGACCGGCAATTTCGTCAGCGAACGCGAGAACGTGGACGAAGACATCTGCGCCATGGGCAGCGGCCCCTTCAAGGTCGAGGTCGACTTGATGCAGCCGCTCGACATGGACAAGAAGCCCGCGGTGCACACCACGCCGCTCAACCATGTGGGCCTGTGGATAGACGACCTGCCCAAAGCCGTGGAATGGCTGACGGCCAAAGGCGTGCGCTTTGCGCCTGGCGGCATACGCAAGGGCGCGGCGGGTTTTGACATCTGCTTTCTGCACCCCAAGGCCAGCGAGGAGTTTCCGATCGCGGGTGAGGGCGTGCTGATCGAGCTGGTGCAGGCGCCGCCCGAAGTGGTCAAGGCGTTTTCCGCCCTGGGCTGAAAGCCGGCTACCCGGTTTACTCTTTTGTGCGCTGTGCCCGG
Organism: Polaromonas sp. P4_F6; assembly: GCF_056401275.1. Taxonomy (NCBI): domain Bacteria; kingdom Pseudomonadati; phylum Pseudomonadota; class Betaproteobacteria; order Burkholderiales; family Comamonadaceae; genus Polaromonas; species Polaromonas sp. P4_F6. The sequence goes on along the minus strand of NZ_JBFUJQ010000008.1, from coordinate 189,675 downwards.
GCCCGGGCCAGCGCGGCTTCGATCACGGCGCGTTTGCGGTCCGCCACGGCGGGGTCGGTTTCAGGGCGTGCGGCTGAGGCTACCGGCGCCACGGATGTTGACCCGGCGGGCTTGCCGGCATCCATGCCGCCGGGAGGCTTGCCTTCTTCTCTCTTGTTCCGGGCCTTATGGCCTTCATAGCGCGCCTTGGCCGTGTCGGCCTCTTGCTGCGACCAGGCTTGCCAGCCGGTGCGCGCGCCGGTGACGTTTTCCAGGCTGATGCAATCGACTGGGCATACCGGGATGCACAGCTCGCAGCCCGTGCACCAGGGCTCGATCACGGTGTGCATCATCTTGTTGCTGCCCATGATGGCGTCGGTCGGGCAGGCCTTGAGGCACAGGGTGCAGCCTATGCACCAGTTCTCGTCGATGACGGCCAGGGCGCGCGGGCCTTCGGTACCGTTGGCGGGATTCAGCGGCAGGGCGGGCAGGCCGGTGATGGCCGAAAGGCGCTGTACACCTTCGGCGCCGCCCGGCGGGCATTGGTTGATGGCGGCCTCGCCCGAGGCCATGGCCTGCGCGTAGGCCGCGCAGTCAGGGTAGCCGCAGCGGGTGCACTGGGTTTGGGGCAGGGCGGTGTTGAGGCGCTCGAAAAGGCGCAAGTCGGTGGGGGAGCTCACCGGCCTATTGTCCTACCAGTCACGGCCTGCCGGCCGTGACGCGCAGGCCTTCAGGCTTGCTTGCCGCGCGCCGTCTTTTTGGCCGCAGGCTTTGCACTGGATTTGGCCGTGGATTTTGCGGTGGTTTTTGCCGCCGCTGCCCGTTTGGCCGGAGCCGAAGGCCGGTTGTTCGCCTGGATAAAGGCCTTGACCTGCGGGTAGACGATCTCACGCCAGCGGCGGCCGCTGAAGATGCCGTAGTGGCCCGCGCCCTTGACTTCCAGGTGCTTTTGCAAGGCCTTGGGGATGTTGTGGCAAAGGCTGTGGGCGGCCTCGGTCTGGCCTGAGCCGGAGATGTCGTCCAGTTCGCCTTCGACGGTGAAGTGGGCGGTGGTCTTGATGTCCTGGGGCCGCACGCGCTCCAGTTCCCCGTCCACGTTCTTGACGTCCCAGGTGCCGTTGACGAGCTTGAACTCCTGGAACACCGTCTTGATGGTGTCCAGGTAGTAATCGGCGTCCATGTCGAGCACCGCGTTGTATTCGTCGTAGAACTTGCGGTGCGCCTCGGCGCTGGCGTCGTCGCCCTTGATCAAGTCCTTGAAGTAGTCGTAGTGGCTGCTGGCGTGGCGGTCGGGGTTCATCGCGACGAAGCCGGTGTGCTGCAAAAAGCCGGGGTAGACGCGGCGCCCGGCGCCCGGGAAGTTGCTGGGCACGCGGTAGATCACATTGTTCTCAAACCACTCGTAGCTCTTGTTCATGGCCAGGTTGTTGACGGCGGTCGGCGACTTGCGCGCGTCGATGGGGCCGCCCATCATGGTCATGCTCAGCGGTGTGGTCTCGCCGCGCGAGGCCATCAGCGACACCGCCGCGAGCACCGGCACGGTGGGCTGGCACACGCTGATGACGTGGCAGTTGCCGTAAATGCCCTGGATGTGGCGGATGAATTCCTGCACGTAGTTGACGTAGTCGTCCAGGTGGAAGGAGCCGTCGGACAGCGGCACGGTGCGCGCGTTTTTCCAGTCGGTGATGTAGACCTTGTGGTCTTTGAGCATGGTGCGCACGGTGTCGCGCAGCAAGGTGGCGTAGTGGCCGGACAGCGGGGCGACGATCAGCACCGCGGGTTCGCCCTTCAGGCCCGTCAGCGTGGCCGGGTCGTCGGTGAAACGCTTGAAGCGGCGCAGCTCGCAAAAGGGTTTGTCGATTTCCACGCGTTCGTGGATGCTGACCTCGGTGCCGTTGACGTCAACGGTGCGGATGTCGAAGGCCGGTTTTTCGTAATCCTTGCCCAGCCGGTAGATCAGGCTGTAGCCGGCGGCCACGCGCTGGGCAAAGGGGTTTTGCCCGAGGGGCGACAGGGGGTTGCCGTAGAGCTTGGCGGCGGCCTGCGCGAAGTCGACAAAGGGCTCCATCAAGGTGCGCTGGGTTTCATAGACTTGGTACAGCATCGGGGGTCAACCTTGGGTTATGTCGTTGTGATGTCGTTATGACAGGTAAATCGTAGTATGTTGCAGTGCAATATAACAGGGGCTGGCCGCACTGTTTTGAGGAAAACCACCAATTCCGGGCTCTTTTCACGGCTTTGGTGCCAAAGCACCACGAGGCGGCGGCCGGGCTTGTTTTGGCGATTAACCGCCGCCACCTGCGGAATTGAAGGAACACTTACCATTTTGCCTTCCGGCCGGCGGGTTTGCCCGCCCTGGTGCCGCTCCCCGAACAGGAAACAACACTATGCTCCCGACTATCGACGCCTCCGCACTGGACCGAATCGCCTCCCTGAAGAAATCCGACAGGATGCCGGTGGTTTTTGTGGGCCACGGCAGTCCCATGAACGCCATAGGCGACAACGAATACCGGCGCAGCTGGCAGGCGCTGGGCGCCGAATTTGGGGCCAAATACCCCAGGCCGCAGCTGATTTTGTGTATTTCGGCGCACTGGCTGACCGAAGGCTGGTGGCTGACCGCCATGGACAAGCCCAAAACCATCTACGATTTCGGCGGCTTTCCGCAGGAACTGTTCGACCAGCAGTACCCGGCGCCCGGCGATCCGGCCGCCGCGCAGGCCATCAGCCAGCTGGTACGCCAGCGGGCCTCGGCGCCGCTGGGGCTGGATGAGTCCGAGTGGGGCTTGGACCATGGCGCCTGGTCAGTGCTCAAGCCCATGTTCCCGGATGCGGACATCCCGGTGATCCAGCTCAGCATGGACTACGGCCGCGCGCCTGAGGACCACTATGCGCTGGCCAGGCAGCTCAAGGCCTTGCGCGAGCGCGGGGTGCTGGTCGTCGCCAGCGGCAATATCGTGCACAACTTGCGCCAGATGCAGCGCGGCGCGACCGGCAGCCAGGCCTATGACTGGGCGCTGGAATTCGACCAGATCACGGGCGGCTATATGCAGCAGGGCAACCTCGATGCGCTGCAGAACTTCCAGAAGCTGGGCCAGGTCGCCAAAATGGCGCACCCCACTTATGAGCACTACCTGCCCTTGCTGTATGCGGCCGGCGCCGCCGACGGCAAGGAGGCCATGCGCTTTTTCAACACCAGCTTCCAGGCCGGTTCGATTTCGATGCGCTCCGCGGTCTGGGGCTGATCAGCCCGGATCAAGCCTGGATTTGCAGCCAGGGCCAGCGCTCCTGGTAGGCGCTGGCTTTTTTCTCAAACAGCGGCCGATGCGGGCACAGCGGGTTCGGGCTGAGCCGGCCCTGGTAGAGCGCGTCCAGGCCGTTGGGTGCGTAAAGCGCCAGGCCTGAAGCGCCGGCTTGCAGTCCCACGCAGGTGCTGGTGACCAGGAAACGGTCTATGCCGTCCCGGGAACTGCGCAGGGCAGAGTAGGGAAAGCCGAAGTAGTCCTGGTACCAGGTGTGGACGCGAGCCTGGTTTTTGGCTTCCACCGTGATGCCCAGGCCGGCAAAGGCGGACTGGACCCGCGCATGGACCCGGGCCTCGGCCGCCTCCGAAAGATCGGCGGGGTCGAAGTAGAACAGGTCATAGTCCTTGATATGGGCTTCGGGCGGATTGCCCGAACGCACATTCCAGACCGTCTGGAAGAGGCAACCCGCGACCAGCCAGGCATCCGGCAGGCCCAGGGTGGGCAATTGCTGCAGGATGCGCTGGTTGTGGCGGTTTTGCAGGGCGTCCCGGATGAAACCATCCGGGCTGGGAGGCAGAGAGATCGACAGGGAAATCAGACGACCTTGGCGATAGACGCGCAGACGTAGTCGATGTTCTTGCTGTTGAGCGCGGCCACGCACATGCGGCCGGTGTCGGTGCCGTAGACGCCGAACTCATTGCGCAGGCGCACCATCTGGTCCTTGCTGAGGCCGGAATAGCTGAACATGCCGATCTGGGCGGTGATGAAGCTCATGTCCTGCTTGACGCCGGCGGCCTTCAGGCCGTCCACGAGCTTTTGGCGCATGGCCTTGATGCGCACGCGCATTTCCGCCAGTTCCTGCTCCCACTGGGCGCGCAGTGCCGGTGTGTTGAGCACCGTGGCCACCACCATGCCGCCGTGGATCTGCGGGTTGCTGTAGTTGGTGCGAATGACCAGCTTGAGCTGCGACAGCACGCGGTCGGCTTCTTCCTTGGATTCGCAGAGCACCGACAGGGCGCCCACGCGCTCGCCATAGAGGCTGAAGCTCTTGGAAAACGAGGTCGACACAAAAAAGCTCAGGCCGGCAGCCACAAATTTGCCGATGACGGCGCCGTCTTCGGCAATGCCGTGGCCGAAGCCCTGGTAAGCCATGTCGAGGAAAGGCGTGAGCTTGCGCGCCTTGACGGCGGCGATCACCTGGTCCCATTGGGCCGCGGTGATGTCGTAGCCGGTCGGGTTGTGGCAGCAGGCGTGCAGCACGACGATGGTGCCTTCGGCTGCGGCGTTCAGGGCGGCGAGCATGCCGTCGAAGTTGACGCCGCGCTTGGCGGCATCGTAGTAAGGATAGCTTTCAACGGCAAAACCGGCCTGGCTGAACAGCGCGCGGTGGTTTTCCCAGCTTGGGTCGGAAATCAGCACCTTGGCGTTGGGGCTGAGCTTTTTGAGGAAGTCGGCGCCCACCTTGAGGCCGCCCGTGCCGCCTATGCCTTGCACGGTGGCGACGCGGCCGCTCTTGACGGGCTCGCTGTCGGCGCCGAAGACCAGGCCCTTGACGGCCGCGTCGTAGGCGGCGATGCCGTCAATCGGCAGGTAGCCGCGGGCCTTGGGCGATTCCATCATGATCTTTTCGGCCGCCTGCACGCATTGCAGCAGGGGCAGCTTGCCGTTGTCGTCGTAGTACACGCCCACGCCCAGGTTGACCTTGTTGGGATTGGTGTCGGCATTGAACTGCTCATTCAGGCCCAGGATGGGGTCACGCGGGGCCATTTCGACAGCGGTAAACAAAGACATGAAATATCCTCAGAAAAAGTGAAAAAAGGCGAAAGCGAGGCTAGGAAAATTTAGGTCACAAGTTGACCGGAAAAAAGGCTACAAGAGGTATCAACACGGCGGTCGAAGGGCGATGGGGGATTGCAATTCCCATTTTCGGCCGAATGTCGTATTCTGTTTGGTTGCCCCGAATTTTAACGGGGCTTGATCGAGGTTTTATGCCAGAAGCTATTGAAGTCATAACCGAGGTGGTGGATCCGGCCCCGCGTGAGGGCCAGTTTGTCCGTTTCCCGGATTCGCCGTTCGAGTTGTTCCAGCCCTATCCGCCGGCGGGCGACCAGCCGGTGGCGATCGAGCAACTGGTCGAGGGCGTCAGGGACGGCGAGGTGTTCCAGACCCTGCTGGGCGTGACCGGCTCGGGCAAGACCTTCACCATGGCCAATGTGATCGCCCGCCTGGGCCGCCCGGCCATCGTGTTCGCGCCCAACAAGACGCTGGCGGCGCAGCTGTACAGCGAATTCCGCGAGTTTTTCCCGAAGAACGCGGTCGAATATTTCGTCAGCTATTACGACTACTACCAGCCCGAGGCCTACGTGCCGCAGCGCGACCTTTTCATCGAAAAGGACTCGGCCATCAACGAGCATATCGAGCAGATGCGCCTGTCGGCCACCAAGAGCGTGCTGGAGCGGCGCGACACCATCATCGTCGGCACCGTCAGCGCGATTTACGGCATAGGTGCGCCCGAGGATTACACGCAGATGCGTTTTATCGCCCGCATAGGCGACAAGATGGGCCAGCGCGACGTGATCGCGCGGCTGATCCGCATGCAGTACACGCGCAACGAGCAGGATTTCGCGCGCGGCACCTTCCGGGTGCGTGGCGACGTGATCGACGTCTTCCCGGCCGAGCATTCCGAACTCGCCATACGCATAGAGCTGTTCGACGACGAGATCGAGTCGCTGCAGCTGTTCGACCCGCTGACCGGCCGCATCCGCCAGAAAATCCCGCGTTTTGTGGTCTACCCCAAGAGCCACTACGTCACGCCGCGCGACAAGGTCATGGCGGCGGTGGAGACCATCAAGCTGGAGCTGTCCGAGCGGGTGGCCCAGTTCGTGGCCGACGGCAAGCTGGTGGAGGCCCAGCGCATAGAGCAGCGCACCCGCTTCGACCTGGAGATGCTCAGCGAAATCGGCCACTGCAAGGGCATCGAGAACTATACCCGCCACCTGAGCGGCTCGCCGGCGGGATCGCCGCCCTCGACGCTGTGCGACTACCTGCCCAAGGACGCGCTGATGTTCCTGGACGAAAGCCACGTCATGATCGGCCAGCTCAACGCCATGTACAACGGCGACCGGGCACGCAAGACCACGCTGGTGGAGTACGGCTTTCGCCTTCCCAGCGCGCTGGACAACCGGCCGCTCAAGTTCGAGGAGTTCGAGTCCAAGATGCGGCAGGCCATCTTCGTGTCGGCCACGCCGGCGGCTTACGAGCAGGAGCATGCCGGCCAGGTGGTGGAGCAGGTGGTCAGGCCCACGGGTCTGGTCGACCCGCAGGTCGAGGTGCGGCCGGCCACCCATCAGGTCGACGACGTGCTGCAGGAAATCCGCATTCGGGTCGAGAAGAACGAACGAGTGCTGATCACCACGCTGACCAAGCGCATGGCCGAACAACTGACCGATTACCTGAGCGACAACGGCGTCAAGGTGCGCTACCTGCACAGCGACGTGGACACCGTCGAGCGCGTGGAAATCCTGCGCGACCTGCGGCTGGGCGCTTTTGATGTGCTGGTGGGCATTAACTTGCTGCGTGAGGGCCTGGACATTCCCGAGGTCTCGCTGGTGGCCATCCTGGATGCCGACAAGGAGGGCTTTTTGCGCGCCGAGCGCAGCCTGATCCAGACGATAGGCCGGGCCGCCCGAAACCTCAACGGCCGCGCCATCCTGTATGCCGACCGCATCACCGACTCCATGAAAAAAGCCATGGGCGAGACCGAGCGGCGGCGCAACAAGCAGATCGCCTTCAACCTCGAGCACGGCATCACGCCGCGCAGCGTGGTCAAGCGCATCCGCGACCTGATCGACGGCGTCTATAGTGAGAAATCCGGCAAGGAAGCCGAAAAGCTCGAGATGCAAAAGGCGCTGGTCGAGGACATGAGCGAAAAAGACATTGCCCGCGAAATCAAGCGCCTGGAAAAGCAGATGATCGAACACGCCAAGAACCTGGAGTTCGAAAAAGCCGCCCGGGTGCGGGACCAACTGCACAGCCTCAAGGAACAGGCTTTCGGCGCCCCCGGCGTCGACAACGTGCTGCCTCTGCCCGCTGCGGGCCAAGCCCGGGCTTGAGTTGAAATGTCCCTCATTCGTCAAGTGCACCATATCGGTGCATTTGACGACCAGGGCTACGGGTTAGTCCTCATGTTTTTGGGGCGCCCAGCGGGAAAACCCCTGTCTGTGTTAAACTTGACGAAAACAGTCAAGAACAATACCAGAACAACAAAAAGCCCCCGCGATACCGGTTGACTGACCTGGGCGGCTGGAGGAAGAGTTCCCTGTAAGCCACAAGTTTTCAGGGTGAAAACGACAGTCAAGCCATTTAAAGGAGCTTGTTATGCGCCTCACAACCAAAGGCCGCTTTGCGGTCACTGCGATGATTGATTTGGGACTGCGCCAGAACAACGGCCCGGTCACCTTGGCCGCTATCAGCCAGCGCCAGCAGATTTCCCTATCCTATCTCGAACAGCTGTTCGGCAAGCTGCGCCGCCATGAGCTGGTGGAGTCCACCCGTGGTCCCGGCGGCGGTTATACCCTGGGCCGCAAGGCTTCGGAGATCACCGTGGCCGACATCATTGTTTCGGTGGACGAGCCGATCGACGCGACCCAGTGCGGCGGCAAGGAAAACTGCCTGGGCGAGGGCGGCCGCTGCATGACGCACGAACTGTGGGCATCGCTGAACAGCCGCATGGTGGAGTTCCTGGATTCCGTGACCCTGCAAAAGCTGGTGGAAGACCAGCTTGCCAAGGGCGTGGTGATCGAAAACACCCCGCAGGTCAAGAAGGCCATCTTCACGGCGCCGGCCGTCAAGCCGGTACGCGTGAATGCGCCCAACTCGGTCTTCGCACTGGGCAATGCGTTCTCCAAATCCTGATGGAACCGGGCCGGCATTTGCCCGGCCCATCCCTTTGCGAACTGATTGCATGACCCTGGATCGCGCTGCCAGCCAGCCCGTGAATAAAAAGAGCTAGCCACATGGACACCCCACACTTTCCCATCTACATGGACTACAGCGCCACGAACCCCTGCGACCCGCGGGTGGTGGACGCCATGATCCCCTGGTTGCGCGAACATTTCGGCAACCCCGCTTCGCGCAGCCACGCCTGGGGCTGGGAGGCGGAAGCCGCGGTCGAAAAGGCGCGCGGGCAGATTGCCGACCTGATTGGCGCCGACCCGCGCGAGATCGTCTGGACCAGCGGCGCGACCGAGTCCAACAACCTGGCGCTCAAGGGGGCAGCCCATTTCTACAAGACCAAGGGCAAGCACATCATCACGGTCAAGACCGAGCACAAGGCCGTGCTGGACACCTGCCGCGAGCTGGAGCGCCAGGGTTTTGAGGTGACTTATATGGATGTGCAGGCCGACGGCCTGCTGGACCTCGAAGCGCTCAAGGCCGCCATCCGTCCCGACACCATTCTGGTCAGCGTCATGTTCGTCAACAACGAAATCGGCGTCATCCAGGACATCCCGGCCATTGGCGCCCTGTGCCGTGAAAAAGGCATCATCTTCCATGTGGACGCCGCCCAGGCGACCGGCCGCATCGATATCGACCTGGCTACCTTGCCGGTCGACCTGATGAGCTTGACCTCGCACAAGACCTACGGTCCCAAGGGCATAGGCGCCCTGTACGTGCGCCGCAAGCCGCGCGTGCGGCTGGAAGCGCAGATGCACGGCGGCGGCCACGAGCGCGGCATGCGCTCGGGCACGCTGCCCACCCACCAGTGCGTGGGCATGGGCGAGGCTTACCGCATCGCCAAAGCCGAGATGCACGAAGAGAACAAGCGCATACGCGCCCTGCACGAGCGCATGCTCAACGGCCTCAAGGACGTCGAAGAGGTGTTCCTCAACGGCCACGCCGACAAGCGCGTGCCGCACAACCTGAACATGAGCTTCAACTTCGTCGAGGGCGAGTCGCTGATCATGGGTATCAAGGGCCTGGCGGTTTCCAGTGGTTCGGCCTGCACCTCGGCCAGCCTGGAACCCAGCTATGTGCTGCGCGCCCTGGGCCGCAGCGACGAACTGGCGCACAGCAGCCTTCGCATGACGATTGGCCGCTGGAGCACCGAAGAAGAAATTGACTACGCGGTCGCCACCATCAAGGAAAACGTGGCGAAACTGCGCGAACTGTCTCCCCTGTGGGAGATGTTCAAGGATGGTGTCGACTTGTCCACCATCCAGTGGGCTGCACACTGAGCAGCGCCCCGACAGCTTAAAGAGGTAAACAAAATGGCATACAGCGAAAAAGTGGTGGACCACTACGAAAACCCCCGTAACGTCGGCTCTTTTGAAAAAGGTGACGAATCGGTAGGCACCGGCATGGTCGGCGCGCCGGCTTGCGGCGACGTGATGAAGCTGCAGATCAAGGTCAACCCGGTGACGGGCGTGATCGAAGATGCGCGTTTCAAGACTTATGGCTGCGGTTCCGCGATCGCTTCCAGCTCGCTCGTGACCGAATGGGTCAAGGGCAAGACGCTGGACGAAGCGGCCAGCATCAAGAACAGCGCCATCGCCGAAGAACTGGCCTTGCCGCCGGTCAAGATTCACTGCTCCATCCTGGCGGAAGACGCCATCAAGGCCGCCGTGAACGATTACAAACAAAAGCACGCGCACTGATCAAGCTCAACCGCATTACCCGTCACCTGTTTCATTTCCGAGTGATTTAAATGTCCGTAACCCTCACTGATGCAGCCGCAAGGCACGTGACCCGCTACATGACCAAGCGCGGCAAAGGTGTTGGCGTGCGCCTGGGTGTCAAGACCACCGGCTGCTCCGGCCTGGCTTACAAGCTGGAATACGCCGACGAGATCGCGCCGGAAGACGTCGTGTTTGAAGACAACGGCGTCAAGGTGCTGGTCGACCCGAAAAGCATGGCTTACATCGACGGCACCAAGCTGGACTTTGTGCGTGAAGGCTTGAACGAGGGCTTCAAGTTCATCAACCCCAACGAGCGTGACCGTTGCGGCTGCGGCGAAAGTTTCCGGGTTTGACGGGCCGGCGGTCTTACGCGCGCCGCACCCTGACCCAAGCCGCCTCCACTGATGGTGCTGGCGGCTTTTTCTCGGCATGAATCTTCAATCCACTGATTTCGAGCTTTTCGGCGTGCCCCAGCGCTTCGCGCAGGATCGCGCCGCGCTGGACGCGCGCTGGAAGGACCTGCAGCGCGAGGCGCATCCCGACAAGTTCGCGGCCCAGGGCCCGGCGGCGCAGCGTGTGGCCATGCAGTGGTCGGTGCGCATCAATGAGGCCTACCAGCGCCTGAAGGACCCGCTGAAGCGGGCGAGCTATCTGTGCGAGCTCAATGGCGCGCCCATCGACGCCGAGAAAAACACCGCCATGCCGCACGATTTCCTGGTGCAGCAGATGCAATGGCGCGAAGCGCTCGACGACGCTGAGACCACAGAGGATTTCGAGGAAATAGTCTCGCAGTCCCTGTCCAGCATGAAAAAGCAGTTATCCAAAATAGAGCACCTGCTGGACGTGGACAAAGACTTTTCCGCAGCGGCCCAGCAGGTCAGAAGCCTTATGTTTATTGAGCGCTTTGCCAGTGAGGTTGATGCCCGCATCGACCAACTGGGACAATAAAGCATTACAGAAAAAGTACGACACCCGCGCATGGCACTCCTGCAAATCTCCGAACCCGGCCAGACGCCCGACCCGCACCAGCGGCGCATCGCGATCGGCATTGACCTGGGCACCACGCACTCGCTGGTCGCCAGCGTGCGCAACGGCGTGTCCGAATGCCTGCCGGACGAGCAGGGAAGGGTGCTGCTGCCCAGCGTGGTGCGCTATCTTGAGGGCGACAAGCGCCAGATCGGTTATGAGGCCCTGGCGGCGCAGGTCGAAGACCCGCGCAACACCATTTCTTCGGTCAAGCGCCTCATGGGCCGCGGCATTGACGATATCGGTAGCCGCACCCAGTTGCCTTACGAGCTCAACGACAAGCCGGGCATGGTCACGCTGCAGACCGTTGCCGGCGAGAAAAGCCCGGTCGAGATCAGCGCCGAGATCCTGGCCACCTTGCGCTACCGCGCCGAAGATACTTTCAACGACGACATCTACGGCGCCGTGATTACCGTGCCGGCCTACTTCGACGACGCCCAGCGCCAGGCCACCAAGGACGCCGCGCAACTGGCGGGCCTCAATGTGCTGCGCCTGCTCAACGAACCCACGGCGGCCGCGATTGCCTACGGCCTGGACAACGCCAGCGAAGGCGTTTACGCCGTCTACGACCTGGGCGGCGGCACTTTCGACATTTCCATCCTGCGCCTGACGCAAGGCGTTTTTGAGGTGGTGGCGACCGGCGGTGATTCGGCGCTCGGCGGTGACGATTACGACCGCGCGCTGGTCGATTGGGTGCTGGCCAAGGCGGGCCTGGCGGCCGACACCCTCGCGCCGACAGACAAAGCCGCCCTGCAGCGCACCGCGCGAAACTGCAAGGAAGCGCTGTCGGCCGCCGACCTCGTGCCTTTTTCGGTGCAACTGGCCAAGGCCCTCGTCAATTTCGAGATGAAGGCCGAAGACTTCGAAACCGCGACGGCCCACCTGACCCAGCGCACATTGACGGCCGTTCGCAAGGCGCTGCGCGATGCCAGACTCGCCAAGGAGGATATCCAGGGCGCGGTGCTGGTGGGGGGCTCCACGCGCATGCCCCAGGTGCGCAAGGCGGTGGCCAGTTTCTTCGGCCGTGAGCCGCTGGTCAACCTCAACCCCGACGAAGTGGTGGCGTTGGGCGCGGCCATTTCCGCCAACCAGCTGGCCGGCAACAACAGCGGCGATGAGTTGCTCTTGCTGGACGTGATCCCGCTGTCGCTGGGCATAGAGACCATGGGCGGGCTGGTCGAGCGCATCGTGCCGCGCAACCAGACCATTCCCACGGCGATGGCGCAGGACTTCACCACCTACCAGGACGGCCAGACCGCCCTGGCCCTGCATGTGGTGCAGGGCGAGCGCGATCTGGTCGCCGACTGCCGCAGTCTGGCCCGTTTCGAATTGCGCGGCATTCCGCCCATGGTGGCCGGCGCCGCGCGCATCCGCGTGACTTTTACGGTCGATGCCGACGGCTTGCTCAGCGTCAACGCGAAAGAGCAGGTCAGTGGCGTCGAGGCGCGCATTGACGTGAAGCCTTCCTACGGCCTGTCCGACGAAGACATCGCGCGCATGCTGCAGGACAGTTTTTCGACCGCCCAGCAGGACATGAATGCCCGCGCCCTGGCCGAGGCCAAGGTCGACGCGGACCGCATGATCCTGGCCACGCAAAGCGCGCTGGCCGCGGACGCCGACCTGCTGAGCCCCGATGAACGCGCACAGATCGACAGCCTGATCGCCGGCCTGGCCGACACGCGCGCGCACGGCGACGCAGCCGCGATAGAGGCGGCCACCCAGGCCCTGGCCAAGGGTACGGAAGCCTTCGCCGCCCAGCGTATGAACCGGGGTATCAAACAGGCCCTGGCCGGTAAAAACATCGAGGCGGTTTGAGCCGACCGACTGAGACAACCATGCCCATCATCAAAATACTGCCTCACCCCGAATACTGCCCGCAGGGCGCCGAAATCAGCGCGCCGGCCGGCACCTCGATTTGCGAAGCCCTGCTCGACAACAAGATCAACATCGAGCACGCCTGCGACCTGAGCTGCGCCTGCACCACCTGCCACGTTGTCGTGCGCGAGGGTTTCAACTCGCTCAACGAGCTCGACGAAAGCGAAGAAGACCTGCTGGACCGCGCCTGGGGCCTGGAGCCCAATTCGCGCCTGAGCTGCCAGGCCGTGCTGGCCCAGACCGACGTGACGGTGGAAATACCTAAGTATTCGATCAACCACGCCAAGGAGAATCATTAGCCCCCACGCTTGCCACTGCGTGTGCTGCGCTGCCCCCCGAGGGGGCGCATTTTTCCTTGGGGCGGCCCGGCGGAAAAACATCCACTGACCCAGCGAAGCGATAATCGAGCCATGCGCCAAATCGTTCTTGACACCGAAACCACCGGTCTTTCCGCCGAAAACGGCGACCGCATCATCGAAATCGGCTGCGTGGAGCTGGTGGCCCGCAAGCTCACCGGCAACAACCGCCACTTCTACCTGAACCCTGAGCGCGACAGCCATGAGGACGCGCTCAAGGTCCACGGCATCAGCAACGAGTTCCTGAAGGACAAGCCCAAGTTCGCCGCCGTGGCCGACGAGCTGCTGGAATACCTGCAGGACGCCGAGATCATCATCCACAACGCGCCCTTTGACGTGAGCTTCCTCAACAAGGAGCTCGAACTCATAGGCCGCCCGCCCCTCAAGCACTGCGTGGCCAAGGTCACCGACAGCCTGATGATGGCCAAGGAGCTGTTTCCGGGCAAGCGCAACTCGCTGGACGCGCTGTGCGACCGGCTGGAAGTCGACAATTCGGGCCGTACCCTGCACGGCGCCTTGCTGGATGCGGAACTGCTGGCCGACGTCTACATCAACCTGACTCGCGGGCAGAACGCGCTGGTCATGGATGTGGGCGACACGGCCCAGGAAGGCGACAACAACGCACCGCAGATAGACCTGAGCGTGTTTGAACTGCCTTTGCTCGCGGCCAATGAGCAGGAAGCCGCCGAACATGAAAAATTGCTGGCCGGAATCGACAAGGCCAGCAAGGGAAAAACGGTCTGGCGCGCCCTGGCGGCTTGAACTGAAACGCAATTCCGGGCATGGGCCGGAAAATCGGCCCAAAACAGCTTATAATCGTAGGCTGACCGATAGGGCGGTTAGCTCAGGGGTAGAGCACTGCATTCACACTGCAGGGGTCGCAAGTTCGAAACTTGCACCGCCCACCATTACAGGTAATGGTTTTTTTGCTATTAATTCTGTAGCAAAGCGGATTCCGGTGTAAATCCTGGTGCAATGCCAGGCAGCCGATGAACCACATCACGAATATTTTCAAGGCTTCCGGCCGCTGATGCTCTATTGGTGGGTGTAGCGCTGCATGGTCTGGGTATTGCTGCGGCTCAATATCCTGGACGCTGTGTGCGGATTACACCCAAGCCCACCGGGATGCTGGCGGTGGCCCCGCTGATTAAGTGAACCCTGCTTTCGTACTGTAGCATTCGGCATGATCGGAAATCTTCAACTCCTGCGCGGCATCGCTGCTTTGGCCGTTGTTTTCTATCATACGAACTACCTAATCTTCGGTGGAGTTCACACTGATTTCCAGGGGGTAGCGCTTTTTTTTGTAATCAGTGGGTTCATCATGACCCTGATTTCCAGGAAGAGCGCTGACCTGTTCATGGTTCGACGGATCATAAGAATCGTGCCGATCTATTGGTTCGCAACGCTCGCTTTCTTTTTCATCGAAATTTGTACCTTTTCTGGGTCACACGCCGTTGCTTGGTGGAACTATCAAGACAACTCCACGGCGCTACTCAAGAGCCTGCTGTTCATCCCTTACTTGAATGACGCCGGCAACATGCACCCGTTGCTACCGGTGGGCTGGACATTAAACCTGGAGATGTTTTACTACCTGTTGTTCTATATAGCACTCAAAATCCATGAGAAATATGCCCCAATCCTGACGCTGGCGGCTTTAACGGCGCTCTGGACCGCCACGCCAAACAGCCCTACGCTGGCGTTCTATGCCGGCTCTTACACCCTGCATTTTTGCTTTGGCATCATTGCTTATTACCTGTGCGATTTTCTGAGCGGCAGAATGTCGGCAAAGTGGGCGGTACCGCTTGCAGTCATCACTATCGGGTACGCGGTGTTTTATGTCGCCTACCACGTCGATCCAAGCGTGAGCGCGGCCCTCAATCGGGTGGTTGCATGGCTGCTACCGGCCGGGTTGATTGTTCTGGCGTTGCTGCTGCATAGCGCATCCTTGCGACTCATATGGCGGCCGCTGCTGGCGTTGGGGGATGCCTCTTATTCCCTTTATCTTGTGCACCTGATTGTGCTTCAGCAGTGGGCTATGCTGTTTGCCGGCGTTCCGTTGCTGGATTTCAAGCAAAGCCTATTTGGGGCGGCTGCAGCCTGTGCGGCGGCGGTCGGCGTTTCTTTGGCGATGTTCTATTTGCTCGAGCGCCCGGTAACTAAATCGCTCAATCACTGGCTTCACCGCAGCTTCGGCGGCAATGGCGCTCAGGCAGCGCGTCTGACCCGGAACGGAATACAAAGCCGCTCCCGCTGACAGCTCCACTGCAGGGCTCGCAAGTTCGAAACTTGCGCCGCCCACCAGAATTTGACGAAGAAAAAGGCCAAGTCTTGCGACTTGGCCTTTTTTCATTGGGGGCGCTGTTTTTTCGCGGACTTAGAGCACTTCGCTCGCGAAATCAGCCAGGCGCGAACGCTCGCCGCGTGCCAGCGTGATGTGCCCGCCATGCGGCCAGCCCTTGAAGCGGTCGACGGCAAAGGTCATGCCCGAGGAGCCTTCGGTCAGGTAGGGTGTGTCAATCTGCGCCAGGTTGCCCATGCAGATGATCTTGGTGCCCGGGCCGGCCCGTGTGATCAGCGTTTTCATCTGTTTGGGTGTCAGGTTTTGCGCCTCGTCGATGATGACGTACTTGTTCAGGAAGGTGCGGCCGCGCATGAAGTTCATGCTCTTGACCTTGATGCGCGAGCGGATCAGCTCATTGGTGGCGGCGCGGCCCCATTCGCCCGAGCCGCTGTCGGTCTTGCCCAGTACTTCCAGGTTGTCGTCCAGCGCGCCCATCCAGGGGCCCATTTTTTCCTCTTCGGTGCCCGGCAGGAAGCCGATGTCCTCCCCGACGCTGACCGTGGCCCGCGTCATGATGATTTCGGTGTAGCGCCGGTCGTCAAGCACCTGCGTGAGGCCGCTGGCCAGCGCCATCAGCGTTTTGCCGGTGCCCGCCGTGCCGGCCAGCGTGACGAAGTCGACTTCCGGATCCATCAGCAGGTTCATCGCGAAATTCTGCTCGCGGTTGCGCGTGGTGACGCCCCAGACGGCGTTTTTGAGGTGGTTGTAGTCCTTCAGGGTCTTGAGCACCGCGGTTTTGGCCCGGATTTCCGTCACACGGGCATACAGCGGCGGCTCACCGGGGGCCTCAAAGAACACGAACTGATTGATCAGCAGGCTGCCCACGATGGGGCCGGTGATGCGGTAGAAGGTATGGCTGCCCTGTTGCCAGCTCTCGATGGTCTTGCTTTGGCGCGTCCAGAAATCCGCCGGCAGGGCGAGCGAGCCGGAATACAGCAGGTCGCCGTCCTCCAGGGTTTTGTCGTTCTGGTAGTCGTCGGTCGCCAGGCCCAGGGCGCGGGCCTTGACGCGCATGTTGATGTCCTTGGACACCAGGACCACCTCGCGCGGCGCATATTCCTTGCGCAGGGCCTCGACCACGCCCAGGATCTGGTTGTCGGCCTTGCCCTGCGGCAGGCTCATGGGCAGCGTGTAATCGAGCGGCTTGGTCTGGAAAAACAGGCTGCCGCCCGCTTCGGGGTGGCCGGTGGTGTCCAGCTTCAAGCCCTTGCCGATATCGGCGCCCTGGGCGCCCGCCAGCGCGTCCAGCGTGCGGCTGGTCTGGCGGGCGTTGCGCGCCACCTCGGTCATGCCCTTTTTGTGGCCGTCGAGCTCTTCGAGCACGATCATGGGCAGGAAGATGTCATGTTCCTCGAAGCGGAACAGGCACATCGGGTCGTGCATCAGCACATTGGTGTCCAGCACGAACAGCTTGGCCGGGCCCGTGCGCTTGGGTTTTTTCGGCTTGGCCGGCTCAGGCAGGACGATGCTTTCTTTTTTACGGCTGTTCGCGGGGGTTCTGTCCGGGTTGGCGGGCTCTTTGCCTTTGAAGGCCACCGGGTGGCTGCCTTCTCCTGCCGCGCGGCTGTCAAACAGGTCCATTACCGGGGGTTTCTGGGCGGATTCGGTGCGCTCCGTTTTCCGGGCGACTTTCGAAGGCGAGCGGGCAGGCGCGTCGAGCGCATCAGGCGAGAGCAGGGCGGCACGTTTGGTCGGGGCGGGGGGGAGGGGCATAGTGCTTAAAACTCTCTAAAAAAGAGGGATTCCAGAAGCGAAAAAGCCGCCTTGAAACCAGGGCGGCTTTTTCTTTTGGCGCAGTTGCGAAGGTCAACAGCATGAGTTCATTATGCACAACTCAAGTGACAGGGCAATCCTTTGTTGCTAACTGGCCTCAGTGGGGTTTCAGGCGGCTTTTTTGAGGGCTTTGACGGCCTTGAGCACGTCGTCCACATGGCCTGGCACTTTCAGGCCGCGCCATTCCTCTTTGAGCAGGCCATCGGCGCCCACCAGGAAGGTGCTGCGCTCAATGCCTTTGACCTTTTTGCCGTACATGATCTTGTTCTTGACCACGCCGAACATATGGCACATTTTTTCCTCGGTGTCCGCGATCAGCTCGAACGGCAGCTCAAGCTTGGACTTGAACTCGTCGTGGGATTTCATGTTGTCGCGGGAGACGCCGAAGACCGTCGCGCCGGCCTTCACGAAGTCCTTGTAGCGGTCACGGAACTGCATGGCTTCGGTGGTGCAGCCAGGCGTGTTGTCCTTGGGATAGAAGTACAGCACCACGACTTTGCCGAGGTGGGACTGGTTGGAAACCTTGATGCCGCCGGTGGCGATCGCTTCAAATTCGGGGAGTGGTTTATTGACGACGACTGCCATACTGAGTAGACCCTGACGAAAGTAGTTGTAATTGGCCGCGCCTTTTGACAACCGACCCGGGACGTCATCCCGGGATGTGGTGCCAAGTGCAACCCTAGATTTTACCCTGAAAGAGAGGTCATTTCAGGCTTCTGTTCCTTCTGTTTCAATCAGCAAGGCGGCAATCACCTGGCGGCCTTCACCCGCGAGGATGTTGTAGGTACGGCAGGCGGCGAGCGTGTCCATGGTTTCAACGCCTATGCGTTGCTCCATCAGGGCGCGCAGAAACGCGGGGGGCACAAAGCGCAGGCGGGCGCCGCTGCCGAAAATCACGAGTTCGGGCCGGGTTTCGGCCAGCCGGGCGAAATGCTCGGCGGTGAGCTGCTCAAAGCGTGTGCAGTTCCAGTCGAATTTCTCGCCGCGCGAGCCGATCACGACGCTGTGCTCGATTTTTTCGGCCACACCCTCGCGCCCCAGGCCCACCCAGCCGGGCCCGTAGCCGAGGATGGACTGGACGTCGAGGCGGTCTGGCTGAAGTTTCATGCGGAAAGGGTCCGGGCGTTGTGAGGTGTGGCGCGGCTGTGCGCGGAGGGCTTGTGCGCGGCCGTTTTGCCAGCGAAAAGCCTCTTTTATGTGGTCAAATTATAGATTCCGCCCGAATTCCACGCCGCAATGCGCCGTATCGCCCCGGTTGGCGGCAGGGTGAGCGGCGCGGCCTCCGTCCAAAGTCTTCCTAACGTTTCATGAAACCGATCAACAAATCCGCCAAGCTTGCCAATGTGCTGTACGACATCCGCGGCCCGATCATGGACGCCGCCAAGCAGATGGAGGAAGAGGGCCAGAAGCTCATCAAGCTCAATATCGGCAACCTCGCGGTGTTCGGTTTTGACGCGCCCGAGGAAGTCCAGCAGGACATGATCCGCAACCTGCCCGCCTCGGCCGGTTATTCGGACAGCAAGGGCATTTTTGCGGCGCGCAAGGCCGTGATGCACGAAACCCAGAAGCAGGGCATCAAGGGCGTCACGCTGGACGACATTTACCTGGGCAACGGCGCGAGCGAGCTGATTTCCATGGCGACCAACGCCTTGCTCGACGACGGCGACGAATTGCTGCTGCCGGCGCCAGACTACCCGCTGTGGACCGCCTCCACCAGCCTTTCGGGCGGCACGCCGGTGCATTACCGCTGTGATGAAAGCAATGGCTGGATGCCCAACCTGGACGACATCCGCGCCAGGATCACGCCCAGGACCAAAGCCATCGTGGTCATCAACCCCAACAATCCCACGGGCGCGCTGTATTCCGACGAGCTGCTCAAGGGCATCATCGGCATCGCCCGCGAGCACGGCCTGGTCATCCTCGCCGACGAGGTCTACGACAAGGTGCTCTACGACGGCGTCAAGCACACGGCGATTGCCAGCCTGTCGACCGACGTGCTCACGCTGACCTTCAATTCGCTGTCCAAAAGCTATCGCTCCTGCGGCTACCGCGCCGGCTGGCTGGTGGTGTCCGGCCCCAAGAAGCAGGCACAGGACTACATCGAGGGCCTGAACATGCTGGCCAACATGAAGCTGTGCTCCAACGTGCCGGGCCAGTGGGCCATACAGACGGCACTGGGCGGCTACCAGAGCATCAACGACCTGACCTGCGAGGGTGGGCGCCTGCGCCGCCAGCGCGACATAGCCTATGAGCTCATTACCGCCATTCCCGGCGTCACCTGTGTCAAACCCAGCGCCGCGCTCTACATGTTTCCGCGGCTGGATCCCGAGGTCTACCCGATCAAGGACGATCGCCAGTTTTTCCTGGAACTCCTCAAGGAGACCAAGGTCATGCTGGTGCAGGGCACGGGCTTTAACTGGGCCGAGCCTGACCACTTCCGCATCGTCTTCCTGCCGCATGAGGAAGACCTGCGCGAAGCCATAGGCCGCATTGCGAAGTTCCTTGAGAACTACCGCAACAACCGAACTTGACCCTGTATTCGGCCTCCCTCTCTTTTTCGCACCTCTTGGGGTGCGGGCATCCAAGATCAACGTAAAGCAAGACCCGAGCGACTATGAAACCGACGAATTTGAGCCCCATCCGCGTAGGCCTCCTGGGCATAGGTACCGTGGGCAGCGGCACCTACAACGTATTGCAGCGCAACCAGGAAGAGATCCGCCGCCGCGCCGGCCGGGGCATTGAAATCACCATGGTCGCCGACCTTGACGTGGCGCGCGCCAAGGCGGCCGTCGGCGCGGGCGTGCAGGTGGTGGACGATGCGCGCAAGGTCGTGGCCAGCCCCGACGTCGACATCGTCATCGAACTCATAGGCGGCTACGGCATCGCCAAACAACTGGTGCTGGAAGCCATCGAGGCCGGCAAGCACGTGGTCACCGCCAACAAGGCGTTGCTGGCCGTGCATGGCACCGAGATTTTCGCGGCGGCCCACCGCAAGGGCGTGATGGTGGCGTTTGAGGCGGCCGTCGCCGGCGGCATCCCCATCATCAAGGCACTGCGCGAAGGCTTGACCGCCAACAGCATCCAGTGGATCGCCGGCATCATCAACGGCACCACCAACTTCATCCTGTCCGAGATGCGCGACAAGGGCCTGGACTTCGACGCCGTGCTCAAGGAAGCGCAGCGCCTGGGCTACGCCGAGGCCGATCCCACCTTCGACATCGAAGGCGTGGACGCCGGCCACAAGGTCACCCTGATGTCGGCCATCGCCTTCGGCATCCCGGTGCAGTTCGACAAGGCTTATGTTGAAGGCATCACCGGCCTGGCCGCTCAGGACATCCGCTATGCCGAGCAGCTCGGCTACCGCATCAAGCTGCTGGGCATCACCAAGCGCGCCGCCAACGGCATCGAGCTGCGCGTGCACCCCAGCCTGGTGCCGGCCAAGCGCTTGATCGCCAACGTGGAAGGCGCGATGAATGCCGTGGTGGTGCAGGGCGACGCCGTCGGCACCACGCTGTACTACGGCAAGGGCGCGGGCAGCGAGCCCACCGCCAGCGCCGTGATCGCCGACCTGGTGGACATCGCCCGCCTGCACACGGCCGACCCCGAGCATCGCGTGCCGCACCTGGCCTTTCAGCCGGACGCCATGAGCGACCTGCCCGTGGTGCCCATGTCCGACGTCGTCACCAGCTACTACCTGCGCCTTAAAGTCGCCGATGAGGCCGGCGTGCTGGCCAAGGTCACCGGCATCCTGGCGAGCGCGGGCATCAGCATAGACGCCATGCTGCAGCGCGAAGCGGATGAAGTGGGCGGCGAGGGTTCCACCCACACCGACCTCATCATCCTCACGCACGATTGTGTGGAAGCGAAGATGAACAACGCCCTGGCGCAAATGCAGGCGCTGCCCACGGTGCTGGCGCCCATCACGCGCATCCGCAAGGAGGAACTGGCCTGATGCAGTACCTCTCCACCCGCGGCCATGCCGACCGCAAGCGCTTTTGCGAGATCCTGCTCGAGGGCCTGGCGCCGGACGGCGGCCTGTATTTGCCCGAAAGCTATCCGCAGGTTAACGAAGCGACCCTGGCCAAATGGCGCGGCCTGGCCTATGCCGACCTGGCCTTCGAAATCCTCTCGCTGTATGTCGACGACATTCCCGCCGCCGATCTTAAGGCGATCTGCCGCAAGACCTACACCGAAGAGGTGTTCGGCACAAAAGCCATCGTCCCGCTGAAGAAGCTCGAGGATGGCTTGTACCTCGAAGCCCTGTCCAACGGCCCCACGCTGGCCTTCAAGGACATGGCCATGCAGCTGCTGGGCAACCTGTTCGAATACGAGCTGGCTCGCCGCGGCGAAGAGCTCAACATCCTGGGCGCCACCAGCGGCGATACCGGCAGCGCGGCCGAATACGCCATGCGCGGCAAAAAAGGCGTGCGCGTCTTCATGACCTCGCCGAACGGCCGCATGAGCCCCTTCCAGCAGGCGCAGATGTTCAGCCTGCAGGACGAGAACATCCACAACATCGCGATCGAAGGTGTGTTCGACGACTGCCAGGACATCGTCAAGGCCGTGTCCAACGATCTGGCCTTCAAGCGCCAGTACAAGATCGGCACCGTCAACTCCATCAACTGGGCGCGTTTGATGGCGCAGGTGGTCTACTACTTCGCCGGTTACTTCCAGGCCACGAGCAAGAACACCGAAAAAGTCGACTTCACCGTGCCCTCGGGCAACTTCGGCAATGTCTGCGCCGGCCATGTGGCCCGCATGATGGGCCTGCCTATAGGCAAGCTGGTGGTGGCCACCAACGAAAACGACGTGCTCGACGAGTTCTTCCGCACCGGCGTCTACCGCGTGCGCAGCAGCGCCGACACGCACGAGACCTCCAGCCCCTCCATGGACATTTCCAAGGCCTCGAACTTCGAGCGCTTTGTGTTCGACCTGCTGGGCCGCGACGGCGCCAAGACTAAGGCCTTGTTCCACGACCAGCTCGGCAGCCAGGGCCGCTTCGACCTGAGCGCCGAGCCGGCTTTCAAGTCGGCCGCGCAGCGCTACGGCTTTGTCAGCGGCAAGAGCATCCATGCCGACCGCCTCGCGACGATTCGCGACACCCACAAGCGCTTCGCCACCACCATAGACACACACACCGCCGACGGCGTGAAGGTGGCGCGCGAGCAGTTGCAGCCCGGTGTGCCCATGGTTGTGCTGGAGACCGCGCTGCCCATCAAGTTCGCGGCCACGATTGAAGAGGCGCTGGGCCATGTGCCCGAGCGGCCCGCGAAGTTCGAAGGCATAGAGGACCTGCCCAAGCGCGTCAAGCTGCTGCCCGCCGATGCGGCCGTGATCAAGCGCTACATCGCCGACCATGTGCATTGATCCGGGTCGCGGTCCCGCCTGGAAAGCCCGGCCATGAACGTCATCGGCTTTGCCGGCTATTCCGGTTCGGGCAAGACCACGCTGGTCGAAAAGCTGATCCCCGCGCTCAAGGCGCGCGGCCTGCGTGTGTCGGTGGTCAAGCATGCCCACCACAAATTCGACATCGACCACCCCGGCAAGGACACCTTCCGCCACCGCGTGGCCGGCGCCTTTGAGGTGGTGGTGGCTTCGCAAAACCGGATGGCGCTGATGCGCGAGTTTGAAAAACCAGCCGAGATGACGGTGCACCAGCTGATCGCCGAGCTCTACGGCGGTGTGGACTGGGTGCTGGTCGAAGGCTTCAAGAGCAGCGACCTGCTCAAGATCGAGGTCTGGCGCGGCCCCTCGGCCGATTACGCCGGCAAGCCCTGCCTCTACATGGACGACGATTTCATCGTCGCCATCGCCACCGACGCCCCCGGCCAGCTGCCCCAGGCAACCTTGCGCCCTGTGCTGGATTTGAACGACGGCGACGCCGTGGCCGAGTACCTGGTCAACAATCAGGAACGCTTTGCCTATTCCTTTGAAGACCGTTTCGGCTAGGCCCGGGTGAAGGCCAGCCCCAAGCCTGCCAGCTTTGTTCTGTTCATGCCCTTGTTCCGGACACCCCGACCATGAGTTCTGCCTCCACCACCACGCCCGTCAGCCCCGCACCTCAGCCCGGCCGCGCGCCCCTGAAACCGCTGGACCAGGCGCTGGCCGAATTGCTGGCCCGCGCGGCGCCTTTGCCCGGCCTTGAGGCGGTCTCCACCTTTGATGCGGATGGCCGTGTGCTGGCCCAGGACCTGGTCTCCAGTCTCGATGTGCCGGCGCACGACAACAGCTCCATGGACGGTTATGCCGTGCGCGCTTCCGACTGGGCCGAGGGCGCCGTGCTGCCGGTCGGCCAGCGCATTCCGGCCGGAAGCAGCGGCCATGCGCTGGCGCCGGCCTCGGCGGCGCGCATCTTCACCGGCGCGCCCATTCCGCCCGGCGCCGACGCCGTGGTCATGCAGGAAGACTGCGAGGCCGTGGATGAGGGCGTGCGCATCAAGGCCCAACCCCAGCCCGGCCAATGGATTCGCCGCCGCGGCGAGGACGTGGCCGCCGGCGCCGCGGTGCTGCGCCGCGGTGAACGCCTGACACCCGCCTCGCTGGGCCTGGCCGCCAGCATAGGCTTTGACAAACTGCAGGTCGCGCCCCGCGTGCGCGTCGCCTTGTTCTCGACCGGCGATGAACTCGTCATGCCCGGCGAGGTCGCACCGGCCGACATGAAGCCCGGCGC
The DNA here is from genome assembly GCF_056401275.1 of Polaromonas sp. P4_F6. Lineage (NCBI taxonomy): Bacteria > Pseudomonadati > Pseudomonadota > Betaproteobacteria > Burkholderiales > Comamonadaceae > Polaromonas > Polaromonas sp. P4_F6. The sequence goes on along the minus strand of NZ_JBFUJQ010000008.1, from coordinate 165,739 downwards.
CATCTACAACTCCAACCGTTTCTTTTTGCGCGCCTTGCTGCTGCGCCTGGGCTGCACGGTGACCGACCTCGGCATCGTGCCCGACCGGCTTGACGCCACCATCGCCGCGCTCAAGGGCGCGAGCCAGGCGCACGACCTGATACTCACCAGCGGCGGCGTGTCCGTCGGCGAGGAAGACCACATCAAGCCGGCCGTGCAGGCGCTGGGCGAACTCGCCCTCTGGCAGATCGCGATGAAACCGGGCAAGCCTTTCGCCTACGGCAAGCTAGGTGGCGCGCATTTCATCGGCCTGCCGGGCAACCCGGTGTCCAGCTTTGTGACCTTTCTGGTGCTGGTGCGTCCCTTTTTACTCAAGCTGCAGGGCGCGGCCGAGGTGGCCCCCAGCCGCATTGCATTGCCCGCGCATTTCGACTGGCCCAAGGCCGACAAGCGCCGCGAGTTTTTGCGCGCCAGGCGCAATGCCTCCGGCGGGCTGGAGCTGTTCGGCAACCAGAGCTCGGGCGTGTTGACCTCGGCCGTCTGGGGCGAGGGCGTGATCGACAACCCGGCCGGCCAGGCGATTGCCCATGGCGACATGGTGCAGTTCATCCCGTTTTCGGCGCTGATGGCCTGACGCGCCGCATCAAGGCCTTTGCATGAAAGTCACCGTCAAATACTTTGCCTCCATCCGCGAAGCCATAGGGCAGGGCAGCGAGCTGCGCGACACCCGCGCCACCACGCTGGCGGCCCTGCGCGACGAGCTGCTCGCGGCCACGCCCGCGCACGCCGCCAGCCTGGCGCGCGGCCGGTCGGTGCGCATGGCGCTCAACCAGGTCATGTGCGATGAAACCGCCGCCCTCAGCGAGGGCTGCGAAGTCGCATTCTTTCCGCCTGTGACCGGCGGCTGATCCCGCCCTTCAGGCGGCCAGCAGCGCGTCCAGCCCCTGCAGACGCTCGGCCAGTTCCGCGGAGGCCCGTGTCATCGGGCTGCGCAGCTCATTGCGAAGCAGGCCTTGCCCGGCCAGGACGGCCTTGAGCGGCCCCGGGTTGGGCTCGGCGAACAGGCCTTCAATCAGCGGCTGCAGCGGCGCCCACAAGGCTTCGGCCCCCGCCAGGTCGCCCGCCTGGATGCGCTTCAACACTTGCACAAAACGTTCCGTGTGCAGATGGGCCGCCGCCGCAATCGCGCCCCGGCCGCCCTGCGAAGCGGTCGCGAAAATATTCACATCCTCGCCCGCCAGCACCTGCAAGCGCCCATCGGCAATCAGCGCCCGCGTTTTCGCCGGGTCGCCGCCGCAGTCCTTGAGCGCCTGGATGCGCGGGTGGTCGGCCAGCGCCAGGATAGTCTCAAGCTCCATGCGGCTGCCTGTGCGATAGGGAATGTCATAGAGGATCACCGGCACGGCGCTCACGTCGGCCAGCGCGGTAAACCATTCGATCAGCCCGGCCTGCGACGGCCGTATATAGCTGGGTGCCGGCAGCAGGATGCCAGCCAGGCCCAGCGTGCCCAGGGCCTTGATGCGCGCCGCCATCTTGCCCAGGTGGTAGCCCGACAGGCCCATGACCACCGGCAGGCCGGTGGCCTCGGCCATCACGGTTTGCAGTGTTGCCAGCTGCTCGTCCTCGTCCAGGGCGGCAGCTTCGCCGGTGGAGCCGCAGACCACCAGCCCGGCAATGCCGCTGCCCTTGTAATGCTCCACCAGGCGCTTGAGTGCGCCGTGGTCGACCTTGCCCTGGTCAAACGGGGTGACAAGAGGGATCCAGAGACCCGAGAAATCGGTATTGGCCTGATCGGCACTGAGCGCTGTTTGCATGAAGACACATCCCAAAAAACTGACCGGCTTGGAAGGCCGCCATCAGAACAAGAGAAGGGTGTCCGCAAAAGACTGTGAGAAGTAAACAGCGGTTCCATCGCTCATTCGACGACGGAACCGCAGCCCCGGTCAAATGAGCAACGGTTTTTTCGATTTGCTGGCGCACGCCCCAAAGCCGCGGGCGCTGTCGTGCGTCCGGGTGGCGAAGGAGTGGGGGCGGCCAGTCATGCGGCAAATCTTACCGTAGGCGGCTGCTTTGAGGGTGGACGAGTGGCAAAATTGCCACTATGGCTTCACCGCGCGTCCTGATCACCACCGATGACTTCAACCTTGCCGAGGAGGTGGCCGCACTGCGCACCGGCGACAAGCGGGTGGGCGCCGTCTGTACTTTCACCGGCACGGTCCGTGACCGCAATGACGGCCTGAGCGTCAGCAGCATGGAGCTGGAGCACTACCCCGGCATGACCGAAAAAGCCATAGACGCCATGATCGACGAGGCCATGGCGCGCTTTGACATCTTCGGCGCGCGCGTGATCCACCGCGTCGGCCTGCTGCAGCCCCTGGACCAGGTGGTGATGGTGGCCGTGACCTCCGCGCACCGCGGCGAAAGCTTCAGGGCCTGCGAGTTCCTGATGGACTACCTCAAGACCCAGGCGCCGTTCTGGAAAAAAGAACAAACGCCCGAGGGCGCGCGCTGGGTCGATGCGCGTGTTGCCGACGACGCGGCGCTGGCCAAATGGGGCATCACGGCGCCCAATGCCTGATGTTCAGTAGCTGACCGGGTCCCGGTACGCCGCTTCGTCGTGAATCGCCCAGTAGGCCTCATACAGCCGTGTCGTGATGGGGCCGGGGAACTGCGGCAGCGGCACGCCATCGAGCTTGGCGATCGGCAAAATGCCGCCGCCGGTCGAGCTTAAAAACACCTCGTCGGCACTGCGCAGCAGCGCGGCAGGCACCGGTCCGGTCTTCAGCGGGATGCCCAGGCGCGCGCACAGCTCCATCGCGGTGCGCCGCGAAATCCCCTGGAGCACGCCCTGGTCGGCCGTGTACACGGTGCCATCCTTGGCCATGAACACGTTAAAGCCCGGGCCTTCGGTGATGTTGCCGGCGGCGTCCACCACGCAACTGGTGTCGCGCCCGCGGTCGTAAGCATCGAACATGGACTGCACCATGTCCATCCAGTGGTAGTTCTTGACGGTCGGGTCGACCGAGGCCGCCGGAATGCGCTGGCGGTCGCTGATGTGCAGGTCCAGTCCGGCCAGCTGCTTTTCGCGCGAGGCGATCCAGACATAGGGCAGGGCATAGGCGTAAAACCGGTTCTGCGCCAGGCGCGGGTCGCGCGCGCCGCGCGGCGGTACACCGCGGGTGCAGACCATGGCGACGTAGGCGTCCTGCAGGCCGCCGGCGCGCACGCAGGCGTGCAGGATGTCCCGCAGCTCGCTGCGGCTGTAGGGGATGGCCAGGTGCATTTTTTCCATGCTGGCGAAAAAGCGCTCGATATGGTCGCCGAGCCGGAAAAAAGCGCCTTGCCAGGTGCTGGCCACGTCATAGGTCACGTCCGAGCGAGTGAAGCCCCAGTCAAACAGGGAGATCTTGGCTTCCGACAGGGGAACGAATTCGCCTTCGACAAAGGCGCAGCCGCCTTCGAATTCACCGGTTTTGACCTTACGCATGGAGATTTCCTTGAGTTAGCTTGGGGGATGAAAGAGGCTGTCGAGAATTAATTGTACAAAGTTCAATATTAATTGAACGCTTTTCAATAAGCCATAAAATGGCGCATTATTTCTGCTTCTGGAAACCGCCTTGCCCACCAAACCGCCTCCACCCCGCCGCGCCGGGCGTCCGCGCAAAACCGGGGACGCGGCGGACGGCGCGGCACTGAGCCGCGAGTCCATCCTGCAGGCCGTGCTGGCCCTGATAGACCGCCAGGGCCCGCAGGCCTTCAACATCCGCGAGCTGGCCCAGGCGCTCAAGGTGTTTCCGTCGGCGATTTACTGGCATGTGCCCAGCCGCAATGAACTGATTTCGGGGGCGGTGGCGCTCGCGATGAACGGCGTGGCCGACGACCTGGTCATGGGCCGTTGGCAGGACCGCCTGGTTGCCTTGCTGCGCCGCTACCGCGAAGTGCTCAGGCGCCACCCCAGGCTGGCCCCGCTGGTGGCCAGCGAACTGATCTACAACGCGACCTTCGACGCCACCATGCTGGACCACCTGGTGCAATTGCTCGAAGACGCCGGTTTTGCCGGCGCCGACCTGGTTGATGCCTACAACGTGGTGTTTGCCGCCATGTGCGGTTTCGCGACCATGGAGCTGTCCACCGCGCCGGCAGAAGACGCCCAGGCCTGGGAAAGCGCCTGCCGCGCCCAGATCGCCCGCGTCGATGCCGTTCGCCAGCCCGCGCTCGCGCGGCACCTGGGTGCGATGCAGAACCGGGCCTTTGTGCTGCGCTGGTCCAGCGGCGACGGCCAGCCGCTGGACAGCGGCTTTGAAGCCTGGGTCGACGTGATTGTGCGCGGCGTGGAGTCGCGGGCGAGGGCCTTGCGCACCGCGGCGAAAGCTTCAAGGCCTGCGGGTTCCTGACGGACTACCTCAAGACCCGGGCTCCTAGTTCAGGTACCGGGGTCTTTCCGCGGGGTCGGGCGTCTCGGGCTTGTCCGGGCTTTCCTGGATACCGGCGAGCGGCGGTGAGTTGAGCCACTGGGATTTTTTGAGGCACTTGTTCAGGAGCTGCAACAAACCTTGAGCAAGCTGGCTGCTGATGGCGATCCGCACATGGCGCCCCGGCTCCGGCCCTTTTTCGGTGAAGTCCAGCTGCAGCTTGCCGGATTTCAGCAAGGCCATCTTGACTTCCGTCACCAGCAGCGGTTCCTTGCCCAGCGGCAGCGCGGCATCCTTGGCCTGGTAGGGCGTCTTGAAATCGCCGGCATAGGTCTGGGCTTCTTTTTTGAAGTTCTCCACCATGCGCCGGCGCTGGACGTCCTGCGGCGCCGCCGGGTCTATCTCTTCAGCCTGCCGGGCCAACTGGTCGGTGGCGGTTTGGGTCAGGACCGGCATCAGGGAGAGTGTCATGCGGCGGGTCAGCCACAGGCGCAATTCCTCGCTGTCATGGCTGCTGATGCGCACCAGCAGCCTGTCCTGCTCCTGGTGGTAGGTCACCGAGACCTGGTGGATGTTCATGGGGCGATTTTAGGTGCGCCGGAAAAATGCTTGAAAACCAGCCCCGGCTCCCCAGATACTCTGCAACACCCATCCGGATGGGCTTGGAGCCAGGCCTGCCGGAATCCACGGAGCCCTATTCATGCGACAAGACAAACTCACGACCAAGTTTCAGGAAGCCCTGAGCGACGCGCAATCCCTCGCGCTGGGCAATGACAACGGCTACATCGAGCCCGTTCACCTGCTGGCCGCCATGCTGCGCCAGGAGGACGGCCCGCGCGCGTTGCTCGAAAAGGCCGGCGTCAACGTGGGAGGCCTCACGCAGGCCGCCGACGCCGCCGTCAAAAAGCTGCCCCAGGTGCAGGGCCAGGACCAGATCCAGGTCGGCCCCGAGCTCGCCAAGCTGCTGCAGGCCACCGAAAAAGAAGCCATCAAACGCAATGACCAGTTCATCGCCGGTGAGCTCTTTCTGCTGGCCGTGGCCGATAGCAAGAGCGACGTCGGCCGCCTGGCCAAAGAGAACGGCCTGACCCGCAAGGCGCTCGAAGCGGCAATTGACGCCGTGCGCGGCGGCCAGGGCGTGAACAGCGCCGACGCCGAAGGCCAGCGCGAAGCCCTCAAAAAATACTGCATGGACCTGACCGAGCGTGCCCGCCTGGGCAAGCTGGACCCGGTCATAGGCCGCGACGATGAGATCCGCCGCGCCATCCAGGTGCTGCAGCGCCGCACCAAAAACAACCCCGTGCTGATCGGCGAGCCCGGCGTCGGCAAGACCGCGATTGTCGAAGGCCTGGCCCAGCGCATCGTGGCCGGCGAGGTGCCCGATTCCCTCAAGGGCAAGCGCGTGCTCTCGCTCGACATGGCCGCGCTGCTGGCCGGCGCCAAGTTCCGCGGCGAGTTTGAAGAGCGCCTGAAAACCGTGCTCAACGAACTGGCCAAGGATGAAGGCCAGACCATCGTCTTCATCGACGAGCTGCACACCATGGTGGGCGCCGGCAAGGCCGAAGGCGCGATGGATGCCGGCAACATGCTCAAGCCCGCTCTTGCACGCGGCGAACTGCACTGCGTGGGTGCCACCACACTCGACGAATACCGCAAGTACATCGAAAAAGACGCCGCGCTGGAGCGCCGCTTCCAGAAAATCCTGGTCGGCGAGCCCACGGTGGAGGCCACCATCGCCATCCTGCGCGGCCTGCAAGAGAAATACGAAGTGCACCATGGCGTGCAGATCACCGACCCAGCCATCGTGGCCGCGGCCGAACTGAGCCACCGCTACATCACCGACCGCTTCCTGCCCGACAAGGCGATAGACCTGATCGACGAGGCCGCCGCCAAGATCAAGATCGAGATGGACTCCAAGCCCGAGGTCATGGACAAGCTGGACCGCCGCCTGATCCAGTTGCAGATCGAGCGCGAAGCCGTGCGCCGCGAAAAAGACGAAGCTTCGCAAAAACGCTTTGACCTCATCGAAGAGGAAATCACCAAACTGCAAAAAGAGATCTCCGACCTCGACGAAATCTGGCAGGCCGAAAAGGCCCAGGCGCTTGGCTCCAAGGACGTCATGGAAGAGATCGACCGCATCCGCTTCCAGATCGAGGAGTTCACCCGCAAGGGCGACTTCAACAAGGTCGCCGAGCTGCAATACGGCAAGCTGCCTGAGCTCGAAAAGCGCCTTAAAGAAGCGCAGGACAGCGAAGCCAGCAAGGGCAAGTCCAACGCGCCCACGCTGCTGCGCACCCAGGTCGGCGCCGAAGAGATCGCCGAGGTCGTGGCGCGCGCCACCGGCATCCCGGTCAGCAAACTCATGCAGGGCGAGCGCGACAAGCTGCTGCAGATGGAGGGCAAGCTGCATGAGCGCGTGGTCGGCCAGGACGAGGCCATCAGCGCGGTGGCCAACGCCATACGCCGATCCCGCTCGGGCCTGAGCGACCCGAACCGCCCGACCGGCTCCTTCCTGTTCCTGGGCCCCACGGGCGTGGGCAAGACCGAGCTGTGCAAGGCGCTGGCCGGCTTTTTGTTCGACAGCGAAGACCACCTGATACGCGTCGACATGAGCGAGTTCATGGAAAAGCATTCGGTGGCCCGCCTGATAGGCGCGCCTCCCGGCTACGTGGGCTATGAAGAGGGCGGCTACCTGACCGAGGCCGTGCGCCGCAAGCCCTACAGCGTGCTGCTGCTCGACGAGGTCGAAAAAGCCCACCCCGACGTGTTCAATGTGCTGCTGCAGGTGCTGGACGACGGGCGCCTGACCGACGGGCAGGGCCGCACGGTGGACTTCAAGAACACGGTGATCGTGATGACCAGCAACATCGGCTCGCCCATCATCCAGTCCATGGTCGGCAAGCCGACGGAAGAGATCAAGGACGCGGTGACGGATGAGCTCAAGAACTACTTCCGCCCCGAGTTCCTGAACCGGATTGACGAGACCGTGGTCTTCCACGCCCTGGATGCGAAGAACATCGAGTCCATCGCTCGCATACAGCTCAAGGTGCTCATCGCCCGGCTGCAGAAGATGGACCTTACGCTGGACGTGTCGGAAGCGGCGATCGCCGAGCTTGCCAAGGTCGGCTTTGACCCGGTGTTCGGCGCCAGGCCGCTCAAGCGCGCCATCCAGCAGCGCATAGAGAACCCGCTCAGCAAGCTGCTGCTCGAAGGGCGCTTTCCGCCCAAGAGCACGATACCGGTGGACGTGGACCCTATCCGCGACCCGGGTGTGTTCAGGTTTGAATCGACGGTTCACTAGAGGCCTGTTGACAGGCTCCAGGCCACCGTTTTCATGGTGAGCCTCACAACCCGTCCTGGCTCGCGCCGGGGCGGGTTTTTTTTACGTCTGTGCCGTGGGGGAAATGCTGGAATCGTCCTACAGCTGCGCGGCCCTGCGCGGCCTACCATGGGCGTCTACCCATCGGATACGCCATGCCCAATCGCCTTGCCCGCGCCGCGCTGCGCACCGCCTGCCTGGCGGCTGGGCTGGCTGTTGCCCCGCAGGCCGGTGCCCAGGCCACTGGCACCCCGGACCCGGGCGTGCGCACCCTGCGGCCGGTGACGATCAGCGCCAAGGCCAACAGCGACCCGGTCGAGAAGTCCTACCGGAAAATGATTCGCGGCATGGACCTCTTTGAGCGCGAAAAAAGCCTGGCACCCAATGCCTCGCTGCGCTTCAAGCTGCTGCCGCGCCGGCGCGAGACCAATATGAACGCGATTTCCATCGAAGTGATTGGCACGACCATGGACTTTCCTGTGGCCATCGCACCCGACCGGACTTTCAGCCTGCCGCGCGACCCCAAGGCTTTCGCCGAAGATGCGCAGGTCATTCCGAACCGCAAGGCGCAGAGCATGACCTGGCGCACCGAGATCCGCACGCCGGGCCTGCCGCCGGGCATGCGGCGCCTGGGCGATTTGCGGCTGGAATGCAGGGTGGGCATGGAGGCCGGCCTGGTCTCGCGCAGCGGCGGTGTGGTGGACCGCATTGCCGGCGCCGTGTTCGACACGCCGGCCTATTGCGACAAGAAGGTGCCGCTCTACCTGTTCTTTTCCGAGCGGCCGCTGTTCAGCGTCACGCTGGCGGCCGGCGGGCGCCGGGAAGTCCTGCCCCTGGCCATGCTGTACGCAGCGGCGAGCGATGACCCCAAGCTGGATAAGGACCTGCCCGACTGCGACTGCGAGGTGCTGGTGGACCGCACCTACTTCCTGCCGCTGGGCGACCGCAGCTGGCCCGACGACACGCTGGTCGAGTTTGACTACATGGAGGGCGGATGATGGCGCCGGGCAAGCTGCTGGTTTGCATCAGCCTGGTGGTGCTGGCGGGTTGCGCGGCCATGCCCGAGGAAACACGCCCCCCTTTCCGCGACAGCCAGCTGTCCATGCAGGGCGCGCAGGCCATGGTGGTTCCCGGAACCAGCACCAAGGCCGACGTCACCGCCGCGCTGGGCCCCGCCACCGTGGTCCGCTTTGACAGCGGCTATGAGGTCTGGGCTTACCGGGAGAAGCCCCCCAAAAGCGAAATACCGGGCGCCGAGTTTGTGATCCTGTTCACGCCCTCAGGCATCGTGCAGAAAACCCGGATACGTCCGCGCTATGAGGTGCCAGCCAAGTAGCCGGCTCAGTCGCCCAGGCCCACGAAGATGTTCTGCACGTCGTCGTTGGCATCGACGGCCGCCAGGAAGGCTTCGACTTCTTCGAGTTCGGCGGCGCTCAGGCTGGCCGGGCTGATGGGGTTTTTGGCCTTGTAGCCCAGCTTGGCCGACAGCACGGTAAAGCCTTGCGCGGGCAGGGCGCGGCTCACGATGTCCAGGTCGGCATGGTCGGTCAGGAAAGTCGTCGTGCCTTCTTCATGGCCCGGCTCAAAGTCCTGGGCGCCCGCCTCAATCGCGGCGAGTTCGGGGTCGGCGCCGGCAGCTTGCGGCTCGGCTTCAATCATGCCGACGTGGTCGAAGTCCCAGGAGACCGAGCCCGAGGTTCCCAGATGCCCCTTACGGAACAGCACGCGGATTTCCGAGGCCGTGCGGTTGAGGTTGTCGGTCAGGCATTCGACCATGAGGGGCACGCGGTGCGGCGCGAAGCCTTCGTAGATCACGTGCTCGAAATGCACGGTGTCGCCGGTCAGCCCGGCGCCTTTCTTGATGGCCCGCTCCAGGGTGTCCTTGGGCATGGAGACCTTGCGGGCCTGCTCCACCACCAGGCGCAGGCGCGCGTTCGAGGCCGGGTCCGCGCCGTTGCGCGCGGCTACCATGATTTCCTTGGCCAGTTTGCCGAACAAGCGGCCCCTGGCATTCGCGGCCAGTTCCTTGCCTTTTGCTTTCCACTGCGCGCCCATGATGGGATTCCTTGCTGTTGCAGCGCTTCCGTGCGCCTGGTTGATTCGAGGAGGGCCGGGCAGGCGCGCCGCCGGCGAGGCGGGCGCGGGGACCGGGGGCTCTGGTTATACACCTACCGCGATGCGATTTCCCCAGTCCGGCGTTTATTTCACCGGGATGACCGTCCCGGCCGGCACCGGCACGGCTGTGACGCTGTTTTGCGGTGAGCCTTCAATGACGCGGTCCGAATAGGTCAGGTAGACCAGCGTGTTGCGTTTGGTGTCTATCATGCGCACCACGCGCAGCCTCTTGAAGACCAGCGAGATGCGCTCGCTGAACATCTCTTCCTGCTTGTCCAGCGGCTTGTCGCCAAAGCTGATGACGCCGGTTTGCCGGCAGGCGATGGAGGCCTCGGCTTTGTCCTCTGCCAGGCCGAACGCGCCCTTGAGGCCGCCGGTCTTGGCGCGCGACACATAACAGGTCACGCCGGCGACCTTGGGGTCGTCATAGGCGTCAACCACGATCTTGTGGTCCGGGCCTATGAACTTGAATACGGTGTCCACCGCGCCGATTTCCTCGCCGCCCGCGCCGCCGCAGGCCGACAGGAGCAGCAGCAGGCCCAGCGTGCTGAAGGCGGGGCGCAGGTGCCGTAGATATTGGGTGCTCATGGGATATCCCTCCTGATATACGTGTTGGATGCCGTGGGCTCGCTCGGCCCGGGTTTCTAATGTACAAAACCCGCGCGCCGTGCCAACCGCCCCTGTGCAAGAAGGGCAAGCAAATGTCAGTTCAAGGCTTTAAAAGCTCAAAAAAACCGCCGGCCAGGCGCTCGCCATTGACCATGATGTCCACCTCATGGCGGCCGGCATGGTGCACGCGTGTCGTGAAGTCGCGCACCACCTGGCTGCGCGAAAGCTGCAGGCTCTGGCCCGCCGCCAGGTCCAGTTCCTTGAGCTTGAAGACCTTGGCCGAACTGCTGCCGGCTTTTTTGACGTAGTGGATGGCGTAGTCCACCACCAGGCGCTGGCTCTGGCGCGAGGTGGACTGCAGCGTGAACGACAGCTCCAGGCGTTCGCCCAGGCTGAGTTTTTTCGGGCTGACGGAAAAATCACTGATGCTGACGGCCGCTTTTTTGCCGGCGCCAATCACGCCCAGCGCCCGTTTGTCGCCTTGTTTGATCAGCGTGCGCAGCGCATGCCGTGCGATCCACGCGGTATGCGGGTTCTCCAGCGGCCAGCTTTTCAGGCACTCCAGCACCCATGCCGGGTGCAGCTTGGTGATGTCGTTGAGGTGGTTGGCCACCGACTTGCGCACATAGAGGCTGCCGTCGGCCTTGAGCGTTTCCAGGATGGGTGCGGCCAGCTCCGGATCGGCCATCAAGGTATCCAGCCTGAAAGACCAGGGCAGGCGAGGGCGGCTGCCTTCGCTGGCCAGGCGCCGCACATGCTCGCTCTCGTCCTTGGCCCAGGTCTTCATCACGGCCAGCGTGCGCTCAGGGTCCTGGCGGATGAACTCGCGAATCGCGTATTCCGAGCTGCCGAAGGCGGTGAAAAATTTGAGCGCCTCCATGGAGGTGTCAAAGTCCTCGCGCCCATACAGGCCCACATAGTCCGGTAGCACCAGGGTCACAAAGCCGCTGTTGATGCGCGGCGCGAGCTTGCGCAGGATGGCGATGCTTTTGCGGTAGTCTGCGGGCAGCGTGGCGTGCAGGCATTCGCTGGTGCGTCGCAGGCGCTGCATCAATGAAAGCGCGTCCAGCCCGGGCAGCGCCAGTTTCAGAAATTGCTTGCCGTCAAAACGCGGGTAAACCGCCGCGGTCTCCGCCGCGATGTGGCGATAGCGCGCGGGATCGAAGATGTTTTTGAGGGCGGGTGCGGCGGTGTCGGGCATGGCGACCGATTCTGCCACCGCGCGCTTTTTCCGGCTTAAAGGCTTTCCAGCCGGCTTAGCTGCGCGCGCAGGCTGTCCAGTTCGTCCATCAGCTCCAGTGCCAGGGCCGCGCCGGCTGGGTTCACACCCAGGTCACGCTGCAGGCGCACGGCCACGGTGGCGCGGTGCAGATGTACGCCGGTGAAGCGCCACAGCTCCGGGGCCGGGCCAACAGGCGCCAGCAAGCCTTCGTGCACCAGGTCCACGATGAGGTCCGACTGCGCGGCGCAAGCCCGGCAGAGGTCGTCGAGCGTGAGTTCATCCTGCTCTTCCAGGATGAAACCGGCGAGGTAGTGGGTGGGGGTGTTCATGCCTTGCCTCCGGGGTTTTGCAGGCCGGCGCGCGGCCTGAAGGCCTTGAACGTCGCTGCCATGTCTTCATACGCTTTCTTTGCCGCGTCCGTGTCGGCGGCCGGCAGGACGACCTGCAGCACAAAATAAAAGTCCCCGGGTGTCTTGCCCGGCAACCCGCGCCCCTTGAGCCTGAGCTTTCGCCCGCTGGCCGAGCCCGGCGGGATTTTCAGCTCCACCTCGCCTGTGGGCGTGGGCGCTTCCACCTCGGCGCCCAGCGCGGCTTCCCAGGGCGCGACGGCCAGGGCCATGTAGACGTCGTGGCCCTCGGCGCGGTACAGGGCATGCGGCAGGAACTCGACGTCCAGGTAGAGGTCGCCGGCGCTGCCCTTGCCGATGCCTGGCGCCCCCTGGCCCGCCAGACGGATGTGCTGGCCGGCGCGTATGCCCTTGGGAATCACGAATTCGATGGTCCGGTCCTGCACCGTCACGCCGGTTTCGTCCTCCACCGGCATGCGCAGCTGCAGCTTGCGCGTCGCGCCGCTGTAGGAGTCGCCGATGTCGATCTGGATTTTGGCGTGCTGGTCCTGGCCGTGCATGTCAAAGCCGTGGCCGCCGCGCATGCCGCCAAAGCCGCCCCGGCCTTGCGGCTCGCCGCCCATGCCGCGGAAGATGGCGTCGAAAAAGTCGCTGTGGTCGAAACCTTCGGCTCCTCCAAAGTGGGGGCCGCCGGCGGTATCGCCCGAAGCCCGCCCCGGGTTCCAGCCCGGCGGCGGACGGAAGTCCTGCCCGGCCTGGTAGTCGGCGCCCAGCTGGTCGTAGGCGGCGCGCTTTTCAGGGTCGCGCAGCACCTCGTAGGCTTCGGCGATTTCCTTGAAGCGCGCTTCGGCGTTCTTTTCTTTGCTGACGTCGGGGTGGTATTTGCGCGCCAGCTTGCGGTGGGCCTTTTTGATCTCGTCGGGTGTGGCGCTGCGCTCCACGCCCATGATCTTGTAGTAATCCTTGAATTCCATGAAACACTTTCATCAGGGACGGTTGAGCTGCCAGCCATCTTGGCGCATCGGCGCTGGGCTGGCTGTCAGCCAAATGCGTCAGTTGCATCAGACCCATAAATAGGGGCGCTTGCCTCAGGGTCAACCCGGAGTCGCGCTGGAGTTGCGCCCCTACTGCGCGGGCCCGGCGCTCCCTATCATGGCCGGATGATTTCCAGCACCCCCCGGACACCGCTTCGCATCCTGTTTGACGCCCAGCACCAGGCCAGCCGCGCAGAGGCCGAAGTGCGGCTGGCACTGCGCCGGGACCGCCTGCTGCGCATACGCGCCTTGCTGGACCAGCACGGCGCCGAGCTGGCGCAAGCCGTCAATGCCGACTTCGGCGTACGCTCGCCGCAGCTCACCGAAATCGCCGATATTTTTGTGCTGCGCTCGCTGCTGTCCAGCACGCTCAGGCACCTGCCCCGCTGGATGAAGCCCGTCAAGGTGCGCACGCCGCTGTATCTGCAGCCCGCGCGCGCCTACCTGCAGCGCCAGCCGCTGGGCGTAGTGGGCGTGATCTCGCCGTGGAACTATCCGGTGCAGCTTTCGCTGGGCCCGGTCATCACGGCGCTGGCCGCAGGCAACCGCGTGATGCTCAAGCCCAGCGAACTGACGCCGCGCACCTCGGAACTGCTGGCTACGCTGCTGGGGCAATCCTTTGCGCCCGACGAGCTTTGCGTGGTGCAGGGCGATGGCCAACTGGCCGCCGAATTCGCCGGCCTGCCGTTTGACCACCTGTTTTTCACCGGCTCCACCGCCGTGGGCCGCAAGGTGGCCGAAGCCGCTGCCGCCAACCTGACGCCGACCACACTGGAGCTGGGCGGCAAGTCCCCCTGCATCATCGATGCCTCCTGTGACATCGACAAGGCCGCCATCAAGATCGCACACGGCAAGCTGCTCAACGCCGGCCAGACCTGCATCGCGCCCGACTATGTGCTGCTGCCCCGGGGCAGCGAAACGGCGTTCGGCGAGGCTTTTGCCCGCGCCGTGGCAACCCTGTTCCCGAGCATCACCGGCAACCCCGACTACGCGGCCATCATCAGCCCGCGCCACCTGGAGCGGCTGCAGGCGCTGCTGGCGCAGGCCGAAGGCGAGGGCGCGCGGCTGCAGACCATAGCCCCGGGTGCGGCCGGCGTGGGTGCGGCATCACGCCAGATGGCACCGGTGCTGGTGTTCGACGCCCCCGCCGGCTCGAAATTGCTCAGCGAGGAAATCTTCGGCCCCATACTGCCGGTGATTCCCTATACAGCCATCGACGAAGCGATCCGCTACGTCAACGCCAGGCCGCGGCCGCTGGCGCTGTACTGGTTCGGCACCGACACCGGCTCGCGCGACCATGTGCTGGCGCGCACCGTGAGCGGTGGTGTCACGGTGAACGACACGCTGATGCACATCGCCCACGAAAACCTGCCCTTTGGCGGCGTCGGCGACAGCGGCTGGGGCGCCTACCACGGCGAAACCGGCTTCCTGCGCCTCTCGCAGCAAAAACCGGTGATGCTGCAGTCCAAATGGGCGCGCGGGGATTTGTTCTACCCGCCTTATGGCAAGCGCTTCGAGCAAGTCATGGGCTTGCTGAAGCGCCTGATCTAGCGATGGGCGGTCAGGGCGCCGTCCCGAACACCTGCGTCCAATAAATCCCCGGGCCGCTCTGTCTGTTCACCACGAAGGCGGCACCCATTTCGCTGAAAGCCGGCGACATGATGTTGGCGCAATGGCCGGGGCTGTTCATCCAGCCGCGCATGGCCGCATCGGCGCTCAGCTGGCCGGCGGCGATGTTCTCGCCGATGGCATGCCAGGCGTAGCCGGCGCGCGTGGCCCGGCCGTCCACCGTGCTGCCGTCGCGGCCGGTGTGGCTGAAGTAGTCGTGGTGCGCCATGTCGCCCGCATGGGCGTTCGCAATGCTGTACAGCGTGGCGTTGAGCCGCAGCGGCGGCGCCGGCGTGAAAGCCTTGTCGCCGCAGTGCTGCGGCCGGGAGCGCGCCTGGTTGACCAGTGCCAGCACCCGCGCCTGCACCTCGCCCGCCTGCGCCGCCGCGGGCGGCGAAAAGGGCGCGGCCAGCACCACCCAGGTTTGGGTGCCGCGCTGGTGGAAGCCTGCCTCCAGCAGTTCAGCATGCATGGCCGCGCCGCAAGAGCTGCCTAGCGCTTTTTGTGTCAGGGCCGCGGCCCCGCCGGCGCCGCGCACCGTGATCTGCAGGGTGCTGACGGCGCGGTAGTCCACGGTTTTGAGCGCGCTGTCGAGCTTGCGGCCGTCCGCGACCAGCGCCGCGGCCCGCGACAGCGCGGCATTTTCACGCAGCGAGGCAGCCGGTCGGCTGCCTTTTGCGCAGCCTTGCTGGCGCAAGGCGTTCAGCGCGCGCAGCAGCGTCGGGTGGCCCTGCGCTGCGGGCTGCGCTTGCGCCGGGCCGGTGGCGGCCAGCAAAAAGGCCAGCGCCGCGCAGCCGGCGGCGCGCGGCCAGGCGCCCTGTGTTTTCCCCAAGCTGCTCCGGATAGGCATGGCCCATGATAGCCAGCCATGCCGCGCTCGCCGCGGGCTCCGGTATCAGCGTGGCAAAAGCCGATAAGATAATTTTCAAAAATCCGAACCCTTTTGGCGCCAGCAGGCCTCTTTGTCAGCATTCACCACAGCCAAGGAGTTCCTGATGTTTTTCCTGCAACGAAATCTTCCCGCCTGGGAGCGGGCCCTGCGCCTGGGCAGCGCGCTGCTGCTGGCCTGCGCCGGCCTGCTGTGGCTGCCGGCCGGCTGGCCCATGGCGCTTGCCCTGGCCAGTGCGGTGGTACTGGGCCTGACGGGTGTCGCCGGTTTTTGCCCCGCCTGCGCGCTCGTCGGCCGCAGGCCCGCAGCCAAAGGCAAGCCATGAAAGCCAGTGCCCAACTGGTGAACGCCGCCCGCGCAGGCGACACCCAGGCCATCGCCCAGTTGCTCACGCAGTGCCAGCCCGACCTCAAACGTTTTGCGCGCCGCACCTGTTCCAGCGCCGAGGATGCGGAGGACGCTGTGCAAGTCGCGCTGTGGCAGCTTTACCGCAAGATAGGCGCGCTGCGCACTGCGGCGACTTTCGCCGTCTGGCTGTTCCGCATTGTCGAGCGCGAATGCTTTCGCCTGTTTCGCGGCCGCAAGACCGCGCAGGGCCAGGAGGGCATTGATGTGGAGGCCGTCGCGGCGCAGGTGCTGCCGCTGGACCTGCGGCTGGATTTGAGCCGCGCCATCGCCGCTTTGCCCGAGGCCTACCGGGAGGTGTTGATCCTGCGCGACGTCGATGAACTCACGGCGCCCGAGGTGGCGCAGCAACTGGGCCTGGGCGTGGACGCGGTCAAGAGCCGGCTGCACCGGGCGCGCGCCATGGTGCGGGAGCGCCTGATGGCCAGCGGCTACTGGAACAAGGATGGTGGCATCGACGGCCTGCGATGAGCACCGGCTACCGATCGTCCCCGGAACCCCCACCGGCGGTCGAAAGCATGGGGTACCTGTCTTGGCACCCCCTTAGAATGGCCCCCAAAATAACCTGGAGGGGTGAGCCATGCCTTTTGTCGGACTGGGATTGCATTTCATTGTGGCGGTATTTTTTGCCGTTCACGCCCTGCGCAGCGGCCAGCAGCTGTACTGGCTGATCATCCTGTTCTCTTTCCCCTTGCTGGGCAGCATCGTCTACTTCCTGGCGGTCTATCTGCCGGACTCGCGGCTGGAACGCGGCGCGCGCAAGGTGGTGGCCGCCGCCGCGAAAACGCTCAATCCCACGCGCGAGCTCAAGGAGGCGCATGCCGCCTTCGACTACACGCCGACCGCGCAGAACCAGATGCGGCTGGCCGCGGCGCTGCTCGAAGCCGGCCAGCCCCTGGAGGCCGCCCGGAGCTACGACGCCTGCCTCAGGGGCCCGTTTGCATCCGACCTGGAGATCAGGATGGGTGCCTCGCGCGCTTATTTCGCTTGCGAGCGTTATGCCGAGGCCATCACCCACCTCGAGTTCATCCGCAAAACCGACCCTGCCTTCCGCGCGGAACAGGTTTCGCTGCTGCTGGCCCAGGCGCTGGCGGGCGCCGGCAGGGGCGTGGATGCCAGGGCGGAATTCGAATCCGCGGTAGAGCGTTTCGGCAGCTTTGAAAGCCGCGCTGAATACGCCATCTGGGCTGCGATGACCGGCGACACCGCCACCAGCGCGCGCCTGCAGATTGAACTGCAGCGCTCCATGGACCGCTGGAACCGGCACACCCGGGAGCTCAACAAGCCTTTGCTGCGCCGCTTGAATGCCGCATTTGAAGGGCGCTGAAGGCGAGGTGCTCCGCGTCCTGTTCCTTTGCAGCCTGAACCGGTGGCGCAGCCCGACGGCGGAACAGATTTTCTCGGAGCATCCCGGCCTGGAGTGTATGTCCGCAGGTCTCAACAGGGGCGCGGACAATCCATTGACGCCAGACCTTGTCGAATGGGCGGATCTGATCTTCGTGATGGAGCGCGCGCACAAGGCAAAACTGTCATCCGGCTTCAAGGGCCAGCTCAAGGGCAAGCGCGTCATCTGCCTCGGCATCCCGGACAACTACCCCTACATGGACCCGTCGCTCGTCCAACTGCTCAGAAGCAAGGTGACGCGATTTCTGCCGGGTATATAAGGCCGTCTTTCCGCCCGCGTCGCTACCGGTAGGCTGCACCGGTCCTACTTCTGGAAATGGCTGGGCGGCTGCCCCATCGCCGCCTTGAACATCGCGGTGAAGGCGCTGTCGCTGGCATAACCGCTGGCCGCCGCCACGGCGCTGACCGACAGCCCGCGCGTGAGCAGGGGCAGGGCGTGGGCCAGGATGGCCTGCTGGCGCCACTGCTGGTAGCTCAGGCCCAGCTCGTCGCGGAACAGCCTGGCGACGGTGCGCTCGCTGGCACCGGTGTCCGCCGCCCATTCGGCCAGGGTGGCCCGCTCGGACGGCGCGCGCAGCACCGCCTCGCACAGCGTACGCAGCCGCTTGTCGCCGGTTTGCGGGTGCGGCATGGGCACGCCCAGGGCCTGGATGTCGGCATGCGTGAGTTCGTCCAGCACCAGGCCGCTGAGCAGCTGTTCGCGCGAGGATGCCAATGGGCGTTCGGGCGAAGCGGCGTCCAGCGCACTGATCGATTCGCGCAGCAGCGGCGACACCACCAGCACGCGGCAGCCGCTCCAGCCCTTGGGCGTGGCGCTGGCATCGATGTAAAGCGTGCGGAACTCGGCGGCCTCCAGCACGGTGATGTGGTGCTGCGCGCCGGGCGCGATCCAGACCGCGCGCGAGGGCGGCACGATGTAGGTGATTTCGCCGCCCGCGCCGTCGCTCTCGGCCGTGACCTGCACGACGCCGGTGGCGCAGTAGGCCAACTGGGCCCAGGCATGGGAATGCGGCTCGAAGTGGGTGTCGGCCGGCATGGAGCGGGCGCGCACGCGCACCGGCCGCTTCGGGCTGGGCGTGAAGCTGTCGGTGTCACCCACCGGCATCAGGCGAAGAGGGGTACTACGCGGCATGCTGGATCGCGGTTTCGGTGGCTTGCATGGGTTTGTCTGAAATTCGATGAATCATGTCTATTTGTCGCATTTCAGCAGGCAAGGCCAATACTACGATAGCGCCATGAATACTTCAAGCACCGCGGCCGCGCCCGCCGGCAACGCGATTTCACTCAGGCAGGACGCCAGCGTGATCGGCCTGGTCGGCACCGCCCACCTGATCAGCCATTTCAGCCAGCTGCTGCTGGCGCCGCTGTTTCCCTGGCTCAAGGAAGCCTTTAACGTCAGCTATGCCGAGCTCGGCTTTCTGATGACCCTCTTTTTCGTCACCTCTTGCGCGGTGCAGGCCTTGTCGGGTTTTGTGGTCGACAAATTCGGCCCACGCCCCATCCTCTTCGGTGGCCTCACTTTGCTGGGCCTGGCGGCCTTCGGTTATTCCATCAGCACCAGCTACTGGATGATGGCCGGCTTTGCCGTGATCGCCGGCATAGGCAATGGCGTGTTCCACCCGGTCGACTACACGCTGCTCAACCGCAAGGTCAGCGCGCCGCGCCTGGGCCATGCCTACAGCGTGCACGGCATCACCGGCAGCCTGGGCTGGGCGCTGGCCCCGGCCATGCTGGTGCCGCTGACCTTCGCGTTTTCCTGGCGCGTGGCGCTGGCCTGCGCGGGTGTGCTGGCCTTCGCGGTGCTGGCGGTGCTGGTCGCCAATCGCGACAAGCTGACCTTGAGCGTCACGGCGCCGGCCAAGGGCGCGCCGGCGGCCGACAGTTCGCTGGGCTTTTTGAAGATTCCCGCGGTCTGGATGTGCTTTGCCTTTTTCTTCTGGTACGCGATCGTGCTCAGCGTGGTGCAGGCCTTCGCGCCCGAGGCCGCGCGCCACCTGCATGAGGTGCCGCTGCCGCTCGTCGCCATGTGCCTGACCATCTATATGGTGTGCAGCGCCGGCGGCATGGTGTTCGGCGGTTTTCTGGCGTCGGACCCGGCGCGCTGCGAGCGCATCGTAGGCGTGGGTTTTGGCGTGGCGGCCGTGTTCGCGCTGCTGCTGGCCTTGGGCAGCTACCCGGCCTGGGTGGTGCCTGTGCTGTTCGGCGTGATGGGTTTTGCCTCGGGCATCGCCGGGCCCTCGCGCGATTTGCTGGTCAAGCGCTCCACGCCCGAAAACGCCTCGGGCCGTGTCTACGGTGTGGTCTACGCGGGCCTGGACATAGGTCAGGCCGTCTCGCCGCTGGTCTTCGGCGCCATGATGGACCACGGCCAGTACCGCGGTGTGCTGCTGGGCCTGGCGCTGATGCAGGCCGTGCTGATCGCCAGCGCCTTCAATGTGCGCCGCGTGCGCCGCACGGCTCTGCCGGCCGCGGGCCGGCTGCCCACGGCCGTCTAGAAAACCGGGGCCAGGCCGTGGCCTGTGTGCGCGGCAGCAACGGTTTTTGGGGGGAGTTGCGCGCATCCATGGCTTGAAAAGGGGGCCAGGCCTATACTGATTTGCATGACCTTCAACCGGCATGCGATCACGCTTTCCACCCGCACTTTGCTGGCCGCAGGCCTGCTTTTGCCCACGTTGGCCGCCGCACAGATCGCGCCGCTGAAGTACGAATTGACCGGCGACCTGGGCGGCGCCGTCTACGGCACGCAAAGCGTGATCCGCAGCAAGGGCAGTGAAACCCGTTTGCTGCCCTACGGCTTTTTTGACTACGGCCGCCTCGCCGTGCGTGTGGACACCCTGAGCCTGAAAACCGTGAAATTCGGCTACGGCTACCTGGAGTTCGCGGGCCGCGTCAGCCAAGACGGCTGGCGCGCCGACACCGCCGCGCTGTCGGGCCTCAAAGACCGCAAGACCCCGATTCCGCTGGGCATAGGCACATTTCAGGAAACGCCTTATGGCGCCTTGTTCCTGAACGCCTTTGTCGATGCCAACAAGTCACACGGCAGCCTGCTGGAGGCCACGTACGCGGCGGAGTTCAAGGTGGGAAGCTGGTCCTTCTTCCCGCAGCTGGGGCTGGAGTACAGCAACGCCAAATACAACAACTACCTTTATGGCGTCAGCGCGGCGGAGTCCGCCGCCAGCGGGTTCTCGGTCTACAACGCCGGCGCCTCGACCTCCCCGGTGCTGGGGCTGGGCGTGGACGTTCCGCTGGGCGAACCCTGGACGCTGACCATGCAGGTGCGCCGCAAATGGCTGGATTCCTCGGTGCGCAACAGCCCGTTGCTGAGCCGCCGCACGCAGGATACCGGCTTTATCGCGGTGTCCTACCGCTTCAGGTAAGCGGTCCCTCAAGAGCCCTTCTAAACCGCCGACTTGTGCCGGGCAATGCAGGTATCCAGCACCTCGCCGCTGTCCCGCTGCCACCAGTTGCCTGCCGAAAAAATCTCCACCTCGCTATAGCCCGCGAAGCCCTGGGCTTCCACCCAGCCGCGGATTTTCGGGATGTCGATCACGCCGTCGCCCATCATGCCGCGGTCGTTGAGCAAATCGGTGGTCGGCGTCAGCCAGTCACAGACGTGAAAGGCCAATAGCCGTTCCTTGCCGGCGCGCTGGATCTGGGCTTGGAGCTTGGGATCCCACCAGACATGGTAGACGTCCACCGCCACGCCGAGCGCGCCGCTTCTGGCGGGGTCCAGCGCATCGCAGACGTCCAGCGCATGTTCCAGGGTGTTGATGCAGGCGCGGTCGGCCGCATACATGGGGTGCAGCGGTTCTATCGCCAGCGGCATGTTGCAGGCCCTGGCGTATTCCAGCAGGGCGGCGATGCCGTCAAACACCTGGCTGCGCGACAGCGCGATGTCCTTGTGCGCCGCCTTGCCGGCCAGCGCGCCGGGCAGGCCGCCCACCACCAGCACCAGGCAGGCGGCGTTCAGCTCGCAGGCTTCGTCGACGGCGCGGCGGTTGTCCTCATGCGCGGCTTTGAGGCCGGCCGCATCCGCCGCGGGAAACATGCCGCCGCGGCAGTAACCCGAGAGCTGCAGCCCATGGGTTTTGACCAGCTTTGAAATAAGCGGCAGGCCCGCGGCCGCCACCTGGTCGCGCCAGGGCGAGATGGCGCGTATGCCGCGCGCCGCGCAGGCTTCGAGGATGTCCGCCAGCGGCTGCTCGACGCCGCGGTGCTTGCGCACGGTCGCGGTGTTGATGGAGAGCCAGCGATGGTCTTGGGAAAAGTTTCTCATGGCGAAGTTTGATTCGGGTCGGTGGGAGGCGGCGCGGTTTTGCGCCGGCGCAGTTCGCGGACGATGGCCGCGTTGTCGAGTTCGCCGTCACCGGCGGCGACGGCCGCGCGCAGCAGGGCCGCATGCGTTTCGGACAGCGGCAGTTGCTGCCCGGCGGCCGCGGCGCTGTCAATCATCAAGGCAAGGTCCTTGAGGTGCTGGCGTATGCGCGACTGCGGCGCGAAGTCGCCATCCACCATCATCCGGCCCTTGGCCTGGGCCGCGCCGGACGTCGCCGGGCTGGCCAGCACCAGTGCCAGGAATTGTTCGGGCGCGATACCCAGGCTTTCGGCAAAGACCATCCCTTCGGCCAGCGCCGCGCGGTTCAGGCCCAGCACCAGGTTGGTGGCCAGCTTGGCCCTGGCCCCCATGCCGGCGCCGCCCACGTGGAAACGCTGGCCGGCCATGGCGGCCAGCACGGCTTCGCATTGCCGCAGTGCCTGGGTTTCACCGCCCAGCAGCAGCGTGGCCTCACCCGCGGCAATCTGCTGGCTGGAGCCCGAGAGCGGCGCTTCGATAAAGGCAATGCCGCGCGCGGCCAAGCGAGCGGCCAGCGCCTCAAGTTCATGCGGTGTGCCGGTGGAGCAATCGATGATGCAGCGAACGCCTGGAGCCGACAGCAGGCCACCAGGCCCCTCGACCACGCTGAGCACATCGGCGGTATCGAACACGGCCAGCACCACGCAGGAGGCCGCGCCGGCGACTTCGGCCAGAGATGCGGCGGCAAGCCCTCCCTGGCCCGCCAAAGCGGCACGGGCTTCTTCACGCAGGTCAAAGCCCGTGACCTTAAACCCGGCGGCGGCCAGGCGCCGCGCCAGTGCCGAGCCGACCAGGCCCAGGCCGACAACGCCTATGGAGTTTTCCTTTGCCATGGATTCACGCCGCGAGCGACGCGCCTCCGCAGATCTGGATGTCCTGGCCGGTGATGGCCGCGGCATCGGGCGAGAGCAGAAAAGAGACCAGCGCGGCGATCTCCGCCGGCCGTATCAGCCGGCCAAGCGGCGGCAGCTTGGGCGGGGTGTTGGCGCGCGCCGGGTCGGTGAGCATGGCGGTTTCGGTGGCAGCCGGCGACACGACATTGACGGTCACGCCCGCAGCCGCGGTTTCGGCAGCCCAGCTGCGCGCCAGGGCAACGAGCGCCGCCTTGGTCGCCGCATACTGGCTGCGGCCGGCCATGCCGCGCGCCACGCGGCTGCCGATTAGCACCACGCGGCCGGCGCCGGCCTGCGCCATGGCGGGGACCACCCGGTTGGCGATGCGCGTGACGGCATCGACATGGAGCTGCCACATCAGCTGCGAATCTTCGCTGGACAGCTCACCGAGCCGGCCCACACGCAGCACGCCGGCGGCATGGACCAGGGCCTGCACGGTGCCCGCCGAGCGCAGGGCGCGTTCCGTGGCCTCAGCCTGGCACAGGTTGACCTCGGTGGATGAAAACGCTGGGTGCACGATGCGCGCGGGCGCGACGTCCAGGCCAATCACGTCCCAGCCCCGGTCCAGCAGGGCCTGGGCGATGGCCAGGCCTATGCCCGAGCTGCTGCCCGTTACGAGTGCGCGTTTCACGTCTTCAGCGGCCATGGCGGGAAACCTTATTCGACACGGATGTTGCCGTCCGTGATGATTTTCTGCGAACGCGCCATGTCGGTGTTCTGGAATTTCGCGAAGTCCTCCGGCGTACCCGGCGTCAGCACCAGGCCTTGCTGCATGAGTTTTTCGCGCATCTCGCCGGCCAGCGCCTTGCTGGTTTCGGCGTTGAGCTTGTGCGTGATCTCGGCCGGCAGCTTGGCCGGCGCCCACAGGCCGTACCAGCTGTAAAACTCAAAGCCCGGAATCGTCTCGGCCACCGTCGGCACATCGGGCAGGCTGGGCGCGCGCTTGTCGCCGGTGACCGCGACGACGCGCAACATGCCGCTCTTGTGGTACTGCAGCGAGCCCAGGATGGGGTCGAT
Organism: Polaromonas sp. P4_F6; assembly: GCF_056401275.1. NCBI lineage: Bacteria > Pseudomonadati > Pseudomonadota > Betaproteobacteria > Burkholderiales > Comamonadaceae > Polaromonas > Polaromonas sp. P4_F6. The sequence continues at coordinate 142,132 of NZ_JBFUJQ010000008.1, read as the reverse complement.
GAAACCGTCGATCTGGCCGCCTATCAAGTCCTGGAAGGCGGGCGCCGTGCCCTTGTAAGGCACCACGGTGTATTCGATGCCGCCGGCGCGCTTGAGCAGCTCGGTTGAAAGATGGCCCGCCGAACCTATGGAGCCGACCGCGAAAGTCATTTTTCCGGGGTTGGCCTTGGCGTAGGCGATCAGCGATTTCACGTCGGTGACCGGCAGGTTTTTGTTGATGGCCACCGACAGCGGGGCCTTGGCAACCAGCGCGATGGGCGTGAAGTCCTTGACCACGCCATAGGGCACCGACTTCATGGTCATGGGCGCGGTCGTGAAGGTGGAGGCGTTGAAGAGCAGGGTGTAGCCGTCGGCGGGCGCCTGTGCCACGACGCCGGCGCCTATGGTGCCGTTGCCGCCCGCGCGGTTTTCCACCACAAAAGGCTGGCCCAGCTGTTCGCCCAGCTTTTGCGCGAGCTGCCGGCCCACCGCGTCCAGTGTGCCGCCGGGCGGGAAAGGGATGATGACCTTGACGGGGCGGCTGGGATAGGCCTGCGCCGCGGCGCCAAAGGCTGCGGCCGCGAGGCCGGCGGCCAGGCAGGCTTTGAGGATGGTGCGTGTCTTCATGCTTGTCTCCAGGTGATTTATTTATGAGTGATCCGGCAGGAATCGGGCAACGGGGGGCATCACTCCACCCCGTGCAGCGCAAGCAGGGTTTTCATGCGCCGCACTGCCAGCTCGGGCTGCTCCAGCAGGTTGGCCGCATCGGCCAGGCGGAACAGTTCCGCAAAGTGCTGCAGCGAACGCGTGCTTTGCTGCCCGCCCACCATCGTGAAATGCTTCTGGTGGCCGTTGAGCCAGGCCATGAAGACCACGCCGGTTTTGTAAAAACGCGTGGGCGCGGCAAAGATGTGGCGCGACAGCGGCACGGTGGGGCCGAGGATGGCGTGGAATTTCTCCACATGGCCTTGTGCCAGCTCACCGAGCGCCGCGCTCGCGGCCGGCGCGATGGCATCGAAGATGCCCAGCAAGGCATCGCTCTGGCCGTGCGTCGCTTCCTTGCCGAAACCGTCGCCGGCAATCAGCTCGGCGTAGTTGAAGTCGTCACCGGTGTACATGCGCACGCCGGCCGGTAGCCTGCGGCGCATGGCGATTTCCTTGTCCTTGTCGAGCAGCGAGATCTTGATGCCGTCGACCTTGGCGGCATGGGCATTGATGATGCCGAGCGCGGTGTCCATGGCTTTTTCCACATCGCCGCTGCCCCAATAGCCGGCCAGCGCCGGGTCGAACATGTCGCCCAGCCAGTGCAGCACCACGGGTTGCCTGGCCTGGCTCAGGATGCGGTCGTAGACACGTTCGTAGTCGGCCGGGCTTTTGGCCACGCGGGCCAGTGCGCGGCTGGCCATGAGGATCAGTTTGCCGCCCAGTTTCTCAATCGCGGCCATCTGCTCTTCGTAGCCGGCGATGACCTCATCGACGGTCTTGACGTTTTCCAGCACCAGGTGGTCGGTGCCGCAACCGGTAGCGACGAACGCGCCCGGAATGTCTTTGGCAGCGTCCAGCGAGCGGCGTATCAGTTCCAGCGAGGTCGGCCAGTCCAGGCCCATGCCGCGCTGCGCCGTGTCCATGGCTTCGGCCACGCCCAGGCCCAGCGACCACAGGTGGCGGCGGTAGGCGATGGTGGCGTCCCAGTCGATGGCGCAGGCCAGCCACGGGTCCACCGCCGCCAGCGGGTCGGCCACCACATGCGCGGCGGAATAGGCGATGCGGTTGAACGTCAGCCCCGCGGCGGGTTTGACGGGCGTGCTGCCGCGCAGCGTGTAGGGCTTGAGGCCGCCGCTATCGCCGGCATGGGGCAAGGTCAGTGTCAGTGCCATGGTGTGCCCCTCAGACCTTCAGCGGCGGCACGTCTATCCAGCGCCGCTCTTTCCAGCTTTGCAGGGCCGCCTCGACCAGCTGCACGCCCTTGGCGCCTTCGGGCAGCGTCCACTTGTAGGGTTCGTTCTCGACCACATGGCGTATGAAGTGTTCCCACTGGATCTTGAAGCCGTTGTCGTAGGTCTGCGAGTCCGGCACTTCCTGCCATTGGTCGAAGAAATTCATCATCTGCTTCTCGTCGGGGTTCCACACCGGGCGCGGCGTGGTCACGCGCGACTGGGCGCGGCAGCTTGAGAGGCCCGCCACGGCCGAGCCGTGCGTGCCGTCCACATGGAAGGTGACCAGGTCGTCGCGGCGCACGCGGGTGGCCCAGGACATATTCATCTGGGCGATGACCGGCTCACCGTTGTGGCCTGTGAGTTCGGCCGTGGCATAGGCCGCGTCGTCGGCGGTGGCCTTGTAGGGTTTGCCGGCTTCGTCCCAGCGCTCGGGAATGTGGGTGGCGCCTATGCAGGAAACGGACTTGACCTCGCCGAACAGGTTGTCCAGCACATAGCGCCAGTGGCACATCATGTCCAGGATCATGCCGCCGCCGTCTTCGCTGCGGTAGTTCCAGCTCGGGCGTTGTATGGGTTGCAGGTCGCCTTCGAACACCCAGTAGCCGAACTCGAGCCGCACCGACAGCATGCGGCCGAAAAAGCCCGCGCGGCGCAGCATGTCGAGCTTGCGCAGGCCGGGCAGGAAGAGCTTGTCCTGCACGGCGCCGTGTTTGAGGCCGGACTTTTCGGCCAGGCGGGCAATCTCGACGGCCTCGTTGAGGTTGGTGGCGATCGGCTTTTCGCAGTACACGTGCTTGCCGGCGCGTATGGCTTTGGCCAGCAGGGTGGGGCGCATCTGCGTGGTGCCGGCATCGAAGAAGATCGTGTCGTCCTTGTTTTTCAGGGCTTCGTCGAGATCGGTTCCCCAGCGCGAGAGGCCATGGGCCTTGGCCAGGGCCTCGATCTTTTCGGCGTTGCGGCCTATCAGGATGGGGTCGGGCATGACCTTGTCGCCATTGGAGAGCGTCACGCCGCCCTGTTTGCGTATCGCGACGATGGAGCGGATCAGGTGCTGGTTCATGCCCATGCGACCCGTCACGCCGTGCATGATGATGCCAAGCCGTTGTGTGCTCATAAGTACTCCTTGTTGCCTTGTTCAATAAGAGGAACGCATCGCGTCCCAGGAAATATGGCCGCCGGCCTGGCCGGTGCCGAAACCGGGGCTGTCGAGCGAGCCCAGCGCGATCTGCCCGCCCTTGATGCGCAGGCGCACCGCGTCGAAGCTGTATTCGTACAGCGTGTCGTGCGCCAGCAGCAGGTTTTGCTGTTCATCTTTGGGCGCCGCCATCAGGCCGTTGACGTAGTGGTGGCCGTTGCGCTCCACATGCTCCAGGCCCAGCCAGCCGACCAGCGCCAGGTCCTGCTGCACCCCCAGGCCGGCCTGCATGGTGAGGTCTTCCCCCGAGAGAAAATGGTGCGCGCCGGGCGTCTCGGCGTTCCACAGCGCGCAGCGCGCGGCGTTGATGACGGATTTGTAGAAACCTTTGCAGCTTTTGCTGGACACGCCGCTGTAGCCCAGCCGCCTGGCCTGGACAAAGGCGTCCAGCGTGGCGTCGGATTCATCGACCAGCAGGGGAATCTGCCTGGCCAGCGCGGAGACGTCCTGCGCCAGCGCCTGGTCGCGGCGCAGCGGCTGCTCCACAAATGCGGTGCGGGCCAGCAGCGGCGCGAGCTGGGGCTCCGAGCTGAGCCGCCCGAAAAAATCGGCAAAAGCGCCGGCGCTCGCGTATTGCTCGTTGCCGTCCAGCGTGATGACGCGCGCCGCGCCTTGCAGCACATGGCTGATGGCCGCCAGGCGCGCCATGTCGGCTTCGGTGTCGCCGCTGAGCTTGATCTTGAAATGGCGGTGGCCGTAGCGCTCGATGGCAGCCTCCAGCGAGGTGGGCAGGCCGTCCATGGGTTGCTGCGCCGGCTCGTCGGCATGGCTGATCGCGTCGGCCAGGCCCACGGTGTGCCGCGCGGCGATCTGTTTGCGCGGCATCTGCAGCGACATAAAGCGCGCCATGTCGAAGTCGCGCAGGTCGGCCGCCAGGCCGCTGCCGCGCAGCGCCACACCGGCCGCATTGGCGCTCATGCCGGCGGCAAAGCTGCAATCGAGTTTGAGCAGCAGCGCGTCCAGGATCGCGCGGTCCAGCAGGGCCGGGCCGTAGCCGGCGGCCAGCGGATTGAGGCCGGCGGCCGCGCCGCTGTCGAGCAGCGCCTGGTAGTGTTGCGCGAAATGCTGCCACGCGGTCCTGGCGGAATTGTCGGCGCAATAGGCCGCGCGGGCCGCCAGCAGGGCGTCGCGCAGTTGCTGGAAGTTGTCCTCGTTTGAGAGCGCCGGGTTTTTGTCGAACCACTTCGGGATCATCATCTCGGCCGCGCATCCCTGCGAAGTCGACCCGTCGGCAAAACGGATGCGGGCCTGCACAAAGACCTGGGGGCAGGCGTTCACGGTGGCCGCGCCGAAGCGAAATGGCAGGCGCAGCACCACGTCGCGCTCGGAAAAGCGGATTTCCTCGATCCGGAAACGAAGAGCCTGGTCCATGAGATTGACGCCCGGTGGCCTGTTCAGTGGTCCAGCGTGCCCTGCGAATAAAAATGCGCGCGCACTTTTTTGGTGTAGACCGCGAACTCGGGCGAGCCCATCATGTCCAGCGTGCGCGGGCGCGGCAGGTCTATGTCGTAGGTCGCGGCGATGGAGCCCGGCCGTTCACTCATCACGATGACGCGGTCGGACAGGAACACGGCCTCGGGAATGCTGTGGGTGATCAGCAGCACCGTTTTGCGCGAAGCCGACCAGATGCGCTGCAGCTCCAGGTTCATTTTTTCGCGCGTCATCGCGTCCAGCGCGCCGAAGGGCTCGTCCATCAGCAGCACCGAGGGATCGTGCAGCAGCGCCCGGCAGATCGAGGCGCGCTGCTGCATGCCGCCCGACAGCTGCCAGGGGTATTTGTTTTCAAAGCCCTTGAGGCCGGCCATCTCTATCAGTTGCTGCGCCTTGGCCAGGGCCTGCTCCTTGGGCATGTGGCGCATCTCGGCCTGCAGCAGGATGTTTTTGAGCACCGTGCGCCAGGCCAGCAGCACGGCGCTCTGAAACACGATGCCCACATCTTTCTGCGGCCCGTTGATGGGCTTGCCCGCCAGCGTCAGCGTGCCGCCCGAGATCGGCAGCAGGCCGGCCACCATCTTCAGCAGCGTGCTTTTTCCGCAACCCGAAGGCCCGACGACGGAGATGAATTCGCCCTCGCGGATCGAAAAATCCAGCGGCTTGAGCGACTCGACGGGGCCGTCCTTGGTCTGGTAGGTCTTGGAGACACCACGGGCTTCTATTAAATGGTCGTTGGGCATGAATGCGATGCGCCTTCTTCAGTTCGCCGGGAGAAAGTCAAGGCTGACGTAGTCTTCGGGCTTGCCTCGCGTCGAAGCGTCCATGCCGCCGTACTGCACCAGCAAGTCCAGCGAATCGCTGACGTTTTTCATGGTCACGCGGAAGGGGCGCTGGTTGGCGGTTTCCTTGGTGTGGTAGAGCGCCACGCTTTGTTTCATGCCCACGATCAGCGTGTCGCGCACGCCGGCCTTGGGGTTGGCTTTGAGCATCGCGTCGACGGCGGCCTCGGGGCTTTTCTCGGCGGCTTCGGCGGCTCGGGTGGAGGCACGCATAAAGCGTTTGACCAGGTCGGGGTTCTCGCTCAGCAGGTTTTTGTTGGTGATGATGCCGGAGCTGATCTGGTTGATGCCCGAGTCGGCGAAGCGGATCGGGTGGACCTGCTTGCCGGTGGCGTCCTGCAGTTTGATGGCCTGGTCCATCACGTAGCCGAGCAGCAGATCGGCCTGGCCGTTCATCACGGCATTGAGTTTTGTCTGGCCGTCGCCCGAGACGATCTTGACCTGGTCGGCCTGGATGTTGTTGGCCTTGAGGAACAGCGGCCACATCTGCGACATCGAGTCGCCCGGCGTGGTGGCCACCGTCTTGCCGATGATGTCTTTGGGTGTCTTGATGTTTTTATCCGCAAATCCCATGACCGACATGGGACTCACCTGGAACAGCACGCCGGTGGACTTGAGCGGCGCGCCCTTGGCGGCGGCCTTGATCATGGTGGTGACGTCGATGTAGCCGAAGGTCGCCGACTTGGCGGCCACGGCCTGGGCAGTGACGGCCGAGCCGCGGCCTTCCTGGATGTCCAGGTCTATGCCCTCCTCGGCGTAAAAGCCGCGTTCCTTGCCGAGGAAAAAGGGCGCGTGCTCGCTGTAGAGGTACCAGTTGAGCATCAGCGTGACTTTTTCGGGTGCCTTGGTCTGCGCGCGGGCGGGCGCGGCCAGGGTCAAGGCCAGCGCCAGCGCGCCCGCCGTGGCTGTCAGCAGGGAGGGAAAACGTTTTTTCATGGTGTGTCTCCTGGGGTTGCCGTGTTGGAACGTGGATAGGGGAACGTGAAACGGGCGAAAAGAACGCGAAGAACTCAGAACACCTGGCGCTGCGAGGCGTGCCAGGGAATCATCAGCCGCTCGACCAGGTCTATGGCCGCGAACAGCAGCACGCCTATGGACGACAGCACCACCAGCGCGGCGAACATCAGCGGCAGGTCGAAATTGCCGTTGGCTACTTGCAGCACATAACCGATGCCGGAGTTCGAGCCGACGAACTCGCCGACCACGGCGCCCACCACGGCCAGCGTGATGGAAACCTTCAGGCCGCTGAAGATGGCGGGCAGGGCCTGCGGCAGGCTGATCTTGAAGAAGGTCTGCAGTCGGCTGGCACCCATGGAGCGCGCCAGGTCCAGCATGTCGGGCTCGACCGACTTGAAGCCCATGACGGTGGACACCACGACGGGGAAGAAGCCCAGCAGAAAGGCCGAGATGATCTTGGGAAAGATGCCGAAGCCGAACCACACGACAAACAGCGGCGCGATCGCGACCTTGGGAATGCTTTGCGAGAACACCAGCAGGGGGTAGACGTAGGACTCGACGATGCGGGAGTAGGCGATCACCATGGCCAGCGGAATGCCGATCAGGATGGTGAGCGCGAAACCGCCCAGCGTGGCCTGCGTGGTTTTCCAGCTTTCGCGCAGCAGGCGGCTCCATTCGGACACTAGTTGCCCCACGACTTCCTCGGGACGGGGAATCAGGTAGGCCGGGATCTTGAAGACACGTATGGCGATATCCCACAGCACCAGCAGCAGGATGATCAGCAGGAAAGGCCTGAGCGCCGGTAACAGCAGCAACTTGCGCAGCATCGGATAAGTCTCCTGGTTGCCATGCGGCAGGGCGCCGCAGGCCGGCACGTCCGTATGTAACTATATGGTGAATTGTTGGGGCTGGACCGGGATGCTGTCAATCGCCCCTAGGGAAACCTCGGGGGTGGGCTGGCGGGGCCGCCGGCGCTCAGTGCATCACGTAGCCGAGCACCATGTCCGTCATATGCGACAGGCGCTGGGCCATGGCTTTGGGGGCGCGCAGATCGCGCCCGAAGATGGTCGAGAGCGTCTGGTTGTTGGAGAGGTAGAAGTAGCAGATCGAGGCGATGGAGATATACAGCTGGATCGGGTCTATGCCGGCGCGGAACAGCTCCTGGCGGCGCCCGCGTTCGAGCACCGTGTCCAGCATCTGCACCAGCGGCGAGTTCATTTCCTGGATGCGCGAAGACTTCTTCAAATGCGCCGCATTGTGCTGGTTTTCACTGTTGAGGAGCGAGATGAACTCGGGGTGCTCGAGGTAGTAGTGCCAGGTGAAAGAGACCAGTTCGCGTATCGCCTCAACCGGGTCCATTTCATCGAGGTGCAGTTTTTGCTCGGCCGCGCGTATGTCGGCGTAGGTATTCTCCAGCACCGCGAGGAAGAGGTCGTCCTTGCTCTTGAAGTAGTAGTAGATCAGGCGCTTGTTGATGTCGGCGCGCTCGGCGATGCGGTCGACCCGGGCGCCGGCCAGGCCGTAGAGCGCGAACTCGTCGCGCGCGGCCAGCAGTATGGTTTGTTGTGAGCGGTCCGCGTCGCGTGAGCGGGGTTCCTGCGCGGAAGAAGAAGTGGCTGCCATGTTGCAAATTTAACTGTTTGGTGAATTAATGCAAGCCTGTTAACCCTGAATGGGAAAGCGGCGGGACGCTGGATTGTGTGTGCACTACCGCTACACGCGCCGTCGCCGCATAATGAACGAAGCAGGCTTTGGCCATTCGCGCCCAGGCCGCACTGCAAGCCAAGGAGGCCGCCATGAGCAATTCAGACACCCCCAAAAACGGTGACTTCGCGCACTGGGTTGAAGAAAAATCCGAAGCGCTGAAATTCAAGCTTGGCGAAACGTTCCCCGTACCACCCACGATTCTCGTTTCACCCACGGTGCACGCGGAAACCGGCCGGCAAAAACTTGAGGAAGTGCTGCTGGAGCACGAAGAACCGACTCAGGAATTCCTCGACGAACTCGCCGCGCTTGAAGCGGCCCCGCCACTCAGCGACGAAGAGCTCGCCCGCCAGGCCCTGGCTGCCGGCGGCAGTGACGGCGACGCGGCAACACCGGAATAAGCGCAGCGTCGCGCGCGAGGCTGGGCTCTCTTCATTCCAGCAGGGGCCGCAGCGGCCCCCTAGGAGGAGCGTGGGTGTCGTATCCAGCACAATAGGCACATGACTGCACAACTTGCCGGCCACCTCCTTGTCGACTGCCTTCTGGCCCAGGGCGTCACCCACGCATTCGGCGTGCCCGGCGAAAGCTACCTGGCCGTGCTCGACGGCCTGCATGCGCGCCGGGACAAGATCCAGTTTGTCACCTGCCGGCAGGAGGGCGGCGCGGCTTTTATGGCCGAGGCCCACGGCAAGCTGACCGGCCGGCCCGGCGTGTGCATGGTCACGCGCGGCCCGGGCGCCACCAATGCCTCCATAGGTGTGCATACGGCCTTCCAGGACTCCACGCCCATGGTGCTGCTGGTGGGCGACGTGGCCAGCGACTGCCGCGACCGCGAGGCCTTCCAGGAGGTGGACTACTTCAACTTCTTCGGCCCCAGCACCAAGGGCTTTGCGAAACGCGTCGAGCGCATCGACGAAGCCGACCGCATTCCCGAGTACGTGGCGCGCGCTTTCGCCACCGCGATGAACGGCCGCCCCGGCCCGGTGGTGCTGGTGCTGCCAGAAGACATGCTGACCCGCATGACGGCCGCGCAGCCGCTGCCTCGCGTGGAGGCGGTGCAGGCCTGGAGCGACCCGGGCTCGCTGCGCACGCTGCGCGAGATGCTGCTCAAATCCGAGCGCCCGCTGATCATCGCGGGCGGCGGCGGCTGGACGCCGCAGTCGGCGCAGGCGCTGCAGCGCTTCGCCGAAAACTGGAAGCTGCCGGTGGGCAATGCCTTCCGCTTCCAGGACACCTTTGACAACCACCACCCGCTGTACGCCGGCGACGTGGGCATAGGCCTCAATCCCAAGCTGGCCGCGCGCGTCAAAGCCAGCGACCTGATCATCGCCATAGGCCCGCGCCTGGGTGAGATGACGACCGGTGGCTATACGCTGCTGCAGGCGCCGCGCCCCGCGCAGAAACTGGTGCACATCCACGCCAGCGCCGAGGAGCTCAACCGCGTCTACCAGGCCGACCTGGCCATCAACGCCACCATGAATGCCGCGGCGCGCTCGCTGGAGGTGCTGACGGCGCCGGTGAGCGTGGCCTGGGAGGCCTGGGCGGCGTCGGCGAACGAGGACTACCTGGAGAACCTGAAACCCACGCCCTCGGCCAACCTGCCGGGTGACATCGACATGCCGGCCATCGTCGGCCTGCTGCAAAAATATCTGCCGCTTGACGCGGTGCTGACCAACGGCGCGGGCAACTTCGCGAGCTGGGTGCACCGCTTTTTCAAACACCACGGCCTGGTCAAAGGCCACAAGACGCAGCTGGCGCCCACGGTGGGCGCCATGGGCTACGGCGTGCCGGCCGGCATCGCGGCGGCCATCACGACGGGCCGGGTGGCTTTCACGATTGCGGGCGACGGCGATTTTCTGATGAACGGCCAGGAGCTGGCCACGGCCGTGCAGCACGGCGCCAAAAGCATCATCGTGCTGCTCAACAACGGCATGTACGGCACCATACGCATGCACCAGGAAAGGGAGTACCCGCGGCACGAAAGCGGTTCGCGCCTGAACAACCCGGACTTCGCCGGCCTGGCGCGCGCCTACGGTTATGCCGGCGTGCGCATCACGCGCACCGCCGAGTTCGAGGCCGAGCTGCTGGCGGCGCTGGAACGCAAGGAGGGCACGGTGATCGAGGTGACGCTGGACCCGGAAGTCATCACCACGCGCGGCACGCTGTCGTCCATCACACAAAGCGCGCTGGCCAGGGCATCGCAGCAGTAGCCCTGCCTGTGGGCATAAAAAAAGGCCGGGGTGACCCGGCCTTTTTTGTGGGCGGCGGCTTCAGGATGAAGCCGCCTTGTGCACCCAGGATTACTCCTTGATGTCCACAGCGTAGAAGTTGTGGCGGCCGAAGGGGCTGTTCTTGTAGCCGATCACGCTCTTGCGCACGGGCTTGAGCTGCACCGCGTGGGCGATGGTGAACCAGGGAGCCTGTTCCTTGAAGATGACCTGGGCCTGCTGGTAGAGCTTGTTGCGCTCCGCGGGGTTGGTCACGGTCTTGGCTTTCAGGACCAGGTCTTCATAAGGCTGGTAGCAGAACTTGGCGATGTTGGAGCCGCTGGCGGACTGGGCCGAAGCGCAGCCGAGCAGGGTGTACATGAAGTTGTCAGGATCGCCGTTGTCGCCGGTCCAGCCCAGCATGCCCATCTGGTGTTCGCCGGCCTGCAGGCGCTTGCGGTACTCGCCCCATTCGAAGCTCTTGATCTCGGCGGTCACGCCGACCTTGACCAGGTCAGCCTGCATCAACTCGGCGATGCGCTTGGCATTCGGGTTGTAGGGGCGCTGCACGGGCATGGCCCACAGGTCGGTGGTGAAGCCGTTGGGGTAGCCGGCCTGGGCCAGCAATTTCTTGGCGGCTTCGGGGTTGTACTCGTCGTCCTTGATGGCGTTGTTGTACGCGGCCATGGTCGGCGGGATCGGGTTCTTGGCGGCAACGCCGGTGCTCAGGTACACGCCTTCGACAATGGCTTTCTTGTTGATCGCCATGTTGATGGCCTTGCGCACGCGCACGTCGTCAAAAGGCTTCTTGGTCGTGTTGTAGGCCATGTAGCCCACGTTCAGGCCAGCCTGCTCGACGATGGTCACGTTCGGGTCCTTGCGGATCGCGTCCAGGTCGGCGGGGTTGGGGTAGGGCATGACGTGGCATTCACCCTTTTGCAGCTTGGCCCAGCGCACCGATGCGTCAGGCGTGATCGAGTACACAAGGTCGTCGATCTTGGCCTTGCCGCCCCAGTACTGCGGGAAGGCCTTGTAGCGGATGATCGCGTCTTTCTGGTACTGCACCAGGTAGAAGGGGCCGGTGCCGACCGGGTCCTGGTCGATTTTTTCCGGCGTGCCGGCCTTGAGCATGGCGTCGGCGTATTCCTTGGACTGCACGGCCGCGTAAGGCATGGCCAGGTTGGCCAGGAAGGGCGCTTCAGGCTTGTCCAGCGTGATCTTGACGGTCATGTCGTTGACCTTTTCCACCGACTTCAGCAGCTTGGGCATGCCCATGTCGCTGAAGTAGGAGTGGTTGGGGCTGGTGACCTTGAAGAAGGCGTTGTCTTCTTTCCACTGGCGTTCGAACATGAACAGCACGTCGTCGGCGTTGAAGTCGCGCGTCGGCTTGAAGGCCTTGTTGGAGGCGTGCCATTTCACGCCCTTGCGCAGGTGGAAGGTGTAGGTCAGGCCGTCGGCGGAAATGTCCCATTTTTCGGCCAGGCCGGGGATGACCTTGGTGCCGCCGTATTCGAATTCGACGAGGCGGTTGTAGACGGGTTCGTTGGCATCGAACGAGGTACCCGTGGTGTTGACACCGGGGTAGAAGTTCTCGGGGCTGCCTTCAGAGCAGAACACCAGCGTCTTTGCGGAGACGGGTGAAAGTGCCAGCAGCGCTGGCAGGGCGACGGCGCACAGCAATGCGCGCTTGACCGGGCGTAGCCGGCTTGCACTTGGTTTGGTCTGAATCATTTGACGATCCCTTTGGAGGTTAATGCTGCTTCGCAGCGGGGCTTGCGGCCAGATTGCGCAACATTTGTGACGTTGAGCGTTCTGGTCATTAAAAAACGTGGCCTGGAAACCATGCAGGGTGTGCACGGTTTTGGGTCACGCAGTGAGAAAGTTTTCAGCATAGTGGCACGCAACCTGCCGGTCCGCCACTTCGCGCAGCTGCGGCCTTTCGGCGCGGCAGCGGTCGGTGACATGCGGGCAGCGGGTCGAAAAGACGCAGCCGGTGGGCGGGTTCAGCGGCGAGGGCAGCTCGCCCTTGAGCACGATGCGCTGCCTGACGCCGGTGCTGCCGGCGAGACCCGGCGTGGAGGCCAGCAAGGCCTGGGTGTAGGGGTGCAGGGGCCGGTTGAACAAGGCGTTTTTCTCGCCTTGCTCGACGGCGTGGCCCAGGTACATCACCAGCACGTCGTGGGCGATGTGGCGCACCACGCCCAGGTCGTGCGAGATGAACAGGTAGGCCAGGCCCATGGACTGCTGCAGGTCGGCCAGCAGGTTGAGCACCTGGGCCTGGATGGAAACGTCCAGCGCCGAGACCGGCTCGTCGGCCACCACCACGGTGGGATTGAGCATCAGCGCGCGCGCAATCGCGATGCGCTGGCGCTGGCCGCCCGAAAACATGTGGGGGTAGCGGTCGTAGTGCTCGGGGCGCAGGCCCACCATGGCCAGCATGGCGCGGGCCTTGGCGGCGCGTTCCTCGGCATTGAGGTTGGTGTTGATCTCCAGCGGCGCTTCCAGGATGGCGCCGATTTTCTTGCGCGGGTTCAGCGAGCCGTAGGGGTTCTGGAACACCAGCTGCACGGCCTTGCGCAGGCCCTTGCGTTCTTCCTGGGCGCCGTTCACCGCATCAATGCCGGTGATGGTCAATTCGCCACCGGTCGGGGTTTCGATCAGCGAGACCATGCGCGCCAGGGTCGACTTGCCGCAGCCCGATTCGCCGACGACGGCCAGCGTCTTGCCGGCATGGACCGAGAAGGACACGCCGCCCACGGCCTGCAGGTGGTCGGACTTGCGCATGAAACCGCGGCGGATTTCATAGACCTGCCTGAGGTTTTTGGCCTCGACGACGGGGCCGGTTGGCAGGTTAGCCGGAGTAGTAGTGGTGGCGGCGGTGCTCATTGCGCGGCCTCCACCAGCGGGGTGTCGTGTTCGATGTTGGCCTGCCGGCTGGGGTCGCCCAGCGGGTAGTGGCAGCGCACCATGCCGTCCTTCCAGGCGCGCAGCAGCGGGCGCTCGTTGCGCGAATGCTCGGTGGCGTAGGCGCAGCGCGGGGCGAACAGGCAGCCCTTGGGCCGGTCGTAGAGGCCGGGCACCATGCCGGGAATGGTCGCCAGGCGCGCACTGCCGTCGCTGCGCTCGGGCAGGGCCGACAGCAGGGCTTCGGTATAGGGGTGCTGGGGCGTGTTGAAGAGGGCGTGCGCGGCCTGCTCTTCCATGATCTGGCCGGCATACATGACCGCGATGCGCTGCGCCATTTCGGACACCACGCCCATGTTGTGGGTGATCAGCACCAGGGCCATGCCGCGCTCCTTTTGCAGGCTGCGCAGCAGGTCCAGGATCTGCGCCTGGATGGTCACGTCGAGCGCCGTGGTCGGCTCGTCGGCGATCAGCAGGCGCGGGTTGCAGGCGATCGCCATGGCGATCATCACGCGCTGGTTCATGCCGCCCGAGAGCTGGTGCGGGTAGGCCTTGAGCCGGCTTTCGGGCGAATTGATGCCGACCTGCTCGAGCAGCTCTATGGCCTTGCGCGTGGCGGCTTTTTTGTCCATGCCGAGGTGCAGGCGCAGGGTCTCGGTGATCTGGAAGCCGACGGTGAAGCAGGGGTTCAGGCTGGTCGTCGGTTCCTGGAAGATCATGGCCACGTCCTTGCCGATGAGCTTGTTGCGTTCGCCTTGCGACAGCTTGAGGAGGTCGTGGCCGGCAAAGCGCAGCTTGTCGGCCTTGACGCGGCCGGGGTAGGCCACCAGGCCCATCAAGGCCATCATGGTGACGCTTTTGCCGGAGCCGGATTCGCCGACGATGCCCAGGACTTCGCCTTCCTCGAGGGACAGGCTGATGCCGTCGACGGCGTGCATGACGCCGTTTTGCGAGGGGAACTCGACGGAGAGGTTTTCTATTTCTAACAATGCCATACGAAATCTTTCAGCGCTTCAGCTTGGGGTCGAACGCGTCGCGCAGTCCGTCGCCCAGCAAATTGAAGGCCAGCACAGTGATCAAAATTGCGAGGCCGGGGAAGGTGACCACCCACCAGGCGCGCAGCACGAATTCGCGGGCATCGGCCAGCATGGTGCCCCATTCGGGGGAGGGCGGCTGCGCGCCCAGGCCCAGGAAGCCCAGGGCGGCCGCGTCCAGGATGGCGGTGGACACGCCCAGCGAGGCCTGCACGATCAGCGGTGCCGTGCAGTTGGGCAGGATTTCGCTGAACATCAGGCGGATGCGGCTGGCGCCGCTCATGCGCGCGGCGGTCACGTAGTCGCGCGAGGTCTCGGCGATCACCGCGGCACGCGTGATGCGCACGTAATGCGGCAGCACCACGATGGCCACGGCCAGCATGGCGTTCATCAGGCCGGGGCCGAGGATGGCCACGATCACGATGGCCAGCAGCAGGCTGGGCAGGGTCAGGATGATGTCCATCAGGCGCATCACCGCGATCTCGAAGATACCGCGGAAAAAGCCCGCCAGCAGGCCCAGCACCGTGCCGACGATGACCGACAGCGCCACCACGGCCAGGCCTATGACCAGCGAGAGCCGGGCGCCGTACATCAGGCGGGACAGGATGTCGCGGCCTATGGCGTCGGTGCCCAGGGGGTAGGTCCAGGAGCCGCCCGCCTGCCAGGCCGGCGGCTTGAGGAACACCGAGTTGTCGGTGATGTTGGGCGCGTGCGGCGCCAGCAGCGGCGCGAACAGCGCGACCAGCAGCACGCCGACAACGATGGCCAGGCCGATCACGGCGCCGTTGTTGGCGCTGAAGTAGTTCCAGAATTCGCGCAGCGGGTGTGGCGGCGCGGGCGCGGTAGCGGGTTTCAAGGTGGCCGTGCTCATCGCTGGTGCCTGATGCGTGGGTTAATGATGCCGTAGGTGATGTCCACCAGCAGGTTGACGGCCATGACGATGGCGCCCAGCAGCAGGATGCCGCCCTGCAGCACGGGGTAGTCGCGGCGGCTGATGGCCTCGATCAGCCACTTGCCGACGCCCGGCCAGGAAAAAATGGTTTCGGTCAGGATGGCGCCGGTGAACAGCACGCCGACCTGCAGGCCGATCACGGTGATCACCGGGATCAGCGCGTTACGCAGCGCGTGCAGGGCCACCACACGCAGGTTGGAAAGCCCCTTGGCGCGCGCGGTGCGGATGTAGTCCTCGCCCAGCACCTCCAGCATGGCCGAGCGCGTCATGCGCGCGATCACCGCCAGCGGGTTGGTGCCCAGCACGATCATGGGCAGTATCAGGTGCGAGGCCGCCGACCAGAACGCGCCCTTGTCGTCCGAGAGCAGCGAGTCGATCAGCAGAAAGCCCGTGGTGGGCTCGATGAAGTACTGCACCGACAGCCGGCCCGAGACCGGCGTCCAGCCCAGTTGCACCGAGAACAGCAGGATCAGCAACAGGCCCCACCAGAAAATCGGCATGGAGTAGCCCGTGAGGGACACCCCCATGACGCCGTGGTCGAGTATGGAGTTTCGCTTGACCGCCGCCAGGATGCCGGCCGGTATGCCGATCAGCAGCGCGAACAGGATGGCGCACAGGGCCAGCTCGATGGTGGCCGGAAACAGCGTGAGGAACTCGCGCAGCACGGGCTCCTGCGTGATCAGCGACTTGCCGAGGTCGCCCTTGAGGACGCGGCCGATGTAAATGCCGTACTGCACCATAACGGGCTGGTCCAGGCCGTATTCCTTGAGCAGCTGGGCATGGCGCACCGGATCGATGCCGCGTTCGCCCGCCATGGTTTCAATCGGGTCTCCCGGCACCATGCGGATCAGGAAAAAAGCCAGCAGCGTCATCCCCAGGAAGGTGGGAATGATCAGGCTCAGACGGGTAAAGATGAAGCGCAGCATTATCGCGAGATGGAAAAACGCGGGATGCTAAAGCAGCGGTCAGCGCGTGCAGGGAGATTTGCGTCGCGAAGGCGACAGGTGGGGCGCGCGGAAATATCCGCCGCCCCGGTCTTCAAATGCAATGGCATCAACATGGGGAATCTTGTCTTGTCTAGTCAGGCCCGGGGCAGTGCCGCGGGGAATTTTTTATCTTAGCAACATTAGCTTCATTTTTCGGTATTGCCGCCGCCGGCGGGCTACCGAGTAACCCTATGGCATCAGCCTGCCTACAGTGGCGCTTGCGGCGCTAATGAAACATGCCTGGAAGGTAAAAAGAGTAATGCAGGATGCGTGCCAGAGAGCGTGTGCCGCGTCTCGATGCAGGAAGAAGCGGGCACAAAAAAAGGCCGGTGAAACCGGCCTTTTCGAAATCGGCAAAAGCCGATTACTTGACGTGCTTGCCGATCAGGCCAGCCATCTCGAACATCGACACTTGCGCCTTGCCGAAAACGGCGCGCAGTTTTTCGTCGGCGTTGATCATGCGCTTGTTGATCTTGTCCTGCAGGCCCTTGGATTTGATGTAAACCCACAGCTTGCTGACAATCTCGGTGCGTGGCAGAGGCTTGTCGCCCACCACGGCTGCCAGTGCGGGGCTCAAGGTCAGCGCTTTCATGAACGCTGCATTGGGCGTGCGCTTTTTGGCGGGCGCTTTTTTCGCTGCTGGCTTTTTGGCCGCAACCTTCTTGGCGGGAGCTGCTTTCTTCGCGGCTACCTTTTTCGCGGGCGCTGCCTTTTTCGCAGGAGCCTTCTTCGCTGGAGCTGCTTTCTTCGCAGCTACTTTCTTTGCCGGAGCAGCCTTTTTAGCAGGCGCTTTTTTAGCCGGAGCTTTTTTTGCAGTTGCCATGATTGATTTTCCTTCTAGAAGTTGATAAATCACCACCCGGATAACTACTTCCTTGTGGCAATGCGGATGCTACTGGAGAAAAACGCAGTTTCCTAGTGAAAAACCACTTTATTTGCGCCTGGATGTTGCAGATTTACCTCTGAAAATCAGGAAAACGCCCATGAGAATCACGCCGCAGGCGGCCCATTCGCCCCCTGTGACCCGCTCTCCGGCGAAAAAAGCACCCAGGAAAATCGCGATCAAGGGGTTCACAAAGGCGTAGCTGGTGGCCACCGCGGGCGAGGCATTGGCCAGCAAATACAGGTAGGCGCTGAAGGCGATCAGCGAGCCGAACACCACGAGATAGAGCCAGGCGAGCAGCGCCTCGGGCTGCGCTGGCCAGTTCGCGGCGGCCTCGCGATGCTCACCCAGTGCAAGAGAAATCAGCATCAACACCGCGCCGCCGCACAACATTTCGCTGGCAAAACCGGCGGGGCCGCTGGCCAGCGGCAAGCGCGTGGCGGACAGCACCGAGCCCAGCGACCACAGCAGCGTGGCCCCCGCGATGCAGGCGAGCCCCACCGGCGCCGCGCCGAAACTCGCGCCCCGCACCAGCATCAACACGCCCGCCAGGCCCACCGCCATGCCGATGAACTCCAGCCGGCTGGGCCGCTGGCCCAGCAGCAGGCCCCAGGCCGACACCAGCATGGGCACGATGGCGATGAAGGTGGCGATCAGGCCGGAGCCGATGTGGACCTCGGCCGAGGCCGTCAGCCCCATGCCGCCGCCCAGCATCAGCGTGCCGATGACGGCCGCGTGGACCCATTCGCGCCGGCTGGGCAGCTTGTGGCCGCGCGCCAGCACCCAGGCCATCAGCAGCACGCCGGCCGCCAGGAAGCGTGTGCCCATCTGGAAAAACGGCGGAAAGCTGAGCAGCGCGAAGCGTATCGCCAGGTAAGTCGAGCCCCAGACGAGGTAGCAGGCGAGCAGGGCGGGGATCAACAGCGCCGGCGCCTTGCCGGCGGCGGGGGAGGAGAGGGTGGTGGAAGTCATGCCGGGATGTTAGGTTGCCGTGCGCGCCCAAGCCATGCAAAATTAACGGCAAAACCGCAAGCAGCCTTTGAATTTAAAGCTTGAAACCCACTATGACCGAAACCACCGAATGGGACCACTACGACAGCCGCATCCTCGGCGAGCTGCAGCGCGATGCGCGCATCACCATGGCCGAGCTGGGCCGCCGCGTGCACCTGAGCCAGCCGGCGGTGACCGAGCGCGTGCGCAAGCTCGAGCTCGGCGGCGTGATCAAGGGCTACCGGGCCGAGGTCGACCTGGCGCGCCTGGGCTACGGCATACGCGCCATCGCCCGCGTGGGGCGGGTCGAATACGCCCGCGTCGTCAAGCTGATCGAGCAGACGCCCGAGGTCATCAATGCCTACAACGTCACCGGCGAGGACAGCTGGGTGCTCGAAATTGCGGTGATCGACGTGGCCCACCTGGACGCGGTGGTGACCAAGTTCTGCATCCTCACGGAGACCTCAACGTCCATCGTGCTCAACGCGCCACGTGAAAACGCCGTCGTGCTGCCGGCGCGGCGTGAAGACATCAAGCCCGTGATCAAGAAGGTTACGGGGAAATAGGCCCATCGGCCAAGCCGCCACCCATACCAGCCAGGGCCGCGGAACCGGCTTTGCCGGGCCGCAGGCGCAGCGCCCCCTCGGGGGGCAGCGCATTACACGGAGCCGAAGGCGAAGTGAAAAGCGTGGGGGCTAACCCCTTATGCCTTTGTAGAGCATGTAAGCCGCGAGCACATAAAGGATGCTCGCAAACACCCGCTTGAGCTTGCCCACGGGCAGGTTGTGCGCGGCCTTGGCGCCCAGCGGCGCCGTGAGGAAGCTGCACACGGCGATCACCAGCAGCGCCGGCAGCCAGATGTAGCCGAAGGAGTTGGCCGGCAGGTCCTGCACGCTCTGGCCGCTGATCACATAACCCAGCACATTGGCCACGGCGATCGGAAAGCCCAGCGCCGCCGAGGTGGCCACCGCGCTGTGGATGGCCACGTTGCACCAGGTCATGAAGGGCACGCTGATAAAGCCGCCGCCCGCGCCGACCAGGCCCGACAGAAAGCCGATAAAGCCGCCGGCCGCGAACTGGCCCGCCGTGCCCGGCATCTGCCGCGTCGGTTTGGGTTTTTTGTCCAGGAACATCTGCGTGGCCGAGAAGCTCACGAACAGGCCGAAGAAGATCGCCAGGTAGGAGCCCTTGAGCAGCGCGAACACGCCCAGGCTGCCGATGATGCTGCCGATCACGATGCCGGGCGCCAGCCGCTTGACGATGTCCCAGCGCACCGCGCCGCGCTTGTGGTGCGCGCGCACGCTGGAGATCGAGGTGAAGATGATGGTGGCCATGGAGGTGGCAATCGCCATCTTGACGGCCAGGTCCGGCGCCACGCCGCGGTTCGACATGATGATGGTGATGAAGGGCACCATCAGCATGCCCCCGCCTATGCCCAGCAGGCCGGCGAGAAACCCGGTGCCCACGCCCAGCAAGGCCAGTTCAACAATCAGGAGGGGTTCAAGCATCATGGGACGTCAGGCATGTGGCCGCGGGCCTGCCGCGCTTCGCGGGAAGCGCTGCGGCACACGGTGGGGTTGGAGGGGGGGACGGAGGGCGCAAGGCGATGGCGGGAATAAGGTGTCTGCGAGTGCCACTGGACCGTCATCCTGAACCGGGGTTCAGGTGGGCGAGGGCAGTCGGGTTTCGGGTTCGTCTGACGCGAGACGATCACACCTGCCGGACAATTTACCAAGCCCGTGCTCGTAGAGCATTGGTTCAAGGAAATATAAAGCCCAATACGCATCGCAGACGTCTTCATTGTAGGCCTTTGCGGCCTTGCCCGGGACGCGATGAAGGGATCTGCAACGGAATAGGTGGCGGCGCGCGCCCGCCTTCAAAGCAGGCGGCCGTCTATGCCCAGGGCGGTGTCCAGGCGCTGCAGCAGCGCCGCGAGCTGCGGGCTCTCGGCATTGCCGGCGGTGGTTGCCTCGGCCGGCGCGGCCGCCGGCACGGGGGCGGCGCCCGGCGTGCGCTCGGGAAGCTCGAAGGCCAGGTTCAATGCCGCCAGCACGGCGATGCGGTCGCGCGCCTTGATTTTTCCGGCGTCGCGGATCCGGCACATGGCCATGTCGACGCGGTTGACCGCGTCCAGCATGCGCGCGTCGCCGTTTTCGGGGCAGCCCAGCAAATAGCTTTGGCCCATGATCTGTACTTCGAGCTGCTTCATGACTCGCTTCCCGCGGTGGTTTTATGGCCGTGGCCGCTGCTTTCGGGCAGGCGCTCGAGCAGGGCATCGACACGGGCGCGGGCCGCGCCCAGGCGCGACTTGAGGGAGTCGCGCTCCTGCGTCAGCAGGCCGACCTGTTCGGCCAGCAGCTCGTTGGTGCGCTGCAATTCCTCGTAGCGCAGCAACAGGCGCTCGACGCGTTCGGTGATCTGGTCGATTTGGGTTTGGTTCGCCATGGCAAGCCCGATTGTAGGGTTTGCGGCCTGAACTGGGGAAGGGCCGCGTAGAATCGCCCCTGTTGGTGCCCGCAGTGTGGTTCACATGCTGCAGTTCAACGGGAAGCAGGAGAGCGTCAAAGCCAGGCATATCGGGCCAAGCCCGAAGGCCGGCGCCCAGACCTTCAACCTGCGCTGCCCCCGCAACGGTAAAACGGACGAATGCGCTTTCCCGGCCTCACGGCCAGGGCTCATTCAGCTTTCATCATCAGCCACTGAGCGCCTTGAACAAGCGTTTGGGAAGGCGATGGAGGCGGCTCCGTCAGCCCGGATACCGGCCAACAAGGTGAACGCGCACGTCCAGTCCCTGGACTGGGTGTTTGTAACGCTCACACACCGGCGGGGAAGCCGGTGAGGGCCCATTGCTGACTGTTGATTCATGAATATTGCTCCCCACGCACGCCTGGCCGTGCTCCCGACGGCGCTGGCCGCCGCATTCCCGCTGGCCTCTCTGGCTTTTCTGGCGGCTTCTCCCGCCCTGTCGCAGACCACCCCAGCCGCGCAAACCGTTGTTGCGCCGCAGCTCAAGGAAATGGTGGTGAGCGCCACGCGCAGCGCCCAGCCCATCGGCGACGTCGTTGCCGACGTCACCGTCATAGACCGCGAAACCATTGAACGCGCCGGCCCGGTCGGGCTGGCCGACATCCTGGTGCGCGTGCCGGGCATACAGATCACCCGCAACGGCGGCACTGGCGCGAACACCAGTGTGTTTGTGCGCGGCGGGGAAAGCCGCCACACCCCCGTCTTCATCGACGGCGTGCGGGTGGAGTCGCAGGCGACGGCCGGCGGGGCCTCCTGGAGCAACATTCCGCTGTCGCTGATCGACCGCATCGAGGTCTTGCGCGGCCCCAGCAGCGCCATTTATGGCTCGGACGCCGTGGCCGGCGTGATCCAGATATTCACCAAGCGGGGCGAAGGCCCTTTCTCGCCCTCCGTGTCGGTGGGCTACGGCTCCTACAACACCAGCCGGGTCGAACTGGCCGCCAGCGGTTCGGCGGGCGCTTTCGACTATGCGCTGGGCTTGAGCCAGAGCCAGAGCGACGGCTTCAACGCGCGGACCATCGCGGGCCAGAACCCCGATGCCGACGGCTACAAAAGCCTGGGCGCCAACGCCAAGCTCGGTTTGCAGGTCAATACTGACCACCGCATTGAAGCCAACCTGATGCAAAGCCACACGGACTCCCAGTACGACGGCGGCCCCACGCGTGACTACCGCCGCATCGCCGACCTGCAGACCCTGGGCCTGCAGTGGGAGGCCAAATGGTCCGATCGCTACAGCACCAAACTGGCCCTGACCCAGGGCACCGACTCCGGCGAAGAGGGCCTGAACGGCTCGACGCCCCAGATTTCCTACGACAAGAGCACCATCAGCACGCTGCTGTTCCAGAACGAATACCGTCTGGGCGCCCACCTGCTGAGCGCCGCGCTGGAAAGCCGCCGGGACGTGTTCCGCCTGGTCGGCTCCGCGGTCATACCGGGGGGCGCGAGTGTGCTCAACAAGAACCGTTCCCTGGACGGCGTGAGCCTGGGCTACGGCTGGAGCGGCGGCGCGCACACCGTGCAGCTCAACGCCCGCCACGACAGGGACAGCGAATTCGGCGGCAAGACCACCGGCTCCGCGGCCTATGCCTTCGCGCTCACGCCGGAGTGGAAGGTGTCCGCCTCCGCCGGCACGTCTTTCCGCGTCCCCACGCTGTACCAGCGCTTCAGCATTTACGGCACCTCGACCCTCAAGCCCGAGTCCGGCCGCAGCGTGGAGGCAGCGCTCAAATACAGCCAGGGCACATCGCAGTACGGCATCACGGTGTACCGCAACCGCCTGACCAACCTGCTGAGCTTTGTCACGGGCAACGGCCCTTGCGTGAACGGCGGGCCGCCGACGGTGCTGGCCAACCGCGGCTGCTATGCCAATACCGCGCAGGCCCAGTACACCGGGCTGACGCTCACGGCGTCCGAGACCGTCGGCAATGTCCGCATCCACGGCTCACTCGATTTGCAGAATCCCAAGAACCGGATCACCAACCGCACCCTGCAGCGGCGCTCGCGCCAGTACGGCACGCTGGGCGCCGAAATGCCGCTGGGCGGCTGGCAGCTGGCGACCGACCTGGTGATGGCCTCGCACGCCTTCGACAGCGAGACCAGCAACGTGGTGCTGCCCGGCTACTCGGTCATGAACCTCAGCGCCACGACGGCGCTGTCCCCCGACTGGAAACTGGTGGCCAAGCTGGAGAATCTGACCGACAAGATTTACCAGACCGCCAACACCTATGCCACCGCCCGGCGTAACCTCTACGTCGGTGTGACCTGGGCACCCCGCTAAACCTTTATCCCTCCATCCATGCCACAAACCGTCCGTTGTCCCGCCATCCTTGTCGCCGCCCCGGCCTCCGGCCAGGGCAAGACGACGGTGGCCTGCGCGCTGGCACGGCTGCATACGCGCCAGGGGCGGCGCGTGCGGGTTTTCAAGTGCGGGCCGGATTTCCTGGACCCGTGCTGGCACGCCCTGGCCAGCGGCGCGCCGGTGTACCAGATGGACCTGTGGATGACCGGCGAGGCCGATTGCCGGGCGCGCCTGCATGAGGCCGCGCAGGAGGTGGACCTGATCATTGTGGAAGGCGTGATGGGCCTCTTTGACGGCGAGCCCAGCGCGGCCGACCTGGCGCAGCGCTTTGGCCTGCCGGTGCTGGCGGTGGTGGATGCTTCGGGCATGGTGGCGACCTTTGGCGCGCTGGCCTTCGGCCTGCAGCACTACCGCCCCCACATGCCCTGGGCCGGGGTGCTGGCCAACCGCGTGGCCAATGCGCGCCATGCGGCCATGCTGCAGGCCAGCGTGGCGCCCGGGCAGTGGCTGGGCGCGGTGCTGCGCGATGCCGCCATGAGCCTGCCCAAGCGCCACCTGGGCTTGACCGTGGCCGCCGAGGTGACGGATGCCATGGAGCGCCTGGATGCCGCGGCCGACGCGCTGGCCGACACGCCGCTGGGCCGGATGACGTTGGAGGATTTGCAGCGCTGGGCGGTGGGCTTCGCGGCCCCCGAGACCCCTGCGCCCATAAATCTGGCGCTGAGCGGCAAGACGATTGCCGTCGCGCGCGACGCCGCCTTTTGTTTTATCTACGCCGCCAACCTCGACACCCTGCGCGCGCTGGGCGCCGAGCTGGTGTTTTTCTCGCCGCTGGCCGACGCGGCGCTGCCCGCCTGCGACGCGCTGTGGCTTCCCGGCGGCTATCCCGAGTTGCATGCCGAAACGATTGCCGCCAACACCGCGCTGCGAGCCAGCCTGGCTGCGCACGTCGCCGCGGGCAAGCCCGTCTGGGCCGAGTGCGGCGGCATGATGGCGCTGTTTGACACCCTGGTCACGCTGGACGGCCGGCGCCATGCGCAGTGGGGCGTGCTGGCCGGCGAGGTGAGCATGCAAAAGCTGCTGGCCGGCCTGGGCCCGCAGCAGCTGCAACTGGCCGGCGGCACCTTGCGCGGCCATACCTTCCATTACTCGACCACGGCCACGCCTTTGCAGCCCGTGGGCCGCACCTCGCGGCCTGGCACCACACCCGCGCCCGATGCGGGCGAGGCCGTGTGGCAGCATGCGGCGGTGCGCGCCAGTTATTTCCACGCCTGGTTTCCCTCCTGCCCCGAAGCCGTGGTGGAACTGTTTACCGCGCCCGCCGGAGTACCCGCATGAGCGCCGACCTGCTGCATTTCAATCCCGGCCCGCAGCGCATCGTCTGCCTGACCGAGGAGACCACCGAGTGGCTTTACCTGCTGGGCCAGGAGCGGCGCATCGTCGGCATCTCGGGCTACACCGTGCGGCCCAAACGCGCGCGCGACGAGAAGCCGCGCGTCAGCGCCTTCCTGAGCGCCAAGCTGGACAAGATCATGGCGCTGCAGCCCGACTGCGTGCTGGGCTTTTCGGACCTGCAGGCCGATATTGCAGCCGACCTGGTCAAGCGCGGCGTGCAAGTCACCATCTTCAACCAGCGCAGCGTGGCGGAAATTTTTTCCATGCTGTTCCAGCTCGCGGCCATGGTGGGCGAAGCGGAGCAGGGCGTCCGGCGCATCGCGCAGATGCAGGCCGGCTTGCGCGCCATGCAGGCGGCCGTGGCGGCCAGGGTGGCCGCCGGCGCGCGCCGCCCCAAGGTGTTTTTTGAAGAGTGGGACAGCCCGCACATCAGCGCGATCCGCTGGGTGTCCGAGCTGCTGGGCATGGCCGGGGGCGACGATTGTTTCCCCGAGCTCGCGGCGCAGTCCCTGGGCAAGAACCGCATCATCGCGGATGGCGCCGAGATCGTTCGTCGCAACCCCGACATCATCCTGGGCTCCTGGTGCGGCAAAAAATTCCGGCCCGAGAACGTGGTGGCGCGCGAGGGCTGGAGCGCCGTGAACGCCGTGCGCCACCAGCAGCTGTTTGAAATCAAGTCGCCCGACATCCTGCAGCCCGGCCCGGCCGCGCTGACCGACGGCGTGGCCAGGATGCACCAGATCATCCTGCAGTGGATGGATGCGGACCAGTCCGGAGCGTTCAAGCCATGAGCGAATTGCACATCGCCCGCAGCGAACTGGTCCTGGGCGGCCAGAGAAGCGGCAAGTCGCGTCGCGCCGAACTGCTGGCCCAGCACTGGCTCGCGCAGTCGTCCGGCCACCGTGCGGTCTTCATCGCCACCGCCAGGCCCTGGGACGAAGAGATGCGCGAACGCATACGCCGCCACCAGCAGGACCGCGCCGAACGCTTGCCAGGCATGGCCACCGTCGAAGAGCCGCTGGCGCTGGCCGAGGCCCTCTTGCGGCACAGCGCGCCCGATACCCTGGTGGTTGTCGATTGCCTGACGCTGTGGCTCACCAATCTGTTGATGCCCGCGCCGGGCCTGGAGCTCGATGAGCCCGCCAAGGCCGCGTGGGAACAGGCGGGCCTGCTCGTGAGCGCCATTGGGTCCGCCCCGGGGCCGCTGGTGCTGGTCGGCAATGAAATCGGCCTGGGCGTGATTCCGCTGGGCCGCGAAACCCGTGCCTTTGTGGATGCACTGGGCCAGCTCAACCAGCAGGCGGCCGGGGCCTGCGAGCGCGTGACACTGATGGCGGCAGGCCTGCCCCTCACCTTGAAGGATGCGGCATGAGGCTGTACCGATCAAAATGCCTTCGCGCGTTCATGCGGTACTTGCGGGGCGGAGTGCCAGGGTGTTTTGCGCAGGTAAAGGAGGAGCCCGCAACGCGGGCGGGGGACACGGAGCAAAACGGCCTGGCATTCCGCCTCCTGGCGCTTGTGTTTGTGGTCTCTTTCGCGGGTGCCGCACACGCCCTGCAGCTGACCGACGATCGCGGCGCGACCATCACGCTGCCCCGGGCGCCGCAGCGCATCGTCAGCCTGCTGCCTTCGCTGACCGAGACCGTCTGTGAGCTGGGCCGCTGCCAGAACCTGGTCGGGGTGGACCGCTATTCCAATTTCCCCGCCAGCGTGCAGAAGCTGCCCCAGGTCGGCGGCGGGCTGGACCCCAACATCGAGATGATCGTCGCGCTCAAGCCCGATGTGGTGCTGCTGGCCACCTCTTCGCGCGCGGGCGACAGACTGCAGGCTCTGGGCCTCAAAGTGGTGGCCCTGGAGCCCCGCAGCCATGCCGACGTGCAGCGCGTGATGCTCAAGCTGGGCCAGTTGCTCGAAGTGCCCGATGCCGCGCGCATCTGGCGCGCGATCGACGCTGGCGTTTCGGCCGCGGCCCAGTCGCTGCCGCCCAGCGTGCGCGGCACGCGGGTCTACTTCGAGGTCAACCAGGGCCCGTATGCGGCGGGGGAGTCGTCCTTTATCGGCGAGACGCTCACGCGCCTGGGCGTCAAAAACATCGTGCCGGCCAAGCTCGGGCCCTTTCCCAAGCTCAACCCCGAATACATAGTCCGCGCCAATCCCGACCTGATCATGGTCGGCCAGCGCAGCGCCGACGGCCTGCAGGCGCGGCCCGGCTGGCAAGGTATGCGCGCGCTGCGTGAGCAGCGCGTTTGCATCTTTCCGACCGAAGAGGCCGATGTGCTGGTGCGCCCCGGCCCGCGAATGGCCGAGGGCGCGCGCCTGATGGCCCGCTGTTTAGCCGATAAAGCACCCAAGGGAGCCAAACCATGATGCAGGCCCGCGTGTGGTGGCTGGTCTGGGCCGGTGTGCTGGGCGCGCTGGCCCTGGTGGCGCTGGGCATCTGCGTGGGCAGCGCCGGGCTGGAAAATTTGATCGGGCCTTTGCTCAATCCCGCGCAGGACCCGCCGCAAACCGCGATGGCGCAGCAAATCATCTGGCAAATCCGCCTGCCGCGCACCCTGGGCGCCTGGGCTGCCGGCGCCTTGCTGGGCCTGGCCGGTGCGGTGGCGCAAGGCCTGTTCCGCAACCCGCTGGCCGACCCCTACCTGCTGGGCAGCGCCTCGGGCGCCTCGCTCGGCGTGGCGCTGGCGCTGGCCGCCCTGGGCGGCGGCGCCGGCATGTTGGGCGGATCGGTAGGTGGAAGCATGATGAATGGCGGCGTGGCCGTCAGCGTGTTCTCCAGCAGCCTGTGGGTGCGCCTGGGCCTGACCGGCGCGGCCTTTCTGGGCGCCGTGTTCGCGGTGATGCTCACGCTGGTGCTCTCGCGCGGCGTGGGCCACACCCTGCGCCTGCTGCTGGCCGGCGTGGTCGTGGGGGTGGTGCTGGGCGCCATGACGCACCTGGTACTGCTGTTTTCGCCCGAATCGCTGCAGGCCATGCAGGCCTTCATGCTGGGATCGACCGCTTTTGTCGGCTGGACTTCGTGCATCCTCATGGCCAGCGTCTGGGGCCTGTGCGTGCTGGCCGCGTGGCTGCTGGCACGCGTGCTCGACGGCCTGAGCCTGGGCGACGCCACGGCCGTCAGCCTGGGCCTGCCGGTGGCGCCCATGCGCGCGGCACTGGTCGCGGTGCTGGCGCTGGCCACGGGCACTGCCGTGGCGCAGACCGGGCTGATCGCTTTTGTGGGCCTGGCCGCGCCGCACCTGGTGCGCTCCGTGGTCAAGACCACGCATGCCCACCTGATGCTGCTCTCCAGCCTGATGGGCGGCGTGCTGCTGATGGCCGCCGACACGCTGGCGCGCGGGTTGATGGCGCCGCAGGAACTGCCCGTGGGCATGCTCACCGCGGTGCTGGGCGGCGGCTACCTGCTGTGGCTGATGCACCGCAGCAGCAGCCTGGGCGGAGGGCGCGCGGCATGAGCACGGTGACGACTCCCATCGCCCTTGGCGCGCAGTCCATCTCGGCCAGCCTGGGCCATGGCGTGCAAAGGCAGCAGGTGCTGCACGGCATAAACCTGGACATCGCCTCCGCGCGCTGGACCAGCATCGTGGGCCCCAACGGCGCGGGCAAGTCCACCTTGCTCAAGGCCCTGGCCGGCGTGCTGCCGCACAGCGGCAGCGTCGCGCTGCTGGGCCAGCCCCTGCAGCAGCTGCCGCACCGCGAGCGCGCCCGCCAGCTGGCCTGGCTGGGCCAGAATGAAACCTCGGCCGACGACCTGACCGTATGGGACGTGGCCATGCTGGGCCGACTGCCGCACCAGGCCTGGCTGGCGCCGCCCAGCGCGGCCGACCGTGCGGCGGTGGAGCAGGCCCTGCGCGCCACCCGCGCCTGGGACTGGCRCCAGCGCGCGCTGGGCCAGCTGTCAGGCGGCGAGCGCCAGCGCGTGCTGCTGGCCCGGGCCCTGGCAGTGCAGGCCCAGGTGCTGCTGATGGACGAGCCGCTGGCCAACCTGGACCCGCCGCACCAGGCCGACTGGCTGGATGTGGTGCGGGCCCTGGTGGCCGAGGGCAAGACCGTGGTCAGCGTGCTGCACGAGATCACCATGGCGCTGCAGGCTGACAGCCTGGTGGTGATGGCCGAAGGCCGCGTCACCCACCAGGGCCCCTGCGCCGATCTGGCGACCCACCGGGCCCTGGAAGATGTCTTCGACGGACGCATTGCCGTCCACCCCTTGCAAGGGCAATGGATCGCATTGCCCAAAGTTACCCAACCTCCCAAGAGGGCCCCCATGCAAATTGAAACCCCACCTTCGGCCACCCCCTACGAAAAACCCACCGGCGAGCGCCGCGGCCTGGTCCTCATCAACACCGGCCACGGCAAGGGCAAAAGCACGGCCGCCTTCGGCCTGGCCCTGCGCGCCCACGGCCGCGGCAAAGCCGTCAAGGTCTACCAGTTCATGAAAGTACCCAGCGCGCGTTTTGGCGAGCACCGGCTGTTTGAGCAACTGGGCATCCCGATTGAAGGCCTGGGCGACGGCTTCAGCTGGAAAAGCCGCGACCTGGAGCACTCGGCCCAGCTGGCGCTGGACGGCTGGGCCCGGGCCGAAGCCACCATACGCGCCGGCGAGCACTTCATGGTGGTGCTCGACGAAATCATGTACCCGCTGCGCTACGGCTGGGTTCCGCTGGAAGCTGTGCTCAGCTGCCTGCGTGAACGCCCGCCGCATGTGCACGTGGTGCTGACCGGCCGCAATGCGCCGGCCGAGCTGGTGGAGCTGGCGGATACGGTGACCGAAATGACGCTTATCAAACACCATTTCAAGGCGGGTGTACCCGCCCAACGCGGCATAGAGGATTAAGACCTTGTTCTCCTCCGCTTCCTATTCGGCCATGCGCCTGTTGCCTTCCGCGGCATCGCTGGCAACCCTGGGGCTGCTCTCAAGCCTGGCGGTGGCGCAGGGTGTGCAGCCGGTGTCACGCATCGTCACGCTGGCACCTTCGCTGACCGAGGCCGTGTGTGCGCTGGGCCACTGCGCGCAGCTGGTGGGCACGGACCGTCATTCGACCTGGCCCAATTCGGTGCAGGTGCTGCCCAAGGTGGGCGGCCTGGAAGACGCGCAGATCGAGCGCATCGTCACCCTGCGCCCGAATATGGTCCTGCTGGGGCCACGCAGCCGCGCCGGTGAAAGGCTTAAAGCCCTGGGCGTGCCGGTCATGACCTTTGACGCGCGCACCCATGCCGACCTCAAACGCATGCTGCTCAAGCTGGGCGACACGCTGGGCGAGCCGGCGCGTGCCACTGAACTGCTGGCCCGCATGGAGGCCGAGCTTGACGCCGCGGCCGCCCGCATGCCCGCCGCCCTGCGCGGGCGCAGCGTGTATGTGGAAGTGGGGGCGGGCTCGTCCGCCGCCAGCGACAAAAGTTTTATCGGCGAGACCGTCGCCAGGCTGGGCCTGGTCAACGTGGTGAGCGGCGAGCTGGGCCTGTTCCCCCGAATCAACCCCGAACTGCTGTTGCGCCGCCCGCCCGACATCATCATCGGTCCGCGCGCCACGCTGTCCAACCTGTCGGACCGCCCCGGCTGGAGCACGCTGCCCGCGGTGCGCCAGCAGCAGCTGTGCCTGCTGGATACCGAGCGCATGGACCTGCTGTCGCGCCCCGGCCCGCGCCTGGGCGAGGCCGCGCAAATGCTGGTGGAATGCCTTACGGCGCTGCCGCCCCGTTAATTTCTTCAACCGAGACACATCATGCAAACCCGAAAAATCCCCGCCACCATCGTCACCGGCTTTCTGGGCAGCGGCAAGACCACGCTCTTGCGGCATCTGCTGGCCAATGCGCAGGGCCGCCGCATCGCGGTCATCGTCAACGAGTTCGGCGAGCTCGGCATAGACGGCGAACTGCTGCGCGGCTGCGGCATAGGCTGCGACGAGAACGGCGAAGAAAACGGCCAGCTCTATGAACTGGCCAACGGCTGCCTGTGTTGCACCGTGCAGGAAGAGTTCGCGCCGGTCATGGAAAAACTGGCCGCGCGCCGCGACCAGATCGACCACCTGATCATCGAGACCTCGGGCCTGGCCCTGCCCAAGCCGCTGGTGCAGGCTTTCCAGTGGCCCACGCTGCGCAACACCTTCACCGTCGATGCGGTGGTGACCGTGGTGGACGCGCCCGCGGTGGCTGCCGGCGACTTTGCCGACGACCCGGTCGCTGTGGACGCCCAGCGCCGCGCCGACGACAACCTGGACCATGAATCGCCGCTGCACGAGCTGTTTGAAGACCAGCTGGCCACGGCCGACCTGGTGGTGGTGCACAAGACCGACGGCTTGACGGCCGAGCAACTGGCCGGCGTGGAAACCGCGATCCGCGCCGAGACCGCGCCCGGCGTCAAGCTGGTGCAGGCCCAGCACGGCCGCATCGACATCGGCGTGCTGCTGGGCCTGGAGCGCGCGGTCGAAGACGTGATCGACCAGCGCAAGACCCACCACGACGAAGAGGAAGACCACGACCATGACGCCTTCGACTCGGTGCAGGTGGCGCTGGACGTGCCCGGCCGCGAGGCACTGCTGGCCGCCTTGCGCGGCGTGGTGGAGCGCCATGAGATATACCGCGCCAAGGGTTTTGTGGCCTTGCCCGGTTCGGCCATGCGCCTGGTGGTGCAGGGCGTGGGCACACGCTTTGACAGCTACTTCGACCGCCCCTGGCGCGACGGCGAAGCGCGGCAATCCCGTCTGGTGCTGATCGGCTCCGGGCTCAATGCCGCGGTGTTGCAGAGCGAGCTGAGCACGGCGCTGGCGGTGCCTGTCGCGGCGTAACGATAAAAGAACGCCATGCATTTGCTCTCCACCCGCCCCGGCGGCCACGTTGAAGACGGTGGCCAGGGCGTGGTGCGCGTGGAGCAGACGCCGGGCGACATTGTGGTGCTCAGCGCGGCCGACACCACGCTGTCCCTGCTGGCCGATGCGGCGCAGCAGCTGCCCGCCGGCTTTCCCACGGTGCGCCTGGCCAATCTGATGTGGCTGCGCCAGCCCGCCTCGGCCGACATGTATGTCGACGAGGTGCTGCGGCATGCGCGTGTGGTGGTCATAGACCACCTGGGGGCCGCCAGTGACTGGGCTTATGTGGTGGAGCGGGTGCGTGAACTGGCGGGCGCGCGAGGGCAATGGCTGGCCCTGTTCTCGGGTGATGCCGCCGAAGACCTGCAACTGCTGCTGCGCAGCACCGCCCCGCATGAGGACTGCCGCGAGCTCTGGCGCTGCCTGCGCGAAGGCGGCCGCGACAACGCGCGCACATTTTTTGAATTGATAGGCCACGCCGCCTTCGGCCTGGGCGCACGCCCCGCGCCGCCCGAAGTGCTGCCGCCCGCCGTGGTTTACCAGCCGCTGGAGAGTCCTCCCTGGCGAGACGGTGCGCCCGCCGCGCTGCTGGTGTTTTACCGCGCCCACTTGCAGGCCGGCAACACCGCGGTCTTTGATGCCATGTTGGCCGCACTCAGCGCTGAAGGCCTCAACACCGTGGCCGTGGCGGTTGACTCGCTCAAGAACCCGGCCAGCCTCGCGCTGCTGCGCTCGCTGGCCGCTGAACACGGCGTGGGCGTGGTGCTCAACGCCACCAGCTTTGCCATCACCGCACTCGACGGCGACGACGTGGACAGCGTGCAGGGCGCGCAGATGGAGCCCCTGGCCGGCGACGCCCCGGTGCTGCAGCTGATCACCGCGGGCTGCTCGCAGGAGCAATGGCAGGCCGACCCGCACGGCCTGGCGCCGCGCGACCTCGCGATGCAGGTGGTGCTGCCCGAGGTGGACGGCCGCATAGGCACACGCGCCATCAGTTTCAAGGGCCTGGCCTGGCGCTGCGAGCGCACCGAGGTGGACGTGGTGCGCTACCAGCCCGAGCCTGAACGCATGGCTTTTGTGGCCGAACTGGCACGCCGCTGGTGCGCGCTGCAGGGCAAACCCAACGACACCAAGCGCGTCGCGCTGATCCTGGCCAACTACCCCAATGACGATGCCCGACTGGCCAACGGTGTGGGCCTGGACACACCGGCCTCCACCGTGGCCTTGCTGCGCGCCATGCGGGAGGCAGGCTACGCGACGGGCGAATTGCCCGAAGGCGGCGACGCCTTGATTGCCGCGCTGGTGGCCGGTGTCACCAACAACCTGGAGGCCAACCCCATGCGTCCCGCCGGGCAAAGCCTGGCCATGGCGGACTACCTGCAGGATTTCAATCGCCTGGACGCGGCCAGCCGCGACGCCGTCAACGCGTTATGGGGCCCGCCCGAACAGGACCCGATGGTGCGTGGCGGCCGCTTTATGGTGTCCGGCCTGCGCCTGGGTAATGTGTTTGTCGGCATACAGCCCGCGCGCGGCCGCGACCTGGACCTGGTGGCGACTTACCACGATGCCGACCTGGTGCCCACGCACAACTACCTGGCCTTCTACTTCTGGTTGCGCCGCCAGTTTGCGGTCGACGCGGTGGTGCACGTGGGTAAACACGGCAACCTTGAATGGCTGCCCGGCAAAAGTGTGGCCTTGGGTGCGACCTGCTGGCCTGATGCCATCCTGGGCCCGTTGCCGCACCTCTATCCCTTTATCGTCAACGACCCCGGCGAGGGCAGCCAGGCCAAGCGCCGCACGCAGGCCGTCATCATCGACCACCTGATGCCGGCGCTCACGCGTGCCGAGACCTACGGCCCGCTGCAAAAGCTGGAGCGGCAGATGGACGAGTACTACGAGGCCCTGTCGCTGGACCCGCGGCGCGCGCGGCGCCTGCGCGAGGACATCCTGGCGCACGTGCTCGCCGAAGGCCTGCATGCCGACCTGGGCTTTGCCAAACCCGCCGACGACGCGGGCCGTGAGGCGTTGCTGCAGCGCCTGGATGCCTACCTCTGCGAGATCAAGGAATCCCAGATCCGCGACGGCCTGCACATACTGGGCGCATCGCCCCAGGGCCGCCAGCAGGTCGACACGCTGGTCGCGCTGGCGCGCTTTCCGGGCGGTGCGGCCGCCGGCCAGCGCAGCCTGCTCACGGCACTGGCCCACGACCTGAAACTGGAAGGCGTGGACGGTTTTAACGCACTGAGCCCCGAATGGGCCGCGCCCTGGAATGGCCCACGCCCCGCCGTGCTGCAAGCGCAAAGCGAGGACGCCTGGCGCCATGCCGGCCACACGCGCGAGCGCCTGGAGCTGCTGGCCCGCCAACTGGTGGCCGGCCATGTGGTGGCCGATGAAGCGTGGGACGAACCCGCCTGGCCGCACAGCGCGCCGGTGCTGCGGCGCATGCGCGAGGTGCTGCGCCCGCGCCTGGATGCCTGTGGCCCGCAGGAAATTGCGCAGTGCCTGTGTGGTTTGTCGGGTAAGTTTGTGCCGGCCGGCCCCAGCGGCGCGCCCTCGCGCGGCCGGCCCGACGTGCTGCCCACGGGGCGCAACTTTTATTCGGTGGACACACGCGCTGTGCCCACGCAGACCGCCTATGCCATGGGCGCTGCCGCCGCCGAGCGTGTGGTCGAGCGCCACCTGCAGGACCACGGCGAGATGCTGCGCTGCCTGGGCCTGTCGGTCTGGGGCACCAGCACCATGCGCACCGGCGGCGAGGACATCGCCCAGGCCTTCGCGCTCTTGGGCGTGCGGCCCCGCTGGGCCGAGGGCAGCAGCCGCGTGGTGGACATCGAGGTGCTGCCCATGGCCATGAAGCACCGGCCGCGTGTGGACGTGACCCTGCGCGTGTCGGGTTTCTTCCGCGACGCCTTCCCCAATGTCATAGACCTCTTCGACACCGCGGTGCGCGCCGTGGCCGCGATCAGCGAAGAGGACGAACCCGACGAGGTGAACCCCATCCGCGCCCGTGTGCGGCGCGAAGCGCTGGAGGCGCAGGCCAGAGGCCTGAATGCCGAGGCGGCCGAACGCGAAGCCAGCTGGCGCGTGTTCGGCCCGCGTCCCGGCGGCTATGGCGCCGGGCTGCAGGAAGTCATGGCCAGCGGCCGCTGGAACGATGGCGCCGACCTGGCCCAGGCTTATCTGCGCGCGGGCGCCTTTGCCTACGGCCAGGGCGGGCATGGCGTGGCCGCGCGCGGCAGCTTCGAGCAGCGCCTGGCCGGCCTGGACGCCGTGCTGCACAACCAGGACAACCGCGAGCACGATGTGCTCGATTCGGACGACTACTACCAGTTCCAGGGCGGCATGGCGGTGGCCGTCGAAGCCCTGACCGGTGAGCCCGCCGCGCTCTACCACGGCGATTTCAGCGTGCCCGGCGCGCCGCGCATACGCACGCTGGGCGAGGAAGTGGCGCGCGTGGTGCGTTCGCGCGCCGTCAACCCCAAGTGGCTGGAGGGTGTGCGCCGCCACGGCTACAAGGGCGCGTTCGAGATGGCGGCCACGGTGGACTACCTGTTCGCCTTTGACGCCACCACCGGCGTGGTGGGCGACCACCAGTACGCGCTGGTGGCCGAGGCCTACCTGCACGACGACACCAACCGCGAATTTTTGCGGCAGCACAACCCGCTGGCCTTGCGCAGCATCGGCGAGCGCCTGCTCGAAGCCATGCGGCGCGGCCTCTGGGAAGCGCCTGGCGAGCACCGCGAACGCATCGAAGAGCATTTGCTGGCGCTGGAGCGCCGGCTTGAAGAATACGGAGAAGGACCCCTGGCATGAATACTCCCGAACTGAACATCACTGTCGAGCCCGCCGAGCGCGCGGCCTTTCCGTTTACCGCGCTGGTGGGCCAGCCGCAACTGCAGCGCGCGCTGCAGCTCGCCGCCATAGACCCCGGCATAGGCGGCGTGCTGATCAGCGGCCCGCGCGGCACGGCCAAGTCCACCGCGGCGCGCGCGCTGGCGGCGCTCTTGCCCGGCGCGCCCTTTGTCACCTTGCCGCTGGCCGCCAGCCTGGAGCAGTTGGTGGGCACGCTCAATGTGGAAGACGTTCTGCGCGACGGCCGGGTGCGCCTGGCGCCGGGCCTCCTGGCGCGCGCCCATGGCGGCGTGCTCTATGTGGACGAGGTCAACTTGCTGCCCGACGCGCTGGTCGACGCCTTGCTCGACGCGGCCGCCAGCGGCGTGAACACGGTGGAGCGCGACGGCATTTCGCGCCAGCATGCCGCGCGTTTTGTGCTCGTGGGCACCATGAACCCGGAGGAGGGCGAACTGCGCCCGCAGCTGCTGGACCGCTTCGGCCTGTCGCTGGTGCTGGCCAACCCGGTGGACGCCGCACAGCGCACCGCCATCCTGCGCGCGCGCCTGGGCTTTGACGAAGATCCCGCCGCCCTGGCGCAGCAGCATGCGCAGGAGCAGGCCGCCTTGAGCGCGGCGCTGGTGGCCGCGCGCGCGGCATTGCCGCGGCTGGGCTGGTCCGACGAGGTACTGAACCATGCGGCTGCTTGCGCGATCGCCGCCGGTGTGGACGGCATGCGCGCCGACCTGGTGATGCTGCGTGCCGCGCGCGCGCTGGCGGCGCTCGAAGGGCGCGGCGAAGTGACGACGGCCGATGTGGATGCCGTGGCCGAACTGGCGCTGGCGCACCGCCGGCCCGAGGGCAGCGCAGCGCAAGCACCTGCCAACACCGGGGCACAGCAGCAGCCCCGACACCATCCAGAGCGCCCGCAAGATGAACCGTCTGCCGCATCCGCCCCGCAAGGCGACTGGGGCGCGCTGCCGGCCCAGCCCGAAGGCACGGCCAAGGTCCAGGCGATCGCGGGGTGGCCGCCAAAAAAAGCCTAGGCCACCGCAGCCGCCGCCCGCGCAAAGGGCCCGGCGGCTGGCGGTGGCCTCCCTCGCACACACCTCTCACAACAGCCGCGCTGCCTGGTGCCAGGCAGCGCAGTGCCGCCATCGCCTGGCTGCCCACGGTCGTGGCCAAGGGGCAGTCGCCGCTCAAGCGCGAGCACCTGCGCCGCCAGCCCGTGGCGCTGCGCCCCAGCCGGCTGCACTGCATCGTGCTCGACACCTCGGGTTCCATGCGCCGGCACGGCCGCCTGGCCCTGGCCAAGGGCCATGCCGCGTTCATGATCGAGCAGGCCGCGCGCCTGGGCGACGAGGTGGCGCTGCTGCGCTTTGGCGGGCAGGGCGTGGAGCTATTGCTGCCGCCCGGCCCGGCGCGCGCCGCCGGCAGCCAGCGCCTGCGCCCGGTGGGCGGCGGTGGCGGCACGCCGCTGGCCGAGGCCTTGCACCAGGCTGATCGCCTGCTGCAGCGCAGGCTGCGCCGCAATGGCCCCATCGAATGCTGGCTGTGGCTGCTGACCGACGGCCGCACGCTGGAGCAACCATCGCCGCCGGCCGCGCAGCACCTGGTGATCGTGGACTTTGACGATGCCAGCAAACCCCTGGGCCGCTGCGCCGCCTGGGCCGTCCGCTGGGGCGCGGAGCACCGCCTGGCACTGCCCGCCGCATGAATCACTTACCGACTTGAACCTTCCCATACCGATGACCGATACCGAAATCATTGTCTGCACCACCTGCCGCCCGGCCGGCGCCTCGCGCGAGCTGCCCGCCCAGGGCCTGGCCCTGTTCGAAGCCGTGCAGGACGCGTTGCTGGTCTGCGAGCTGGACACCGGCGAGCACGAAGGCCTGCAATTGCGCGGCCAGGCCTGCATGAGCGGATGCTCCCGCGCCTGCACCGTGACGCTGCAGGCCCCGGGCAAGTTCACTTATTACTTCGGCGACCTGCCTTCCGACGCTGAAACCGCGGCCCAGGTGATTGCCTGCGCGCAGCTGCACAAGCACAGCGCCGACGGCAACCTGGCCCGCAACACGCGGCCCGAGCGCCTGCGCGGCGGCATACTCGCGCGGCTGCCCCCTGTCGGCCTGGGCTCGACATGACGGGCCGAATCCATTACGTTTGCATCAATCAAGTTTCTTTTTTCACCCATCAACCCTGCCAACCCAAGGAGATCACCATGACCGAACCGACAACGCTGACCCACAGCCCTTCCGACGTCCTGAACCCCGGCCTGGCCGTGCTGCGCCCGCTGCTGGGCGCCGCGGCGCTCGGCCTGGTCGTCCTGTATGGCGTGGCTTTTGCCGAAAGCCCGCTGGCGCATAACGCCGCGCACGACGTGCGCCACATCACCGTCAAACCCTGCCACTGAGCAGCCCCGGGAGACATCCATGATTTTTCAACGACTGATCTGGGCGGCCCTGGCCACCGCGGTGGTGGTGGGCAGCCTGCAAACCGGCGTGCAGCGCTGGCAGGCCGCTCCGCTGATCCTGGCGGCCGAGGTGTATGAGGAACAAAAGGCCGAGGCCCCCAAGCCGGCTGAAGCGCCCGCGGCCCATGTGCACGCCGCGGGCACCGCGCCCCATGACCATGAGCATCCGCAAGGTGCGGCCAAGGAATGGGAGCCCGCCAACGGCGCCGAGCGCACCGGCTGGACCTGGGTGGCCAATATGCTGCACGCCTTCAGCATGGCGCTGCTGCTGTTCGCCGTCATGGGCGTGTGGCTCTACCGGCGCGGCGCCGCGGTGGCTTCGCTGCGCCTGGCCGGCGTGGTGGCGGCGGCCGGCTGGCTGAGCTTTCACTTCTGGCCCTCGCTGGGCCTGCATGCGGAAGTGCCCGGCATGGAAGCCGCGCCGCTGCAGGCCCGCCAGCTCTGGTGGGTGCTGGCGGTGGCCAGCGCGTCCGGCGCCTGCGCCGTGGCCGGATTCTCGCGCGCGTCCTGGCGCTGGCTGGTGGCCGCGGCCTTGCTGGCGCTGCCCTTTGTGGTGGGCGCGCCCAAGCTGCAGGGCGATGCCCTGGCCGGCTTCGGCCCTGAAGCCCACGCCGCGCTCGAGCAGCTGGGCACGCAGTTCATCTGGGCCACCACCTGGGTGTCCCTGACGTTCTGGGTGAGCCTGGGGCTGGCGGGCGGATGGGCTTTCCAGCGCTGGGTACGCCCGGCTTTGCTGGCGGCGCTGCAGCGCGCCGATGCGCCCGCCGCGGTCGCCGTGCAAGCTCCGCAGTGAGTGCTCCGGCGGGTTCTGTGTCCACCGTCGGGGCAGGCCCGGTCGATCTGGCCGTGCCCGCTCACGCCTTCAGCGCCGCCGAAAG
The DNA here is from genome assembly GCF_056401275.1 of Polaromonas sp. P4_F6. Classification (NCBI taxonomy): domain Bacteria; kingdom Pseudomonadati; phylum Pseudomonadota; class Betaproteobacteria; order Burkholderiales; family Comamonadaceae; genus Polaromonas; species Polaromonas sp. P4_F6. The sequence goes on along the minus strand of NZ_JBFUJQ010000008.1, from coordinate 103,923 downwards.
GCAGGCGGTGTACCGGGCCATCCACGAGCGGCGCGACATGCGCCACTTCAGCGGCGGCACGGTGGCCGACGAGCTGCTGCAGCGCCTGCTGTCGGCCGCGCACCATGCGCCCAGCGTGGGTTTTATGCAGCCCTGGCGTTTTATCCGCGTGCGCAGCCGGCCCTTGCGCGAGGATGTTCATGCGCTGGTTGAGCAGGAACGTGTGCTCACGGCCAAAGCCCTGGGCGAGCGCGAAGACGAGTTCATGAAGCTCAAGGTGCAGGGCGTGCTGGACGCCGCCGAGGTGCTGGTGGTGGCCTTGCCGCCGGGGCGCGAGCAGCATGTGTTCGGCCGCCGTACCCTGCCCGAGATGGACCTGGCCTCGGCGGCCTGCGCCATCCAGAACCTCTGGCTTGCGGCCCGCGCCGAAGGGCTGGGCATGGGCTGGGTCTCCATGTTCGAGCCGCAACAGCTGGCCGCGCTTTTGCGCATGCCCGAAGGCAGCAAGCCGGTGGCCGTGCTGTGCCTGGGGCCGGTGCAGGCCTTTTACGAGCAGCCCATGCTGCAGGCCGAAAAGTGGGCGCGCCGCGCGCCGCTGGCCGACATGGTGTTTGAGGACCTCTGGGGCGCCGCGCCTTCCTCCCAAGAATCCCAAGAAGCGCCATGATGGCCTGGACCGGCCTCTACCTTTTGCACAGCCTGCCTTATGTCGCCGGCTGCATGGTGCTGGCCCTGGGCCTGGCGCTGTGGATAGACAAGTACATGGGCGAGCCGCCTTCGCCCGTCCATCCGGTGGTCTGGATGGGCAATTACCTCAAAGCCTGCGGTAGCGTGACGGTGCGCCGCGCGCCGCCGGCGGCATTTGTGCTGGGCGCGCTGGCCTGGTGGCTGGGCGCGGCCCTGGTCTGCGCCATCGCCTGGGGCGCGCAGGCGCTGGTGTTCTGGCAACTGGCCGGCTATGCCGCGGCGCCGGCCTGGCAGGCTGCCATCGACACCACGCTGCTGGTGGTGCTGATGGCCTGGCTGCTCAAGTGCATGCTGTCCTGGCGCATGCTGCGCGAAGAAGTCGGCGCGGTGGAGCTCGCGCTGGGCCAGTCGCTGGAGGCCGGGCGCGAGCGCCTCTCGTGGCTGGTGAGCCGCGACACTACGCAGCTCAGCGCCAGCCAGGTGCGCGAAAGCGCGATTGAATCGCTGGCCGAAAACCTCAATGACTCGGTGGTCGCGCCCATCTTCTGGTTTGTGCTGCTGGGCCTGCCGGGTGCCGCCGTCTACCGCTTTGCCAACACGGCCGATGCCATGTGGGGCTATCGCGGCGTCTATCGCGGCAAGAACTGGGAGTGGGCCGGCAAATGGGCGGCGCGCGCGGACGACGTGTTGTCCTGGCTGCCGGCGCGCCTCACGGCCTTGCTGCTGGCACTGGCCTCACGCGGCCTGCCTTTTCATGCCCTGTGCCGCGAAGCGCGCAGGACACCGTCGCCCAACAGCGGCTGGCCCATGGCGGCCATGGCGCTGGCGCTCGGTGTTTCGCTGGGCAAGCCGGGCGTCTACACGCTGAATCCCCGGGGACGGCCGCCCGAGGCGGCGGACACCGCGCTGGCCCAGGGCCTGGCCGCCCAGGCGGTGTTTGCGCAGGTCTTTCTTGCCATGGCAGCGATGCTGCTGGTGGCGATGGCGGCGGTATGAGCGCCAAGCCATCGCGCATCCACGGCGGGCCCGACGGCCTGGGCGTGCCGCTGCATGACTTTTCTACCAACAGCAATGCCTGCGGGCCATGCCCCGCGGCGCTGGCCGCCGTGCGGCAGGCCGATGCCACACGTTATCCCGATGCCGGCTACACGGCCTTGCGCGCGCGGCTGGCTGCCTTTCATGCGGTGGACGAGGCGCGTGTGTTGCCGGCCGCGAGCGCCAGCGAATTCATTTTTCGCATCACAGCCCTGGCGGCCGGGCAGGGTGCGCGCGCCGTCTGGCTGCCGCCCCTCAGTTATGGCGACTATGCGCAGGCGGCTGCCGCGCATGGGCTTGCCATCACCCACAAGCCCCGCGATGCGCAACTGCTCTGGGCCTGCGAACCTTCCAGCCCGCTCGGGGCCGCGCAGGATGGTTTGAGCGCGCTGGCCGATGGCCGCCAGGAACAGGCGTTGCTGGTGCTGGACCGTGCTTACGAACCCTTGCGGCTCAGCGCCGTGCCCACATTAACGAAGCGGCAACTCAACAGCGTCTGGCAGCTCTGGACGCCCAACAAGGCGCTGGGCCTGACGGGCGTGCGCGCCGCCTATGCGATTGCACCGCTGGGACAGGAGGGCAGCGCCGCCGCGCTGGAGCAGCTGTGTCCCTCCTGGCCCGTGGGCGCACATGGCGAGGCCATGCTGCAGGCCTGGACCGATGGGGAGGCGCAGGAATGGCTGGCCGCCAGCCTCAAGACCCTGCGCGAATGGAAAGCCAGGCAAATCACAGTCTGCGAATCCCTGGGCTGGCACTGCCTGCCCAGCGAGGCGAATTTTTTCTGCGCGCAGCCGGTCTTGCCTGAAGGCCTCAGCCTGCAAGAGGCACTGGCCGCACTGCGCACCCAGGGCATCAAGCTGCGTGACACCACCTCCTTTGGCCTGCCCGGCCATGTGCGCCTGGGCGTGCAGCCGCCCGCCGTGCAGGATGCGCTGCACAATGCATGGCAACAACTCTCTTCTCAAACCCGTTCATGAGCGCAAAAAGTGTGATGGTGCTGGGCACCACCAGCGGCGCCGGCAAAAGCTGGCTGACCACGGCGCTGTGCCGCTACTACGCGCGCCAGGGGCTCAAGGTCGCGCCCTTCAAGGCGCAGAACATGAGCAACAACGCAAGAGTGGTGTCTGAAGGTGAAATAGGCAGCGCCCAATACTTCCAGGCCCTGGCCGCGAGGGCCGTGCCCGACGTGCGCATGAACCCCTTGCTGCTCAAGCCCGAAAAAGACACCCAAAGCCAGGTCGTGCTGATGGGCCAGGTCAATGCCGAGCTCTCGCGCATGGAGTGGCGCGGCCGCAGCGCCTCGGTCTGGCCCGTGGTTTCGCAGGCGCTTGACGAATTGATCGCCGAGAACGACGTGGTGGTAATGGAGGGCGCGGGCTCGCCCGCCGAGATCAACCTCAAGGCCAGCGACATCGTCAATATGCGCGCCGCGCAGCACGCCCATGCATCCTGCCTGCTGGTGACCGATATAGACCGCGGAGGTGCCTTCGCCCATCTCTACGGCACCTGGGCTTTGCTGGACGAGGCCGAGCGGCGCAGCATCAAGGGTTTTGTGCTCAACAAATTCCGGGGCGATGCCAGACTGCTGGCGCCCGGCCCGCAAATGCTGCAGGACATGACGGGTGTGCCCACGGTGGCCACCTTGCCGATGTGGTGGCAGCACGGCCTGCCCGAGGAGGACGGTGTGTTTGATGACCGCAGCGTGGCCAGCGGCGCCGTGACCCGAACCGTTGCGGTGATCGCTTATCCGCGCATCAGCAACCTCGACGAATTCCAGCCGCTCAAAAACGTGCCCGGCTTGCGCCTCAAGTGGGTGCGCAGCCCGGCCGATCTTATGGGCGCTGACTGGGTCATATTGCCCGGCTCCAAGCACACCAGCGGTGACCTGGCCTGGCTGCGCGCGCAGGGGCTGGACCAGGCCGTGGCCGCGCACGCCGGCCGCGGCGGCGTGGTGCTGGGCATTTGCGGCGGCCTGCAGATGCTGGGCGAGGCGCTGATAGACCCGCACGGCATAGACGGCAATGCGCCCGGCCTGGGCCTGCTGCCGGTGGTCACGGTGTTTGACCAAGCCAAGACCGTGCGGCACCGGCAGGCCGTGTTCACGCCGTTGCAAGGGCCGTGGGCCGGCTTGTCGGGCGTGGGTGTGCAAGGTTATGAAATCCACCACGGCCAGACCGTGCCGCATTCGGCCATGGCGGCGGCCGGTGATATCGCGCATGCGGTGATGGCCGAGGGTCTCGCCTGGCAGAACCAGGCCGGCAATGTGCTGGGCCTGTATTTGCACGGCCTGTTTGAGGACCCGCGCGTGCTCAAGGCCTTGTTCGGCGCGGCCGTGCCCACGCTGGACTCGGTGTTTGACGGGCTGGCAGACTACATAGGCGAGCACTTCACGCCCGGCGTTCTGCAATCGTTGATCAGCGACCGTTAAACACTAGCACGTCATTGAACGCGCTTGAGCGGCCCGAAACAGGCCTCCAGCGAAGCGGCCTTGCAGACGATGAACTGGTCCTGTTTGGGGCTGAACTGGATAAAGCGGATCACGCTTTCGTCACCGTCCGCATGCAGGTCGCCCGAGCAGTCGCGCTTGCCGTTGCTGCTGGTTACGGTTTCGGTCAGCGGGTAAAAGCCCGTCGTCGTGGGCTTGGCCGGCACCTGGTAGTCGCCCTGGGTGACTTCCTCGCCGCTGGTGCCCAGGCGCCTGCCGTCGGCGCGGTATTGCCAGGTTTCGGTGCAGGTCTTGCCGGGCAGGGTCCAGCTCCAGGTGCCCACAATCGGATGGGTTGTTGCGGGGCTGGGGGCGGCGGGCTGGGCCTGCGCGAGGGCGCCGCACAGCAGGGCGGAAAGAATGCTTGATCGCAAAAAAAAGTTCATGGCGGCGTGTGGGTGCTAAGGGCTATCCCGCGATTATGAAGACGCGGTGTAAAGCGCCTGTGGGCCGCACACGTAAAGCCTTTGCCCGCTAGGGGCGCTTTTCCGGCAGCTTGAGCGTCAGCGTGGTGCCCGCGGCCGAGGAGTGCAGCAAGAGCTCCGCGCCTATGGCCTGGGCGCGGCGCTGCTGGTTGGCCAGGCCCTTGCCGCCGCCGGCCAGCGCCTCGCTGATGGAAAAACCGCCGCCGTTGTCGGCGATGATGACGCTGACATAACCGTTTTCGGCACCCGTCATCACCCTGATCTGCGTGGCGCGGGTGTGCTTGAGGGTGTTGGTGAAGGCTTCCTGCAAGATGCGCAGTATGTGCAGCGCGTTGCGCGGGTTCAGCCAGTCCAGCGGCGGCACGTCGGAAACCTCCCAGCGCAGCGAGATGCCGGCGCCCGCCAGGCGCGGCCCCAGGCGAAAGCGCAGCGTGGCCAGCAAGAGCAGCAGGTCGGCCTCCACCGGCTCCATCGAGTCTATGGTCAGCTTGAGGTCGTCTATGCAGCCCTTGAGGACCTCGGCCACATCGGCTTCGCCTAGCCGGCCGGCTTCCACCACGCGCAGCGCGCTGACCAGCGAGGAGCCCAGGCCGTCGTGCATGTCCTGTGTGAGGCGCTGGCGCTCCTGGCTCAGCACCTCGCGCTGCTCGACCTCGCGCAGCCTTTCATAGCTCGCCGCGAGTTCGGTCTCGCGGTTCTTGAGGCTTTCTTCCAGCCCGGTATTGAGCTGCTCCACGGTGGCCAGGGCGCCCACATACTGGCGGAACATGATCACCACAAACACGCCGAACAGCAGCATGGCCGCGTAAGGCGTGAGGTAGTAGCTTTCCAGGTCGACCACGTACTTGAGGCGGGCCCAGTCGTAGACGCCGAACACATAGTTGACCAAAAAGGCGGTCGACAGCATCTTCGCGTCCAGCGAGCGGCTGCGCCATGAATGCCACAGCCCGATGACCGCGATGACCGTGGCCATGCTGATCAGCAGCAGGTGGGCATAGGGCCGCAGCGCCAGCAGGCTGGGGAAGACGGAGGCAAAGGGCAGCGTGACGATGGAAAACACCACGGCCATCGCCAGCATCACGCGGCTGGTCCGGGGCATGGCGCGGCCGTGCAGGAACTGCAGGAAATAGTGGGTGACCAGCGACTGCCACATCAGGGCGTTGAGAGTCAGCCAGATGAACCAGGCGTCGCTGACGATGAGTTTTTCGGGGCCGAGCTGGAAATGCCAGCGGCGCGTGGCATTCAGCACCGCCATGGCGAACAGGTAAAGGCTGGCGGGCTGGCGGCGCACCACCCAGACCGCCAGCGAAAAAAGCCCCACCGCGAGGAAGGCGGCGCTGCACATAAAGGGCAGCTGGTTGGCCAGCCAGTCGCGCCTGCCGGCCATTTCGACCAGGCTGTCGGAGTCGCCGGCATAGAAGGAGGAAATCCCGGCCTCGGGCGAGGGCAGGCTGTCCAGTCGTATCAGCAGGGTTTTTGGCGGCGGGCTGTCGGCGGTCAGGTTCAGCGGCAGCAACAGCGCGGGGTGGCTGAAGAGGTTCCAGACCGGGCTGCCGGTGGAACGGTAGCGCAGCCGGCCGTCGGCATACACCGCGATCTGGCCGGCCGCGAGCCAGCGTATCAGGTAGAAGTGCGTGGGGCTTTTGCTGCCCTGCAGCTCATCAAGGTGTATGCGCAGCCAGGTGGTGACCACCGGCCGTTTGCCGGTGTCCGAAGCCGCCGGTGTTTCAATCACGCGCGGCAATGCCACCTGGGTCCAGCTTCCGGGCAGGGCGCTGTCGTCAACCGTGGCCGCCAGCGGCTTGAAGCTGGTCGCTTCTTCGCGCAGCATTTCGGCCTTTGTGTAGTGCACGACAGTCCCCGCGGCCCAGGCGGAGGGGCCGCAGGCCAGCACCCAGGCGCACAGCAGCAGCCAGCGAAGCACGGCCCCGCGCAGCTCAGGCCGCCAGAATGCCCTGGTTCCTGGCTTCATAAATCGCTTCGGCCCGCGAATTCACATTGAGCTTGCTGTAAATGCGCCGCACATAGGTCTGCACCGTGTGCTGCGAGACCTGCATCAGCCGGGCGATCTCGTCGGCGGTAAAGCCTTTGGTGATGAGTTCCAGCACTTCTTTTTCACGGCTGGACAGCACGGCCTGCTCGCCGGCGGCCGGGGCCGGCGCGGCAGCCGGCGCCACCGGGGGCGCGGCGCGAAAGCGCATCAGGATCTGCCGGGCGATCAGCGGGCTGATCGGGCTGCCGCCGCCGTGCAGGCTGCGGATCTCGTGCAGCATATTCTCGGGCTCGCTGTCCTTGAGCAGGTAGCCCGATGCGCCGGCCTCTATGGACTGCAGCACATGGGCCTCGTCGCCGAAAGCCGTGCACACCATCACCGCGCAGGTCGGCCATTGCGCGTGCGCCGCGCGTATCACGTCGATGCCCGAACCATCAGGCAGGCCCAGGTCCACCAGCAGCACATCGGCGGGCGCGCCCTGCAGCGACTGCAGGCCTTGCGCGCGCGTGCTGGCCAGGCTCATCAGGCGTATGTCGGGCGAAGCCGAGATGGCGGTCACGATGGCGTTCTGGAAAAGGACGTCATCCTCCACGAGCGCCACGTGGATGGGGGACGGGGCTGGACTGGGCTGCATATCGGTTCCTGCGTTGGCGCATGCCTTGTGCATGCCTGGACGTCCCGCCCGCAGGATGGGAAGCGGACGGCCGGAAATATCGCCATTGTGCTTCAAGGGCGGGCTGCTGCGTGTCCCCATATCTAGGGACAGTTTGGATGCCTTGCGGCGCGAAATTCCGGCCTTGTCGCAGGAAAGAGGGACAACAGCGTATCGCGCGGATGACGGTGTTAACGCTTTTGTTGCAATCGGCGGAATCACATGGTTGCGGGGCGCTTTTCCGGCAGGCGCAAGGTCAGCCGTGTGCCGCTGGCTGAAGATTCCCAGTTCACCTCGCCGCTTATGGCCCGGGCGCGGCGCTGCTGGTTGGACAAACCTTTGCCGCCGCTTTGCAGCGCCTGGTCAACCGCGAAGCCCTTGCCGTTGTCGGTAATACTGACGCTGACCCAGCCGTCGGCCGCGCTGGTGGCCACGCGTATTTCGCTGGCCTGGGCGTGCTTGAGGATGTTGGCGAAAGCCTCCTGCAGGATGCGCAAAATGTGCAGCGCGCTTGAAGGGTCCAGCCAGTCCAGCGCGGGGAGTTCCTGAACTTCCCAGAGCAGCGTGATGCCGGTGCCTTCCAGCCGGGGCTCGAGCCGGAAACGCAGTGTGGCCAGCAGCAGCAACAGGTCGGCTTCAACCGGCTCCATCGAGTCGATGGCGAGCTTCAGGTCGTCCATGCAGTCCTTGAGAGTCTGCTTCACGCGTTCGTCGCTCATGCCGCCGACTTCGACGGAGCGGATGGCGCTGATCAGCGTCGAGCCCAAGCCGTCGTGCATGTCCTGCATCATGCGCTGGCGTTCGTGGCTTAGCATCTGCTGCTGGGCGATCTCGCGCAGGCTGCGGTGGCTGGCTTCAAGCTCGGCTTCGCGCGCCCGCAGGCGCTCGGCCAGGCTGGCGTTGACCTGCTCGACCTCCGCAATGGCGCCGGTGTAACGGCGGTACATCACGTAACCGAAGACGCTGAAGGTGATCGCGTTGGTATGCGGGCCCATGTACCAACTTTCGGGGCTGATGACATTGTTCTGTACCAACCAGTCGGTCGCGCTGAAGAGCGTGGCCAGCACCGTCCCGACGGCCACCACCATGGCGTCGCGCGAGCGCCCCCAGGCGTTGATGACGCCCGCCGCGCTGACGCTCACGCCCATCAGTGCGGTCACCGCATACAGCAGTGGTGTGGTCCTCGGCGTGTTGGGCAGGGCCGGCCATAGGGGCAGGGTCAGCAGGGCCATCAGCACGGACACGATGATCAGCGCCCGCGTCAGCCACGGTTGCTGGTGTCGGTGTAGCAGGCCGATTGAAAAGTGCACCACTGTGACCAGCCAGAACAGCGAGTTGACGGTGAACCAGGCAAACCAGTCGTTGGCAATCGGGTAGTTCACATAAAAATGCAGGCCCCGAATGAAGGACATGACCGCGAGCACAAAAAACAGCAGGTAGCCCGTCTCATGCCGGCGCCGCAGCCACACCAGCAGGGCGAAGATGCCGACCGCGAGGAAAGCCGAGCTGAACATGCCCGGCAATTCCTGCTGCAGCCATTGGCGGCCGTGGTAGCGCCAGCTGATGGCATCCACCGGGCCCAGCCACAGTGACGACAGCGCCACTTGGGTCGCCGCCGTGTGCTCGATGCGCAGCGTGATCTCGTGCGGCAGCCGGCCGTCCGGTGATTTCTCCAGCAGCACCCACAGCGGCGTGTGCGGGCTGTTCCATAAGGGGCCTTGCTGCTGCGCGGTGTGTATCAGGTGGCCGTCGGCATACACCGCGAGGGTGCCGTCGGTGCGCACGCGGGCCGCATACAGCGCCAGCGGCGCGGACGATGCCGGGACCGGCGGCACGGTCAGTCGAAACCAGCTGGTGCGTGTGACGGGCGCCGCGCCGGCGGATGCTGCAGCCCGGGCCTGTCCCAGCACCGAGACGGGCAAGGCGTGCGGCAGCGCAACGGGTTGCCAGTGGTCCAGCAGGGTTTGGCCGTCGAGGGTGAGCGGTGGCGAGGTGAAGCCCGCATCGGTTTGCACCTGCCAGTCAGCCTGGGTGAGATGCAGGGCCGCTGCGCTGGGGGAAGCACCCGAGCGGGTGTCCGCAGAGCCACAGGCGACAAGACCCGTCAGCACCGCGGCTGCTGCCAGCAGCGCTACGCGGGGCAAAAAACGCAGGAGCCGGTGGTTATGAAAGGGCATGCGCACGGGCAACTACTGCGACAGAATGCCCTGGTGCCTGGCTTCGTAGATCGCTTCCGCCTTGGAGGTGACCTTGAGTTTGCTGTAGATGCGCCGCACAAAAGTGCGCACCGTGAAGGGCGACAACTCCATCAGCCTGGCAATTTCCACCGCGGTGAAACCTTTGGTGATGTAGTCCAGCACTTCCTTTTCACGCGCCGACAGCAACGAGGACGCGTCGATATCGGCGGGCGTCGTGCCGGCGCCCGCTGCGGTGCTGCGGCGAAAGCGCGCCAGCACCTGCCGGGCGATGATGGGGCTGATCGGGCTGCCGCCGCTGGCCAGGCTGCGGATCTCGGCCACCATCTTCAGCGGTGAGCTGTCTTTCAGCAGGTAGCCGGCAGCGCCGGATTCGATCGACTGCATCACATGCGTCTCGTCGCCAAAATTGGTACTCACCATGATGCTGCAACCCGGCCACTGCTGGGAAGCCGCGCGGATCACGTCGATGCCCGAGCCATCGGGCAGGCCCAAATCAACCAGCAGCACATCGGCCGGCGGTTGCTTGAGCATCTGCAAGCCTTCGGCGCGGGTGCCCGCCGCGCCCACCAGGCGCATGTCAGAAGCGCCCTGCACCACGCGACTCAACGCCCCGCGAAAGCTCGGATCGTCCTCGACGATGGCGACGTGGATTACGGGCAGGTCTTGTTCAGCGGGCGGTGCATTCATCAGGCGACATTTTGCGACGGTTTCGGTCGCACGACTCGCTATTTGTGTAGATTGTTTGTTCTACATGCAAGCCGGTAACCGGTGGCTGGTCACCGGCAAAGCCTGTTCGCTGTCCCGTCGGTGCCGGTGACCATGCCACCCGGACGATCCATGTGCTATTGTTTTGATAGCTATTGGTGCCCATTTCTGCTGGTCTCGGGTCCAATATTGTGTCCGGGAGGGGCCCCTGAAGATATCTGGGTGTAGCGAATATGTGCGACAGACAGCGGCTTTCGTGTTTCGTACGATGACGGCCGGTCAGGCAGGCGTTCCACAACAGCCGGGGGCGCTGGCCCGACTGATTGGCGAGCAACCTGGTTCGCTGCAAGTCCCGCCCGTCAACGAAAGCTTCCATGAAAAGCCACGCCAGCATGAACCGTATTTACCGCCTCGTCTGGAACACCGCCCTGAGCCTGTGGGTGGCTGTGGCTGAGAACGCCAGAGGCAAAAGCAAGGGCGGCTCGGTTCGCTCAAGTGTGGATTGCAGTTCGGTTCATCAAGGTGATGGCAGGCATGGAGGCGAAGGTGGTAGCGGGTTCACGCTTAACGCCGTCTGCAAGGCGGCTCTTGGTGTTCTGTCTTCTCTCATCCTTATGGTTCCGCAGGCGCACGCTGCAGATGCGGCCAATGCGGCCGTCGTCGCCGGCGCAGGCACCGTCGCCACCGCGGGCAACGTCACCACGATCAACCAGGCGACGCAGAGGCTGGCGATTGACTGGACTTCACTGTCCACCCGTGCCAATGAGGCTTTGGTATTCAACCAGCCCAACGCGCGGGCGATTGCACTGAACCGCATCACCGGCAGCAGCCCCAGCGAGCTGCTCGGCAGCCTCACGGCCAACGGCCAGGTGTTTATCCTGAACCCGAACGGTGTGTTGTTTGGCGCCGGCTCCCAGGTCAATGTCGGCGGCCTTGTCGCATCGACCTTGAACATGAGCAATGCCGACTTCATGGCCGGCAACAACGTGTTCACGGGCTCCGGCGGCTCGGTGGTGAATCAGGGCACGCTGAACGCAGGGCAGGGCGGCTACCTGGCGCTGCTGGCGCCCGAAGTGCGCAATGAGGGTGTGATGACCGCCTCGCTGGGCACTGCATTGCTCGCGGCCGGCAACAAGGTCACGCTGAACCTCGACAACGGCAGCCTGCTGGGTTACAGCATTGACCAGGGCGCGATCAACGCGCTGGCGGAGAACAAACAGCTGATCCAGGCCAACGGCGGGCAGGTGCTGCTCGGCGCGAAAGCGCTCGACAGCCTGACCTCCGCCACGGTGAACAACACCGGCATCATTGAAGCGAAGACCCTTGCCAACAAGGCCGGCCGCATCATGCTGATCGGCGACATGGAACACGGCATGGTCAATATCGGCGGCATGCTGGATGCCAGCGCCCCCGATGGCGGTGACGGCGGTTTCATCGAAACCAGTGCCGCGAACTTCAAGATCCTGCCGGGCTTCAGGGTCAATACGCGGGCGCCGCAAGGCAAGAACGGCAACTGGCTGCTGGACCCGGCCACGATGACCATTGCGAGCGGTTCAGGTGCGGCGGCCAACACCATTTACGAGGACACGCTTGAAGCCGCGGGTTCCGACATGACCATCCAGGCCACGGACTCGATCAACGTGACGGGCAACTTCTCCAATGCCGATGTGGAAATGCCCAGTGGCCTGAACCTCATCATCAAGACCACCGGGGCAAGCGGCACCGGCATAGACCTCACGGGCAGCGGGGACGGCACCGCCCTGACCTTCAAGGTCTCAGGCGGCGGCACGATTAACGTGAATACAGCCTCGGCGTCCCAGTCCATCAAGAGTTCCGGGCTGGCCGTGACGGGCGGCGCCGGCACGATCACCGTCAACTCCGCCGGCGCGCTGGATATCAGCAACGCGGTTGTGCAGACTGCCGGAGGGGCGATCTCGCTGACCGGGGCGGGCCAGGCCGGAAACTCGGGCGTGCTGGTGTCCCAGAGCACGGTGAACGCCGGCACCGGCACGCTGACCATCAACGGCATCACGGCGGACACGGCGCAGTACGGTGTGTTGCTGGACCGTGCCACCTTCATCAGCGGCAATGCCAACATCAACAGCGCCAATTCAGCCATCAAGCTGGCGGGCAGCAGCCTGACCAGCAGCGGAAACATCAGCATCGATGCGTCCAATGCCAATTCAGGCAATCACGCGGTCGAGCTGGTCAACAGCGGGGCCACACAGACCAATGTCAGTACCACTGGCAGCGGCACCATCAACATCACCGGCAAGCTCAAGAGCGGCGGCGCCGCTGCTGTCGCCGCCAGCGGCGCGGCGGCAGGCGTGGCCATCGCCAACTCCAACGTCGCAGGCGGCGCCGGCACCGTCACCATCATCGGCGAGTCGGGCTGGGGCACCATCATTGCCCAGGCGGCCCGCGGGGTGCGGCTGGACTCACTGGCCAAGGTCACGGGTACGGGCAACATCGCCGTGACCGGCAACGCACACACCACTTCGACGGCCCACAGCGTCGCCGTTGAGCTGGGCACCGGCTCCGAGGTGTCCAGCACCGGCGGCAACGTGGAGGTCAGGGGCCAGATGCTCAGTGCCCTCGCCGCCGCCGCGGATACCAAGGGCATCATTGCCAAAGGCAAGCTGCAGTCCGGCGCGGCCAGTCGCATCTTGCTCGACGGCCTCGCTGATATGGACGATGGCACGACCGGTATCGGCATCCTGGTCGATGCCGGCGCCGACCTGATCGCGGGCACGGGCGGGCTCTCCGTTTCAGGTGCTGGGGTGGGCCTCTCGACAACGGCAACGTTCACGGGCATCTCCATGGCGGGCGGCAGCCTCAGCTCGACCGGTGCGATCAGCATGGACGGCCGCGGGAATTCGGCGGTGGTACACGCCGCCGGTTCCCAGGGCCTGAGCCTGACCGGCGGCAGCATCAACTCCAACGGCGCGGCCATGTCGCTGCTCGGGTCGGGTATGGCGCCGGCCTCGCCGGCCACCAACTTTGACCTGAACATCAACGGCACCGGCATCAACAGCGGGGGCGGGGACATCGCGCTGCGCGGTGACCGTGTCAACATCGGCAGTGCCGTCAACGCGGGCGCGGGCAGGGTGACGATCAATACGAACAGCAGCTTCCGGGCGATCACGCTTGGCGGGGCGTCTGAAACCGCCGCCATGAACCTGAGCAATGGCGAGCTCAACCGGATCACCGCTTCGGGGATCGTGATCGGAAGCACCATCAACACCGGCGGCATCGTGATCGGCAACACCGGGGGCGATATCAACCTGGCCAGCTCGCCGACCCTGAGCCTGATCAACAACAACATCACGGGCGCGATCAGCCAGACGGGGCCGACGGCCTTCACCGTCGCCAACCTGAAAGCCGATGCACGAAGCGTCATTCTGGCCAACGCTATCAACCAGATCAGCCAGGTCAGCGGGCGCGCCTACGGCACGGGCAATTTCCAGGTTGGCTCCAACTCTGCGCTGTCTGTGGGGACAGTAGACGGAACGGCCGGTATCACCCAGTCCGGCACCGGTCTTGTTGCGCTGACCAGCCGCGGCGCCCTGTCGCAAACCCAGGCCATCGTCGCGAACACCTTGCAGGCCAGAAGCACTGGAGGCATGACGCTGGCCAACGCAGGCAACCAGATCCAGAATTTCGACAGCCTTAGCAACGGCACATCGGGCGACATCACCCTTCGCAACACCGCCGCCACCGCCAGCTTCCAGGGCGGCCTCAACAGCGCCGGCCGCGTCGATATCGCCAACACGGGCAATATCTTGATGGTGGGCTCCTACATGCCTTTTTTGAGCAACGCCACGGGTACGACTGCGGGCACCGCCGGCTTCAGCATGGTGGCCACGGGCGGCATCAGTACGCAAACTGTCCAGACCAACATCAATCCCCTCTTTGGTGGCTCGGTCTACCTGGAGGCGGGCAACGGCAGCATAGGCGCCAGCACCGCCCGCCCCATCACCATTTACACGACCGGCCCGGTCGTTGCGGTGGCGAGCGGCGCCGGTTCACAGGTCAACCTGGACCTGGCCTACGGCGGCACCCTGGAAAACGTCAGTGCAACGGGCGCGGTGAACGTCACCGCTGCCTTCGACCTGGCGGTCAAGACGGTGTCCGGCAGCTCGGTCACCCTCAGCTCCGCGCTCGGAGCCATCCTTGATGCCAATGGCGCGGCCAACAACATCACCGCCGCCACGCTCAACGCGACCGCTCTGAACGGCATCATGCTGGGCACCAACGTGACGGGCTTGCAAACCCTGGCGACCACGGCCGCCGCGGGCGACATCAACCTCACCGCTGCCAATGCGTTGAGCAGCAGCAACCTCAGCATCAGCACCGATGCCGGGTCCGTCCAGACGGTCAGCGTTTCATCCGCCGCCGGCATCACGGTCGACAACGCCTTCGGCAATGCGCAGGACAAGCTCAAGCTGACCACGACCGCCGGCAACATCGCCATCAATGGCGCGCTGACGGCCAGCGAACTCACGCTGAACACCGCCGGCACCAGCACTCAAACCGCGGCCATCACCGCCATCGGCCTGGAGCTGCTGGGCACCGGCACGCACACCCTTAACAACGCAGGCAATGCGGTGACGACGCTGGCGGGCAACACCGGCAATGCCGAGTACTCGCAGGCCGGTGCCCTGGCTGTCGGCACGGTCAACACAGCAGGCCTTAGCGCCAGTGGCAAGGTGCTGGTGCGTACCACCGGCGCGGCCAGCGACCTCACCTTGAACAACAGCGTGAGCTCCGGCAGCGCGGCCAACGATTCGCTGGTGCTGGCCGCCGGGCGCAACTTTGTGAACAACGCGGGCGCCGGCGCGCTCAACCCAGGAGCGGGCCGCTTCCTTGTCTATTCGACCAGTCCTGTTGCCAGCACCCTGGGCGGCCTGGTTTCCACCGGCAACGCCTTTGGCCGTACCTATGCGGGCAACCTGCCGTCAGACGCCTCCATGACTTCGCTGAGCGGCAACCGCTTTGTCTACAGCTTTGTGCCTACGCTCAATGTGAGCGGCGACAACCAGAGCAAGGCATACGGCGGCGTCGACCCCGCTCTTACCTACACCGTCAACAGCGGCCTGGTGGCGGGCGACACCGCGGCCAGCGCGCTGAGCGGCGCCTTGTCGGCGCCCACAGGCGCCGCCGCGACCGGCCCCACACATGCGATTACGCAGGGCACGCTGGCATCGGCCCTGGGTTACAGCATCGCCTATACCAGCGGCACCTTGACGGTGATGGGTGTGCCGTCCCCCGCACCTTCACCGACGACGCCTTCTCCCGGCGTGGGCGCGGCGCTGGAGGGGGCTTATATGACCGCGCTCAACACCATTGCCGGCACGGACAAACTCATGGGCAACAGCATCGACAGTGAATCGAAGGTGCTGGATGACGCCGCGCTTATCAAGGCGCTGAATACGGCTGCTGCCGAGGCCGAGGGGCAGGACAAAGCCGAATAGGCCGCGCCGTTTTTGAGGGCCGCTGGCCCCCCGTCCCAACCTTCCCCCAGAGGGGAAGGAGTACATGCAGCTCTTGCTCCCTCCCCCGCTGGGGGAGGCTAGGGTGGGGGCTTGCCGCAGTGTCACCAGAACTGGGGACAGACAGTTCAGCGGCCCTTTGCCACAGTAGGGCAGTCATCAAGTCCGGCGCCGGGCCGTGTCCTTGTTGCCCAGGCCTGGAGAAGCTGGATTGAACTGCTGTCCCACCACCGTCTTGCTTGCCGGAGGCGACGCGCTGATGCGTGACGGCCTCAGGATGCTCTTGTCCGGCCAGGACAGTTTCGAGGTCGTTGCCGAGACCGGCGACGGTGAGGCCGTGCAGGCGCTGGTGCACCGGCTGTTGCCCCAGCTGGTGCTGCTGGACATGGATCTTCCCGGCACGCATGGCCTGGAGATTGCGTCCGCCATCAAGGCCGGCTTCGGCGGTGCCGTCAAGGTGTTGCTGCTGACCGGCGAGCTGCAGCCCGCTATCCTCAGGCGGGCGCTATTGGCGGATGCCGACGGCTATGCGCACAAAAGCGAGGACGGCGACGAGTTGCTGTGCGCGGTGCACGCCGTGCTGGCCGGCCGCCAGCATGTCAGCCGCGGCATCGCGGCGGTCTTTTTGCCGCGCTCCCTTCGCATGGAGAGGGCCGGTGAAGCGCAGACGGCCACGCCGCGCCAGCGCGAGATCATGTCGCTGGTGGCGCACGGCCTGGGCAACCGCGAGATCGCCAAGCTGCTGGCCATCAGCGTGCTCACGGTGCGCACCCACCGGCAAAATCTGATGGAAAAATTCCGGCTGCACAACGCAGCCGAGATCACCGCCTGTGCTGTGCGGCGCGGCTATTACACGCCGCACTGAAGGGGGTCTGCCGGAGCAAGACCCGGCAGATCACGCCGGAACGTAATAGCCCCTCTGCACCGCATAGGCAGTAATCTCCGCCGCATTCCGCAAAGAAAACTTCTCCATCAAGTTCTGCCGATGCGTCCGTACTGTCAGCACACTGATCGCCAGCAACTCGGCGATCTCGCGGTTGCTCAGGCCGCGCGCCACCAGCGACATGATCTCCCGTTCCCGAGGTGTCGCGACCAGCTTGTCTCCGGCGTAGTCCACCAATTGGGCGCGTGGTGAAAAGGCCGCGGCGATATTGCGGCTCACATATTGCCGCCCGGCCAGCACGGCGTGCACGGCCTGCAGCAGCTCGGCGCTGTCTTCGCTCTTGTGCACATAGCCGTCGGCGCCTGCTGCCAGCGCCTGCCTGACGGAGTCTGCCTGCAGGTCGCCGGTGAGCACCAGGACCTTGACGGCTTCGCCCAGCTCGGCCTTGATGCTGGCGGCGATCTTCACGCCGTGCTGGCCTGGCAGGCCCAGGTCCAGCAGCAGGAGCTGGGGCTTGAATTGCCGCACCAGCGCCTCGACCGCATTGCCGTCGCCGGTTTCCGCGACCACCTCAAAGCCGGTCTGGGTGCCCAGCAGCATCTTCAGGCCGTCGCGCATCAGCACATGGTCTTCCGCAAGAAGGATCCTGGTGGTCGCGATGGTGGAGGGGGTGGAGAGGGTGGAGAGGATGGATGTCATGGTGATGCTCATTGAATGCTTTTCATCAACGCGGCCAGCACGCGCGGCTCCACCGGCTTGTAGAGCAGGCGCAAGCCGTTGCGGGCCGCCTCGGCAAGCGTTTCGGCGGAAGTATCGCCGGTGATGATGACGGCGGACACCTGCCGGCCCAGGCGGCGCTCCACCGCCTCGACGATCTCGGTGCCGGTGACGCCATTGCCCAGGTGGTAATCCGTAAGCACCAGTGCCAGCGAGTCCGCCAGATCGGCCGCGGCGTTGATCGCCTCCCCCAGCGTGGCGGCCACACGCACCGGGTGGCCCCATTCGGCCAGCAGGCGCTGCATGGACTCGCGCACCTCGGGGTCGTCGTCAACCACCAGCACGCTGCCGGTGAAATGGTCGCGCAGGTCAGCGGGGACCGTGGTCGCGAGCTCGGGCGCCGCCGCGCGCGGCAGCGTGACGGAAAACACCGAGCCCTTGCCGGGTGTGGAGCGCACACCGACCTGCCCGCCCAGCAAGCGCACCGAGCGCAACACAATGGCCAGGCCCAGGCCCAGGCCGTGCTCGCGGTCGCGCGCCACATTGGGCACCTGGTAGAACTCGCCGAAGATGCGTGCGCGTTCCTCGTCGGCGATGCCTATGCCGGTGTCGAACACCTGAAATTCCAGCGTCTGGCCGCGCGGCCTGCATCCGACCAGGATGCGGCCCTGCTCGGTGTAGCGCACCGCGTTGGCGACCAGGTTGGACAGCACACGCGCGAACACCAGCGGGTCGGTGTCGACCCAGAGGCCACGCGGCGCAAAGACCTTGAAGCCCAGGCCCTTGGCCCCGGCCGGTCCGACGAAGGCGTTGTTGAGTTCCGCCAGCAATTGCGCCACCTCCACCGGCCGCCGCGCCACCTCCACCGTGCCGCTGTCCAGCCGCGACAAATCAAACAGGCCGTTGAGCAGCCGGCCCAGCCCGTTGAGCGCCAGCTGCAAGCGCTGCGCGATGTGGCTCACTTCCGCGCCGGGGATCTGTGCGCGCCCGGCCATGGCCTGCAGCGTGGCGACAAACAGGCTCAGCGCCTGTATGGGCTGGCGCAGGTCATGACTGGCGACCGCCAGGAACTGCGACTTCGCGCGGCTGGCCGCTTCGGCATGCTCCTTGGCGCTGCGCAGGCTTTCGGCGGCGCTGAGCGCGCGCAGGCGCCGGCGCAGCAAAACCCAGGTCAGCAGTGCCAGCATCACGCTGGCCGCGGCGCCCAGGCGGGCCACCAGCTGCAGCTTGCTGATGGCGATGGCGGTGGTGAAATTGGGCAGGGAGCGCGCCGTCAGCGTCCAGCCGTAGCCGCCCACCTCCACCTGCTGCGTCGCGTAAAACAGCTTGACGGCCGACTCGCCGCCCACGCGGTCGCTGTAGGTGTCTATCAGCTGGTCATCGTCCTGCCCCGCGCCGTCGTAGACCTCGACGGTGATGTTGGCGCGCTCGCCCAGGATGTTGTCCATCAGGCCGTCCATGCTGAAGGCGGCGTAAATCCAGCCCACGATGTTCGCGCGGCGCTCGGCCAGCGTGCCCTGCGGTTTGCCGTTTTTATAGACCGGCAAATACATGCGGTAGCCGGCCTGGACCTGGGCCGCGTCCTCCTCGGGCAGCTTGACCTTGTTGGAGACCGCGATGCCGCCGCTGTCGCGCGCGGCCTCCATCGCGGGCCTGCGCGAGGGCTCGGCGAAATAGTCCGTGCCCAGCGTGCTCAGGAAGGAAGAGCCGGTGGGCTCGAAGTACAGCGCCGAGGTGCTGGCGCCGCTGTCGCCGGGTGCTTGCACCGTGTAGGCCGGGAAGCCCTGGCTGCGCACCGCGGCGATGTGGCGCTCACGCTCGCTGGGCGGCACGATGAGCGCGAAACCCATGCCCTGCAGGCCCGGGTGGTTCTGGATGCGCAGGTTGGCGACAAAAGACTGGAAGTCGCCGCGCTGCACCTGGTCGGAGGTGGCGAACAGGCCGTGCGTGGCGCGCAGCGCCTGCTCATAGGCCAGCATGCGCTCGCGGAAAAGGCTGGTGGTCTCGCGCACCCGCGCATCGAACTCGCCCTGCAGCACCAGCTCGATCTCCCGGCGCTCGCGCTCCCAGAAATACCAGGCGGCGGCCAGCGCCAGGCCCAGCACCACACAGGGCAGCAGGTAGCTGAAAAAGCGCAGCCGCCTGAACGCCGCGGGCCGGGCTTTGGGCACGCCGGGTGAAGAAAGCACTTGATCTGCCATGGGTTAACGCTGTTAACGCTGGTAGGGCAGCAGGATGCGCTCGGCCTCGGCCTGCGCATCCTTCAAGGCCTGTTGCGGCGTCTTGGCGCCGGTGAGGGCCGCCGCCAGGCCGGCGTTGAGCGCGCGCGTCACACGCTGGTTCTCATGCGTGGAAAGCTCGGCCACGGCCTGCTGCAGCTGGTCGCGCGCGACGGCCGCCTTCGGGAAGTCCATCACATGGTCCCTCATGGTGCGTGTCTCCCAGGCGGCCGGGCTGACGGCGATATAGCCCGAATCAATGCCCCAGCGCGCGGTGCGCTCGGGCGCGACCATCCACTGGATAAAACGGAAGGCGGCTTTTTGCCGCGCTGGCGTGGTCTTGCGGAACACATAAAAATTGCCGCCGCCCGTGGGCGATCCAAAGCGCTTGTTGCCGGGCAGCATGCCCACGCCGAAGTCAAACCCGGCCTTGGCCTTGAGGTTGCCCAGGTTGCCGCTGGTGGTCCAGATCATCGCGGCCTTGCCGCCCAGGAAGTCGTTGGGTGTGCCGCCCCATTCGACAATGCCCGGCGGGTGCACCTTGTGCTCGCGCGACAGGCCCACCCAGTACTGGAGCGCCTCCACCACGGCGGGCTTGTCGAAATAGGTGCGGGTGCCGGCCGCGTTCATGAGTTCGGCGCCATTGCCCGTGGCCAGCCCCTGGAACAGCCAATAAGGAAATCCGGAGGACGGTATCTGCACACCCCACTGCATGGTGTTGCCCTGCGCATCGTGCCGGGTCAGCTTGCGGGCGTAGTCGGCCATCTCGCCCCAGTCGGCGGGCGGCCGTTCCGGGTCCAGGCCGGCCTGCTTGAAAAGCTCCTTGTTCCAGTAGAGCAGGATGGTCGAGCGCTGAAAGGGAATGCCCCAGGTCTGGCCCGCGGCGCGGCTGTTGGTCATCAAGGCCGGGTAAAAGCTGCGCAGCCAGGCCACATCGTCGGCATTGGCGACCAGGTCGTCGAATGCCACGATGGCGTTGGCGTCGATCAGCGTGTACATGTCGACGGCAAACAGCACGGCCGCGTCGGGGGGCGTGCCGCTCTTGTGCGCCGTCAGCGCCTTGACGATGGAGTCCTTGTAGGTGCCGGTGTAGACGGGCTTGACGCGGATGTCGGGATGGCTGTTTTCAAAATCGGCCGCCAGCGCCGAAATGCTTTTGGCAACGGGGCCGCCCACCGCGATGGGGAAATAAAAAGAGATTTCCGTCGGCTCGGCTCGGCCCGCACCGGCAATGGCCAGCGCGGCCAGCAACAGCGCGGCTTTCAGAATGTTCGACATAGCGCTTCCCGGCCCTCTTTTATTGTCTGCCCGCGACTTCCCGCCGGCTTGCCCGGCGGTGCATGGCTGCCGCCGTTGCCACACAGCATACACAGCACCGTGCAAGCACCCTGCCAACAATCATGCGCGTACACCCTCCGGGTCACAGGCATGGTATGCCGGGCTGGCGTTGCTGTCTGTCCCCAGTTTTGGGGACAAGCCATAGCACTCTCCCCACTATCTCCACCCATCAACCCACCACTACTGCATCGGCAGTATTGCCGCACACAAGCTTGTTACACAGAATCGCCCGCATGTGATCAGAGTCCATGCCTCCCGCCATCCGGTGAAGAGTTGAAGAGGTGATGAAAGTGCGCGGCCCGAAAGGGAAATTTTCACATGGGCGCGGCCGCGGTGTCCCCATAACTAGGGACATACAGGCGGAGAGTGGACTTTTACGATTTGCACGTTTTGTCACGGGTGCGCGCGAAGCGCGAGCCCGTGGCCAGTAGTCGCCTTAGTTTTTTTGGAAGTCCTCATCATGAAAAGCCACGCCAGCATGAACCGCATCTACCGTCTTGTCTGGAATGCTGCCCTGAGCCTCTGGGTGGCCGTGGCGGAGAACGCCAAGGGGCGCAGCAAGGGCGGTTCGGCGCGCGGCAGCGTGCAGTGGGATGACGTAGAGGCGCAAGGAGGAAGTGGTGGTGATGGCGGCGGTTCGGGCTTCAGGCTCAATACTGCCTGCCGGGCGGCATTGGTATTGCTGGCCTCGCTGGCGGTGCTCACGCATGAAGTACGCGCGGCCGATGCGGCCAATGCCAGTGTGTCGGCTGGGGCCGCCGGCATATCCACGATGGGCAACACCACCACCATCAACCAAAGCACCCAGCGTGTGGCCATCGACTGGACCTCGCTGTCCACCGCGGCCAATGAGGCGCTGCGATTTAACCAGCCGAATGCGGCGGCCATTGCGCTGAACCGCATCACGGGCAGCAGCCCGAGTGAACTGCTGGGCAGCCTCACGGCCAACGGCCAGGTGTTTATCCTGAACCCCAACGGCGTGCTATTTGGCGCGGGCTCGCAGGTCAACGTCGGCGGGCTGGTGGCTTCGACGCTGTCCATGAGCAATGCCGACTTTATGGCCGGCAACCATGTGTTCAGCAACAACGGCGCGAGCGGTTCCGTGGTGAACCAGGGCACGCTGACGGCGGCCAACGGCGGCTATATCGCCTTGTTGGCGCCCGAGGTGCGCAACGAGGGCGTGATAGGCGCGACGCTGGGAACGGCCCTGCTGGCGGCCGGCAACAAGGTCACGCTCAATATCGACAACGGCAGCCTGCTGGGCTACAGCATCGACCAGGGTGCAGTCAATGCGCTGGCCGAGAACAGGCAGCTCATCAAGGCCGACGGTGGGCAGGTGCTGCTCTCGGCCAAGGCCATGGACAGCCTGACCACGGCCACAGTGAACAACACCGGCGTCATTGAAGCCAAAACGATTCAGAACAAGGCCGGCCGCATTTTGCTGATGGGCGACATGGAGACCGGAACGGTCCATGTGGGCGGCACGCTGGATGCGAGCGCCCCCAATGGCGGCGACGGCGGGTTTGTTGAAACGTCTGCCGCGCATGTCAAGGTGGCCGACAGCGCCAGGGTCACTACGCTGGCCGCTGAAGGCAGCGGCGGCCGCACCGGAAAATGGCTGATAGACCCGAACGACTTCACCATCTCCGCCACGGGCGACATGTCTGCCACGGCCGTCCAGGCCGCCCTGACCGGCGGCAATTTTGAAATCGCCACCGCCACCATGGGCACGGCCGGCGGCAACGGCGACATCCATGTCAACCAGGCCATCAACCGGACGGACAGCAACACCTTCACCTTGACCGCCGAGCGCGACATCAATATCAACCAGGCTATCGGGAAAAGCGCTGGAGGCGCGGCTGGTTTGACAATGACCGCCGCGGGCAATATCGGTTTTAACGCCAATGTCTTTTCCTCCTCCGGCGCCCTGGCGCTGACGGCCAACGCCGGCGGCGACATCACCGGCGGCGGAACCCTGAACACGAACACCGGCGCGATAGACATGACGGCCGGCGGCAGCATCGGCGACCTGGGGCAGATCAATGCGGGCAGTTTGAAGCTGAAAGCCACCACGGGTGAACTGATCGTGAATAGCGGCGTGGACTGGCGAGCCAGCTCCTTCGACCTGTACGCGGGCACGAACATCCGGGGAAGCGACCCCAACTCCGCCGCCAACGTCATGGTCTTGGGCAACGGCAACTTCACTGCGTCAGCGGGCAACACGGGCAACGGCCGAATACGCGTGAACGCCTCCAGCGGCGCTATAGGCACGCTCAACCTGACTTCGCAGGGAACGGGCGGCGGCGGGCAGATCGATTTCAGCAGCGACTCGGCCGTCGGAAACCCGATCATCACCGCCGCCCATGATGTGAGCGTCAGCGTGAGCGGCAACCTTGACTTCAACGCCCTGACCCTGACGGGCGTCAACCAGAACGTCAACATGGCGGCCAACGGCGGCACTCTGACGCTGGGTGCCTTTAATGCCGGAACGGGCAACCTGACTTTGTCGGGCGGCTCCATTGCCATGGGCGGCGCCCTGAGCGCCAAAGACCTTAGCCTGAGCGCGACCAACGGCCTGAACATCAACCAGGACCTCACGGCGACCGGCAACCTGGCGCTCGCCGCGAGCAATGCGGCCATCCAGCAAACCGCCGGTGCCCTGGTGGTAGGCGGTACGACCAGCGTCAACGCCGGCGCGGGCCAGGTCAGCCTGACCGGCGCCAACAGTTTCACCGGCGCGGTCAGCGTCAGCAACCTTGGCGCGAACAATGTCGCCATCAACGCCGGCAGCGGCTCGCTCACGCTGGGCACCTCATCGGTCGGCAGTGGCACGCTGGCTCTGAGTGCGACCGACGCCGCCGCGGGCGACATCACCATCGCCAACGGCGCGACCGTCGGCGCGAACGGCGGCAATGTGCAGCTCACCGGCCGCGACATCACCTTCAACGGTACAGGCGCTGTCACCACCACGGGCGACGTCTATCTGGCCGGGCGGAACATCCGGCAGGGCGGCACCGGCGTTGCCGTCACGGCCAACAACCTGGCGATACGCTCCAGCGGCTACGTCGGCAACAGCGGCGCTGCGGACAAGCTCAATACCCAGGTGAACAAGCTCTCTGCCGTGGCGCCGGGCGCGATCTCGGTGAGCAACACCGGCGCGCTGACGGTTGACACCGCCACTTTCGCGGGTTCGACGGTTCCGGGCGGCGCCATCGCCGGCGTGAGCAGCACGGGCGGCGCGATCTCGCTGGCTACCGTCGATACCGGCGGGGCGACGGACAACCTGACGCTCAACCAGGCCGTCAGCACCACCGGCGGCAGCGCCAACACCATCACGCTGGCAGCCGACGACCACTATGCGCAAAACGCGCTGACGGTGTCCACCGTGGGTGCGAACGTGGCCATCAGCGCGGGCCGTACCCTGACGGCCACGGGCAGCGGAGGCGCCGCCATCAGGACTTCGGGCGCGGCCAGCAGCATGGACACCAACGGCTCGGACGCCGGCAACATCCAGCTCAGCACCAGTGGTGCCAATGGCGGCTCGATCACCGTGACTGGCGACCTCGCCGCGCAAGGCACCAGCGGAAATGCGGGCAGCACCACGGCCAGCAACAACGCCACTTCCGGTGGCAAGGGCGGCAATGTGAGCGTGACCACGGCCACCGCCGGCGCCGGCATCGCCATCTCGGGCAATGTGCTGGCCAATGGCGGCAATGGCAGCGGTGGCGGCACCAACTTTGCCTGGATGTTCGGCACGGGCGGCAACGGCGGCAACATCACGCTGAGGAACACGGGCAACAGCGGCGCCGGCAGCATCAGTGTGGGCAATCTCTCCGCCCAGGGCGGCCAGGCGGGATACATCGGCAATGGCGGCAGCGGCGGCACCGTCCTGGTGACAACGGCCGGTACGGGCGCGGCTTCCATCACCACGGGGACCATAGGCACCTGGGGCGGCAAGTACGTCGCCAACTCCCAGCCCGGCAGCAACGGCGGCAATGCCGGCAACGTCACGCTGGGCACGGTGGGCGCGGGCGCCACCATCCAGTTCGGCAACCTTGACGCGCACGGCGGCGCGGGCTCGCTCAACCGGGTCAACACCAACTACGGCAGCGCGACCATTGTGTCGGGCACCGGCGGCACTGTCAGCATCACCACCACGGGCGCCAATTCCGACATCACCGGTAGCGGCAATGTTTCCAGCTATGTCGAAAATGCCGGTTGCAGCAACGGCGCCACTTGCTCCATAGGCGCCGCGGGCAATATCACCCTGAATGCCAGCAACGGCAGCGTGAGCCTGGCCGGTAACGCCAATGCCAAGGGTGGTAATGCCCTGGGCGGCGCCGCCGTGGCCAACAACGGCGGCGCGGGCGGCAGCGTGACCGTGATTGCCGGCAACGCCAACCACAATGTCTCGATTGGCGGCATTGACGCGACGGGCGGAACCGCCCTGGCCGGCGGCACCGCAGGCGCCAGCAAGGCGGTGGTCGTGACCGCCGCGGACGGCTATGTGCAGCAGGTGCCCGGCAGCTGGTTCAACGGCTCCTCGGTGGCCGTGTCGGCCAACCGCGGCATAGGCGCTGGCACGGGGGCGGGCGACCTGAGCCAGCGCCTGGGCATCATCCCGGTGACGGGAACGGCGCGCAATGCGATCAGCGGCGTCTTCACGGCTACGCGCCAGGGCAACACGCGCGTCATCTATGGCGGCGGCAACGTGTCTTTGGCCGGCACCCAGGTGCAGAACCTGTTCACGACGGGCGACATCGACATCGCCACCAGCAATGGCTCGCTCACGGTGAACGGCCTGGGCCGCAACGGCGCCGGCAACATCAGCCTGAGCGCGGGTGGCGGAAACGACCTGACCATCAACACCAGCGGCACGCTGTCGGCCGTCAACGGCAATATCCGGCTTGAAGCCGGGCGTGACGTCATCTTCTCGAACAACGCAAGCGCCCAGACCACGACCGGCGACATTTACGTTTCTGCCGGCGCGAACGTCCAGCAGGCCGGTACCTCCACGGCGTTGACCGCCAACAACCTGGCGGTCCGCGCCGGCGGCTACATCGGTGACGGCGCGGGCGGTGACAACGCGCTCAATACCAGTGTCAATGCGCTCTCGGCCGTGGCCGGCAGCAACATTGGCATCAGCAACAACAATGCGCTGGTAATCGACCAGGTGACGTTTGGCGGTGGCACCGTTCCCGGCGGCGCGATCAACGGTGTGTCGACCACGGGCACCGGCAATGTCGCCGTCGGCACCACGGGCGGCGCGCTGACGGTGACGGCACCTGTTTCCGTGGCCGATGGCACGCTGGCCCTCAGCGGAACGACTGACCTGGCACTCAACAACACCGTCAGCAACCCTACACGCGCGGTGCAGCTCACCGCCGGCAGCGGCAGCATCAGCGGCACGGGCCAGGTGACGGCTGGCGCGCTGACGGCCACCGCGGCCACCGGCATCAGCCTCGGAGCCGATGCGGCGGCACTGACAGCTACCAGCACTTCAGGGCCTATCGCCGTGACCCTGGCCAACGGCGGCGGCATCGAGAACGTTGCCACCACGGGTACGGTGAACCTGACCGCCACAGCCGGCAACCTGGACGTGAAGACGGTTTCCGGCTCGGATGTGACGCTGACCGCTTCGGCCGGCGCGATCACCGATGCCAACGGCAGCGCCAACAACATCACGGCCACGACGCTGACCGCCTCGTCGCGGGACGGCATCGCGCTGGGCGCCAACACCACCGGCCTGCAGAGCTTTACCACCACGGGTGCCACCGGCGACATCGCCGTGGCCACCGACAATGCGCTGGACACCGCCAACTACAGCATCAGCACCGACAGCGGCTCCGCGCAAAACGTCAGCCTGACGTCCAACTCCACCTCGGGCATCACGGTGGGCAATGCCTTTGCCTCCACCAACGACAACATCAGTCTGACCGCCACGGCGGGCGACATCAGCCTGGGCAGCGCCATCGGCGCCGCGGGCCTGGCGCTCAATGCCCAGGGCAGCATCAATGCGCCGGCGGCCATCAATGTCAGCGGTGTGTTTGAACTCAAGGGCGGCGCTTTCAGCCAGGTTGGCACCTTGCCCACATTCTCCGCAGGTGACTTCCGCATCAGCGGCGGAACCTTTGTGCGCGCGCTGGGCGGTGACGGCCTGAGCACCAACACGGCCTACCGGATTGCCGACATTTACGGCCTGCAGGGCGCGGGCTCCGACGGCATGCTGGACAAGAACTTCAAGCTGGCCAACAACATTGATGCCAGCGGCACCGTGAACTGGAACGCGAGTGCGGGCTTCAAGCCGATAGCCGCCGGTACGCTATTTACCGGCAGCCTGGACGGCGGCGGTCATGTGGTCGACCAACTGGTCATCAACAGGCCTGGCGACAGCAACGTTGGTTTAGTCAGTTACCTCAATGGCGGGACGGTCTCCAACCTGGGGCTGACGGGCGGCAGCGTCACCGGCAACGGCTCTGTAGGCGCGTTGGTGGGCAGCGTCATTGGGACGATCACCAACAGTCATAGTTCGGCGACCGTGAACGGCATGCAGATCGTGGGCGGGTTGGTCGGCGCGAACAATGGAACCATCAGCAACAGCTATGCAAGCGGCAGTGTGACCGCCGGGAATGATGTGGGGGGCTTGGCGGGAGTCAACAACGGAACCGTGAGCGGCAGCTACGCCACCGGCACCGTGGTCGGTACCAATGCCAATGCCGGCGGGCTGGTGGGATCCAACAACAACGGCGGCACCATCGCCAACAGCTATGCCAGTGGCGCTGTGAGCACCAGCAGCGACAATACGACGGGTGGCCTTGTGGGCACCAACAGCGGCATCATCACCAACAGCTATGCCACCGGTGCTGTGGCGGGAACCTCCAGCGCAGGCGGCTTGGTGGGCTTGGACAACAGCGGCACGGTGACCGGCAGTTTCTGGGACACCCAGACCACGGGCCAGGCCACCACCGCGGGCGGCGGCACGGGCATACTCACGGCGGACATGATGAAGGCCCAGACCTTTATCGACGCCGGCTGGAACGCCAGCAACGTGGGCGGCGACGGAACCATCTGGCGCATCTATGAAGGCAACACCGGCCCGCTGCTGCGCAGCTTCCTGACTGCGCTGAACCTGGGCGACACCAGCTTGACCTACAACGGCGGCACGCAGACGGGCCCCGTCATCGCCGTCGTTGGCGTGTCGGGCAGCAACGCCAGCGGGCGCAATGCGGGCAGCTACCGCACGGGCTATTACTCGAACCAGCAGGGTTATGACATCATCGGCGGCGGGCTGAGCATCGCCAAAGCCGACCTGACGCTGAGCAGCAGCAATGTGACCAAGACCTACGACGGCACGCTCTCAGCCGCCGGCACGGCGGTGGCCGCGGCGGGCACGGCACTGCTGGGCGGCGACACCGCCAGCGGCGGCAGCTTTGCCTTTGCCGACAAGAATGCGGGCACGGGCAACAAGACGGTGACAACGGCCGGCGTGACGGTCAATGACGGCAATGGCGGCAACAACTACAACGTCAGCTATGCCGACAACACGACCAGCACGATCAACAGGGCCAACCTGACGCTGTCCACCAGCAACGTCACCAAGACCTACGACGGCACCACCGGTGCGACAGGTACGGTGGTGGTAACGGCAGGCACGGTGTTCGCCGGCGACAGTGCCACGGGCGGAACCTTTGCCTTTACCGACAAGAATGCCGGCAGCGGCAACAAGACGGTGACGACAACAGGCGTGACGGTGGGTGACGGCGTGAACAACGCCAACTACAACGTCAGCTATGCAGACAACACTACCAGCACGATCAACAGGGCCAACTTGACGCTGTCCACCAGCAACGTCACCAGGACCTACGACGGCACCACCGGTGCGACAGGTACGGTGGTGGTAACGGCCGGCACGGTGTTCGCAGGTGACAGTGCCACGGGCGGAACGTTTGCCTTCACCGACAAGAACGCCGGCAATGGCAACAAGACGGTGACCACGACGGGCGTGACGGTGGGCGACGGACTGAACAACGCCAACTACAACGTCAGCTATGCCGACAACACGACCAGCACCATCAACAAGGCAAACGTGACGCTGTCTACCAGCGACGTCACCAAGACTTATGACGGTACGACAGGCGCCACAGGCGCGGTGGTGGTAACGGCCGGCACGGTGTTCGCAGGTGATAGCGCCACGGGCGGAACGTTTGCCTTTACCGACAAGAATGCCGGTACGGGCAACAAGACGGTGACGACAACAGGCGTGACGGTGGGTGATGGCGTGAACAACGCCAACTACAACGTCAGCTATGCCGACAACTCCACCAGCACCATCAACAAGGCCAACCTGACGCTGTCCACCAGTAACGTCACCAAGACCTACGACGGCACGACCAGCGCGACGGGTGCAGTTGTAGTGACGGCCGGTACGGTGTTCGCCGGCGACAGTGCCACCGGCGGAACGTTTGCCTTCACCGATAAGAATGCCGGCAGCGGCAACAAGACGGTGACGACAACAGGCGTGACGGTAGGCGATGGCGTGAACAACGCCAATTACAACGTCAGCTATGCAGACAACACTACCAGCACGATCAACAGGGCCAACCTGACGCTGTCCACCAGCAACGTCACCAAGACCTACGACGGCACGACAGGCGCCACAGGCGCGGTGGTGGTAACGGCCGGCACGGTGTTCGCCGGCGACAGCACCACCGGCGGAACGTTTGCCTTTACCGACAAGAATGCCGGCAGCGGCAACAAGACGGTGACGACAACAGGCGTGACGGTGGGCGATGGCGTGAACAACGCCAACTACAACGTCAGCTATGCCGACAACACCACGAGCACGATCAACAAGGCCAATGTGACGCTGTCCACCAGCGACGTCACCAAGACTTATGACGGTACGACAGGCGCCACAGGCGCGGTGGTGGTAACGGCCGGCACGGTGTTCGCAGGTGATAGCGCCACGGGCGGAACCTTTGCCTTTACCGACAAGAATGTGGGTGCCGGTAACAAGACGGTGACGACCAGCGGCGTGACGGTGGGTGACGGCGTAAACAACGCCAACTACAACGTCAGCTATGCCGACAACACCACGAGCACGATCAACAAGGCCAATGTGACGCTGTCCACCAGCAACGTCACCAAGACCTATGACGGAACGACAGGCGCTACAGGCGCGGTGGTGGTAACGGCCGGCACGGTGTTCGCAGGTGACAGTGCCACTGGCGGAACGTTTGCCTTTACCGACAAGAATGCGGGTACCGGCAACAAGACGGTGACCACGACGGGCGTGACGGTGGGCGACGGCCTGAACAATGCCAACTACAACGTCAGCTACGCCGACAACACGACCAGCACCATCAACAAGGCGAACCTGACGGTGACGGCCAATGCGGTGAGCAGGACCTATGACGGCACGCTGAGCGCCACGGGTACCGGTACCGTCGCTACCCTGGCAGGTGCCGGAGCGGGTGAGGTCGTGAATGCCGCTGGTAGCCAGGCTTTCCTGGACAAGAACGCTGGTACCAGCAACAAGACGGTGCGCGCCAGCGGCGTGACGATCAAGGACAGCGGCAACGTGGACGTCACGGGCAACTACAACATCGCCTATGTCGACAACACGACCAGCACCATCAACAAGGCGAACCTGACGGTGACAGCCAATGTGGTGACCAAGACCTATGACGGCACCACCAGCGCCACGGGTACAGGCACGGTGGCCGCGCTGGCCGGGGCTGGCGCGGGTGAGGTGGTCGATGCCGCCGGCAGCCAGGCCTTCCTGGACAAGAACGCTGGTACTAGCAACAAGACGGTGCGCGCCAGCGGCGTGACCATCAAGGACAGCGGCAATGCTGACGTGACGGGAAACTACAACATTACCTACGCCGACAACACCAGCAGCACCATCAACAAGGCCGACGTCACCCTGTCCACCAGCAACGTCACCAAGACCTATGACGGCACGACCGGCGCAGCAGGTACGGTGGTGGTGACGGCCGGCACGGTGTTCGCAGGCGACAACGCCACGGGCGGAACGTTTGCCTTCACCGACAAGAATGCCGGCACGGGCAACAAGACGGTGACGACCTCGGGTGTCACGGTGGGTGACGGCGTGAACAACAGCAACTACAACGTCACGTATGCCAACAACACGACGAGCACCATCAACCAGGCCAACCTGACGCTCACCACCAGCAATGTCACCAAGACCTATGACGGCACGGTGGCCGCTTCCGGCACGGCCACAGTGGCGGCCGGTACGCTGTTTGGCGGTGACAGCCTGGCGGGCGGCAGCTTTGCCTTTACCGACAAGAACGCCGGTACGGGCAACAAGACCGTGACGACCACCGGCGTGGCGGTCAACGATGGCAATGGCGGCAACAACTACAACGTCAGCTACGCCGACAACACCACGAGCACCATCAACAAGGCCAACCTCACGGTGACGGCCAATGCGGTGATCAAGACTTACGACGGAACGCTCAATGCCACGGGTACGGGCTCCGTCGGTGCGCTGGCAGGCGCAGGTGCGGGCGAGGTAGTCAATACCGCCGCCACGCAGGTCTTTACCGATAAGAACGTGGGCAGCGGCAACAAGACGGTGCAGGCCAGCGGCCTGACCATCAAGGACAGCGGCAACGTGGATGTCACGGGCAACTACAACATCGCCTATGTCGACAACACGAGCAGCACCATCAACAAGGCCAACCTGACTTTGTCGACCTCCGACGTCACCAAGACCTATGACGGCACGACCGGCGCAGCGGGCACGGTGGTGGTGACGGCCGGCACGGTGTTCGCCGGCGACAACGCCACGGGCGGCAGCTTCGCCTTCACCGACAAGAACGCCGGCACGGGCAACAAGACGGTGACGACCAGCGGGGTGACGGTGGGCGATGGCGTCAACAACGCCAACTACAACGTCAGCTACGCCAACAACACCACCAGCACCATCAACCAGGCCAACCTGACGGTGTCCAGCGCCAACATCACCAAGACCTATGACGGCAACACGACGGCCGCGGGCAGCGCGACCGTGACCGGCGGCACGCTGTTCAGTGGCGACAGCCTGACGGGCGGCAGCTTCGCCTTTACCGACAAGAACGCCGGCAACGGCAACAAGACCGTGACGACGGTGGGTGTCACGGTGGGCGATGGCGTCAACAACGGCAACTACAACGTCACGTACGCCGACAACACCACCAGCACCATCAATCCCTTTGCGGTGAGCGTGTCGGGCACGCGCAGCTATGACGGCACGGCCAATGTGGCGGCCGGCGTGCTGAACCTCGGCCCGCTGGTGGGCGGCGAAACCCTGGGCCTCTCGGGTACGGCCACCATGGCCGACAAGAATGTGGGCGCCAACAAGGCGCTGACGGTCGCCGGCCTGAGCCTGGTGGACGGCAGCGGCCTGGCCAGCAACTACACCTTCACGGGCGGCACGCAGCAGGCCAGCATCACCCAGGCCAGCCTCACGGTGGGCAGCAGCAACGTCACCAAGACCTATGACGGCAACCTGTCGGCGGCAGGCACGGCCACCGTCACGGCGGGCACGCTGTTCAGCGGCGACAGCCTGACGGGCGGCACATTCGCCTTTACCGACAAGAACGCCGGCACCGGCAACAAGACGGTGACCACTTCGGGTGTCACTGTGGGTGACGGCATCAACAATGGCAATTACAGCGTCACATACAGCAATAACACGACCAGCACCATCAACAAGGCCGACCTGACGGTGACGGCCACGGGCGTCAACAAGGTGTATGACGGCAGCACCGTGGCCGCGGTCACTTATGGCGACAACCGCGTGGCCGGCGATGTGGTCGGCATCACGGGAACCGCCACCTTCGCTGACAAGAATGCCGGCACAGGCAAGGCCGTCGGCGTGAACGGCATCAGCACCTCAGGTACCGATGCCGGCAACTACAACCTGCTGAACACCAGCACCAGCACCACGGCCAGCATCACACCCAAGGCGCTGACCGTGACGGCCAACGGCGACACCAAGCTGTACGACGGCTCGGCCTACCACGGCGGCAACGGCGTGAGCTACAACGGCTTTGTGGCGGGCGACACCTCGGCTGACATCGGTGGTGCGCTGGCCTATGGCGGCTCCTCGCAGGGGGCCGTGGCCGCAGGCAACTATGTGATCACGCCGGGCGGGCTGAGCTCGATCTCGGGCAACTATGCGCTGGGCTTTGTGGACGGCGCGCTCAGCATCACGACCTCCAATGCCAGCACCGCGGCGCTGGGGAATGCCGGCCTGGTCAGTTCGTATGACGCGGCCTTGCAAGCCGTTGCCGGCCTTGGCGCTTCGTCGGGTGGTGGCGCTGGCGGCGGCGGCTTCGGTGGTGGTGATGCGGCTGCCGATGCGCTGGCTGCGGCTGCCGCTGAAGCCGGCAAGACCGGCGAGGAGTAAGGAGCCGGGTCTTGCTCCGGCGGACGCGCTCCTGCCTCCTCATCCTCCTCTTTCCTCTTCTTGGTTCTGCTGGCCGGGTCTCGCCCCGGCGGGCGACTTACTTTCTTTTGCTTCGCCAAAAGAACGTAAGCAAAGAAAAGGCGACCCGCAGTCTGGGTCCCTCCGCTGCGCTACGGGCAACCTGCGGTGCTCGAGCCAAGCGGGGTCTGGCTAAACTCGCTGCGTTTCACTCCGCTCAGACAACGCCAGCCCTGATCCGCTTGTCTCTGCGCTCCTCGGCCCAGCCAGGACGGGGCAATCGGGAGCGGGGACCGAATACCAAAAGACAAAGAAGACCAATACAAACAAGGACACGCCATGGCGTGTCCTTGTTTCTTCAGGTATTCGGTATTTTTCTCCCATCCCCTTGTGTATGCGCCGAGGAGCGGAGGTTCAGGCGGATAAGGGATCGCGTTGTTTGAGCGAAGCGCAGCGCAGCGAGTTTAGCGAGACCCCGCCTGAACCGAGCACCGCAGGCTGCCCGCAGCGAAGCGGAGGGACGCAGACACCAGGGTCGCCTTTTCTTTTGCTTACTTTTCTTTTGGCGAAGCAAAAGAAAAGTGAGTAGCTGCCGGGCTACCCCCGGCCAGCAAGCCTCAGCAGGGGAAGCAAAGATGGGGAGAAGAAAAAGGTAGAAGGGGGAGGCGCGCCCGCCGGAGCAAGACCCGGCCCACAATTTCATTTGTAATGTTCCCCCTCTGGGCGAGCAGCACCAAGAGGCATACCATCGCTGGCAGGCAAGGAGGAATCATGAAAAGCCACGCCAGCATCAACCGCATCTATCGCCTGGTTTGGAACCCGGTTTCCAACAGCTGCGTTGCCGTGGCGGAGAACGCCAGGGGCCGGGGCAAGGCTGCCGCTTCCCTGGCGATGGCCGGCCTGGTGCTTGCCCTGGCATGCCTTGCGTCGCAGGCCAGGGCCGCCGATGCAGCCAATGCCACGGTGTCGGCCGGTGCGGCCGGCATTGCGACTGTGGGCAACACCACGACCATCAACCAAAGCGGCCAGCGCCTGGCGATTGACTGGACCAGCCTGTCAACCCGCGCCAACGAGGCGCTGGTCTTTCACCAGCCCAATGCCTCGGCCATCGCGCTGAACCGCATCACGGGCAGCAGCCCGAGTGAGCTGCTCGGCAGCCTGACAGCCAACGGCCAGGTGTTTATCCTGAATCCCAACGGTGTGCTGTTTGGCGCGGGTTCGCAGGTCAACGTCGGTGGGCTGGTGGCTTCGACGCTCGGCATGAGCAATACCGACTTTATGGCGGGCAGGCATGTCTTCACGGGTTCGGGCGGTAGCGTCGTGAACCGGGGAATTCTCAACGCGGGGCAGGGTGGTTACCTGGCGCTGCTGGCGCCCGAGGTACGCAATGAAGGCGTGATGACGGCCTCACTGGGCACCGCATTGCTGGCGGCCGGCAACAAGGTCACGCTCAACCTCGACAACGGCAGCCTGCTGGGCTACAGCATCGACCAGGGTGCGATCAGGGCGCTGGCTGAGAACAAACAGCTGATCCAGGCCAATGGCGGCCAGGTGCTGCTGTCGGCCAGGGCCATGGACAGCCTGACCACGGCCACGGTCAACAACACCGGCGTGATTGAAGCCAAAACAATCCAGAACAAGGCCGGCCGCATTTTGCTGATGGGCGATATGGAGAGCGGCACGGTCAATGTGGGCGGGGCGCTGGATGCATCGGCACCCACGGGGGGCAGCGGCGGCTTTGTCGAAACCAGCGCGGCCCACGTGAAGGTGGCCGACGGCGCCGTCATCACCACGCTGGCCGCCAGTGGACACCACGGCACCTGGCTGATTGACCCGACAGACTTCAGCATCGCGGCGGGCAGCGGCGGCCTGACCGGCAGCGGCATAGGCGCGACGACGCTGGGCAACAACCTCAACCTGGGCAACGTCGCGCTGGCAACCAACAATGCGGGCGGCAGCGAGGCCGGCGACATCCATGTCAACGCGGCGGTCACCTGGAACGCCGGCACCACGCTGACCCTGAGCGCCTGGCACAACATCAACATCAACGCCTCCATCACCTCGCAGCACGCCAACGGCAAGCTGGCGCTGGAATACGGGCTGGGCGCGCTCAACGCGGGCAACACGGCGACTTACAACGTGCGCGCCACGGTCAACCTGCGGGCCGGCGACAACTTCAGCACGAAGCTGGGCAGCGATGGCGCCACCGACCAATACAAGGTCATCACCAGCCTGGGAGCGGCCGGCAGCACCACCGGCACCGACCTGCAAGGCATCAACGGCAACCCCACCGGCAACTATGTGCTGGGCGCCGACATCGATGCGAGCGCGACGGTGAACTGGAACGCCGGCTCTGGCTTCGACCCCCTGGGCGGTGTGAACGCGCCGGGCATCTTCGAGGGCCGCTTTGACGGCCTGAACCACAGGATCAGCAACTTGTTCATCAACCGACCGGGCGACAACTTTGTCGGCCTCTTTGGCCTCACACAAAGCACCAGCATCCAGAACCTGGGGCTGGTCGGCGGCAGCATTACCGGCGGCGACTTTGTGGGCGCCATCGCGGGGCAGGGCTGCTGTACCACTTTCAGAAATGTCTACAGCACGGCAGCTGTGCAGGGCAGCGACTATGTCGGCGGGCTGGTGGGCGAACTCAGCGACGGCGGCATCACCGACGCCTACGCCGGTGGCGCCGTGACGGGCAATGACAGGGTCGGCGGGCTGGTCGGCAGCTCGCTGGACGGCACCATCACACGCGCCTACAGCACCGGCCGCGTCAGCGCCACCGGCATGGTGGGCGGGCTGGTGGGCGAGGAGTTCGGCACCGCGGTGACCCGCGACAGCTATTGGGACATTGACAGCTCGGGCCAGACCGGCAGCGCGGGCGGCACGGGCAAGGCCAGCGGCCAGATGCTGCAGGCCGCCACCTTCAGCGGCTGGGACATCGCCACGCAGGGCGGCACCACGGCCACCTGGCGTATTTACGAAGGCCAGACCGGCCCGCTGCTGCGCAGCTTTTTGCAGCCGCTCACGCTGCCCGATACCAGCGTGGTCTTTAACGGCGCGCGGCAGTCGGGCATTGGCGCGCCTGGCGTCACGGCCGCCAGCGGCGTCAACCTCGGCATTTACAGCCCCTGGTCCGGCCAGGAGGGGTTTGACATCACGGGCGGCAGGCTGATCATCAGGCCTGCGGAGCCGGCGCCATTCTTCGTGATGAACGAGGCCTACCGCAGCGCCATGGTTTACCTGGCCGGCGTGGGCCGCCCGGCAAATGCCCAGGCCGGCCAGGACCCCTGCGCCATGGCCGATGCCTTGTCCGCCGCCGGGGTGGAGGCGGGCGACGAGGCCGGCCAACAGGCCTTGGCCGTGCTGCAAGGGGCTTGCCGTGGTGCAAGGCCTCGAGGCTCCTGATGCGCCTGCGCCAGTGCGCTTTCCACGTCAAAGCCCTGGGCGTTGTCGTCTATGTCGCTAAAAATAGGGACATACAGGCCGGCCGCGCTCTGCGACAGTGCGGGAGCGGCGCATCTGCTGCATTTGCAGTATGGCGGCGCGGTTCGGGAATACAGAAAATCGTGGGATGCCGGGAGGACATGGCTGGCGGCCCTGGGGTGGCGGTCGTTGCCGTGTGAAGCCGCGTGAGCGTTCAATCGAAATGACAAAGATGAAATTCAACTCCTTGCCTCTTTCCACCCTGGCCTCGGCGGTCCTGCTGGCGACACACGGCGGCGCCTGGGCCCAGACCCCACCCGTGCCCGATGCCGGCCAGGTGCTGCGCGACCTGCGCCAGGCGCCGGGCCTGCCGCCGCAGCAGGCGGTGCCGCTGCAGCGCATCGAGGAATCCGCAGACCTGAGCCAGCAGGGCCAGGCCAAGGTGCTGGTCAAGTCCATCGCCATCACCGGCAACCAGGAAATCCCCACGGCGGAGCTGCAGCCCCTGGTGGCCGGCCTGGTCGGCGCCGAGCAGTCGCTGAGCCAGCTCAATGCCGCCGCGCGCCGCATCACCGCCTACTACCGTGCCAAGGGCTTTGCCGTGGCCCGGGCCTTTCTGCCGGCGCAGGACATCACCGACGGCGCGGTCACCATCCGCGTCATCGAAGGCCGCATCTCCAGCCACAAGATCAACAACCAGTCGCTGCTCAGCGATGAGCGCGCCCAGGCCTACCTGGGCCAGGTCAAGGACGGCGACGTCATCAAGAGCGACCAGATAGACCGCGGCCTGCTGCTGCTGCAGGACACGCCCGGCGTGAGCACCTCGCGCGCCACGCTGCAGCCCGGCGCCAGCGTCGGCACCTCCGAGCTGCTGATTGAAGTCAACCCCGCCAAGCCCTACAGCGGCAGCGTGGTGGCCGACAACTACGGCAGCCGCTACACCGGCGAATTCCGCCTGGCCGGCACCTTCAACCTCGTGAGCCCGCTCAGGATAGGCGACCAGCTCACGGCCAATGTGCTGACCGCCGGCTCCGGCTTGAGCTTTGCGCGCCTGGCCTACCAGCTGCCCGTGGGCAGCGACGGCCTCAAGGTGGGCGCGGCCTATTCCGACATCCACTACAAGCTCGGCAAGGAGTTTGAAGCCCTGCAGGCCCATGGCACGGCCACCAGCAGCAGCGTGTTCGCGAGCTACCCCTTTATCCGCAGCCAGTTCAAAAACCTCAGCGGCACGGCCTCGTACGAAGACAAGAGCCTGAAGGACTATGTGGACGGCACTGCCACCTTCACGCCCAAAAAAGTCCGCGTCACCAGCCTGGGCCTGTCGGGCAGCCTGCAGGACGCGCTGGGCGGCGGCGGCATCACCAGCCTGGACCTCAGCATCGCCTTCGGCAACCTGAGCATCAACTCGCCCACGGCCCTGGCCATCGACGCGGCCTCGGCCCAGTCCAACGGCAGCTATACACGTTTCAGCTATGGCGCGAATCGCCTGCAGCGCTTTACCGACAGCACCTTTGTGGCGCTGTCGGTGGCCGGCCAGACCGCCAGCAAAAACCTGGACTCGTCCGAAAAATTCTCGCTGGGCGGCATCAACGGCGTGCGTGCCTATCCGCAGGGCGAGGCCAGCGGCGACGAAGGCTACCGTGCGACGGTGGAGCTGCGCCACAACGTGATGCCCAATGTGCAGGCCACCGTCTTCTACGACGTGGGCAAGGTCACCATCAACCGCAATCCCTTCGGCGCGCCAGCCTCCAACAGCCGCAACCTGGCCGGTGTGGGCGTGGGCGTGAATGCCGCCCTGGGCCCGGTGCAGCTGCGCTCATCGCTGGCCTGGCGCACCGACGGCGGCTTGCCTACGTCGATCCCCGCATCGGCGGCCAAGCGGCCCACCTTGTGGATGCAGGCTTCGGTTGCTTTTTGAGATAACTCCCTCTCCCCGGTTCAGCTCCCTCTCCCCCTGGGGGAGGGCGGGGGTGAGGGCCGTTCGCACGCAAGCGGCGCTGAAAAATAACGCGCGGAAGTCTCCAGCACACGCCGCGCATTGAGCTCCATATCAAAACAGGGCGGCCGCGGCGCCTGCACATAAAAAGGCCAGGGCGCCGCGGGCGCGCGGCCTGCTTGCGGGCGGGGCAGGGCTGTGGCGGCCCGGGACTGGGGTGGGTGGGAAAGCTGCATGTCTGTCTGTCCTTGGCCCCGGGTGCAGGGCGGTTTTGTTGTTCTGCAAGAGCCTTCATCGTACTGTATGAACATACAGTTATAACCCCTGATTTACCCCTGGAAACAATGACCCGGGCGCCCGCGGGCAGCGCCGGCGCGCAGCTTCGTTCAGCGCTGCCGGGGTGCCATCGCTTTAAGTCAGTTTTGTGAAAAATTCACAAAAAATCGTTACCACTTTGTCCGCCAAAACACAAAGTGGCCCCCTGATTTTTCCGCGCCTGCCTATTCTTGGCTCATATGAGTAGCACTTAAAAGCTAATAACAAATAAAACCATGGCTTTTTAGTAATGGAAAAGGCGTCTCAATTAAGGATTTGTACAACTTAAGAGTGAGACAGGCATTGACCAGGCAGCAAGGAGACAGGCATGAGTACTTTGTTAATACCTTTCTTTCCGTGGGGCAGGTGCTTTCCCCTTTATGCATGGCACGGCGCCGCTGCCGCCCGCCCATCCTGGTAAAGGAGGCCGGCCATGAGCACGCCCCACACCTTCCCCGCGCCCGCTGACTACAAATTTGCCATCCTCGGCAAGCTGGCCTGGCTCTGGATGRACTCCCCCTTGCACCGCGACTGGACGGTGGACTTGCTCAGCCGCTTCGCGCTGCCGCCCATCGAGCTGGGCCAGTACCTGCTGATTGAGCGCGACGGCATGCCGGTGGCGTACTGCAGCTGGGCCCACTTGAGCAGCCGCGCCGAGGCGGCCTACATGCTGGACGCTTCGCGCATCGCGCTGGCGGACTGGAACGGCGGCGACCACCTGTGGTTCGTCGACTGGGTCGCGCCTTTCGGCAAGGCCGACTCCTGGGAAATGAAAAAGCGGCTGGAAGAAAAATTCCCCACCTCGGTGGCGCGCGCCATACGCGTCAAGCGGGGCGGGCGGGCCGCGCATGTCATGGAGTTCAGGGGGCCGCAAACCGAGCGCCAGGCCGCGCGCACGCTGCTGACGCGGTATTTCCAGGACTTCCTTGCGCATCTTGATAAAGCGCGAAAGCCGCAGGCAAAAAAACCGGGCGCGGAGGCGCCGCATCCCGACAAAACGGCGGCCTGAGCAGGCCTTGAAACCCATCATCCATTTGAAACCCGTCATCCCCATCCGGAGGCCGCCATGCAACTGACCAATGTCGAACTGACAGAGCTTCTTCACGGCGGCCACTTGCCGCAATTTGCCGAGCGCACCGAGAGTGAAGTTTTCAAGAAGATGCTGGAGGCCAGCAACCCCTATGGCGTTTACACCGCCACGGACCGGATTGCGAATGTCTGGGTACGGACCTATGCAACGACGGGCTTGGACAGGCTGAAGGCGCGCATGAACTCCGCATTGATACCGAGTGCAGATCAAGATGAGCTGGCCTTTAAGTTCGATGTGCAAACCAGCTTGATGTTTCAGCACTTCTGGGCCAGCACGGCCTTTATGAGCATCAGCTGGGCCGCGAACCGTCCCTCACTGTACTCAGGCTACCTGGACGGTGACGATGACTATTCGCAGAACCTGGCCATCATCGCCCTGAGCCGCACGGCCATCAACAGCTTTCTTGAAGGATCGCTCCTGATAGCCGATGGCTGGCGATGGAGTCGAAGCATGAGTCCTGTACTCCTGAGCAAACTTGACGAGCGTCATGAGGATCTCCTTAAGGTGAGCACAGCTTCGAAAACTGTCTCTGACGCAGCCGAGGCCCACTGGCTGACATTTCTGCCTGGCGGTGTGCCGGGTGCCGCAGGTGCCATCCTCCCTGGGGAATTGGCTGCCAGGACGGCCTATGAGGGCGCTTTGAAGAAGACGGAGGCCGCCGAGGAAGCCGAAAAAGCGAGTAAGGAAAAATTTGAGAAAGCCCAGAGGAGGGTAGAAAGAACCAAGATGCTGCGCCCCGCCCTGAGCGTTACCACATTCACCGGCTTTGTGCTTAATGCGGTTCCCCAGTTGGCTATGGCGTCGATGACGTTAAAGCATGCCCAGGGGGATTGGCCGGAGTATATCGAGGACCATGGTGATAACAAAAGAGCCATTGATAGAGCGACGGCATCCCTGTTGTTCATTTCGGGCGTGACCAGCATCTTGACCAACGCGCCCAAAGCCGTAAGCAGCCTGGGCGCTGCTCTGAAGAGCCAGGACAAACTGAAGGCTCTCTATGACGATCCCGACATTCGCGGGCTCCTTTCCAAATACGCCGGCGGGTTGACTGCCAACAAGTACAAGAAGCTGGACAACATCAACAAGGGATTCGCGATCACCGGCACCGGTTTTGGCGTTTTTAACGCGGCATTCGGTGTCTCTGCTCTTGCGCCCAACCTGTGGAACCAAAGCCTGAGCGATGCGGAAAAGGGCATGGTCGTCGCGGAGATCGGCATTCAAGTCGCGTCCATGGCCGGTATCTTCGCATTTACCACTCGGACATGGCGGACACGACGCTGCCGGTGGCGCTGACGGGGCTGAAGGCGTATGCCACAGGTGGGCTGGACGCGGCCGCAGGCAACCAGAGCGGTGTTTCGCCCGGAGCCGACGGTGGCGGCCTTGTCCGCGACATCTTCAACCCCAATGCGCTGACCGACAACGTGGTGGGCGTCGGCTGGAACTTGCTGCGGGGAAGCGACAGCAACCTGGCCCATGTGGGAGGAAACAAGCCCTATATCGAGGTGGACCTGAAACAAGTGCGGACCATCTATTCGATCGCGCTGTGGGGGCGGGCGGACGTGCCTGAAGAGAGCAACAACCTGCGCATTTATGTGTCGGAGACCCCATTCCCTGTATCGGCGGCCGCGTATGCAGATCTGGAGGCCAAGTCTCTGGAGGCCGAACCGACGGTCAAGATGCACGAGGTCGAGGAGGTGGATGTTGCGGCGACCACAGCTTTCACCGACACGCTGAAGAGCATAGAAAACCTGGTCGGCACGGCGGTGAACGACACGCTCACCGGCAACGGCAACGCCAATATACTGGCCGGCGGCGCGGGCAATGACACCGTTAAAGGCGAAGGCGGCGATGACCTGATCCGGCAGGGCATGGAGTGGGGTAACGATACGCTCCAGGGGGGGGAGGGCAGGCGGGCATGGACTGGCTCAATGGCGGCGCTGGCAACGACACGCTCAGTGGCGGCGAGGGCGACGATGAGTTAGTAGGCGACAGTGGCAACGACACACTGTGGGGCGAAGCGGGCTCGGATACCTATTGGTTCGGCCGAGGCGATGGGGCGGACCTGGTGCAGGAAAACGACACCACGGCCGGCAATACGGACGTGTTTAAGTTAAGTGATGGCATACGGCATGATCAAGTGTGGTTGCGCAAGGTTGGCAACAACCTGGAGCTCAGCATCATAGGCACCAGCGACAAGGTGACGGTCAACAATTGGTACCTGGGAAATGCCTACCATGTCGAACGGATCAAGACCACAGACCCCTCCAGCAGGCTAACCCTGCTGGATACCGATGTCGACAAACTGGTGGAGGCCATGGCCCAATTCGAACCGCCGGCCGCCGGGCAGACCACGCTACCGGCGAACTACCAGCAGGCACTCGCACCGGTGCTGGCTGCCAACTGGCATTGAAGGTGGGTTAGGCCGCGGCGCAGGCGCCGCGGCCTTTTTTTCGGCTTCTGCTTCCTGCCTGCGTTTTATTTCTTCATCGCATCCTTGCCCATGGCGTCTTTGCCCATGGCATCTTTTTGCATGCCGTCCTTGGCCATGGCGTCTTTTTTCATCTTGTCTTTTTTGGCCATGGCCGTCTTGTCGCCGTCATGCTTCATGCCGTCTTTAGCCATGGCGTCTTTGGCCATCGCGTCTTTAGCCATGGCGTCCTTCTTCATGCCGTCCTTGGCCATGGCGTCCTTGCTGCTCATCGCATCCTTGCCCATGGCGTCTTTTTTCATGGCGTCCTGCGCCGTGGCGCTGCCGCCGGCGGCGAGCAGGCAGGCGGACAGG
This sequence comes from Polaromonas sp. P4_F6, assembly GCF_056401275.1. NCBI lineage: Bacteria > Pseudomonadati > Pseudomonadota > Betaproteobacteria > Burkholderiales > Comamonadaceae > Polaromonas > Polaromonas sp. P4_F6. The sequence continues at coordinate 61,127 of NZ_JBFUJQ010000008.1, read as the reverse complement.
AGGGCGGCGGTCAAAGTTTGGGTGTTCATGATGGTGTTGTCCTTGATGAAAGAGTGTTGGAAAAGTTGTTGAAGATCAAAAAAACGGCAGGGCGGAGGAATACGTGAATGCCTTGCCGGCGTTGCGGGGCTTCTGAGCGGGCTCAGCTGCCTCCGAACCAGTTGTAGCCCTGGTCTTCCCAGTAGCCGCCAGGGTAGGTGTTGGTGACAAAAATCGCCTGGATGTGTTTGGGGTTTTTGTAGCCGAGCTTGGTGGGCATGCGCAGCTTCATCGGGAAACCGTATTTGGGCGGCAGCACCTGGCCGTCGTAAGTCAGCGCCAGCAGGGTTTGCGGGTGCAGGGCGGTGGCCATGTCTATGCTGGTGAAGTAGTCGTCGGCGCATTTAAAGCCCACGTATTTGGCCGTGGTGTCGGCGCCCACCCGGCGTAAAAAATGGAAGAAGGGAACGCCGCCCCATTTGCCGATGGCGCTCCAGCCCTCGACGCAGATATGGCGAGTGACCTGGTCGGCCTGGGGCATGGCGCGCAGCTCGGGCAGCGACCATTTGCGCCTGTCGGCGACCAGGCCTGCGACTTCGAGGCGAAAGCTTTCTTCCTCCACCTCGCGCACCTCGTCTTCGCCGTAGTAGGCGTTGAAAGGAAAGGGCCGGGTGATCATGGAGTCGGGATAGGTGGGGGCCAGGCGGTTCGGGTCGAACAGTGATGCCTGCACATCGTCGTTGAGGCGCGAGATGCGGCTGAGCGCGCTGTTGACGGATTCGCTGTCGTCGAGCACGCAGCCGCTCAGCATGGCCAGGCCGCCCAGGCTGAGCGAGCCGCGCAGAAAGTTGCGGCGGGCGGTCGAAAGCTTGTGGGCGATGGCGATGCGGTCCACGGCTTCCTTGAGGACGGCATCGCCGTCTATGTGCTGAAGGCGCCTGGGGCGTTGGATGTTCATGGTTGGTTCCTTGAGGTGTGCGGGCCGGTGTTCAGCGGCCGCGCAGCATGTAGACCAGGGTTTTGGGCACCAGGGCCACCATGACCAGGTGCACGACGACAAAGCCGGCCAGCGCGGCCATGCTGAAAAAATGGACCAGGCGCGCGCCTTCATAGCCGCCCATGAGTTCGCGCAGCAGCGGAAACTGCACCGACTTCCAGAGCACCAGGCCTGAAAGCACGATGAGCACGCTGTCAGCCATGACAAACAGGTAGGCCAGGCGCTGCACCATGTTGTAGTGGCGCGGGTCTTCATGGGCCAGCTTGCCTTTGAGGGCGGCCAGCAGGTCGGCCGTGATGCCTTTGAGGGACAGTGGGAAAAACTTGCGGAACAGCCGCCGCGTGAAGAGGTTGAAAGCCAGGTAAAGAATGCCGTTGAAGAAGAGCAGCCACATGGCGGCAAAGTGCCACTGCAGCGCGCCGCCCAGCCAGCCGCCCAGCGTCAGGTCTTTGGGAATCGTGAAGCCCAGGAAGGCGGTGGCGTTGTAGATGCGCCAGCCGCTCATCATGAGCAGCACAACGGCCAGTGCATTGAGCCAGTGCATGGCGCGCAGCCAGCCGGGGTGTATGGCGTTCGGGCTTGTTTTCATCAGGTGCTCCTCAAGGTGCCGCAAGGCCCGGCTGCCTGGGAAGAAGCAAGAAGCCGGGATTTCCGCCGCAGTTTTGCTGCGTGTTGGGCTTTGGTCGGGCGAGCTTGGCGTTTCTTACAGGTTCGCCGAATTTTTTGCAGGAAAATCGCTGACAGCTCCAGCCGATACCCCACAACCGCGTACCACCTACCCATGAAGCGCTTTAAACGACTGTTCGGCGTGCTGGCCTTTCTGGGCCTGCTGCTGGCGCTGTTCCAGCTCTCGGGCCTGCGGGACAACTTCAGCCTGGTGTTTTTGCACCAGAAGTTTCTGGACAACGAGGCCAGCGGGCTGCTGATCTTTATTGCGCTGTTCGCGCTGGGTAACCTGGTCCAGATCCCGGGCTGGATATTCCTGGCGGCCGCGGTGCTGGCGCTGGGCGAATCCTGGGGTGGCGTGGCGACCTATCTCGCGGCGGTGGTGTCCTGCGCTTTCACCTTCTGGCTGATACGCCTGCTGGGCGGCGATGCCCTGCGGCAGATCAAAGGCCGCTGGGTGCAAGGTGTGCTCGCGCAACTCGACGCGCGGCCTGTGGCCGGCATCGTGCTGCTGCGCACGCTGCTGCAGACCGCGCCGGCGCTGAACTATGCGCTGGCGATGTCGGGTGTGAGGTTTCGCGACTACTTGTTAGGCACCCTGCTGGGCCTGCCGCTGCCGATTGCGCTGTACTGCGTGTTTTTTGACTACCTGGCGCGGGTGCTCAAGGTGCCGGGGTATTGAGGAAGGCCTACGATGGACAGGCATTCCCCTGCTTTGGTTCAGGCTCCCGCAAGCAGGCGCTCATAAACCGCAAGGTCTTGCGCCGAAAAGCAGCAGAACACCACTTCTTCCACGGAGGAGGGCTGCTGCAAAGCCTGGCGCACGCTGGCTACCGCGACCTGGGCCGCCAGGTCGATGGGGTAGCCGTAAATGCCGGTGCTGATGCTGGGGAAGGCCAGTGAAGCGACAGCTTTGGCGGCCGCGATCTCCATGGAGCGCTTGTAGCAGGAAGCCAGCAGCCCGGGCTCGCCATTGCCGCCGCCGCGCCAGACCGGGCCCACCGTGTGGATGATGTATTTCGCGGGGAGCTTGTAGCCCTTGGTCGCCTTGGCGTCGCCGGTTTTGCAGCCGCCCAGCAGCCGGCATTCATGGACCAGTTCGGGGCCGGCTGCGCGGTGGATCGCGCCGTCGACACCGCCGCCGCCCAGCAGGGACGAATTGGCAGCGTTGACGATGGCGTCAAGCTGCAATTTGGTGATGTCGGCCTGGACGGCCCGGAGTAGGGCGGGCATGGCGATTCCTTGAGGATTGGCGAGTGCCGAAAAAGCAGGAGGCCCGCGAACGCGGGCCGCCGCCTTACAACACCTTGCTCAAAAAGCGCTGGGTGCGCTCTTCCCGGGGGTTGTCGAAGATTTCGGCCGGCGAGCCTTCCTCGATCACCAGGCCTTCGTCGATGAACATCACGCGGTCGGCCACCTGGCGGGCAAAACCCATTTCGTGGGTGACGACCACCATGGTCATGCCTTCTTCGGCCAGGGCCTGCATGACGGCCAGCACCTCGCCGACCATTTCGGGGTCCAGCGCGGAAGTGGGTTCGTCGAACAGCATGATGCGCGGCTGCATGGCCAGCGCGCGGGCAATCGCCACGCGCTGCTGCTGCCCGCCGGAGAGCTGGTTGGGGTAGGCGTCTATCTTGTCGAGCAGCCCGACCTTGATCAGCAGTTCGCTGGCGCGGTTGCGCGCTTCCAGGGCCGTGAGCTTGCGCACCTTGGTCGGGGCCAGCGTGATGTTTTCCAGCACGGTCTTGTGCGGGAACAGGTTAAAGCGCTGGAACACCATGCCGATTTCGGAGCGCAGGGCGTCGACGTCGGTCTTGGGTTCATGCACCGAGACGCCGTGCACCAGCACCTCGCCGCCGGTGGCCTCTTCCAGGCCGTTGAGGCAGCGCAAGAAAGTGCTCTTGCCGGAGCCGGACGGGCCTATGACGCAGACGACCTCGGTGGCCTTGATGGCGCAGTCGATGCCGCGCAGCACCGGGGTGTGACCAAACTGCTTGGTCAGCCGGTTAACGCGAATCACCTCGTCCATAACGAGCCTCCAGTTTCTTGACAAGGTAAGCCAGGCCCAGCGTCAGCACCCAGTACATGACGGAGATGGTGAGGTAGGGTTCCCAGTAGCGTGAGTAGGCGCCGGCGACGGTGCGCGCGGCGTAGGCGAGTTCGGCCAGGCCGATGGCCGAGATCAGCGAGGAGTCTTTCAGCAGCGAGATCGCGTTGTTGCCCAGGGGCGGCAGCATGCGGCGAAAGGCCTGCGGCAGCACCACGTGGTACATGGTGCGCGGGAAGGACATGCCCAGCGAACGCGAGGCCTCGACCTGGCCCTTGTCGATGGACTGGATGCCGGCGCGGAAGATCTCGGAGATGTAGGCACCGGCATTGAGCGTGAGGGCCACGATGCCGGAGAGAAAGGCGCCGTAGTTCTGCTTGATGTTGCGCGCGGCTTCACCCGAAATCACCAGGCCGTCGGACGGGTTGATGAACAGCGGCAGCACGGCGAAGTGGATCAGCAGGATCTGCACGAACAGCGGGGTGCCGCGGAAAAAACTGACGTAGACGGTGGCCGGCCAGCGCAGCGCGTATTTGCAGATCGCGCGCGCGGGCGAATGGCGGGATTCCGCCACGCGCGCCATGCCTATGGCCAGGCCCAGCAGCGTGCCCTGCACGATGCAGATCAGCGTGACCATGATGGTCATCTGCAGGCCGCGCCAGAACAGCACGCCGTATTCCGCGATGATGTCGGCCCGAAACCAGCCGAACCAGAGGACTTGCTCCATAGCGGGGAAATCTCAGCGGTTTATTGTGCGGGCAACGCGGGTGCGTCGGCCTGGAACCACTTCTTGTAGATGGCGGCGTAGCTGCCGTCGGCCTTGACGGCGGCCAGGCCCGCGTTGAGCTTGGCCAGCAAGTCCTTGTTGCCCTGCTTTACGACGATGCCGAAGTATTCCTTGGGAAAGCTCGCGTCGCTGACGGTCTTGAGCTGCTTGTGCTCCTGGGTGCGGAAGGCGATCACGCCGTTGTCGCCGATGGCGGCGTCCAGGCCGTTGTTGGCCAGCTCGGAGATCACCACGGGGGTGCTTTCAAAGCGGCGGATGTCGGGGTTGGTCTTGCCGAATTCGCGAGAGGCCATGTCGTCGCCGGTGCTGCCGGTGACCACGCCGATTTTCTTGCCGGCCAGGTCCTTCAGGCCCTTGGCGGTGCTGTTGCTGTGCACGGCGATCAGCTGGCGCGCTTCGAAGTAGGGGGTGGTGAAGTCGTAGGACTGCTTGCGCTTGTCGTTGATGGTGACGCCGGAGATGACCAGGTCCACGTCGCCGTTGTTCAGGGCCGCGAAGATGCCGGTCCAGGGGGTGTTGACGATCTTGATCTGCAGGCCGGCCTTCTGGGCGACGGCCTTGATCATGTCCACGTCGTAGCCGACGATTTCCTTGGTCGGGCTTTCATAGGCAAAAGGGCGGTAGGTGGCGCTGGAGCCGACGACCAGCTCCTTGTTCTGTGCGTGGACAGTACCGAGCGCGAGGGTGAGCAGGCCGGCGGTGGCGGCGATCTTGTGCAGGAAATTCATAGTCAGTGTCCAGAAAAGGAAGGGGATAAGTGCTTGCCGGCCCGTGGGGGGAGGCGAAAAGCGAAAGTAGCCAATGGTAACGCCTGCAAAAGCCGTGCCCGGCGGCCGGCGGGCAGGGTTTTCGCGAAGAGGGGGACGGGCGGCAGGGAAAAAGCGCCTAAAGGAGCGCCCCCGCGGGTCAGGCCCTGAGTTGCCGGTTGAAAAACGCCACGGTGCGCTCCCAGGCCAGCTTGGCGGCGGCCGCGTCATAGCGCGGCGTGGTGTCGTTGTTGAAGCCGTGCTGGGTGCCGGGGTACTGGTAGGCGGTGTAGCTGGCGCCGGCCGCCTTCAGGGCCGCCTCGTAGGTCGGCCAGGAGGCGTTGATGCGCTCGTCGACCGCCGCGAAATGAATCAGCAGCGGGGTTTTGACTTTGGCGGCGTCTTCCGCCGGGGGCTGGTTGCCGTAAAAAGGCACGGCGGCGTTGAGTTCGGGCAGGCGGGTGGTCAGGGTGTGTGTCATGCCGCCGCCGTAGCAGAAGCCGACCACGCCCAGCTTGCCGCTGCAGTCGTCCCTGGCCTTGAGCCAGGTGACGGCGGCCACGAAGTCCTCGACGCACTTGCGCTGGTCCAGCTTGGCGAACAGCTCGCGCGCCTTGTCCTCATCGCCGGGGTAGCCGCCCAGCGGCGTCAGGGCGTCGGGCGCGAAGGCGATGAAGTTGTCCAGCGCCAGGCGGCGCGTGATGTCTTCTATATGGGGGTTGAGGCCGCGGTTCTCGTGGATGACCAGCACGCCGGGCAGCTTTCCAGTGGCGTTGGCCGGTTTCGCGAGGTAGCCTTTGACGGTGCCGGTGCCGGCGGAAGAGGGGTAGCTGACGGTCTCGGTCTTGATGCGCCGGTCGTCCCTGGCGACCTGCTGCCCCGCGGCAAAGTTGGGGCTCAAGGCGGCCAGCAGGGCCGTGGCCGTCATGCCGGCGGTGGCGAACTTCTGGGCGCGCTCCAGGAAGCCGCGGCGGTCCAGGGTGCCGTGCACATAAGCGTCAAACAGAATCAGCAGTTCCTGGTCAAAGTCCTGGGCGGTCTTCATCGGCATGGCTCCCGCAAAAAGCCCAGCATAGCGATTCAGGCGCCGGCTGGCAAAGGGTGCCGCGCGCGCGACACGGCGGCGGTGCTGTGCACAGGCCGGCGTGCTATGAAACAGATAGCTGCCGGCGCCCGTGCCGGTTGGGCCGGAGAGCGCTGTTATGTGGCCGGCCGGTGGAAAGCCGGGAAAAACCTGCTTTAATAGCGGCTTGGGCCGCCGCGGCTTCAATTGACACGGCGGGCTTTCTGTGACTCACTGGGCCTGCCGGGGCCGTCCAGCCGCGGCTGCCTTCAGGCGGCCGCGCCCCCCCAATCATGAGGAGAACCGCATCTTGAACCTGATTTCATGGCTGATGGCATTGTTGGGCGTGGCCGTGGGCGCGCTGGCCGGCATCCTTCTGTACGCCCGCTGGTTGCGGCAACAGGCGAGTGAAAGGCTGCGTATCCCTAAAAAATGGCCGCTGGCCGCGCGCGGGATCGTGACTGACGACGAATACGAGGTCTGGAAATGGCTGCGCAGCGCTTTTCCCGAGCATGCGGTCATGCTCAAGCTGCCGGTGCTGCGCTTCACCATCCCGACCGAAAAAGACAAGGACAAGGAAAAAAACAAGGAAAAAAAGGAGCGCCTGCTTGAATTGCTCAACGGCGTGTACACCAGCTTCACCATCTGCACGCTGGACGGCACGGTGCTGGGCTGCGTCGACCTGCGCGGCAAGCGCGACGTGAGCCGCGCCAGCCGGGAGCTCAAGGAGACCCTGCTGTCCGATTGCGGCATTGCCTACACCACCATCAAGGCCGGCCGGCCGCCCACCGTGAGCGCCATGCGCGCGGCTTTCCTGGGCGAAATCCCCGAGGAGCTGATGGAGGAGCACCAGGAAACGCGCGGCGGCGACAGCAGCTTCCACGCCGACCTGGAGTCTTTCACCCGCGAGCGCAAGCAGGCGGCCAAGGACGCCGCGCTCAAGGAACTCAACAAGGAAACCAAGCAGGAGGCCGCCCAGGCGGCCGGCAACCGCGACATCGGGTTCAACCCGGACGGCACCGGCGGCCTTCGCATCGACAAGAACAACCGCTTTGCGACCAACTGGGAAGATTCCTTCATCGAGCCGGCGGACGCGCGGCCGGCCAAGCTCGAATAGGCAGGGGGCCCATGAGCGCGAGCCCCCCGCAGGCGTTGGCCCCGGCACGCCCTGAACCTTGCGGCCCTGTCCCCGCCGCGATGAAAACACCATCGTGAGCAGGCTGGGCCATACCCGGGACAAGATCTACAAGACCGTGGCGCGGCAACTGCACGGCGTGGTGCCCTGCTGGGTCTGCGGCGAACATGTCACGCCCCAGGCCGCTACGCTGGAACACATCAAGCCCTTGAGCCAAGGCGGCAACAGCCACGTGGAAAACCTCGCCATCAGCCATGAAGTCTGCAACGGCCAGCGGCACGCCGCCGGTGTGGTGCCGGCTTCGGACGCCGCGCCGGGGCGGGTGCTCAGGCGCGCCGACCCTGGCGTTTCCGCATGAGGCGGGCCTGGTTGCGCGGTGCGTGGCTGCTGCCGGCCGTGCTGCTGGCCAGCCTGGTGCTGCCGGCCGCCGCGCAGAAGCCGAAAGCGCCGGCAACTTCGGTGACACCAGCGACGGCAAAGGCGCAAGCGCCCGCCGCCGTGGCGCAGGCCGACACCGCTACCGATACCGGCCATGAAGTCGCCATAGGCCGCGAAGGCCGTTATGTGCTGTCGCGTTCTTTCTCCTACCTGGAAGATGCCGGCGGCGAACTGGTGCTGGCCGACCTGCTCAAACCCGAGGCCCAGGCGCGCTTCCAGCCGGTGCCGCAAACCGGCCCGGCCACCAATTTCGGCTTGACCCGCTCGGCCATCTGGCTGCGCGTGACGCTGCGCCCCGAGCGCGACGCGCCGGCTGACTGGATGCTGGAACTGGCCTACCCGCCGCTGGACCGGCTGGAGTTGTATGCACCTGATGGCAAGGGCGGCTTCAACCGGCAGGTGGGCGGCGACCTGTCGCCCTTCGCCGAGCGGGCCGTGGTGCACCGCAACCACGTGATGCCGCTGCGCCTGAAACCCGGTGCCGCCAGCACGCTTTACTTGCGGGTGAGCTCGGGCGGCACGGTGTCGGCGCCGGTGAACCTGTGGCAGCCCGCGGCGCTGTGGCGGCACGACCAGGCGGAGTACGCCACCATCAGCCTGTACTTCGGCCTGCTGATAGGCCTGCTGCTGTACAACCTGCTGCTGTTTTTCTCGGTGCGCGACCGGGCCTACCTGATTTACGTCGCCTTTGTGGCCTGCATGGCCGTCGCGCAGGCGGCGCTGACCGGTTTCGGCGCGCAGTTCCTGTGGCCGGACCAGCTCTGGTGGAACAGCGTGTCCCCGCCCACCGGCATGGCCGCGACCGCGGTCTTCGGCCTGCTGTTTGCGCGCAGCTTTCTGTCCAGCGCGCTCAGGATGCCGCGCCTGGATCGGCTGATGCAGGCCCTGGTGGCGGGCTGGCTGCTGACCTTGCTGGCGGCGCTGACGCTGCCGTATATCGTGTCGTCGCTGATGGTGACGGTGCTGGCGGTCTTCAGCGTTGTCACCCTGGTGGTCGTGGGTGTGCTGAGCGTGCGCTCCGGCCACCCGGGCGCCAAATACTTCCTGGCGGCCTGGGCCCTGCTGCTGGTGGGCGTGGTGACGCTGGCGCTGCACAACACCGGCGCGCTGCCGTCCCATGCGCTGACGGCCAACTCCCTGTTGATAGGCTCAGCGCTGGAGATGGTGGTGTTGTCTTTCGCGCTGGCCGACCGCATCAACGTCACGCGCCGCGAGAAGGAGCAGGCGCAGGCGCGCATCATGGCCGAGCACGCCATGGTCGAAGCCCTGAGCGTCTCGCAGGAAAATTTCCGCACGCAGCTCAAGGAGCGCGAGATGATCCTGGAAAACTCCATCGTCGGGATCGCCTTCCTGACGCCGGACGGCCGCTTTCGCTGGGCCAACCAGGCCATGCTGGAGGTCTTCGGTGTGGGCAGCGACGAGCTGACCTCGATGGAGCCTTTCTACCTTTCGCGCGAGGAGTACCTGCGGGTGGGCGGCGAGGTGGCCGCCTGCGTGAGCCGCGGCGAGAACTATGAGGCCGAGATCCAGGTCAAGCAGCACGACGGCACGTTGATCTGGGTGTCGCTGTCGGGCAAGGCGGTGAGCGAGCGCGACCTGAGCCAGGGCACGGTCTGGGTCATCATCAACATCACGCGGCGCAAGGAACTGGAAGCGCAGCTGGTGCGCACCTCGTCGGAGCGCGAAGCCATCCTCAACAGCGCGCTGGTGGGCATCGTGCTGTCGGTGAACCGCCGCCATGAATGGGTCAACGAGAAATTCGCGCAGATGATGGGCAGCCCGCGCGAGGCGCTCATGGGCCAGCCCTCGAGCTACATCCACCCGGACCTGGCCACCTGGGAGCAGTTCGGCAAGGAAGCGCGCGAGGTGCTGGTCGTCACCGGCAGCTATATCAGCGAGCGCCAGCTGAGGCGCCGCGACGGCCAGCTCTTCTGGGTGCAGATGGCCGGCAGCTGCGTGCAGCCCAGGGAACCCGAGTCGGGCGTGATCTGGGCCTTCCTGGACATCACCGAGCGCAAGCAGTCGGAAGAGGACACACGCGAGGCGCTGGAGCAGCAGCGCGCGCTCAATGAGCTGCGCACGCGTTTCGTGGCCATGACCAGCCATGAGTTCCGCACGCCGCTGTCGGGCATCCTGTCGGCCGAGGAGCTGCTGCGGCACTACGGCAGCCGGCTGCCCGAATCCGAGAAGCTGGAAATCCTCGACAGCATCGCCGCGGGCGTCAAGCGCATGACGCGCATGCTGGACCGCGTGCTGATGCTGGGCAAGGCCGATGCGCAGATGCTGGAATTCGAGCCGCACCCGCTGGACCTGCAGGCGCTGTGCCAGCAGCTGGTCGAGGAAGCGCGCATGCAGCAGCCCGGCAGCCTGTGCGAGCTGCGCCTGGACTACACGGCCGGAACCGGCCAGGGGCTTTACGACGAAAAGCTGCTGCGCCACATCTTCAGCAACCTGCTGTCCAACGCGGTCAAGTATTCGCCGCTGGGCGGCCTGGTGCTGTTCCGCGTGCGGACCGAGGAAGACATGGTGGTCCTGGAAGTCGAGGACGAGGGGATAGGCATTCCCGAAGACGAGCTGCCGCACCTGTTCGAGTCCTTCCACCGTGCCAGCAACGTGGGCACCATCCAGGGCACGGGCCTGGGCCTGGCGATCGTGCGCAACGCGGTCGACATCCACGGCGGCACCATAGACGTGCGCAGCAGCCCCGGTTCGGGCACCACCTTCACGGTGCGCCTGCCGGCCAGGCACTGAAGGCAGCGCGCATGAACACGCCGCTCGTGATCCAGAGGCGCCGGCTGCTGCAGTCGCTGGCGGCGGCGGGCGCCGGCCTGTACCTGCCGGGCAGGGCGGCCGCGCAGACACGGCTGGCCGGCGACCCCTTCACGCTGGGCGTGGCCAGCGGCTCGCCCACCCACGACTCGGTGGTGCTCTGGACGCGGCTGGTGCTGGACGGCGATGAGGCCTTGCGCCTGCAAGCCGGCCCGCTGGCTGTGCGCTGGGAAGTCGCGCATGACGAGGGTTTTACCCGCATCGCGCAGGCGGGCCAGGCGCAGGCCGTGCCCGGGCTGGCGCATTCGGTGCACGTGGAGGTGCAGGGCCTGGAGCCCGACCGCTGGTATTTCTACCGCTTTGCCGTGGGACATGCCGTGAGCGCCACCGGCCGCACGCGCACCTTTCCCGCGCCCGGTGCCGTGGTGGCGCGCCTGCGGCTGGCCTATGCCTCCTGCCAGCGCTGGGAGCACGGCTATTACAGCGCCTACCGGCACATGCGGGCCGAGGACCTGGACCTGGTGATGTTCCTGGGCGACTACATCTATGAATACCCCAACGCCGGCCAGGCCGTGCGCAAGCCCACCGGCGGCTGGGTGCTGACCTTGGACGACTACCGCGCGCGCTATGCACTGCACAAAAGCGATGCCGACCTGCGGGCCATGCACGCGGCCTGCCCCTGGCTGGTGACCTGGGACGACCATGAGGTGCAGAACGACTATGCGGGGACGTCGCCCGGCTACAGCGGGCCGCCGGTGGCCGATTTTGCGGCCCGGCGCGCCGCGGCCTACCAGGCGTTTTACGAACACATGCCGCTGCGCAGCTCGGTGCTGACCCGCGCTCTGGCGGGCCTGGCCGGCGGCGCCGAGATGCGCATCTACCAGCGCCTGCCCTATGGCCGGCTGGCCTCGCTCTATATGCTGGACGCGCGCCAGTACAAGGACGCGCAGGCCTGCACGCAGGGCGGCAGGGCCGGCTCCAGCACGCTGAACCCGGCCAGCTGTCCCGCATGGAAAGACCCGGCGCGCAGCATGCTGGGCGCGCAGCAGGAAAGCTGGCTGGATGCCGAATGGGGCAGCGCCGCGGCCAAGGCCGGCGGCTGGAACCTGGTGGGCCAGCAGTCGCTTTTCGGCCAGCGCGATTTCCGCCCGGGGCCGGACCAGGTGCTCTGGAACGACGGCTGGGACGGCTATGCGGCGGCGCGCACGCGTTTCACCGATTCGCTGCGCAGGCATGCCGTGGCGAACCCGGTGCTGCTGGGCGGCGATGTGCATGAGAACTGGGTCGGCCACGTCAAGGCCGACTATGCCGACGCAGCCAGCATGGCCGTGGGCACCGAGTTCTGCGGCACCAGCATCAGTTCGCGCTCGACGGACAAGGCCAGAACCCCCGAGGTCCTGGCCGAAAATCCGCACTTTGTGTTTGCCGACTCGGAACGCAGGGGCTATGGCGTGGTGGAACTGACGCCGGCCATGCTGACGGCCACGCTGCGCGTGGTCGATGATGTCACGCGCGCCGACAGCGGGGTGCAGACCCTGGCGAAGTTCGCGGTGCAGGCCGGGCGGCCGGTGCTTGAAAAAGCCTAGGCCTTGTAAGTCGCTGAAAGGCCTTTGTCCAGGAAGGCATTGTTGACCTCGCGCACCTTGGCGGCTTCGTCGTCATAGAGGAAAGGCAGGAAGGCATAACGCCGTCCGCGCGTCACCGTGGAGACGGCGTGCAGCAGCGAGCAGGAGAACACCAGGGCGCCGCCCGCTGGGGGTTTGAAGGACCGGGGGCCGTATTCGGGGAAGCTGACTTCGCCGCCTTCGAAGTCTTCGTTGAGGTTGATGGACACGGCAAAACGCCTGTGGGCCGTCCCGCGGGTGGTGTTGTCGCGGTGGGCGTTGAAATGCGCCTGCTGGTCGGCGCGGTAGCAGCCGATGATGTAGCGCTCCATGCGGGTGGCCTTGAACTGGTGCACCTTGGCGATCTCGGGAACGATGCGGCGCTGTATCCAGGCACGCGCTGCCTTCACGATGGCCAGGTCGGTGATGTCGTAGTCCTCACGCCGTTTGTGGCCGTGGTCGTGGGTGAGCACGGTTTTTCCGTTCTCCTCGCGCATGAAGCCCGACTCCGTGCCGCCATGGGTGTCGTAAAGCGTGATGAGCTCGCGGCAGAACTCCGGCGGGAAGACATTCGGCAGCAGCAGGATGGGCGCCTGCAATTCGGTGCCGGCGAATCGCAAGGGCGGCGGCAGCCCCGCGAGGCAGGACAGCAGCGTGGAAATATCGCCGGTATCGGCGAAAGGCGCCACCTTCAAGACCCTGAGGGTCGGGTCCAGGACGACGAACAGGCGGCGAACCTCGGCCCGCTTCTGCGCCAGGCCCGCGTCGAGCGGGGCCGCCCCATACAGCTCGCTGACCCGCGCGTCAAAGTCCCAGAGGAAGCGGCAGCCGGGATAGCGGTCGGCGACGCGTTTTTCGCTTTCATCGCCCGGGTCCAGGCTGACGCCGAAAAAAGAGCAGTGCGCGTCGTTGAAGATGTCCCGCCGTTCCAGGGCCATTTCTATGGCTGCCCGGCCCAGGGGCTCGGCGGCGCTGGCGAAAAAGCACAGCACGATGTAACGCCCGGCCGCGGCATGAATCGAGTAGCGCGGATTGGCGAAGGACCTTTGCCGGAACCAGGGCGCCGGATCGCCCGCAAGAAGGTTGAAATATTTGCCCATCTGTTTTTGGGGATTGCTAGGGCTTATCTGCTTCCAGCAGCGCGTTGATGGCGCTCAGGTCCGCCTCGCCCAGCGTCGCGTTCGCGGCCTTCAGGCGCAGGCCCTGGAGCAGGGTCTCGGTGCGTGCCTTGTGCCAGTCGCGCTGGGCCGCGAACAGCTGCTGCTCGGCGTTGAGCACGTCCATGTTGATGCGTGTGCCGACGAGGTAACCCACCTTGTTGGCGTCCAGCGAGCTTTTGCTGGAGATGATGGCCGAGGCCAGCGCCTGGGTTTGCGCCGCGCCGTTGACGACGCCCGCGAAGGCCTGGCGCGCCTGGGCCACCGCTTGGCGGCGCGCCGCTTCCAGCTCTTGCGCGGCCTTGCCCTTCAAGGCCACGGCTTCGCGCACGCGCGATTGCACGCCGCCGCCGGCGTAGAGCGGGATGGTCAGGCTCATGCCGACCTGGGTGGCGCGTGATCGCACCGAAAAATCGGACGGGGAGGTGATGCTGCCCGAGGTGAAGTTGCTGCCGTAGGATGCCGTCAGGTCCAGGGAGGGCGAATGCGCCGCCTGGTTTTTGGCGATTTCGTGGTCGGCCACTTCCAGCGTTGCCTGGGCGATGCGCACCTGGATGGATTGTTCCTGCGCGCTGTCCAGCCAGGGCTGCAGGCCCGCCGGGTCCATGCGCGGCAGGGAGCCGTCCGCGCGCAAGCCCGCCAGGCGAGCATGGGAAATCCCCAGGATGCGCGTCAGCTCGGCCAGCTTGTTCTGCAGTTCATTGCCGGCCACCACCGCCTGGGCGCGCGCCAGGTCCAGCCGGGACTGGGCCTCATGCACATCGGTCACGGTGCCGGTGCCGCCTTCGAAAGTGCGGCGGGCCAGGGCACGCTGCTGCTCCATCGCGGCTGTCTGCAGGTGGGCCACACGCTCGGCCTCCTGGGCGACCAGTATGTCGAGGTAGGCTTGCGCGGTGCGCAGGATCAGCTCCTGTTCGGCCTGCCGGAACTGCGCCTCGGCCAGCAATTCCTGTTGCCCGGCCTGGTCCAGCGCCGCTGATGCGGTGGCGCGCCACAGGGGCTGGCTCAGCTGCAGGTTCCAGCTGCGGGTATGCACGTCACGCGCCACCGCAGGCAGCTCGCTGAAAGAAGCTTGCCCGGCTTGCCGGCTGGCGGCACCGACCAGGTTGATAGCGGGCAGCAGCGCGGCGCGCGCCTGCGGCACCCGCTCGCGCGCCGCCTGCAGGGTGTAGACGGCGCCGCGGTAAACGGGATCGCGCGCCTGCGCCTGGCGGTAGACCTCGAGCAGGTCGGCGGCCGGCGCGCGGAAGGAGGCCAGCAGCAGCGGCAAGCCGGCCAGCCACAGCCGGCTACTCCAGGCATTCGGTGCGCGCTGTGGGTTTGATGTTTGACGTGTGAAGCGCGGCGCATGCACCGGCTTTGGTTCGGGGTCCTGCACCTCGACCTCCCTGCTGTAGTGTTCAAATTTGAACCATACGGGAGGCCATGGATACTTCTGCCGTCAATTGTCCGCAGCCGGACTTTCATTGCAGGAAATACCCGCGCGGAACGCAGCGAACGCGCCGGTGCGCCACGGCTCAGGTGGCGAGTTCGGCTTCTTCTTCGAGGTTGTCGCTCAGGAAACCACCGCTCTGGTGGGCCCAGAGGCGCGCGTAGAGGCCGCCATTGGCCAACAGCGTGCGGTGGTCGCCTTCCTCGACGATGCGGCCCTGGTCCAGCACGATGAGGCGGTCCATGGCGGCGATGGTCGACAGGCGGTGCGCGATGGCGATCACGGTCTTGCCCTGCATCAGGGTGTTGAGGCTGCCCTGGATGGCGACCTCGACCTCGGAGTCCAGCGCGCTGGTGGCTTCGTCCAGCAGCAGGATGGGCGCATCCTTGAGCATCACGCGCGCGATGGCGATGCGCTGGCGCTGCCCGCCGGACAACTTCACGCCGCGCTCGCCGACGTGCGCGTCGTAGCCCTTGCGGCCGTGCGGGTCGCTCAGGTAGTCGATAAAACCGTCGGCCTCGGCACGCCGGGCGGCGACACGCATCTGCTCTTCGGTGGCCGTGGGGCGGCTGTAGGTGATGTTGTCGCGCACCGAGCGGTGCAGCAGCGAGGTGTCCTGCGTCACCATGCCGATGTGGCTGCGCAGGCTGTCCTGCGTGACACTTGCAATGTCCTGGCCGTCGATCAGGACGCGGCCGGCGTCCAGGTCGTGAAAGCGCAGCAGCAGGTTGACCAGCGTGGACTTGCCGGCCCCGGAGCGGCCTATCAGGCCTATTTTTTCGCCGGGCTTGACGGTCAGCGTGAGGCCGTCTATTACCCGCGGGCCCTTGCCGTAGCTGAAACCGATGTTGTCGAAGCGCACCTCGCCGCGCGGCACCTCGAGCGTGGCGGCGTCCGGCTTGTCCTCGATCACGCGCGGACGCGACAAGGTGTTGATGCCGTCCTGCACGGTGCCCACGCTTTCAAACAGGCTGGTCATCTCCCACATGATCCAGTGCGACATGCCCTGCAGCCGCAGCGCCATGGCGGTGGCGGCGGCCACCGCGCCGGCGCCGACCTGGCCCAGGCTCCACAGCCACAGCGAGGTGCCGGCCATGCCCAGGATCAGGCCCATGCTGAGCGCATGGTTGACGATCTCGAAGGCGCTGACCAGCCGCATCTGGCTGTAGCCGGTTTTCATGAACTCCTGCATGGCCGAGCGTGCGAAGGCGGCCTCGCGCTGGGTATGCGAGAACAGCTTGACGGTGGTGATGTTGGTGTAGGCGTCGGTGATGCGGCCCGTCATCAGCGAGCGGGCGTCGGCTTGCTGCTTGCCGATGCGGCCCAGCCGCGGCACAAAGAAAAACAGCGCGGCGATGTAAAGCCCCAGCCAGACCAGGAAGGGGGCAATCAGCTTCATGTCGAAGGCGGCGGCCAGCACCGTCATGGTGGCCACATAGACCGCCATGGCGACCAGCACGTCGGCCAGCACGAACAGGGTGTCGCGCACGGCCAGCGCCGTCTGCATGACCTTGGTGGTCAGGCGGCCGGCGAACTCGTCCTGGTAAAAGGCCATGCTCTGGCCCAGCATCAGGCGGTGGAAGTTCCAGCGCAGGCGCATGGGAAAGTTGATGGCGATGGTCTGGTGCTTGACGATGGTCTGCAGCGCCACCACCAGGATGCTGGCGACGACGATCCAGGCCAGCACGGTGAGCGTGCCGCCGTGGACGGTCCACAGCTGCGCGGGTTCGGCCTTGCCCAGCCAGTCGACGATGCGGCCCAGCATGGCGAACATCAGGGCCTCGAAGGCCGACATGGCGGCCGACAGCAGGGCCAGCGCCAGGATGTAGCCGCGCGCACCGCGGCTACAGGCCCAGATGAAGGCGATAAAGCCCTTGGGCGGCAGGGCCGGCTCGCCCTCGGGATAGGGGTGCAGCAGTTTTTCGAATCGGCTGAAGAGCATTGGTACGGTTTGCGCTTTCTTTGTACGGTGTCCTGGCTACTTCACCAGCTCCAGCAGGCGGTCCAGGCCGCCTTCATTGATGGCCACCATGGCCTGCTCGCGCACGCGCGGCTTGGCATGGTAGGCCACCGAGAGGCCGGCCACGCCCATCATGGGCAGGTCGTTGGCACCGTCGCCCATGGCGATGGCCTGCAGCGGGTTGATGCCCAGCTTGCCGCAGGTTTCGAGCAGCATTTTTTTCTTTTCCGTGCCGTCGCAGATGTCGCCCCAAGGCTGGTCCACCATGCGGCCGGTGAGAAAACCGTCTTCCACCTCCAGAACGTTGGAGCGTGTGTAGTCGATGCCGAGCTCGTCACGCACGCGGTCGGTGAAGAAGGTGAAGCCGCCGCTGACCAGCAGCACCTTCATGCCGGCCTGCTTGCAGGCGCGCACCAGCTCGGCGGCGCCCGGGTTGAGCTTGAGGCGCTCGCGGTAGACCTGCTCCATGCTGGCCACGCTGACGCCCTTGAGCAGGGCCACGCGCTGGCGCAGGCTTTCCTTGTAGTCGCTGATCTCGCCGCGCATGGCCGCCTCGGTGATGGCCGCCACCTCGGCCTTGCGGCCGGCGGCGTCGGCGATCTCATCGACGCATTCGATGTTGATCAGCGTGGAGTCCATGTCAAAGGCGATCAGCTTGAAGGCGCTGAGCTTGAGCTCGGGCGTGGCGACGTTGACGACGAGGCCGGGGGAGATTTCTGCGGGGGTCATGCGGGCGTGGCTTCCTTGGTGGGTTGTCCGAGTGAACGCAGGACGTCGCGCACCAGCTGGGCGCGGTCCTTGGGATTTTCGAGTTCGCGCTCTATGCGCAGCTTGTCGTTGCCGGCCAGCCGGATGTGCCGGTTTTTCTGGATCAGCTGCATGATGGCCATCGAATCGATGGGTGGGTCCTTCTTGAAGGTGATGCTGATGGCGCCGGGCGCGGCATCGACCTTGACCACGCCGTAAGGCCTGGCGATCACGCGCAGGCGGTGCACGTCGATCAGCGTCTGCGCCTGCGCCGGCAGCTTGCCGAAGCGGTCGACGATTTCCTCGAGCAGCGCGTCGATCTGGTCGGTGTTCTTGGCGGTCGCCAGCTTCTTGTAGAAAGACAGGCGCAGGTGCACGTCGCCGCAGTAGTCGTTGGGCAGCAGGGCCGGGGCGTGCAGGTTGATTTCGGTCGTGACGCTCAGCGGCGAGAGCAAATCGGGTTCGCGCCCGGCCTTGAGCGAGGCCACGGCCTCGCTGAGCATCTCGTTGTAAAGCTGGAAACCCACTTCCAGCATGTTGCCGCTCTGGTTTTCGCCGAGGACTTCGCCGGTGCCGCGGATTTCCAGGTCGTGCATGGCCAGGTAAAAGCCCGAGCCGAGTTCTTCCATCTGCTGGATGGCTTCCAGCCGCTGGCTGGCCTGTTTGGTCAGGCCCTCGATGTCGGGCACCATCAGATAGGCATAGGCCTGGTGGTGGCTGCGGCCCACGCGGCCGCGCAGCTGGTGCAGTTGCGCCAGGCCGAAGCGGTCGGCGCGGCTCATCACGATGGTGTTGGCGCTCGGCACGTCGATACCGGTTTCGATGATGGTGGAGCACAGCAGCAGGTTGTGGCGCTGGGCGATGAAGTCCTTCATCACACGCTCCAGCTCACGCTCGGGCATCTGGCCGTGGGCCACGGCGATACGGGCTTCGGGCAGGATTTCTTCGAGCTTTTCGCGCCGGTTCTGGATGGTCTCGACCTCGTTATGCAGGAAGTAGACCTGGCCGCCGCGCTTGAGTTCGCGCAGCACGGCCTCGCGGATCACGCCATTGTTTTCGCTGCGCACAAATGTCTTGATGGCCAGGCGCCGCTGCGGTGCGGTGGCGATCACGCTGAGGTCGCGCAGGCCTTCGAGCGCCATGCCCAGCGTGCGCGGAATCGGCGTGGCCGTCAGCGTCAGCACGTCGACCTCGGCGCGCATGGCCTTCATGGCTTCCTTGTGGCGCACGCCGAAACGGTGCTCCTCGTCGATGATGAGCAGGCCCAGGCGCTCGAACTTCACGTCCTGGCTCAGCAGCTTGTGCGTGCCGACCACGATGTCGACCGTGCCGTCGCCCAGGCCTTTGATGGCGGCGCTGATTTCCTTGCCGGATCGGAAGCGGCTCATCTCGGCGATCTTGACCGGCCATTTGGCGAAACGGTCCACCAGCGTCTGGTAGTGCTGCTCGGCCAGCAAGGTGGTGGGCGCCAGCAGGGCCACCTGCTTGCCGCCGGTGACGGCGATGAAGGCGGCGCGCAGCGCGACCTCGGTTTTGCCGAAGCCCACGTCGCCGCAGACCAGCCTGTCCATGGGGCGCGGGCTGATCATGTCCTGGATCACCGCGTGGATGGCGGCGCGCTGGTCGGCGGTTTCCTCAAAGCCGAAGTCGTTCGCAAAGGTCTCATAGTCGCCCGGCGAGTAGCGGAAGGCGTGGCCTTCGCGCGCGGCGCGGCGCGCGTAGATGTTGAGCAGCTCGGCGGCCGAGTCGCGTATCTGCTCGGCGGCCTTGCGTTTGGCCTTTTCCCACTGGCCGCTGCCCAGCTTGTGCAGCGGGGCTTCTTCGGCGCTGACGCCGGTGTAGCGGCTGATCAGGTGCAACTGGCTGACCGGCACATACAGCGTGGCCTTGTCGGCGTATTCGAGGTGCAAAAACTCCTGCAGCAGCGGCGTGCCGTCGGCATTGGTGCCTTGGCCCAGGTCCATGTTGATCAGGCCGCGGTAGCGGCCTATGCCGTGGGCGCTGTGCACCACCGGGTCGCCGACGTTGAGCTCCGAGAGGTCCTTGATCAGCGCTTCGACGTCGCTGACCTGTTCCTGTTTTTTGTTGCGGCGGCGCACGGTGGCGCCGGCGGCGAACAGCTCGGTCTCGGTGATGAAGTCTATGCCTTCTTCGAGCCAGCTGAAGCCGGTGTTGAGCGCGGCGGTGGCGATGCCCAGCTTTTCATCGCTGGCCTGGAAGTCGGCCAGCGAATCAAAGGCCGGCGGGCTGACGCTGCTGGCGCGCAGGAAGTCCAGCAGGCTTTCGCGTCGGCCTTCGCTTTCGGCCAGCACCAGCACGCGGTGGGCCGTGTTGCGCACATGGCCCTTGAATTTGGCCAGCGGGTCTTCGGCGCCGCGCACCACGGCCATTTCGCCCAGCTTCTGGAACTGCGCGTTGTCGGCCACGTCTTCCACCGTGGCGCGTATCGCCAGCTGGGCGTAATCGTTGGCGCGCGCGTAGAACTGCTCGGTGCCCAGGAACAGCGACTCGGGCGGCAGCGCCGGGCGGTCGGGCGCATCGCGCACCAGGCGGTAGCGGTCCTTGGTGTCCTGCCAGAAGCGCTGGAAGGCCGGTTCCAGGTCACCGTGCAGCACCACGGTGGCGTCACTGCCCAGGTAGTCGAATACGGTAGCGGTTTCTTCGAAGAACAGCGGCAGGTAGTACTCGATGCCGGCGGTGGCCACGCCGTTGCCCATGTCCTTGTAGATGCGGCTCTTGGTCGGGTCGCCGTCCAGCAGCTCGCGCCAGCGGCTGCGGAATTTGGCGCGCGCATCGTCGTCCATGGGGAATTCGCGCCCGGGCAGCAAGCGCACTTCAGGCACGGGGTAGAGGCTGCGCTGGCTGTCGGGGTCGAAGGTGCGGATGCTGTCGATCTCGTCGTCAAACAGGTCGACGCGGTAAGGCACGGGGCTGCCCATGGGGAACAAATCGATCAGCCCGCCGCGCACCGCGTATTCTCCGGGGCTGACCACCTGGGTGACGTGGCTGTAGCCGGCCAGCGTGAGCTGGGCTTTCAGGCGCGTTTCGTCGAGCTTTTGCTTGACTTTGAAGTGGAAGGTGTAGCCGGCCAGGAAGCTTGGCGGCGCCAGCCGGTACAGCGCCGTGGTGGCGGGCACGATGACCACGTCGGCGCCGGTTTCCTTGTCGCGCTGCTGGATGCGCCACAGCGTGGCCAGGCGCTCGCTGATCAGGTCCTGGTGCGGCGAGAAGGTGTCGTAGGGCAGGGTTTCCCAGTCGGGAAACAGCGCGCAGCGCAGGTCGGGCGCGAAAAAGGTGATCTCGTCCATCAGGCGCTGGGCCGTGGTGGCGTCGGAGGTGACGATAGCGGTGAGCTTGCCGGCGGCTTTTTCGCGCGTGCCCAGGCGTGCCAGCAACAGGGCATCGGCGGAACCGGCGGGCTGGGGCAGGGTGTAGCGTTTGCCGGAGGCGAGTGAGGGTAGCTGCATGAATCGGTGCGCGGTGAGGGCTGGCCAGGTGGCTTCGGTCAATCAGGAATGAGAGAAATGATTCGGCAAAAGCCAGGCACCCCAAACCATGCGGAGTGGGGTGCCTGCGTATTCAAGCCCTGATTTTAGAATCTATGATGAAGTTATGACGACAAGCCCTGCCAATACCCGTCCTGAACCCCGTTTTTTTGTGCTGATCCCCTGTGCAGGGCAGGGAAGCCGGGCCGGAACGGCCAAAGCCAAGCAATACCAACTGATTGACGGACTGCCCATGGTGAGGCATACCATGCAGGCTTTCCGGGCGCTGCCGGATACTTTTGCCGCCGTCTGGGTGGTGATTTCGCCGTCTGACGATGACTTTCTCGAGGTGTTTCCTGATTTCAACCAGGGCAATGAAGTCCTGCTCGTCGGCGGGGGCGCCACGCGGGCGGGGACGGTGCTCAACGGCCTCAAAGCCATGGTGGAGCAGCCCGGCGGCGCGGCCCTGGACGACTGGGTGCTGGTGCATGATGCGGCGCGCTGCCTGGTCACACCCGAGCAGATCAAGGCCCTGATCAGAGAGTGCCGCAACGATGCCGTGGGCGGCCTGCTGGCGCAAAAGTTGCCAGACACACTCAAAACAGAGAGGGATGGCCGCGTGGCCTCCACCCTGGACCGCAGTGACAAATGGCTGGCGCAAACGCCGCAGATGTTTCGTATCGGGGCCTTGATCGACGCTTTGCAGCGGGCCGGGGATGCCGTCACCGACGAATCCAGCGCCATGGAGGCGGTGGGCCTTTCCCCCAGGTTGGTGAGCGGCAGCGCCCAGAACTTCAAGGTCACCTATCCGGAAGATTTTGCGCTGGCTGAAGCCATCCTTGAGCGGCGCAGGAAATAGCGCATGGCTGCTCCATCAACCCCATTCAACCCACATCATTCTTGTAAGGCACCACGATGACCGCCATGAACTTTCGAATCGGTGAAGGCTGGGACACGCATGCCCTGGTGCCCGGGCGCAAGCTCATCATAGGCGGGGTCGATATTCCCCACACCGTGGGCCTGCTCGGCCATTCGGATGCCGATGTGCTGCTGCACGCGATCACCGACGCACTGCTAGGCGCGGCGGGCCTGGGCGATATCGGCTCGCATTTTCCGGACACCGACGCGCGCTTCAAGGGCGCGGATTCCTCGGTGCTGCTGACCGAGGTGGGGCGGCTGCTGGCCGAGCGTGGCTGGAAGATCGTCAATATCGACAGCACCGTGGTCGCGCAGGCGCCCAAGCTGGCTCCGCATATCGCCGCGATGCGCGGCAATATCGCCGCTGCCTTGGGGCTGGATGCCGACCAGGTCAACGTGAAGGCCAAAACCGCCGAGAAGCTGGGCCCCGTCGGCCAGGGACTGAGCATGGAAGCCCGTGCCGTGGTGCTGCTGCAGCGCTGACTAGCTCCGCCGCAGCTTGATGTGCGCGGCCAGCCCGCCCGAACCGGTGTTGGCCAGGCCGAACACGCCGCCCATGCGGTGAACGGTTTTTTCCACAATCGCCAGGCCCAGGCCGGCGCCGGTGGCGGCGGTGCGGGCGGCATCGCCGCGGAAAAACGGCCGCGTGAGTTTTGAGAGGGTTTCGGGCGCCACGCCCATGCCGTGGTCGCGCACCTTGATCAGCACCCACTGGTCGCGGGCCTTGGCGGCGATGTCGACCAGGGCAATGCCGGTTTCCGGCGTCTTGCCGTAGCGCCTGGCGTTTTCCAAGAGGTTGGCGATCACGCGGGACAGCTCGACCTCATCGGCCAGCACCGCCATGTCATCGGGGATGGCGACGGTCACGCGCATGTCCTCATAGTCGGCCACGGCATAGACCGCGGCATCGACCACCGCATTGAGCGAGACGCGCTCCAGCCGCGGCGGCTCGGGCCGGGCGTAGTCGAGGAATTTGTCGATGATGGCGTCCAGCTGGGTGATGTCGGCCGCCATGTGTTCGCGCGCGTCGGGGTCGGTGACGCTCATCTCGGTTTCCAGGCGCAGGCGCGCCAGCGGCGTGCGCAGGTCGTGCGAAATACCGGCCAGCATGATGACCCGGTCCTGCTCGATCTTGGAGAGCTGCTCGGCCATGCGGTTAAAGCCGATGTTGACTTCGCGGATCTCGCTGGTGGCGACCTTCTCGTCGAGCAGGCTGGCGTCGAAATCGCCGTCGCGCATGCGGCTGGCCGCGAAAGACAGCTGCTTGAGCGGCCGGTTGATCAGCCGGGCGATAAAGGCCGCTCCCGCCAGTGACAACACGGCCGCCGTGATCAGCCAGATGACCCAGGTGCTGTTGCGAGACGGGCCTATCTTGGATGGGTCGGTGAGCAGCCAGTAGGAGTCGCCGTCGATGGCAAAGCCCACCCACAGGCCCTTCTGGCCGTTGACGCTGCTGGCCACGACGGTGCCGCTGCCCAGCCGGGCCCTGAGCTCTTCGGCGGTGCGCTCGCCGAGCTCGTCGCTTTCGAACAGCTCGAACTTGTCCTTGGGTTCGCGCGGCGTGATGCGCACGCGCTCTTCGTCGGCCAGGGTCTTGATCAGCGAGACGCGGGCGATGGCGTCGGAATAGCGCAGCGCGGCCCGGCTCAGATTGACGAGGGAAGCCAGTTGCTGCGCGCTCTGGATGGCGCGCGGCTCGGATTCAAGCGCACGGAAGGTCTGCAGCCAGGCCACGATGGAGCCGAACAGCAGCAGGGACAAAAAGAAAAACGTCCGCCAGAACAGGCTGAAGCCGCGCCGCGGGCGCATCTCCAGCGGTGCCGGTGCGGTTTCAAGAGGGGCCGGGTTGGTGGCGTCCATAAAAAGTGGGTACGTGCCGGGTGGGCGGGCTGGAAATGGACGTTAGCACGATACGCTTGCGTCACGGCGGACAAGCTGTAGCCGCCTGTTGCAGGCGCGCGTCAGTGAATTCTCCAACCAGCATGAGCCGCGGGACTGGCTTTGCCAGACCGCAGGCGGGCGGCCCCCTCGGGGGGCAGCGCATTACACGAAGCCGAAGGCGCAGTGAAAAGCGTGGGGGCTAGTTAGTGCCGTCCGGCACGAACACGTAGCCAATGCCCCAGACCGTCTGGATGTAGCGGGGCACCGCCGCATCGACTTCGATCAGCTTGCGCAGGCGTGAGACCTGCACGTCCAGGCTGCGGTCAAAAGGCTCGAACTCGCGGCCGCGGGCCAGCTGCGCCAGCTTTTCGCGCGACAGCGGCTGGCGCGGATGCCGCACCAGGGTCTTGAGCATGGCGAACTCGCCGGTGGTCAGGGGCAGCTCTTCGCCGTTCTTGTGCAGGGTCCGCAGGCCCATGTCGAAGGAGAAGGGGCCGAAGGTGATGACTTCCTGGTCGCTGGATGGCGCGCCGGGCACTTCGGCGGTGGGGCGGCGGCGCAGCACGGCGTGAATGCGGGCCAGCAGCTCGCGAGGGTTGAAGGGCTTGGCGAGGTAGTCATCCGCGCCGACTTCCAGGCCGACGATGCGATCGACATCTTCGCCCTTGGCGGTCAGCATGATGATGGGGGTACGGTCGTTGGCCGCGCGCAGCCGGCGGCAGATGGACAGGCCGTCTTCGCCGGGCATCATCAGGTCCAGGACGATCAGGTCGACGGCGTCCCGCAGCATGATGCGGTTCAGGGCCTTGCTGTCTTCGGCCAGGATGACTTCGAAACCCTCCTGGGCGAGGTAGCGGCGCAACAGGTCGCGGATGCGGGCATCGTCGTCAAGGATCAGGATTTTGTCGGCACGGGCGTTAGGTTGGGCTTGGGTCATAGTCGTCTGGTAATTTGTAACAGAGCCATTTTGAAGGCTGAAAACACGAGATGTCTCGTTTTTCAGTCGGTTTGACACACTGTTACAAAAGTTGCGGCGATGTGCAACTGTGAGCCCGGCCACAGGCCTTGTTGTCGCAATGCTCCTACAGGCATAGGCGAAATCACATGCAAAAATGGGCGGCCGCTTCTGCGCACCTGTTGCTGCAGGGCGTTACCCGCCGTAAACAGAAACCGGCCGGGCCTGAAACGGGCATCGGCCGCCGTCACCTTGGGGCCCCGAATGACTTGCAAAAGCCACAAAAAGCGCGGCAACCCTGAGGACTGTTTATGGCTTCTTTTTCTCTTTTTTCGGCCCAGCGCCGAGAACACCCCCGAAAGGCTTTTCTGATGCGAACTCCCACCCTGATCGCCGCGTGCGCCCTGTTTGCCGGCGCCGCGCTGGCCTCCAGCGCCATGGCCCAGAACATGCAGCATGAAACACTGCAGAACGTGGCCCAGCTGTCGGCCAGCGGTTCCGTCGAGGTGCAGCAGGACCTGCTGTCGATTTCCCTGAGCACCACGCGCGACGGCAGCGACGCCGGCGTCGTGCAGGCCCAGCTCAAGCAGGCCCTGGACAGCGCGCTCACGCAGGCCAAGCAGGCGGCCGCGCCGGGCCAGATGGACGTGCGCACCGGCAACTTCAGCCTCTACCCGCGCTATGGCAAGGACGGCAAGATCAACGGCTGGCAGGGTTCGACCGAGCTGGTGCTGGAAGGCAAGGACTTTCCGCGTATCACCGGCACGGCGGGCAAGATCCAGACCCTCACCGTGAGCAACGTGAGTTTTGCCCTGAGCCGTGAGCAGCGCGCCAAAGTCGAGGGCGAAGCCCAGGCCCAGGCGATCGAGCGCTTCAAGGCCAAGGCCGGCGAAATCGCGCGCGGCTTCGGGTTTTCCAGCTACAGCCTGCGCGAGGTTTCCATCAACGCCAACGACCAGGGCAGCCCGCCGCGCCCCCGCATGATGGCGATGTCGGCCAAGGCTGAAATGGCCGATGCCGGCGTTCCGGTGGAGGCCGGCAAAAGCACGGTGCTGGTCAACGTGTCGGGCTCGGTGCAGATGAAATGATGAAGTGGGGCGGCTATGGCCGCCCCGGACCGCTCAGGCCGCCGAGGCGCAGGCTTGCTGCTTGCGGCGGCGATGGCGGGCGACGACCTTGGCGCGCAGGTGGTCGTAAGCCCAGTTAAAGCCGAAGGTGTAGGGCAGGAAAAACAGCACGATGGCGATGTCCAGCACAAAGGCTTCCCACAGGCCTATGTCCAGCCACCAGGCGGCCAACGGCACCACCGCCATGATCAGGCCGATTTCAAACAGCACGGCATGCACGGCACGCGCCGCCAGGGTGCGTTCAAAGCCCATGCGGCGCTGCGCCCGGTCGAACAGGGCGTTGAACAGCATATTCCAGCTCATGGCCATCAGAGAGACCATCAGGGTCAGCAGGCCCATGTGCGCCAGCGAATAGCCGAGCAGCCAGGCGCCCAGGGGTGCGCAGATGGCGATGGCCAGGACTTCAAACCCGAGGGCGTGGAAAAAACGTTCTTTGAGGGATTTCTGCAGACTCACGATGCACTTCACTTTCTGAGGGATTCGGGCCTTATCGGCATGGTGCCGGGTGGCCATGACAGTATTTTCATCGCTATTTCGAATAGATTAAAATCAATTACTATCGTAAAAATAGATAAAAGGCCGCCCTATGCGCCACTCCCCGGAAGCCCTGACTGCTTTTGCCGAGGCCGCCACCCTGGGCTCGTTTTCGGCCGCGGCGCGCAAGCTGGGCAAAAGCCAGTCGACCGTCAGTAGCGCCATCGCCAACCTGGAAATCGACCTGGGCATCACGCTGTTTGACCGCAGCAGCCGCAAGCCGGCCCTGACCGAGCACGGCAGGGTCATGCTGGGCAAGGTGCAGGAAATCCTGGCGGCCAGCGACCGGCTGGACCGCGCCGCCAGCCAGCTGGGCGGCGGCATGGAGCCCAAGCTCAGCGTGGTCTGGTCCGATACCTACCAGTCCGACCGGTTTGAGGAAATGCTGCTGGCGTTTGAGCAGCGCTTTCCGGACCTCGAATTCGAATGCCTGATTGCCGAGCATGGCGACCTGGTTTCGCTGGTGCAGACCGGGCGGGCGCACATAGGCGTGGTGGCCGCGCAAAACGCCTACCCGCCGGACATAGGCTCGGCCACCATTGCCGAGCAGTCTGAAATCACGCTGTTTGTGGCCACAGGCCACCCGCTGGCCGGCAAGAAGGACATCACGCCCGAACTGCTGGCCGGCTTCAGGGAACTGCGGCTCGATACATATATAGAGGGGGAGCAGGGCGCCCAGGGGCTGCCTCAGTCGCGCCGCGCCTGGTCGGCGCCCAGCTACCTCATGCTGATGGAAATGGCGGTGCTGGGTTTTGGCTGGGCGGCGATTCCGCGCTGGATGGTGACGCGTTTCGCCACTGGCAAGCTCAGCGAGCTCGACGCGCGCGGCTGGCCGCGGCGCGTGCCGGTCGATGCCGTGTGGTCGCGCCAGCGCTCCCTGGGCCGCGCTGGCACCTGGCTGTTGCAGGAAATGCTGGCGCCCACCGGGCCCGCAAATCCGGCCGCGATCGCGGGCGGGACGTGAAAAAGCCCGCAGCCTGGGCGGGCATGCGGGCGGGTGGCGACGGGCGCGGCAAGCGCGCTTGCGTCAAGGCCGGTCAGAAGCGGTAGCGCAGGCCCAGGCTGGTGGTGCTGACGCGTTCCTTGCCGGTGCCCACGAACTTCAGGTTATGTTCGTCCCATGCCAGCACGGCCGACAGGGCCGGGGTAAAAGCCCATTCGGCGCCTATGCCGTAAGACACGCCCCAGTTGTTGTCGCTGCCGGAGGCCAGGCCTGAAGCCGGCGAGGCGGACACGCGGGTGTGCCCGTAGGTCGTCCCCAGCTTGCCCAGCAGGTTGAAGGAGTTGCTCAGCGGCAGGCGTCCGACCAGGCTCAGGCTGATGCCTTGCGCTTCGGTCTGTCCGCCGCCGCGGTTGGCTTTGCCGAAATCGGTGTAACCGAGTTCCAGGCCGAAGTTGTTGTTGAAGTAGCTGCCGCCGTAAAGGTTGTACGAGGTGTCCTTGTTGTCCGACGGGAAACCGCCAGCCCCGCTGGGCAGCGAGAAGTCCGACTGGCCCACGTTCAGGCCGAAGTAGCGCGAACCCGGTGCATAAAAGGAATAGTTGCTGCTGCTCGACATGCCGGTGCTGGAGCTGCTCTGGGCTTGCGCGCCGGTGGCGGCCGCCAGCGCGGCCGCGGCCAGCAGGGAGGCGGAAAAGGTACGGGTCAATGATGGCATGGTGTTTCCTTCAGGGGATTTCAATGGATAAATAGGCGGCGTCACGCTTGTGGCAAAACGGCCGCAAGTTGTTGATTTCCGTGGTGAAATTTAAGGTGCACCCGGGTGCGCTTTTGTGGGTGCAAAAGTTAAATCCCTGTAGGACAAGCGGAAGTTTGCCCGCAGAGTTTGCGTACGGCGGGACGTGTTGGCGCGGCGCCATGAAGGGCTCCTGAGCCGATTTTTGCGGTGCTAAAGTCAGGGCATGCCGCTCATTACCTACCTGCCCGGAAGCACAGCGCTGGTCCTGGATTCTCCCCACAGCGGAACGGTCTACCCGGCGGATTTCCGGCACGCCTGCGAACTCGCCGTGCTGCGCAGCGCCGAAGACACCCATGTCGAAAAACTCTACGACTTTGCCCCCGCGCTGGGCGTGCACTGGATAGAGGCGCACTTTCCGCGCAGCTACCTCGACGCCAACCGCAACACCACGGAAATGGACGTAAGCCTGCTGGACGGGCCCTGGCCCGGGCCGGTGGAGACCGATCCCAAGATACTGTCCAAGGTGCGCCTGGGCAAAGGCCTGATCTGGCGCACCACGGACGAAGGCGTGCCGCTGTACGACCGCAAGCTGGGTGTGGCGGAAATCCAGGCGCGCATAGAGCAGTGCTGGAAGCCCTACCACGCGGCCGTTGCGCGTGCGATTGACGCCGCCCATGAGGCGCACGGCTACAGCATCCATATCAACTGCCATTCCATGCCCGCGGTGGCCTCCAGCAGCGCCACGGATTTTCCGGGCGAGGCGCATGCCGACTTCGTGGTGGGCGACCGCGAAGGCACGACGGCCAGCAAGGCTTTGTCCAGGCTGGTGTGCGAACACCTGAAGGCGCGCGGCTACAGCGTGGCCTACAACCACCCCTACAAGGGCGTGGAACTGGTTCGCCGCTACAGCCGGCCCGCCGAACACCGGCACAGCATCCAGCTCGAAATCAACCGCAAGCTGTACATGGATGAAAGCAGCTTCGCGCTGACACCCGGCGCCGAATCGCTCAAGGCCAGTTTGCGCTCGCTGGTCGAGCGGCTGCTCAACACCGACCCTCGCGCGATGTGAAGCCCGCGAGCCGCCGTCTGCATTTTTGCCCAACCCCTCCGCCGCCATGCTTACCTTTTTCAGCGACAGCCACCATGCCCATGCCCCGCAGCACGAATTTTTCCGCGGTGAGCGTGTGCCCTGTTTTGAAACACCGGCGCGCGCCGAATATGTCAAAACCCGTTTGAGCGAACGCGGCCATGTGCTGCAGACGCCGGATGCCGACAGCCGCGCGGTGCTGGCCAAGGTGCACAGCGCCCGCTACCTCGCGTTTGTGGAGCATGCCTGGCGCGACTGGGTGCAACTGGAAGCCGGCAACGAAGAGCGCCAGCCCTTTCCCTCGGTATGGCCGGTGCGCACGCTGCGCAGCGACGTGGAGCCGCTCAACTTCACCGCGCGGCTGGGCTTGTATTCGATGGACAACGGCACGCCGCTGTCGGCCGGCACCTGGCAGGCCGCCAAGGCCGGCGCGGATGCCGCCGCCAGCGCCGCGGCTTTGCTCACGGCAGGCGAGCGCGCCGTGTTCTGCTGCAGCCGCCCGCCCGGGCACCATGCGGGGCCCGACTTCATGGGGGGCTATTGCTTTTTGAACAACGCTGCCGTGGCCGCCCAGGCGCTGCGCGATGGCGGCGCGGCGCGCGTGGCGGTGCTCGATGTCGATTACCACCACGGCAACGGCACACAAAGCATTTTTTACGACCGCGCCGACGTGCTGTTTGTGAGCCTGCACGGCGACCCCATGACCGAGTACCCGTTTTACCTGGGCCATGCCGACGAGACCGGCACGGGCGAGGGCGCGGGCTTCAACCTGAACCTGCCGCTGCCGGCGGGCTGCACGGCGGCGCGCTGGTTCGAGGCGCTGGAAGCGGCCTGCCTGCGCATCGCCAGTTTCAAGTCGGACGCGCTGGTGGTGTCGCTGGGGCTGGACACCTTTGCCGGGGACCCGATCTCCAAATTCGCGCTGCAGCCGGACGACTTCATCCGCCTCGGCGAGCGCCTGGGCAAGCTGGGCCTGCCTACGGTGTTCGTGCTTGAAGGCGGCTATGCGGCCGCTGAACTGGGCACCAATGCGGTCAATGTCATTGAAGGTTTTGAAGGCCGCTGATGGACAAAGTCGATTGTGTGGTGATAGGCGCGGGTGTGGTGGGCCTGGCCGTGGCGCGCGCGCTGGCGCTGCGGGGCAGGGAGGTCATGGTGCTGGAAGCCGCCGATGCGATAGGCACGGGCACCAGCTCGCGCAACAGCGAGGTGATACACGCCGGCATCTATTACCCGCAAGGCTCGCTCAAGGCCAGGCTGTGCGTGGAGGGCAAGGAACTGCTGTATGCCTACTGCGCCGAACGCGGCATAGGCCACAGGCGCTGCGGCAAGCTGATTGTGGCGACCAGCCAGGCGCAGGTCGCGCAACTGCAGGGCATACGCGACAAGGCCGCCGCCAACGGCGTGAACGACCTGGTGCTGCTGACCCGCGAAGAAGCGCGTGCGCTGGAGCCGCAGCTCGAATGTGTGGCCGCGCTGCATTCACCCAGCACCGGCATTGTCGACAGCCACGGCCTGATGCTGGCGCTGCAGGGCGACCTCGAGAACGCGGGCGGGCTGGTTGCGCTCAATTCGCCGCTGGCGCACGCTGAATGTTCGGCCTCGGCGATTTACCTGGCGGCGCAAGACGGCACCGAGCTCGCAGCTACCACCGTTATCAATGCCGCGGGCCTGCAGGCCCAGCAACTGGCCGGGCGCTTTGCCGGCCTGCCCGCGCGGCATGTGCCGCCCAGCCATTACGCCAAGGGCAACTACTTCACGCTGCCCGGGCGCTCACCCTTCAGCCGCCTGATCTACCCCGTGCCCGAGGCTGCCGGCCTGGGTGTGCACCTGACGGTGGACATGGGCGGCCAGGCCAAGTTCGGCCCCGACGTGCAATGGGTGGATTCGCCCGAGGACCTGGTGGTGGACCCGGCGCGCGGCGAGGCTTTTTATGCCGAGGTGCGTAAATACTGGCCGGCGCTGGCCGACGGTGCGCTGACGCCGGGTTATGCCGGCATACGCCCCAAGATCCAGGCGCCGCATGAGGCCGCCAAGGACTTCCTCATCCAGGGGCCCCGTGATCACGGCGTGGCGGGCCTGGTCAACCTCTTCGGCATTGAATCGCCGGGGCTCACGAGTTCGCTGGCGATTGGCGATTACGTGAGCCGGCTGCTGTAAGGCCGCTTACTGCGCCGCCCAGCCGCCGTCCATGTTCCAGGCCACGCCGCGCACATTGTTGCCGGCCGGCGAGCAGAAAAACACCGCAAGCGCGCCCAGTTCTTCGGGCGTGGTGAACTGCATGGAGGGTTCTTTTTCGCCCAGCAATTGCTTGGTCGCGGCCTCGTTGCTGATGTTGCCGGCGACGGCCTTGGCGTCCACCTGTTTTTGCACCAGAGGCGTGAGCACCCAGCCGGGGCAGATGGCGTTGCAGGTGACGCCCGTGGTGGCGTTCTCGAGCGCGGTGACTTTGGTCAGGCCCACGATGCCGTGCTTGGCGGCGACGTAGGCGGATTTTTCGGCCGAGCCGACCAGGCCGTGGACCGAGGCCACGTTGATGATGCGGCCCCAGCCCTTGCCGCCGTTGGCCGCCAGCATGGCGGGCAGGGCCAGGCGGGTGGCGTGGAAGGCGCTGCTCAGGTTGATGGCGATCACGGCGTCCCAGCGCTCGACCGGGAAGTTCTCGACCCGCGCCACGTGCTGGATACCGGCGTTGTTGACGAGAATGTCGACCTGGCCGAATTGCGCGGCGGCGTAACGCATCATGTCCTCGATGTCGGCGACTTTGCTCATGTCGGCGCCGTGGTAGGCCACGCGCGCGCCCAGCGCTTCCACTTCGGCCTTGGGGCCGTCCACGTCGCCGAAGCCGTTGATCACGATGTTGGCGCCCTGCGCGGCCAGCGCTTTGGCGATGCCCAGGCCTATCCCGCTGGTCGAGCCGGTGACGAGGGCTGTTTTACCTTTGAGCATATTGTTTCTCCGGATGATTTACGATGGTTGAACTGGGATCCCGAACCTCGCGCCGTGCACCTGGCGCTGGGTTGATTTCTCAAGCAATTATCAAGCCTTTGAATTGAACCGCCGCACCATGACCCAACCTACGCTGAACTACGTAAACTGCCCCGATGCCGGCGGCGGCCACCGCATGGCTTACTGGCAGTGGGGCCGGCCGGACAGTTCGCACCTGATCGTCTGTGTGCACGGCCTGTCGCGCCAGGGGCGCGACTTTGACGTGCTGGCGCGGGCGCTGTCCGAGCAGGCCGATGGGCGCGTGGTCTGCCCCGATGTGGTGGGCCGCGGCGAAAGCGACTGGCTCAAGGACCCCATGGGCTACCAGCTGCGCACCTATGCGGGCGACATGCTGGCGATGCTGGGCCAGCTGCACGCCCAGGCGCCGGTGGTCTCGCTGGACTGGGTGGGCACCAGCATGGGCGGCCTGATCGGCGTGGCGGTGTGCGGAACGCCCAACCTGCCCCTGCCCGCGCCGGTGCGACGGCTGGTGCTCAATGATGTCGGCCCGGCCATCCAGTGGCAGGCGATTGTGCGCATAGGCGCTTACCTGGGCCAGGCCGGCCACTTCGGCTCGGTGCAGGAAGCGGCCGATGCGATGTGGGCGATCTCCCAGAGCTTCGGCCCGCACACGCCCGAGCAGTGGCTGGCGTTGTCGCGCCCCATGCTCAGGCGCGTTTCGGAAGCCGCTGACGCCAAGTGGCGCCTGCACTACGACCCGGCCATCGCCGTGCCCTTCAAGCAGGAAACCGAGGAATCCGCGCGCCAGGGCGAGACCATGCTCTGGCAGCTCTACGACAATATCAAGGCCGAAACCCTGGTGATACGGGGCCGGCAATCCGACTTGCTGAGCCCGCAAACGGCCCAGGCCATGACGCAGCGCGGGCCGCGTGCCCGCGTGGTGGAATTTGAAGGCGTGGGACATGCGCCCACGCTGATCGCGCCTGACCAGCTGGCCGCCGTGACGGGCTTTTTGCTGGGCTGAGGCCGCGCAACCATTTGACTGAAGTTTCATGAAAAGCAATGTGGTCGGGCCGGGTGGCCCGACAGCCTCCCAGGGGGCGAATGCCTCCATCGTGACCGCCACGGCCGACAGCCTGCCGGACCAGCCGCATGCGCTGGCCCGCGCCCGCGCGTTCGCCGAGCCCCTGATCGCCAGCGAAACGCATGACACGGGTGAAAACATCCTCGCCCATGCCGACGCGGTGGCGGCCATCCTGAAGACCATAGGCGGCTCCGAAGCCATGCAGGCGGCCAGCTACCTGGTCTATGCCTGCCAGCATTTGAACAAGCCGCAGGAAGTGATCACCAAGGCCTTCGGCGCCAACTATGCCGCGCTGGCCATGGAGACCACCAAGCTGGTTCATGTGCAGCGCCAGGCACGTTCGGCGAATGCGAAAGCCCAGCTGCTGGACGACCCGGCCGCGCAGACCGAAAACGTGCGCAAGATGCTGCTGGCGTTTTCGCGCGACCTGCGTGTGGTGATGCTGCGGCTGGCGTCCCGCCTGCAGACCCTGCGCCACTACGCCGCGACGCGGCAGACAGCGCCGCTGCCGCTGGCCTATGAGTCGCTGCATGTTTTTGCGCCGCTGGCCAACCGCCTGGGCATCTGGCAGATCAAATGGGAGATGGAAGACCTGGCCTTTCGCTTCCTGGAGCCCGAGACCTACAAGCAGACGGCCCGACTGCTCGACGAAAAACGGGTGGAGCGCGAAGGCTTTATGGAAGCCCTGCGCGCGCAGCTGGAACGCGAACTCAACCAGAACGGCATTGCCGCGCTGGTGCAGGGCCGGCCCAAGCACATCTACAGCATCGTGAAAAAAATGCGCGGCAAGTCGCTAGACTTCGAGCAAGTCTTCGACATCCGCGCGCTGCGCGTGATCGCCGCCGACGTGAAGGGCTGCTATGCGGCGCTCGGCTACGTGCATTCGCGCTTCACGCCGGTGGACGGCGAGTTCGACGACTACATCGCCAAGCCCAAGAGCAACGGCTACCAGTCGCTGCACACCGTGGTGCGCGACGAGGCGGGCAGGGCGGTGGAAATCCAGGTGCGCACCCAGGCCATGCACGACCATGCCGAGCACGGCGTGGCCGCGCACTGGGCCTACAAGGAGGCCGGCACCAAGGGCTACGGCGGTGTCTCGGCCAGCAGCGAATACGACGCCAAGATCGCCGTGCTGCGCCAGTTGCTGGCCTGGGAGCGCGATCTCTCGGGGCCGGCGGCGCAGCGCGCGGCGGGCGCCAAGCAAGGCCTGTTCGAGGACCGCATCTACGTGCTGACGCCGGACGCCGCCATTGTGGAGCTGCCGCAGGGCGCGACCACGGTGGACTTCGCCTACAGTGTGCACACCAGCCTGGGCCACCGCTGCCGCGGCGCGCGCATCGACGGTGTCATGGTGCCGCTCAACACGCCGCTGCAGAACGGCCAGACGGTGGAGGTGATCACCGTGAAAGAGGGAGGGCCTTCGCGCGACTGGCTCAACCCTGAACTCGGTTTTCTGAGCAGCCATCGCGCGAAGTCCAAGGTGCGCGCCTGGTTCAACGCGTTGGCCATGGAACAGACCGTGGCCAGGGGCCGCGAGGCCGTGGAAAAACTGCTGCAGCGCGAAGGCAAGACGGCGATGAAGCTGGACGACCTGGCGGCGCAGCTCGGCTTCAAGGCGGCGGATGACTTGTTTGAAGTGGTGGGCAAAGACGAGTTGTCGCTGCGCACGATAGAGAACATGCTCAGGCCGCCCGAACCGGTCCTGAGCCAGGACGATTACGTGCTGGCAAAAAAAGCCCGAGCACCCAACTCGAACGCCAAGAAGGCGGCGGGCGGCGTGCTGGTTGTCGGCATGGGATCCCTGCTCACGCAATTGGCCAAATGCTGCAAACCCGCGCCGCCCGACGAGATCCTCGGCTTTGTCACCAAGGGCAAAGGCGTCAGCATCCACCGCAGCGACTGCAGCAACTTCCGCAACATGGCCGCCGGCAGCCCGGACCGCGTGATCGAGGTGCAATGGAATTCACCCAAGACACCCGACGGCGCGGTCTACCCGGTGGACGTCGCCGTCGAGGCGGCCGACCGGCAGGGCCTGCTGCGCGATATTTCCGAGGTTTTCGCCAAGGAAAAAATGAACGTGATCGGCGTGCAGACGCAGTCGGTGAAAGACAACCGCGGCGGCACGGCCTGGATGACTTTCACCGTGGAAGTGGCGCAATCGGGCCGCCTCAACCAGGTGCTGGCCGTCGTCGCCGAGGTGCCGGGCGTGCGCTCCGCGCGCAGGCGCTGAGTTGCGAGCTGCGTTGGGAATCTGTCTTCACCAGCATGAGCCGCGGAACCGGCTTCGCCGGGCCGCAGGCGCAGCGGCCCCCGAGGGGCTGGAGCCCGCGGCTCCAAGCCTGCCTGCGCAGGCTTGGACGGGCGACAGAGGCGAAGCGTCTCGCGAGCCGCGGCCTGCAAGGCCTCGGGAGCGACACGAAGTGCGCGACCGTGGGGGTAAATTTACGTGCTATACTGCTAGCTTCGAACAGTCCTTAGGCGCGTAGCTCAGCTGGTTAGAGCACCACCTTGACATGGTGGGGGTCGTTGGTTCGAGTCCAATCGCGCCTACCAATTCCCTCGAAACGGTTCCTGTCCAGGCTTTCGCATTCATGATGCGGGCCCATCACACAGGGTAAACCAAGGGGATTGTGTACATCAGAATTCCTAGAATGTATTGAACCCCGGCGCCCGGTCGCTGGCCGTCATTCAGAGGAGAAATCAGTGCCAAAAAGCAAATCCACCAGCCCGGCATCCGGCCTTCCGCCTTCACAGGGCGATGCGGCTGCCGACGGCAATTCCGGCGCCAGAAGCGCCCGGGCTGCCGCCAAGGCTGCGGCGTCCCGCGTGATCAAGAAGTACCCGAACCGGCGGCTCTACGACACCGAGACCTCGACCTACATCACGCTCACCGAAGTGCGGCAACTGGTGATGGAGAGCGCCGACTTTGTGGTGCGCGATGCCAAGACCAACGAAGACCTGACGCGCAGCATCCTGCTGCAGATCATTCTCGAGGAAGAAACCGGCGGCGCGCCCATGTTCACGGAGGCCGTGCTGGCCAACATCATCCGTTTTTACGGCAACGCGATGCAGGGTTTCATGGGTGCCTACCTGGAAAAAAACGTCCAGAGCTTCATGGACCTGCAAGTCAAGATGGCCGAGCAGTCCAAGGGGCTGACACCTGAAATGTGGGCGCAGTTCATGAATGCGCAGTCGCCCATGATGCAGGGCATGATGGGCACTTATGTGGAGCAATCCAAGAACGTTTTTACGCAGATGCAAGAGCAGATGCAAAAGCAGAGCGAGCAGATGCTGCAGGCCTTCGGCCTCAAGAAGTGAACTGAACGCCGGGCCTTGGGCCCGCGCGAATACTGGCCGTTGAAGGCCATCCGGGGTTCACGGTTCGCCCTGACGCCTACCCTGAGACAATAGACCCCATGAGCGACGTAATTTCCCCCTCCGCCCCTGCCAATGCCAAGGCCGCGCCCCGCGTCGGTTTTGTCAGCCTGGGCTGCCCCAAAGCCCTGACCGATTCCGAGCTGATCCTCACGCAGCTGAGTGCCGAGGGCTACCAGACCTCCAAGACCTTTGAAGGCGCGGACCTGGTCATCGTCAACACCTGCGGTTTTATCGACGATGCGGTCAAGGAAAGCCTGGACACCATAGGCGAGGCGCTGGCCGAGAACGGCCGGGTCATCGTCACCGGCTGCCTGGGCGCCAAGGCCGGCGAGGACGGCGGCAATCTGGTGCGCCAGATGCACCCCAGCGTGCTGGCCGTGACCGGCCCGCACGCCACGCAGGAAGTCATGGATGCGGTGCACCTGAATTTGCCCAAACCGCACGATCCTTTTGTGGACCTGGTTCCCAACGCTTTCGGTGTTGCGGGCATCAAGCTCACGCCCCGGCACTACGCGTACCTGAAAATCAGCGAAGGCTGCAACCACCGCTGCACTTTCTGCATCATCCCTTCGATGCGCGGCGACCTGGTGTCGCGGCCCATAGGCGACGTGCTCAATGAAGCGCGCGCACTGTTTGAGGGCGGCGTCAAGGAATTGCTGGTGATCAGCCAGGACACTTCGGCCTACGGCGTGGACGTGAAATACCGTACCGGCTTCTGGGACGGTAAACCCGTCAAGACGCGCATGCTGGAGCTGGTGCAGGCGCTGGGCGAGATCGCCGAGCCCTATGGCGCCTGGGTGCGCTTGCATTACGTCTATCCATACCCCAGTGTGGATGAAGTGCTGCCCCTGATGGCCACCGGCAAGGTGCTGCCTTACCTGGACGTTCCGCTGCAGCACAGCCATCCGGATGTGCTCAAGCGCATGAAGCGGCCGGCCAGCGGTGAAAAAAACCTTGAGCGCATTGCGCGCTGGCGCGAGATCTGCCCCGAGATTGTGATTCGCAGCACTTTTATTGCCGGCTTCCCCGGTGAGACCGAGGCTGAGTTCGAACACCTGCTGGACTTTATGCGCGAAGCCAGGATCGACCGCGCGGGCTGCTTTGCCTACAGCGCGGTGGAAGGTGCCACGGCCAACGACATTCCGGGCATGTTGCCGATGGAATTGCGTGAAGAGCGGCGCGCCCGTTTCATGGCCGTGGCGGAGGCGGTTTCCAGCCAGAAGCTGCAGCAGCGCATAGGCGCGACCATGCAGGTGCTGGTGGACTCTGCGCCCGCGCTGGGCCGAAAGGGCGGTATCGGGCGTTCTTATGCTGATGCACCCGAGATCGACGGCGTCGTCAAGCTGCTGCCGCCCGAGAAAATCAGCAAGACGCTGAAAGTCGGCGAATTCACCCGGGCCCGCATCGTCGGAACCCAGGGCCACGACCTGGTGGCCGTGCCTGTTTGATCAAGCCGGCGCACGAGAAACCGGGCCGCAAGGCGGGGCCCGGAAACAAAAAAAGCCACTGGGTCACAGTGGCTTTAATCTTGCTTTCTTCCAGAGCTCGTTTCAGAGTCTGGCAAAGCTGTTTGGTGTATCTGGTGCCCGGGAGAGAACTCGAATCTCCACATCTTGCGATACACGGACCTGAACCGTGCGCGTCTACCAATTCCGCCACCCGGGCACAGCTAGCAGTGTACCATTACTTGAACGCATTCTGAGGCCCCGGCCCACAAATTTTCCTGAAATATTTCGGCTGCATACTCAAAACCAGCAGCCCCAACAAAAAGAGACTTTTTATCAAAACAACTCATTCCCATACGGGCGGATCGTCCGCCCATTCCTCCGGTCTGCTCGCTGAATTCGAGGGCACCGTTTCCGGCCACCGCGACGGCCATGGTTTCGTATTGCGCGACGACGGCGAGGCCGATATTTACCTGCCGCCCAATGAAATGCGCGCGGTGCTGCACAAGGACCGCGTCAAGGCGCGCATCGTGCGGCATGACCGCAAAAACCGGCCCGAAGGCCGCGTGACCGAGATCATCGAGCGCTCCTCCAACCCCATCATCGGCCGCCTGTTGCAGGAAAGCGGCGTCTGGCTGGTCGCGCCCGAAGACAAGCGCTACGGCCAGGACGTGCTGATCCCCAAGGGCGCCACCGGTACGGCCAAGGCCGGCCAGGTGGTGGTGGTGCAACTCACCGAGCCGCCGGCGCTGTTCGGCCAGCCCGTGGGCCGCGTCAAGGAAGTGCTGGGTGAGATCGACGACCCCGGCATGGAAATCGAAATCGCGGTGCGCAAATACGGCGTGCCGCATGAATTCAGCGATGAGGCGCTGGCCCTGGCCCGCGCCTTGCCGGACGCCGTGCGGCCCGCCGACAAAAAGCACCGCATCGACCTGACCGACGTGCCGTTGGTCACCATAGACGGCGAAGATGCCCGCGACTTTGACGATGCCGTGTATTGCGAGCCGGCCAAGGTCGGCCGCGGCAAGGGCTGGCGCCTGTTGGTGGCGATTGCCGACGTGAGCCACTATGTGGAAACCGGCAGCGCCATCGACATCGACGCTTATGACCGCGCCACCAGCGTGTACTTCCCGCGCCGCGTGATTCCCATGCTGCCGGAGAAACTCTCCAACGGCCTGTGCTCGCTCAACCCCAACGTCGAGCGCCTGTGCATGGTCTGCGACATGCTGGTCAACGCCAAGGGCGAGGTCCATGCCTACCAGTTCTACCCTGCGGTGATGTTCAGCCAGGCGCGCTTCACCTATACAGAGGTCGCCGCCATCCTGGCCAATACGCGCGGCCCCGAAGCCGCGCAGCGCAAGGCGCTGGTGCCGCACCTGCTTGATTTGCATGACGTCTACCAGGCCTTGCTCAAGGAGCGCGGCACGCGCGGAGCGGTGGACTTCGAAACTACCGAAACGCAAATCGTCTGCGATGAAGCGGGGCGCATTGAAAAAATCGTGCCCCGTACGCGCAACGTGGCGCATCGCCTGATCGAGGAGGCCATGCTGGCCGCCAACGTCTGCTCGGCCGACTTCATCTCGCAGAGCAAGCACGTGGGCCTGTACCGTGTGCACGAGGGGCCGACGCCCGAGAAGAAGGAGATGCTGCGCAACTACCTGAAGGCCGCCGGCGTCGGCATGACCATCAGCGACGACCCGGAGCCCGGCGAGTTCCAGCGCATCGCGCTGGCCACCAAAGACAGGCCGGACGCGCAGCAAATCCACTCCATGCTGCTGCGCTCCATGCAGCAGGCCATCTACACGCCCATGAACAGCGGCCACTTCGGCCTGGCTTACGAGGCCTACACGCACTTCACCAGCCCGATCCGGCGCTACCCCGATTTGCTGGTGCACCGTGTCATCAAGGCGGTGCTCAACAAGGCCAAATACCAGTTGCCGACCCTGCCCACGCCGGGCGAGGCCGAGGCCAAGCTGTCCAAGCGGCTGGCCTCGCGTGTCAAGGAACCCACGCAGAAGCCCAAAAAAGCCAGCGCCGACGAACTCGCCTGGCAGGCCGCCGGCCTGCATTGCAGCGCCAATGAGCGGCGCGCCGACGAAGCCAGCCGTGACGTCGAGGCCTGGCTCAAATGCAAGTACATGCGCGAACACCTGGGCGAGGAGTTCGGCGGCGTCGTCACTGCGGCCACCGGCTTCGGCATCTTCGTCACACTGGACGCGATGTATGTCGAGGGCCTGGTGCACATCACCGAGCTGGGCGGCGAATACTTCCGCTTCGATGAAGCCCGCCAGGAATTGCGCGGCGAGCGCACGGGCATCCGCTACGCCATCGGCACGCGGGTGCGGGTGCAGGTCAGCCGGGTGGACCTGGACGGCCGCAAGATCGACTTCCGGCTGGTGAACGAAGGCCAGGACCTGGTCGGCCGCGCGATGAAGGACAAGACCGGTGGCCATGCCGGCGAGCTGCCGGCCCAGGAGCGCGGCGCGACTCGCCATGCCGCGGAACCCCGGACCGGCAAGGCCGGCAAACAGACGGCCGGCAAGCGCGCGGAGACCCGCTCCGGCAGCCGTGGCAGCAGTTCGGGCCGCAGCGCCGGCAGCGAGCGCACGCCCAAGTCACCCATCCAGGCGCTGAAGGCCGCCGTCAAGAAGGCCGCCGGCAGCGCCGGGCGCAAACAGGGCAAGAAGCCCCGCCGCTAGGCGTCCAGGAAATAGCCATGGATTGTTTTCTTCATCTTTTCTGGCATAGGGCGGGCCGCGCATGCTGATCCGCATCCTGTCGTTTCTTCTTGAAACCATTTTTTTCCTGCTGATTGCCGCAGCCCTGCTGCGCGCCTGGATGAACTGGGTCCGGGTCAACATGAGCGCCCAGCCGGGCAGCTTTGTCATGGCCCTGACCGACTGGCTGGTCAAGCCGCTGCGCCGGGCATTGCCCAGGTCGCTGGCGCAGTCGCGGGTGGACTGGGCCAGCGTGATCGCCGCCGCCGTGCTGGCGCTGGCCTATGCCTTGCTGTGGGCCTTGATGTTCGGCCTGCTGCTGGGCGCGCTTGAGCTGGCGCCTGCAGTCCTGCTAACGCTGCTGTCGTTCGCGCTCAAGATGCTGGTGCGCGTGGCGCTGCAAACCCTGTTCATCCTGGTGCTGGGTTTTGCCATTCTTTCGTGGGTGCAGCCCGGCTCCCCGGCCTATGCCTTGCTGGGCCGCCTGACCGAGCCCGTGCTGGCGCCGCTGCGCCGGGTGATCCCCGTCGTGGGCGGGGTCGACATCTCGGCTCTGGTGCTGATCGTGCTGCTGCAGATTGCCTTGATGGTCCTGGTTTAGCGGCCTGGCGATCTAGGCCTTGGCCAGCGCCGACGCCGTCAGCGTCTGCTCACCGGCGGGCCATTCATCGGCCAGGCGGCCGTGGGCAAACACGGCGCCGCATGCCGCTTCAAAGGCCTCAACTCCCCCGGCCATGCGCGCCCCCAGCATGCCGGCCAGCACATCGCCCGTGCCCGCCGTGGCCAGCAGGGCGTTGCCGCTGCTGTTGATGGCGCTGGCCTGCCCAGGCGCGGCGATCACGGTTCCCGAGCCCTTGAGCACCACGACGCATTGAAAGCGCTCAGCCAACTGGCGGGCGTGAACCAGGCGGTTGGCTTGCACTTCTTGGGCGCTGATCCCGGCCAGCCGGGCAGCTTCGAGCGGATGGGGCGTGAGCACGGTCGCATAGCCGCGATTGCGGCGGGCCGCGAGCTGGGTCTGCAGCTGAGTGTCCCCGGCAATGGCGTTGAGCGCGTCCGCGTCCAGCACCAATCGCGGCGCCGCCGACAGCGCCTTGGGCAGCACGGTGCGCACGGCATCGCCGCCGCCGCAGCCGCACACGACCACCTGCCGCGCCAGGTCCAGCGCCTCCGGGGCGCGGAACATCAATTCGGGTTGCTGGGGGTCCGTGCTGAGCGCCGGGCTGCCGAGCAGCGCCACATACACGCGGCCCGCGCCCGCATGCAGCGCGGCCCGCGCGGCCAGCAGCGCGGCGCCCGCCATATGGCTGCGGGCTGTGGATTCCCCGCCCAGCACCGCTACGTCGCCGAAGCTGCCTTTGTGACTCGCATGCGGGCTGGTCTGCCTGGGCGCACGCAGGGCCCGGTCGGCGCCCAGCAGCCAGGCATCGGGCGCCGGCGCGCCGGCGCTTGCCGTGCCAAGGTCGTCAAACCACACATGGCCCGCGCAGTCGCGGCCGTTCGCGGTGAACAGGCCCGGCTTCAGGGTCAAAAGACTGAGGGTAAAAACTTCCGGGCCTGTGGCAAACCCGGCGGCGAAGACACCGGTGTCGGCGTCCAGGCCGGTCGGCAGGTCCACCGCGATCCGGGGCGCGGTGCCGGCCTGCATGCGCGCCAGCCATTGCAGCATCAGGGCTGTGCCCGGCCGGGCTGGGTCCAACGTGCCGCCCAGGCCCAGCAGGGCGTCTATGCAGAAATCGAAGTCCTCGGGCGGCTGCGCGGCCATGGGCACGCCGGCGGCCAGGGCCCGTTCGCGCGAGGCCTGGGCGTCGGGTGGCTGGCCGGTTTTGCCCGGCGGCAGGCCGGTCCAGGTCAGGGTTACATTTTTGCCCCAGCGGTGCAGGTGCATGGCGGCCTCGAAGCCGTCGCCGCCGTTGTTGCCGGGGCCGCAGGCAATCCAGATGCGCTGCGCGTGCGGCGCCAGGGCCAGCGCCAGGCGCGCGACTGCCAAGCCGGCGCGCTGCATCAGCGTGTGCGGCGGCAGGCCGGCGGCGGCCAGCCGTTCAAGTTCGCGGGTGGCCGCCACGCCGTGAAGCGGCTCGCTGAGGGCGCTGGAAATTCTTCGCATGGCCCGATTGTGCGGCTACAGGCGTAAAAAAGCCCGGCGGGCCAGGCTCAAGCCAGGCGCGCGACGCCCAGGCCTTCCATGTCGATGTCGGTGTTTTTGCCGGCCATGAGGTCGGCCAGCGCCCGCGCGCTGCCGCAGCTGAGCGCCCAGCCGCTGGAGCCATGGCCCAGGTTGAGCCAGAGGCCGGGGATGCCGCTGTCGCCGATAACGGGCGGCCCGTCGGGCAGCATGGGCCTGGCGCCTTTCCATTCCTGCACGCTGGAGCCGGTGTTGGAGAGCTGGGCCGCGCCCGGAAACCAGTCGTGCAGAACCTTGTAAAGGGTTTGCAGCGAGGCGGCTCGCTTGTTGTCCAGCGAGCCGCCGATTTCGGCGCTGCCGGCCACCCGCACGCGGTTGCCCATGCGCGAAATCGCGACCTTGTAGCGCTCATCCATCAGCGCGCTGCGCGGCGCGTTCAGGGGTTCGCGAATCGGCGCGCTGATGGAGTAACCGTAGACTGCGGCCATCGGAATCTTCAAGCCCAACGGCCGCAAGAGCTGCGCCGAGGCCAGGCCCGCGCACATGACCACCCGGTCGAAGCCGCGCGGCGTGCTTTCACCGGCGATGACCAGGCTGGCGGGCTGCGCCTGCTCCAGCCGGGCCACGGTGGTGTTGAATTCAAAATTCACGCCCAGGCGTTGGGCCTCGTTCTTCAGCAGCAGCGCGAACTGCCGGCAATTGGCCACTTCGTCGTTGGGCAGGTGCACGGCGCCCAGAAAGGGCGTGTCGGGGTTCAGTGCCGGCTCGATTTTGAGGACTTCCTCGGGGCCGATTTCCTTGAAGGTTACGCCCGCGTCGCGCAGCACCGCCAGGCCGGGCTGCACCAGCTTGCTGTCTTTTTCGGAACGCAGCAGCACCATATAGCCGGGACTGCCGTCGTATTCGAGCTGCAGCTCGGCCGTCAGGTGATGCAGCCTTTCGCGGCTGTAAAAAGCCAGGCGCTGCATGCGCGCGCGGTTGGCCAGGTAGATGTCCAGCTTACAGGCGCGAAACCACTGCCACATCCACGCGAGTTCGCCGGCCGACAGTGGCAAGCCGAGCTTGACCGGGGCGTGGCGGCTGAACAGGTGGCTGAGGACCTTGCGCGGCATGCCGGGCGCGGCCCAGGGCGTGACGTAGCCGGGCGCGACCAGGCCGGCGTTGGCAAAGCTGGTTTCCTCGGCCGCCGCGCCGCGGCGTTCGAATACCGTGACCTCGTGGCCGTCCAGTGCCAGTTCGTAGGCGGTGGTGATGCCGATGATGCCGGCGCCAATGACGGCGATCCTCATGCGAAGGCTCCGCGGCGGCGTGGCGTGGAGGCGGGGCGTTTGGGACGGGAAATCTTGTTGTGCATTGTTTTTTTTATGGGTGAGCAGGCCGCGAGCCCGGGCAGGATGGGGTTGCGGCGGTTATTGGTGTAGCGACTGCGCCAGAGCGGCTTCCACTTGCAGGGCCAGGTCCAGCACCGCGTCGTCATGCAGGGCCGCGTGCCACAGCATCAGGCCCACGGGCAACTGGCCGGGCGTGTGGCAGGGCAGGGAAATCGCGCAGCCGTCGAGCATGTTAACCACCGAGGTGTTGCGCAGCAAAAGGCCGTTGACCCTGAAAAACTCAGTGTCGTCATTCAGCAAACCGGCGATGGGCGGCGCAACCAGGGGTACGGTGGGCGACAGCACGGCGTCAAAGCCGTCGAGCCGCGCTTCCATACGGGCTATC
Organism: Polaromonas sp. P4_F6; assembly: GCF_056401275.1. NCBI lineage: Bacteria > Pseudomonadati > Pseudomonadota > Betaproteobacteria > Burkholderiales > Comamonadaceae > Polaromonas > Polaromonas sp. P4_F6. Next base: position 16,520 of record NZ_JBFUJQ010000008.1, on the reverse strand, counting down.
CAGTCCTTGCGCGCCGCCAGCAGGTCTATGTAGTCGGCCGCGCTCATGGCGGCGCCGCGCAGTATGCGCTGTGCGACACGCGGGTCGTAGCCGGACTGGCGCTCGGCGATCAGCTTGCGATGCCAGGCGTAGCTTTCGGCCGCCGACAGGCCGCCGGTGGCGTTGATGGCCGCCAGCTCGGTGATTTCCTCGAGCGGGATTTCCACGATCTGCGCGCCGGCCTCGCGCAAGACCTGCAGGCTGCGCTCAAAGGCCTGGGCCACCGTGCGGCTCAGCGCGTCCTGCATCAGCGTGCCGGCCACGGCCAGGCGGTATCCGGACAGGGGCTTGCCGGTCAGCCCGACCCGGCGCGCCGCCAGCACCTCGTGCACGGTGACGGCGTCGCGCACCGAGCGCGTCAGGGCGCTCACGGTGTCCAGGCTGGTCGATAGCGGCAGGGCGCCTGCGGTTGGCACCAGGCGGGCCGTGCTCTTGAAGCCGACGATGCCGCACAGTGCCGCGGGAATGCGGATGGAGCCGCCCGTGTCCGAGCCCAGGCCCACCAGGGCCGCGCCGGTGGCCACCGACACGGCCGCGCCCGACGAGGAGCCGCCCGGGATGCGCGCCGTGGCCGGGTCGGCCGGGTTGGCGGGCGTTCCGTAGTGCGGGTTGATGCCCACGCCTGAAAAAGCGAACTCGACCATATTGGTGCGGCCCACCAGTGCCGCGCCGGCAGCCCTGAGCCGGGCCACCGCGGGGCAGTCGGCCTGGGCCGGGGCGGCTTGCGCCAGCACTTTGGAGCCGGCGGCGGTGACCTGGCCGGCCACGTCGAACAGGTCTTTGATGGACACCGGAATCCCGGCAAGCGCCAGTCCGGCATTGCCGGAGGGCGTGTTTTTCAGCGTTTCAGCCGGGTTTGCCGGCGAGCCGGGCATAAAAACATGGCGGCAGGCCTCGCTTTGCGCGGCCAGGGCGGCCTGCGCCAGGATGTCCGTGGCTTGCACATGGCCTTCCTGGAGTGCCAGGCGGGCGGCATGGAGGTCGCCGGGGAAGGGGGGCTGGCTCATGGGATGGGAGGGGGCTCAGGAGAGGAGGGCGGAGGGATGTTATACTCGACAGGCTTTGCAAATGACGATTTTGTTGTTTGCAATGCAAATCGCAAATCAGCCACCCAAGGTGTTGCCCCATAAATCTCAATGATGGGGCGATAAGCGCTGATTTTAGACACAACCTTTTGGAGTATTTTTATGTCGACCACTATGCGCGAAATGCTGGAAGCAGGCGTTCATTTCGGACACCAAACCCGCTTCTGGGACCCCAAGATGGCCCCCTACATCTTCGGCCATCGCAACCGTATTCACATCATCAACCTGGAAAAATCGCTGCCGATGTACCAGGAGGCGATGAAGTTCGCCAAGCAGCTGTCCGCCAACCGCGGCACCATCCTGATGGTGGGCACCAAGCGCCAAGCCCGCGAAATCGTCGCCACCGAAGCCAAGCGCGCCGGCGTTCCCTACGTTGACCAGCGCTGGCTGGGCGGCATGCTGACCAACTTCAAGACGGTCAAGACCTCGATCAAGCGCTTGAAAGAGATGAAGGCCCAGCAGGAAGCCGGCCTCGAATCCATCAGCAAAAAAGAACAGCTGACCTTCAAGCGCGAAATCGAAAAGCTTGAAAAGGACATCGGCGGCATCCAGGACATGAACGCCCTGCCGGACGCCATCTTCGTGATCGACGTGGGTTTCCACAAAATCGCGATCCTGGAAGCCAAGAAGCTCGGCATCCCCCTGATCGGCGTGGTTGACTCCAACCACTCGCCCATCGGCATCGATTACGTGATCCCCGGCAACGATGACTCCTCCAAGGCTGTGGCGCTGTATGCCCGCGGCATCGCCGACGCGATCCTGGAAGGCCGCGCCAACGCCGTGAACGACGTTGTCAAGGCGGTTTCCGCCGAGAGCTCGGACGAGTTCGTGGAAGTGGACAACGCGGCCTGATAGTTTTCGGCTCTGCGCCAGACGCGAAAAAGGGGCTCGCGTAGCCCCTTTTTCACAACTTAAACATCAAGAAGGGATGGGCCCTGTCGGCCCGTCCCCGTGAACACGATAAACGGAGAATCAAAATGGCAATTACTGCAAGCATGGTCGCTGAACTGCGCGCCAAGACCGACGCCCCGATGATGGAGTGCAAGAAGGCGCTGACCGAAGCCGAAGGCAATTTCGAGAAAGCCGAAGAAATCCTGCGCGTCAAGCTCGGCAGCAAGGCCGGCAAGGCCGCTTCCCGCGTCACCGCCGAAGGCGTGGTGGCCGCGCACCGCGAAGGCGATGTGGGCGCGCTGGTTGAAGTCAACTGCGAAACCGACTTCGTGACCAAGAACGACAGCTTCCTGGCTTTCACCAAAGGCGTGGTCGAAGGCATCGTCAAGAACAACCCGGCCGACGTGGAAGCCGTGGGCGCCATGCCCCTGTCGCTGGACGGTTTCGGCCCCACGGTCGAGGACGTGCGCAAGGGCCTGATCGGCAAGATCGGCGAAAACATGAGCGTGCGCCGCTTCAAGCGTTTTGCCGGCAGCAAACTGGCTTCTTACCTGCACGGCACGCGCATCGGCGTGGTGGTGGAGTTTGAAGGCGACGAAGCCGCCGCCAAGGACGTCGCCATGCACGTGGCCGCGATGAAGCCCGTGTCGCTGTCCAGCGCCGAAGTTCCCGCCGAACTGGTCGCCAAAGAGCGCTCGGTGGCCGCCGCCAAGGCTGCTGAAGATGCCGCCAAGGCCCAGGCCGAAGGCAAGCCCGTGCAATCCGCTGAAATTGTTGCAAAGCGTATCGAAGGCGGCGTGCAAAAGTACCTGAAGGAAGTCAGCCTGTACAACCAGACTTTCGTCAAGAACGACAAGCAGACCGTTGAGCAGATGCTCAAGGAAAAAGCGACCACGATCAAGTCCTTCACGCTGTACGTGGTGGGCGAAGGCATCGAGAAGAAGGTCGACGATTTCGCCGCCGAAGTCGCCGCCCAGGTCGCAGCCGCCAAGGCCGCTTAAGCACTCAGCCTAGCCGGAAGGCCGCTAAACTCCCCTTCACTTCAACCACAGAAAGCCCCTCACATGCCAGCCTACAAGCGAATCTTGTTAAAACTGTCAGGTGAGGCCTTGATGGGGGACGATGCCTTCGGCATCAACCGCGCCACCATCGTGCGCATGGTGGAGGAAATCGCCGAGGTCACCCGCATGGGCGTCGAAGTGGCGGTGGTGATTGGCGGCGGCAATATTTTCCGCGGCGTGGCGGGCGGCTCGGTCGGCATGGACCGCGCCACCGCCGACTACATGGGCATGCTGGCCACCGTGATGAATGCCCTGGCCTTGGGCGACACCATGGACAAGGCCGGCCTCATCGCCCGCGTGATGTCGGCCATCGGCATTGAGCGTGTGGTCGAACCTTACGTCCGCCCCAAGGCCTTGCAGTACCTCGAAGAGGGCAAGGTCGTTATTTTCGCGGCCGGCACGGGCAATCCTTTTTTCACCACCGACACGGCGGCAGCGCTGCGCGGCGCCGAGATCGGCGCGGAGATCGTACTCAAGGCCACCAAGGTCGACGGTGTGTACACTGCGGACCCCAAGAAAGACCCGAAAGCCACGCGCTACACCAACATCACGTTTGATGAGGCCATGGGCAAAAACCTCGAGGTCATGGATGCCACCGCCTTCGCGCTGTGCCGCGACCAGAAGCTGCCCATCAAGGTGTTCAGCATCTTCAAGCACGGCGCGCTCAAGCGCGTGGTACAGGGAGAAGACGAGGGAACGCTGGTTCACGTCTGAGCCGCAGGGCTTGCTTTTTTTTCGCCATAAAAATCCGGAGATCCGACCATGAGCATTGCTGACGTCAAGCAGCTGGCAGAGCAAAAAATGCTGCAGTCCATCGACTCGTTCAAGAACGGCCTGACCAAGATCCGCACCGGCCGCGCCAACCCCGGCCTGCTCGACACCGTGCATGTCGACTACTACGGCTCCATGGTGCCGATCAGCCAGGTTGCCAACGTGTCGCTGCTCGACGCGCGCACCATCAGCGTCTCGCCCTGGGAAAAGGGCATGGGTGCCAAGATTGAAAAAGCCATTCGCGATTCCGACCTCGGGCTCAACCCGGCGGCGCAGGGCGACCTGATCCGCGTCCCCATGCCGCCGATGACCGAAGAGCGCCGCAAGGAGCTCACCAAGGTCGTGCGTTCCGAGGGCGAGCACGCCAAGGTCGCGATTCGCAACTTGCGCCGCGACGCCAACGACGGCATCAAGAAACTGGTCAAGGAAAAGCTCGCGTCCGAGGACGACGAGCGCCGCGCCCAGGACGACATCCAGAAGTTCACCGACCGTTTCATTGCCGAAGTCGACAAACTGGTCGCCGGCAAGGAACAAGACATCATGGCGGTTTGACGCTTCAGCGTCTGGCCTGAATTGTCCATGGCCACCACTTCCAGTCCGGTCCCGCGCCACATTGCCATCGTCATGGATGGCAATGGCCGTTGGGCGACCAAACGGTTTTTACCCCGCATCGCAGGCCACAAGCAGGGCGTTGATTCGCTGAGCCGCTGCGTGCGCGCCTGCCTGGAGCGCGGCATCGGCGTGCTGACGGTGTTCGCGTTCTCATCGGAAAACTGGAACCGGCCCTCTGAAGAGGTGTCGGGCCTGATGGAGCTGCTGGCCCTGTCGCTGGCCAAGGAAGTGCCCAGCCTCAATGAAAACGGCGTGCAGCTGCACTTCATCGGCGACCGTGAGCGGCTCTCCGAGAAGGTCAGGGCCGGCCTGGCAAAGGCCGAAGGGGATACCTCGGCCAACAGCCGGCTGGTTTTGAATGTCTGCTTCAACTACGGCGGCCGCTGGGACATCGCGCAGGCCGCGCAGAAGCTGGCCAGCCGCGGCGAGGCCATCACCGAGCTGTCGCTGGACCGGGCCATGGCGATGGCGCACGTGCCCGACCCGGACCTGCTGATACGCACGGGCGGCGAACTGCGCATCAGCAACTTCCTGCTGTGGCAGGCGGCCTATTCGGAGCTGCATTTTTCCGACAAGCTCTGGCCCGAGTTCGACGAGGCGGCGCTCGATGAGGCGATTGCCGTTTTTCGCACCCGCGAACGGCGCTTTGGCCAGACCTCCGCGCAGGTCAGCGGCCAGGGCAACAACCACAATGCAAAGGCGGCTTGATGCTTAAACAGCGTGTCATCACGGCGATTGTCCTGCTGGCCATCCTGCTGCCCGCACTTTTTTACTCCACCCCCCAGCCCTTTTGCGTCGTGGCGCTGCTGCTGATTGCAGCGGGTGCCTGGGAGTGGGGCCGGCTCAATGGCTACGGGCAGGGCGTTTCGCTGGGACTGGGCCTTGTGAGCGTGGCGGCCTGCGCGCTGTCCTGGTATGCCGGCCTGCTGGATAAGTCCTTGCCCATGCTCTGGGCCGCCGCCGGTGCCGCCTGGGTGCTGGCCGGCGGCTGGTTGCTGCGCAAGGGCGTGGCCGGCTGGCCGCACATTCCCAAGGCGCTGCGGCTCGCGGCGGGGCTGGTCGCGCTGTGGCTGGCCTGGCTGGCCGTCGCCCAGGCGCGTGTCACCGGTATCAATTTCCTGCTGTCCGTGCTGCTGCTGGTTTGGGTGGCCGATATCTTTGCCTACTTCGCCGGGCGCACTTTCGGCGGCCGCTTCAGCAAGGGCAAGCTCGCGCCTTCGATCAGCCCTGGCAAAAGCTGGGAAGGCGTCTGGGGCGGCATGGCCGGTGTGGTCGCGCTGTCGCTCGCCTGGGCCTATGCGGGCACCGCCTCGGGCGGCGCCGGTTTTTGGGGCGAGGCCACGCTTTACAGCCGGCTGGTGGCCAGCCACGGTTTGTGGGTCATGCTTTTGGCGGTCATTTTCCTGGCGGCCATGAGTGTGGTGGGCGACCTGGTCGAATCGCTGATCAAGCGCAGCGCGGGCGTCAAGGACTCCAGCGGCCTGCTGCCGGGCCACGGCGGGGTGCTGGACCGCGTTGACGCCCTGTTGCCCACGTTGCCCCTGGCGATGATGTTGGTCACCCTTTAAGTCCGCCATGTCCTTCAGCAAGCAGCGCATCACTGTTCTGGGCTCCACCGGGTCCATAGGCGTCAACACGCTGGACGTGATCGCGCGCCATCCCGAGCGTTTTGAAGTGTTCGCGCTCAGCGCGGCGACCCAGGTCGACCTGATGCTGGCCCAGTGCGCCCAGTTCAAGCCACGTTATGCCGTGATGGCGAGCGAGCCGCATGCCCGCCAGCTGGCCGACAAGGTCAAGGCCCACCAGTTGCCCGTGCAGGTGCTGTCGACGCCCGATGCGCTGGAAATGATTGCCTCGCATGAATCGGTGGACACCGTCATGGCGGCCATTGTGGGCGCGGCGGGCCTGGCGCCCTGCATGGCGGCGGCCCGCACGGGCAAACGCCTGCTGCTGGCCAACAAGGAAGCGCTGGTGGTAGGCGGCGAAGTCTTCATGCAGGCGGTGCGCGCCGGCGGGGCCAAGCTGCTGCCCATAGACAGCGAGCACTCGGCCATCTTCCAGTCCCTGCCGGAAGACGCCGCGACCTGGGGCGAACGCGTCGAAAAAATCATCCTGACCGCTTCCGGCGGGCCCTTCCGCACCCGCGATGCCGCCAGCCTGCGCCATGTCACGCCCGACGAAGCCTGCGCCCACCCGAACTGGGTGATGGGCCGGAAAATCTCGGTCGACTCGGCCACCATGATGAACAAGGCCCTGGAGGTGATCGAAGCGAAGTACCTGTTCGGCCTGGCGCCGCAGCAGATCGAGGTTGTGATCCATCCCCAGAGCATCATCCATTCCATGGTCCAGTACCGCGACACCTCGGTGGTGGCGCAGCTCGGAACGCCAGACATGCGCGTTCCCATCGCCTACGGCCTGGCCTGGCCGGACCGGGTGGTGTCGGGGGCCAAGGCCCTGGATTTCAGGTCGCTGGCCACCATGACCTTCGAGGTACCCGATGATGCGCGCTTCCCGGGGCTACCGCTGGCCTGGGAGGTGCTGAACGGCCCCGTGGGCAGCACCGCCGTGCTCAATGCGGCCAACGAGGTGGCCGTCGCCGCCTTTCTTGAAAAACGCATACGTTTTGACCATATTCACCATGTAAATCACGCAACTTTGGAGGCCCTGGCGCCCTCAGAGGTAAGTGATATTGAAGGCCTGCTCGGTCTGGATGGGCAGGCTCGCCGCCTTGCCCTTCGCATTGCCGGACAACTGGAGCCCTGACATGCTGACCCTGGTTTCTTTCGTTGTGACGCTGGGAATCCTGATCGCCGTGCACGAATACGGACACTACCGCGTGGCCGTGGCCTGCGGCATCAAGGTCCTTAAGTTTTCGATTGGATTCGGCAAGCCGATTTACAGCTGGAAGCTCAAGAACAAGTCCACCGAGTTTTCCATCGGCATGCTGCCCCTGGGCGGCTACGTCAAGATGCTGGACGAGCGCGAAGCGCCCGTCGACCCGGGCGAGCGCCACCTGGCCTTCAACACCCAGCCGCTGAAATCGCGTGCCGCCGTGGTGGCGGCAGGCCCGGCGGCCAACCTGCTGCTGGCCGTGCTGCTGTACGCCATCCTCAACTGGAGCGGCCTGCAGGAGCCCAAAGCCGTGCTCGCCAGTCCCGTGGCCGGATCGCTAGCGGAAAAAGCCGGCCTGCGCGGCCAGGAAACGGTGGCGCAGGCGGCTTTTGAAGGTGATGAACTCCAGGACGTCCGCTCTTTTGAGGACTTGCGCTGGCGCCTGACCCAGGGCGCGCTCGACGGCCGTGACCTCACGCTGGTGCTGGGTGCAGACGCCGCCGGCGCCGGGCAAATGGTGCGTCTGCCGCTCAGTCGCCTGGGCGCTCCCGAAGCCGATGCCCAGCTGTTCCGCAAAATCGGCATCCTGGGGCCCTGGACCCGTCCCGTGATCGGGGATGTCATGCCCGGGGGCGCAGCCGAAAAATCCGGCCTGCATGCCGGCGATGTGGTGGTGCGCATTGGTGACACTGCCATCGTCGACGGGCAGCACTTGCGGGAAACCATAAGGACCTCGGTTCCGGCTTCCACCACGGGCCGGGCTGCGGTAGCGCCCCAGAACTGGCAGGTCGTTCGCGCCGGCCGGACGCTGGCGCTGCAGGTCACCCCGGAGCTCAAGACCGTGAACGGGACGCTGGTGCCCCGTATCGACGCCTATGTGGGGACCGCGCCTGAACTCGTGACGGTGCGCTACGGCTTTATTGACGGCCTGTGGCAAGGGGCGGTGCGCACCTGGCAGGTGTCCGCGCTCACGCTGCGCATGATGGGGAAAATGCTGACCGGCCAGGCCTCGCTCAAAAACCTCAGCGGGCCGCTTACGATTGCCGACTATGCGGGCAAGTCGGCCAGCCTGGGATGGAGCTATTACCTGACCTTCCTGGCCCTGATCAGCGTGAGCCTGGGCGTCCTGAATTTACTCCCGCTGCCGGTTCTGGATGGGGGGCACCTGATGTATTATCTTTGGGAGGGGATCACTGGCCGAGGCGTGTCTGACGCCTGGATGGACCGGTTGCAGCGCGGTGGCGTTGCGATCCTGCTGGGCATGATGTGTGTTGCCCTGTTTAACGATGTCACCCGGCTCTTGGGCTAATTCCATACATTTCATGCAAAAACAAATAAATCGCTTCAAAGTTCGCGCAGTTTGCGCCATAGCCGCCGGTCTTTTTGCAGCCAGCACCGCCTGGGCGGTTGACCCTTTCACGGTGCGAGACATTCGGGTTGAAGGTTTGCAGCGCGTGGAGCCTGGGACCATTTTTGCGTCGCTTCCCTTTCGTGTCGGCGAAACCTACAACGACGACAAGGGCTCGACCGCCATTCGCGCGCTGTTCGGCCTGGGTCTGTTCAAGGACGTGAGGCTGGAAGTCAGCGGCGACGTGCTGGTGGTGATTGTGGAAGAGCGCCCAACCGTGGCCGACGTGGATTTTGTCGGAACCAAGGAATTCGACAAGGAAGCGCTGAAAAAGGCGTTGCGCGAAGCGGGCGTCGCCGACGGCCAGCCTTTCGACAAGGCGCTTGCCGACAAGGCCGAGCAAGAGCTCAAGCGCCAGTACATCAACAAGAGCCTCTATGGCGTCGAGGTGATCACTACCGTCACGCCGATTGAGCGCAACCGCGTCAACCTGACCTTCAGCGTGGTGGAGGGCGAGGTCGCGAAGATCAAGGAAATCCACATCACCGGCAACAAGGCGTTCAGCGAATCCACGCTGCTGGGCCTGTTTGACCTGGACACCGGCGGCTGGCTCAGCTGGTACACCAAGTCCGACCGCTACTCGCGCACCAAACTCAATGCCGACATCGAGACGCTGCGTTCCTACTACCTGTCGCGCGGCTACCTGGAGTTCAAGGTCGACTCCACCCAGGTCGCGATCTCTCCCGACAAACAAAGCATTGCCATCACCGTCAATGTGAGCGAAGGCGAGCGTTTTGTGGTGTCGGGTGTCAAGCTCGAAGGCAACTACCTCAACAAGGAAGAAGAGTTCAAGACCCTGGTGAAGATTGAACCGGGCGAGCCCTACAACGCCGATCAGGTGGCCGAAACCACCAAGGCCTTCACCGACTATTTCGGCACCTTCGGATTTGCGTTTGCGCGCGTCGAGGCCGTGCCCGAGATCGACCGCAGCAACAACCGCGTGGCCTTTGTGATCCAGGCCGATCCTTCTCGCCGCGCTTATGTGCGCCGCGTGAACGTGGCGGGCAACAACCGCACGCGTGACGAAGTCGTGCGCCGCGAGTTCCGCCAGTTCGAGTCGTCCTGGTATGACGGCGACAAGATCCGCCTTTCGCGCGACCGCGTGGACCGCCTGGGTTACTTCACCGACGTCAACATAGACACGCAGGAAGTCCCCGGTACCCAGGACCAGGTCGACGTGACGATGAGCGTGACGGAAAAGCCCACCGGCAACCTGCAGCTCGGCGCGGGTTACTCCAGCGCGGACAGCGTCTCCCTGCTGTTCGGCATCAAGCAGGAAAACGTCTTCGGTTCGGGCAATTACCTGGGTGTTGAGATCAATACCAGCAAGTCCAACCGCCAGATTGTGCTGAGCACCATAGACCCTTATTTCACGGCCGACGGCATTTCGCGCACGATCGACGTTTATGACCGCACCTCCAAGCCGCTTTCCGGCCAGGGCGGCGATTACAGCCTGAAAACCCGCGGCGCCAGCATCCGTTTCGGGGTGCCGTTCACCGAGAACGACACCGTCTATTTCGGCAGCGGTTACGAGCAACTGACCATTGTTCCCGGCACCAACCTTCCCGTCAGCTACCAGGACTACGCCAACCAGTTCGGCTACAAGAGCAGCTCCGTTCCCCTGACGATCGGCTGGTCCCGCGACAGCCGGGACAGCTCCCTGGTTCCCACCACGGGCCGCTACCAGCGCGTGTACGGCGACTGGGGTGTCGCTGGCGACATCAAGTTCGTGCGGGCCAATTACCAGATCCAGCAGTACATTCCGCTGAACAAGCAGTTCACCGTCGCCCTGAACGGCGAGTTCGGCTGGGGCAAGGGCCTGAACGGCCAGCCCTATCCGCTGTTCAAGAACTACTACTCGGGCGGCCTCGGATCGGTGCGCGGCTTCGAGCAGGGCTCTCTGGGCCCGCGCGATGCGTCCGACCTGGCCATTGGCGGACCGAAAAAACTGACCCTGAACGCCGAACTGATCGCACCATTCCCGGGTGCCGGCAACGACAGGACCCTGCGTTTGTTCGGTTTTGTCGACGCCGGCAACGTGTTCGGGGAAAAAGAGCAATACAAGCTGAATGACCTGCGTGTCTCAACCGGCGTCGGCATCAGCTGGATTTCCCCATTGGGGCCTTTGCGGCTCGCCATTGCCACGCCCCTGCGTAAAAAGCCAGGCGATAGAATAGAGCGGTTGCAATTCCAAATTGGTACATCTTTCTAATGAAGCATCTTTCACACAAAATTTTCCTCGGCCTTGTTGTCGCGTTGGCGGGCTTCTCCGCAAGCGCGCAGGAGTTCAAGGTCGGTGTCGTCAATCTGGACCGGATTTTCCGCGAAGCCAATTCCGCCAAAGCCGCCCAGACCAAGCTCGAGCAGGAATTCAGCAAGCGTGAAAAAGAACTGAACGACCTGGCGAACCAGCTCAAGACGCTGTCCGACAAGTTTGAACGCGAGGCACCCACGCTGGCCGAAAGCCAGCGCAACACGCGGCAAAAGCAGCTGGTGGACCAGGACCGGGATTTCCAGCGCAAGCGCCGTGAGTTTCAGGAAGACCTGAACACCCGCAAGAACGAAGAACTCCAGCAGGTGATTGAGCGCGCCAACAAGGTCGTGAAAACCCTGGCTGAAACCGAAAAATACGACCTGATCCTTCAGGAGTCGGTGTACGTCAACCCCAAACACGACATCACCGACAAGGTGATCAAGGCGCTGAACGCCGCCCGTTGATGGCGGGGGTGTTCACCACGACCACCATCGCCAAAACGGCAGGCGCAGTGTGACACTCCGTCTTGCCGATATCGCCCAGTTCCTCGCTGGCCTCAATGCCGAATTGATCGGCGACCCGGGCCTGCAGATTGAGCGGCTCTCCACCCTGGAGGCCGCCGGCCCCCAGGATCTGAGCTTCCTCAGCCATCCCAAATACCTGGCCAAGCTGGCGCAGTCCGCGGCGGCCTGTGTCATCGTGGCGCCTGCCGCACGGCAGGCCGCCGTAGCCCGGGGTGCCTGCATCGTGGTGGACGACCCCTACCACGCCTTCGCGCTGGTCACCCAGCTCTGGAAGCAGCGGCATGCCCCGCGGGCCGCGCCGCAGATTCACCCCAGTGCCTTTATTGACCCCACGGCTTCGCTGGCCCCCGGCGTGTCGGTGGGGGCGTTTGCCTGCATAGGCGAGGGCGCGGTCATAGGCGAGGGCGCCCGCATCGCCGAGCACTGCGTCATCGGCAGGGGTGCGCAGGTCGGCGCCGGCAGCCGCCTGTCGGCGCGCGTCACCCTGGCGGACGGTTGCCGCATGGGTGCGCGCTGCATTGTGCACCCTGGCGCGGTGATAGGCGCCGACGGTTTCGGTTTCGCCTTGCACCAGGGGCAATGGGTCAAGATAGAGCAACTGGGCGGCGTGCTGATAGGCGACGACGTGGAGATCGGGGCCAACACCTGCATAGACCGCGGTGCCCTGCAGGACACCGTACTCGAAGATGGCGTCAAGCTCGACAACCTGGTGCAGATCGGCCACAACGTGCGGGTGGGTAAACACACCGCCATGGCGGGCTGCGCGGGTGTGGCGGGCAGCGCCACCATAGGCGCCCACTGCACGGTGGGTGGCGGCGCTATCGTGCTGGGCCACCTGAGCCTGGCCGATCATGTGCATGTGTCGGCGGCGTCCGTCGTGACGCGGTCCATCCTCAAGCCCGGAAATTACACCGGGCTCTTTCCCATCGACGACAATGCTGTCTGGGAAAAAAATGCCGCGACCCTCAAGCAGCTCCACACATTGCGCGAGCGCCTGCGGCTGGCTGAAAAAGCCATTCTGAACTCAGGACACATTGAAGAAAAATCATGATGGATATCCACCAAATTCTCAAGCAGCTCCCGCACCGCTACCCCATCCTGCTGGTGGACCGCGTACTCGAAATTGAAAAAGGCAAAAGCATCAAGGCGCTCAAGAACGTCACGATCAACGAGCCGTTTTTTATGGGCCATTTCCCGCACCACCCGGTCATGCCCGGCGTGCTGATGCTCGAGGCCATGGCGCAGGCCGCCGCCTTGCTGGCCTTTGAAACCCTGGGTGTGACGCCCGACGACAAGACGGTGTATTACTTCGCGGGCATAGACGGCGCGCGCTTCAAGCGCCCCGTCGAGCCGGGCGACCAGTTGATCATGGACGTCACCCTGGACCGCATGAAGGCCGGTATTTTCAAGTTCAAGGGTGTGACCCGCGTCGGCGACACCGTCGCCTGCGAAGCCGAACTCATGTGCACCATGCGCACCATTGCGTGAGCCGGGCCGTGACCATCCAGGCGAGCGCGACATGACAGCATCCCCTCACGCGCCGGGCATACACGCCACGGCCATCGTGGACCCGCAAGCCCAGCTCCATGAGTCGGTGAGCGTCGGGCCCTACACCATCATCGGGCCGCACGTGAAGATAGGCGAGGGCACCACCGTCGGCGCGCACTGCGTCATCGAAGGCCACACCACCATAGGCCGTGACAACCGCATTTTCCAGTTCAACTCGCTGGGCGCGATTCCGCAGGATAAAAAATACGCCGGCGAGCCCTGCGAGCTGGTCATAGGCGACCGCAACACCATCCGCGAGTTCTGCACCTTCAACATCGGCTCGCCGGGCGACACCGGCGTGACGCGCGTGGGCAACGACAACTGGCTCATGGCCTATGTGCACCTGGCGCATGACTGCTCGGTCGGCAACAACACCATTTTTGCCAACAACTCCCAGCTGGCCGGCCATGTGCATGTGGGCGACTGGGTGATCCTGGGCGGCTTCACCGTGGTCCACCAGTTTGTCAGGCTGGGCGCGCACAGCATGACGGCCATGTGCTCGCTGCTGTTCGCCGACCTGCCGCCTTTTGTCATGGTGCAGGGCCAGCCCGCCGAGGCACGGTCCATGAACTTCGAAGGCTTGCGCCGGCGGGGGTTTTCGCCTGACCGTATTTCCGCCGTCAAGGCCATGCACAAGGCCCTGTACCGCGACGACCTCACGCTCGACCAGGCGCGCGCGCGGATTGCCGAGCTGACCGGGAAACACCCGGAGTCTGCGCCCGATGTGCAGATGATGCTCTCTTTCCTGGAGCACACCTCGCCGCAACGCGGCATCGTCCGGTAAGGCCCATGTCTCTCGAGACCAGCCCTCTGCCAGCCCGTGGAGAGGCTGGCGGCCCCACGGCAAGGCCCCAGGTGGCCATGGTTGCCGGGGAAACCTCCGGCGACCTGCTGGCGGGCTTGCTGCTTGACGGCCTCAAGGCCCGCTGGCCGGCGATGACCTCCAGCGGCATAGGCGGCCCGCAGATGGCCAGGCGCGGGTTTGAAGCGGAGTGGCCCAGCGAGAAGCTGGCCGTGCGCGGTTATGTGGAGGTGCTGCGCCACTACCGCGAGATCGTCGGCATACGCGAACAGCTCAAGCAGCGCCTGCTGGCACAGCGTCCCGATGTTTTTGTCGGTGTGGATGCACCCGACTTCAACCTGGACCTGGAGGCCGCGCTGAAAGCCCAGGGCATCAAGACCGTGCATTTCGTCTGCCCCTCCATCTGGGCCTGGCGCGCCGACCGCGTCGAGAAAATCCGCCGCAGTGTGGACCACGTGCTGTGCATTTTCCCGTTCGAGCCGGCCTTGCTGGCCGCCCACGGCATCGCCGCGACCTATGTCGGCCATCCGCTGGCCAATGTCATTCCCCTGCAGCCCGACCGGGCCGCAGCGCGGCGCGCGCTGGGTTTGCGGGATGAGGACACGGTGATTGCCATCCTGCCGGGTAGCCGGAAGTCGGAGATCCAGTACCTGGCCCACAGGTTTTTCGCGGCCGCCGCCCTGATCCGGCGCGCGCAGCCGGCCGTTCGCTTCGTCGTGCCCGCGATTCCCGCCTTGAAGGCCGCCATCGAACACATCGCGGGCGAAGCCGGCATGCGAGACCAGCTGCAAATCCTCGAAGGCCAGTCGCACACCGCGCTGGCCGCCTGCGACTTCACGCTGATCGCCAGCGGCACCGCCACGCTGGAGGCGGCGCTGTTCAAGCGGCCCATGGTCATCGCTTACAACATGAACTGGCTGTCCTGGCAGATCATGCGGCGCAAAAAACTGCAGCCCTGGGTGGGCTTGCCCAATATCCTGTGCCGCGACTTTGTGGTGCCCGAGTTGCTGCAGGACCAGGCCAGCCCCGAAGCGCTGGCCGCGTCCGTCCTGCAGTGGGTGGCGGCAAAATCGTCGGCACCTGACAAAATAGCGGCTGTCGAGCAACGATTCGCCGCGCTGCATACCGAACTGCGGCGAGATACTTCAACATTAGCGACCGATGCGATCCAGCAAATTCTTGAAAGCTGAGCAAACCGCGCTGTCCTGGGACATTCCCGGGCTGGTGGCCGGTGTTGACGAGGCGGGGCGCGGCCCCCTGATGGGGCCGGTGGTGGCCGCCGCCGTCATTCTTGACGAGCTGAACCCGATCAAGGGCTTGGCTGACTCCAAAAAGCTCACGGCCCTGCGCCGCGAAAAACTCTACGACGAAATTCGTGCCAAAGCCCTGTGCTGCTCGATTGCCCAGGCCAGCGTGGAAGAAATCGACAGCCTCAACATCCTGCAGGCCACCATGCTGGCCATGAAGCGCGCGGTGGAGGGCTTGCGCCTGAAACCCAACAAGGTGCTGGTCGACGGCAACCGCCTGCCCACGCTGGCTATTTTGTCGGAAGCCATTGTGGGCGGTGATGCGCTGGTGCCCGCCATCTCGGCGGCCTCCATCCTGGCCAAGGTGCACCGTGACCGCTGGTGCGCCGAGTTCCACCTGGAATACCCGCAGTACGGTTTTGCCGACCACAAGGGCTACGGCACGGCCGAGCACCTGGCCGCGCTGCGCGAGCACGGCGCCTGCCCGCAGCACCGCAGGTCCTTCGCGCCGGTGGCCGAGGTTCTGCGGTGAGTTCGGGCTTTGCCTCCGGCGGGGCGTCCACCGAAGCCACACACCTCACCTCGCGCGATAACCCGCTGATCAAGGACTTGCGAAAGCTGTCGCAGGACAGCACGGCCTATCGCAAGCAGGGGCGCGTCTGGCTGGAAGGCGACCATCTGTGCCGCGCGGCGCTGGCGCGCGGGCTCAAACCTGCGCTGGCCGTTTTCGCCGAGTCTTATTGGCCTGCGGCACCCGCGGAATTTACGCGGGCGGCGGTCAAAAGCATCGTGATCCCCGACGCCTTGCTGCCCGAGATCAGCGGCCTGGAGTCGCCCGCGCGCATGGGCTTTGTCATGGGGCTGCCCGCCACTACCGGCCTGCGGCCCGATGCAGCCTCAGTGATCCTGGACCGGGTGCAGGACGCCGGCAATGTCGGCTCCATCCTGCGCAGCGCGGCGGCCTTTGGTTTCGGTCAGGTCATCGCCCTCAAGGGCACGGCGGCGCTGTGGTCGCCCAAGGTGCTGCGTGCCGGCATGGGCTCCCACTTTGCCCTGCAGCTGGTGGAAGGCCTGGAGCCCGAGGCCCTGGCGGCCCTGGCGGTGCCCGTCGTCGTCACCAGCTCGCACCACGGCGGCTTTTTGCACCAGCAAAAATTGCCCATGCCCTGCGCCTGGGCCATGGGCCACGAAGGGCAGGGCGTCAGCGACGAACTGATGGCCAGGGCGGCACTCAAGGTCCGCATAGACCAGCCGGGCGGCGAGGAGTCGCTCAACGTCGCCGCAGCAGCAGCAATTTGCCTTTACGCCAGCTCGCTGATCGTCTCTGATTCGTAAACCTGCGCACGGTGGGTGCATTGGGGGTTTTGTCTTCACCAGCATGAGCTGCGGAACCGGCTTTGCCGGGCCGCAGGCGGGCGGCCCCCATAGCGAGGAAAGGGGCAGCGC
>NZ_JBFUJQ010000007.1:5000-279186 GCF_056401275.1 Polaromonas sp. P4_F6 | reverse complement strand
GAGCAGCGCAGACGGAGGAGGGATAAGGGCTGGCGTTGTCTGAGCGAAGCGCAGCGTAGCGAGTTTAGCCAGACCCCCTCCGCAGTCGAGCAGCGCAGGTTGCCCGTAGCGCAGCGTAGGGACCCAGACTGCGGGTCGCCTTTCTTTTGGGTACTTTTCTTTGGCGAAGCAAAGAAAAGTACCTCGCCCGCCGGGGCGAGACCCGGCCAACTGCCCTCGGCAAGAGAACAGAGGAGATAAGAGAACCGAGGAGCGCCCGCCGGAGCAAGACCGGCCTACAACCCGTCCGGCAACACCGCCACCAAAGCCTCTTTCATCCAGCGAACTATTAGCTGCTGCCTCGCCCGAGGCATCCTCTCCATAGTAGAAGCCACACTGATAGCAGCAGCAGGCAAACCGTCACGCCCCGCCACGGCCACGCCAACGGCCAACACGCCTTCAGTCGCGTGGTTGCCAATCACAGCCCAACCCCTTTCGCGCGTGGCCCGCACCAGAATCTCCATCCGCTCCGGCGTCATGCCGCCATAACGCGCCAGGCTGGGTGCGTTGGCGGCAATGACTGCCGCCGCGTCTTCTTCGGGCAGCGCGGCCAGCAAAGCCAGGCCGGCTGCCCCCACGCCCAGGGGCTGGCGCGTGCCTACCTGTATCACCAGCATCTGTACCGGGTGGGTTCCCACCTGGCGTGCGATGCAATGCGAGGCCGGGCCCTCGCGCACGATGGCAAAGGCCGCGTCGCCACAGGCCTTGCTCACGCGGGCCAGCACGGGCTGCAAACGGGCGGCGAAGTCAGAGGGTGATGACGCTGGCGTTTGCAGCTGGGCCAGGCGCGGCCCGGCCACATAACGGAAGCGGCCGCGCGGCGCGACATAGCCCGACTCCAGCAGTGTGGCCAGCAGGCGGTACACCGTGGCGCGTTCCAGGCCGGCTGTGCGGCACAGGTCGACCACACGCAAACCTTCGCGGCCGCTTTGCAGCACGGCGTCCAGCAGCTGCAGGCCGCGCCTCAGGGTGCGGCTGCCGCCTTCATCCGATTCGATAAGGGGTGCCGAGGGTTTGGAAGCGGAAGAACGCGGGGCCATGGCACTGGACTATAAAACGTCCGCTGGCCGGACGTTTGAATTTGTTGCCCGGCTGGCCCTGGTCAAGAATTTCCCCCTGTCGCCGCTAGCGTTACCAAGCCCGGCACACGCACCACATACCGACAACAGAGACAACAGAGACAACAGGAGACACTGCTATATGAGTTTGTTCAAGACCCCATCGCGCCGGGCGGCCCTTGCCGCGCTGTTCACAGTCCTCGCCGCCACCACCCTGCCCGCTCATGCCCAGCCCGCAGCCGCCTGGCCGGCCAAGCCCATCAAGCTGGTCGTCGGCTATGCGGCCGGTGGCGCGACCGATGTGATTGCGCGCATTGTCGCGATCGAGCTTGGCAAACAGCTGGGCCAGCCGGTGCTGGTGGACAACCGCGCGGGCGCCAACAGCAATGTGGGCGCCGAGATCGTCGCGCGCGCGCCGGCCGATGGCTACACGCTTTACGTTTACACCATCGCCAACACCATCAATGCTTCGCTCTACGACAAGCTGGGCTACGATCCGCTCAAGGACTTCGAGCCCATGGGCCTGATCGCCAAGGTGCCCAACATCCTGGTGGTGAACCCGCAGCTGCCCGTCAAGACCCTGGCCGACTATGTGGCCTTCGCCAAAACATCGCCCAACGGCATCACCTTTGCCTCGTCGGGCAGCGGCTCGTCGATCCACCTCTCGGGCGAGATCTTCAAGATCGCGGCCAAGGCGCCCATGCTGCATGTGCCCTACCGCGGCAGCGCGCCGGCCGTGACCGATCTGCTGGGCGGCCAGGTGCAGTCCATGTTTGACAACGCGCCCTCGGTCCTGCCGCATGTGCGCGGCGGCAAGCTGCATGCGGTCGCCATCACCAGCGCCCAGCGCTCGCCGCTGCTGCCCGATGTGCCCACGGTGGCCGAGTCGGGCTTTCCGGGTTTTGACGTGCAGTCCTGGTTCGGCATCGCCGGGCCGGCCGGCACGCCGCAGGCCGTGGTGCAGCGCGTGAACAGCGAGCTCCTCAAGCTGCTGGCCCTGCCCGAGGTGCGCCAGCGCCTGCTCAACCTCGCGGCCACGCCCGAGCCCGGCACGCCCGCGCAGATGCGCAGCTGGACGCTGTCGGAAGCCAAACGCTGGCGCGAGGTGGTGAAACAGTCCGGCGCACGTGCTGAATAGATAAAGAAAGCAAAGAAAGCTTCACATGAACCCGATTGATTTTTTCTGGCGCGCCGCCCAGCGCTGGCCCGAGCGCACTGCGATTGACGCGCCCGAAGGCACGCTGCGCTATGACGCGCTGGCGGCCTGGGTCTCGGCCTTTGCCGCCGCGCTGATGGAGATAGACCCTGAACCGCAAAGCCGCGTCGCCATCTGCGCCGGCAACAGCAGCGAACACATTGCCGCGCTGCTGGCCGTGCTGGCCAGCGGCAAGACCTGGGTGCCGCTGAATCCCAAAAGCACAGCCCCTGAAATCCGCCGCATCATTGACGCGACCGAGCCCAGCATCATCATCCTGGACGCCGACTGCGCGCCCCTGCTGGCAGGTGCACCAGGCCGGCGTGTGTACTGCGGCGTGGCCGGCAATGACGGCGCGCCCAGCATGGCGGCCCTGAGCGCGCGGCACGCGGGCGCGGCGCGCCCCAGCTTCACGCTGCCGCCCGAGGCGACGCAGGCCATCAAGTTCACAGGCGGCACCACGGGCCTGCCCAAGGGCGTGATGCAGACCTACCGCGCCTGGATGGCCACCATCAGCAACCAGGTCCAGGCCTGGGGCTTTGACGAGCATGAACGTTATGTGGTGGCCGCGCCCATCACCCACGGCACCTCGACTTATTTGCTGCCCATACTGGCCCAGGGCGGCTGCCATGTGCTGCTGGCCGGCGCGGGCGCCGAAGCCGTGCGCGCGGCCTTCCAGCACAAGGGCGGCACCGTGAGTTTTATGCCGCCCACGCTGGTCTACATGCTGATGGCCTTGCCCGGTGCATCGCGCGCGGACTTCCCGAAGCTGCGCCGCCTGATCTACGGCGGCGCCCCCATGCCGCCCGAAAAAATCCGCGAAGTGCGCAGCTTCTTCGGCCCGGTCCTCGGCACCACCTACGGCCAGACCGAAGCGCCGCAAATCTTGACGGTGATGCGGCCCGAAGATTTTGAGGACGAACGCAACTGGGCCGCCGTGGGCCGCACCGCCTGGTTTAGCGACGTGGCCATCATGGCGCCCGGCGGCCAGCTGCTGCCCGCGGGCGAGGTCGGCGAGGTCGTGGCGCGCGGCGATCTGCTGATGTCGGGCTACTGGCGCCTGCCCGGCCTGACGGCTGAAACGATTGTTGACGGCTGGCTGCACACCGGCGACCGCGGTCTGATCGACGAGCGCGGTTACCTTTACCTCAAGGACAGGCTCAAAGACCTGGTCATTACCGGCGGTTTTAATGTTTACCCCGTCGACGTCGAGAACGCCCTGGGCCAGCACCCGGCAGTGCATGAATGCGCGGTCTTCGGCCTACCCGACGACAAATGGGGCGAAGCCGTGCAGGCCGCGGTGCAGCTGCGCCCCGGCTGGCAGGCCAGCCAGGCCGAGCTGATTGCCTTTGTGCGCGAACGCCTGGGCCCGGTGCAGACACCCAAGCACATTCACTTCCACGACAGCCTGCCGCGCTCGCCGGTCGGCAAGGTGCTTAAAAGCGCGGTGCGCGCGCAGGCCATTGCCGCTGCCGATGCCGCAACCACTTCATGATGATGAAAGACTTCTTCCTATGAGCAGCACCAAACCCCAGGCCAAACCCGTCACCAGCCTGTGCACCCATACCCTCACCAGCCTGCATTACCGCAATGCCGACCTGGTGCAGGACCTGATGGGTAAAAAGACCTTCACCGAAGTCATGCTCATGCAAATCCTGAACCGCGCGCCGCGCGGCGTGGACTTGCGCATCACCGACGCGGTGCTGATTGTGTTGATGGAACACGGCCTCACGCCCAGTGCCATCTCCACCCGCCTGGTCTATATGAGCGCCCCCGAAAACCTGCAAGGCGCAGTAGCCGCCGGCCTGCTGGCCGTGGGCAGCTCGTTTGTGGGCACCATGGAGAACTGCTCAGGCCTGCTGGACCGTATCGCATCAGCAGCCGACCCCGAAGCCGAAGCCCTGCTCATCGCCCAGCACTACAAAACCCTCAAAAGCCCCATCCCCGGCTTCGGCCACCATTTGCACAAGCCGGTAGACCCCCGCGCCTACAAGCTGTTAGAGCTGGCCCGCGCCGAACCTGAACTGGCTGGGGACAAAATACGCGCACTCGAACAACTCTCAGCCGCCGTCGATGAAGTGGCGGGCCGGCCCATCACCATCAACGCCACCGGCGCCGTCGCGGCTTTGCTCGGGGAAATTGGCGTGCCCACCGCCGTGATGCGCGGCTTTGCCGTGATTTCTCGCGCGGCGGGCTTGGTGGCGCATATTGTTGAGGAGCAGAACAGCCCCTCGGGGCGGTTTATTTGGGAGACGGTGGAGGGGGCGGTGCCGTTTGTGGGAGTGGAGGGTTAGGGGAATTGAAATTGAGCAGCGCCTCGCCTACTGATAGGCGCTTTGCCCCGCACCGTAGTAATGGTCATACACATGTGCGTAGGCACGAGCCATTTTTTCGAGCCGGATGTCTTTGCTGTATTGCTCGGGTAGTCGGCGCATTTCCAGTCTCAATGTCTGCATAACTGCAGCCTTTGCCTGCTGTTTCTCACGCCAGTCGAGAACCAGTTTCTCACGCTTGAGCGTCGCCAATAACTCACCACACACCTTCTTAACCTGAGCTTCCTCAGCCTTGGTCAGAACTGGTTCTGGTTTGGTGAGAATGTCGAATAGAGCCAACTCCTCTTCGGTTAAACCCTCTGCGACGCCTCGTTGCTCTTCCTGCGTGAGCATTCCAGCGAACTGCTTGAGCTCAGAAAAGAACCATTCGACATTCTGGCTACCCGCGTTGTACGCGTCGATCAACTTCTGAAACTTGTCTGCTAGATCCACCCGCATGCTGTTCAGTTTCAGCATGTTTTTCAGTGTTCCTTCAATTAAACGCTTCAGCTTTTCAGCTTCGGTACGTTTATGCCCCTGTGCAAACTTTGATTGGAGTGCCTCAAAGTCGATCTCTGACAAATTAATCAGCGCCTCCGGATTGCTCGCTGGCCCAATCCGATATCCCTCCGTCGCGATAGAGTCATTCAGCAAGTTCTCAACATCGCTCATCACAGCTGCAATATCGGGCGATTCAGTCTCGGCGCGCATCTTTGCAGCCAGGTACGAGATCAGTACGGCTATAGGTGCGAGTTCGTTCGCCAACGGATCTGGCAAGATTGCTTTGAACAAACGAGCAACACGTCCGGCCATCTGCAAATACTGCTTCTTGTCCGCGTCGCTGGCAAGGAACGCTTCGACAGCATCGTCAATCAAACCTATGCGTGAAAATCCTTGCGATGCGGCAATCATCTCAAGCCTGATACCTCGAATTTCGGAAAATAGTGCGGTTTCATTGATTGAGACTTTCAAGGCTTTAACCAGTTCGGACTTGTCAAGTATTGGACCGCCCTCTACCCCGTCCACGGTCGGCCTAGCGTAGGTGGCAAGCGCATTCTGCAAGGCGCGGAAGATACCAACATAGTCAACAATGAGCCCCGAACTCTTGCCTGGTGCAACCCGGTTTGCTCTGGCTATCGTCTGCATAAGCGTATGTGCACGCATTGGCTTATCGAGATAAATCGTCGAGCAAGTCGGCACATCAAACCCAGTAATCCACATCGCACAGACAAAAACCAAGCGCAGTTCATTCTTCTCATCTTTGAACTTCTCGTCCAAAGAGTCTCTCAGCATGCGTTGGCGATGCGGAGCGATATCTAACCCCTTCTCCCGCAAATCTTCTACCTCGTTCTGGCCTTGAGACACCACCACGGCCATATCCGTGGTCTCCATCAGGTGAATGCGGGCAATCAACGCTTCGCGTGCGTCACCCCGTGCAGGCTTTAGCTCTTCCTTCAGGCGGCTAATCTCTACTTTCCAATGTCTTTGTACCTTGTCGTACATGCGCACCGCTGTCGCCTTGTCGATGCAGACCATCATTGCCTTACCCCGATAACCTCGACCAGTGAAGTGCGCCACCATATCTTGCGCAATAGCTTCGAGTCGTTCTTCGCGCGTGATGATGTGATATTCGCGGCCGAATTCACGCTCGAGCTTCTTTTCCTGGTCTTCGTCGAGTTCTGCCGCTTCTAGGATCGCCTCCATGTCCTTGTTCAGCTCTTCATTTGTCAGTTGCACTTCCGGGATACGGTTCTCGTAATACAACGGCACCGTAGCCCCATCTTCAATGGAGCGGACAAAGTCATAAACGCTCACATACTCACCAAAGACGTCGCGCGTGCGCTCCGCTTCGCCCTCGATCAGCGGCGTTCCAGTGAATCCAATGAAGCCGGCATTGGGCAGGGCATTACGCATATTGAGCGCAAAGATGTCATACTGGCTTCGGTGTGCTTCGTCAGTAATCACAATGACATCGGATCGATGCGAAAGCTCTGGATAGGGTAACCCTTGTTCATTTCTGAACTTCTGGATCAAAGTGAAGATATATCGTTCGTTGCCCCGTAGCAGCTCTTGAAGGTGTTCGCCACTGGTTGCCCGTACGTCCTCTCGCGCCGTAGCGCCAGTCGCCTTGAATGTTTTACTGATCTGGTCGTCCAATTCATGCCGATCCGTAACAATGACAAAAGTGCAACTGCCTAGAACCTTACGCAGCACCTTCTGCGTAAAAAACACCATCGACAGACTCTTTCCGGAACCCTGCGTATGCCAGAACACCCCCAAGCGCTTACGCTCACGTTCACTCGATTGACGAAGTTTCACTAGACGAGCGATCGACTTGTTAACGCCTAAAAATTGATGATTCTTGGCTGTTTTTTTGATCAACCCACCTTTGCTCTCTTCAAATAAGGTGAAATTCTCGATGTAATCAAGTAGTCGAGTTGGTTCCAACAATCCCCTTAGCACTCTTTCCAAGCTAACCCTTCCGGTCTCGCCTTCTTCATCAACGCGTTTCCAGTCGAAGAAATGCTCCCACTCGCTGGTCAATGTTCCCACCTTAGTGTCAGAACCGTTCGAAAGCAGAATGAAGGCGTTTGGATGGAAGAGCTGTGGCACCGACTGCCCGCGATAGTCACGCAGGTTGTCGTCGAAAGCACTTTTAAGCGGAACGCTTGGCTTTTTGAGTTCGATGAATACCAATGGCAATCCGTTGACGAACCCGATCAGATCGCAGCGACGCCTATACATGTCACCAGCAACCCACATCTGTGACGCGAGGAAGAACTCGTTGTTAGCGGGTATTTCCCAATCGATCACGCGTAAAGACTCTATGGCGTATCCACCATGCTCATCCGACACCTTCACCTTTACGCCGTCCTTCAGCAACCGATAGAAGTCTCGATTAGCGTTAACCGCGATCTGTTTGGAGCGATCTAGGGTGAGCTGCTCGATGGCCTGTGCATAGGCATCGCCTGGCAAACCGGGATTGAGCACCACCAGCGCGGCATGTAGGCGGCGAGTCAGGATAACTTGGGATTCGCTCTCTCGCCCTTCGCTGCCGAACTCACCCAAAGTCTCAGCATACAGATTTTTGAAGCTCCAACCCAAAGAAGACAATAGATCAATTGTCGGCACTTCCACAAGCGCCAGTTCACCGTAGCCGGCAGAGATCTCTTTGACGCCGGGTGATGAAGTCATGCTCAGCGGACCTCAAGCTCCGAAGAGATTGGTAAGTCCAGTTCTCTAGATATCACTCTGGGCAACAACAGATCCCGCGTTGCTCGAAGATTCAAGTTTTGCCTTACTAAAGTTGAGATGTTATCAAGCATGGGCATAACTATTTCTTCGAAATTTCTCGCTACATCGGCAGTTGGAAGGATGACCGGCATCCGAGAAAGCACTTCCCAGCTTATGGTCGGCATTTTCATTCCACCGGAATGTTGCACTGCCCAGGCAATAGATCGGTCCGAAAAAGCCGTACAAAACAGAAAAGCCTGTCCAAATGGGGCCTTCGATTGAAGGGTATGAACTGACACATTCGAGATGCCATCAAACGGAGCAAAAAGCACTTTATGGAAGTTCGGGCGAATGGCGCCAAACAACACACTTCGTCTCCGAAAAATAGTCCGAGCCGTGGTGATTTCGGAAGAGACTCCGACATCTACGATTGCATTTGACCGTCGAGGCATGCGCGATAGGTCAATCAGAGGAAGCTGCGCATGAAGTTCATCGACATATCGCTCAAGCTTCTTATCCGCCACATCACCGAAGCATCCAGTGCGCCAACCAACCGGCAACAAATTGTTTGCTCCTGCAGAAAGGAGACTGTTATTGGGTCTCTCAGCTTGAAATTGAACAAACCACTCCTCATAGATGCACCGGATCATTTCCTCCAACACTGCGATGCGTTGATTGTTATTCTCGATCAATGCATCATAGGCAGAAAGGACGGAGACGATCTGTTGCTGTATCTTTGGCGGAGGAAGTGGCACCGCAATTTTTTTGAGAGAAGCAATTGTGTACGCAGCTTGCGATGAGCCAATCACGCATTTTTGCAATTCCGCTTTCCCGATTGGAGACAAAAGGAAGTATTTAAAAAATCTTCCTTCCATTCCTCTGAAATTTCTAAACCACGTCAGATTGCCATCGGCAAAATGAAATCGATCTTTGGCCTGAACTAGATACGGAACACCAAGCGTTCCACGCGAGGTCAAAAGCAAATCACCGGCTATCGGAGCACCGTTTGTACGAAGAATTTCTTGAAATCGTTCCTCTGAAATAAACAGCGGAGTTGAGACGACCTCTTGGCCATTTAGCTTTTCGATAATTTCTTTGCTTCTATAGAAAGGAACACCACTGGCTCGTAGCTCTTCGGCATAAATTCGCTTGCTAGATGTTACTTCGCAGAGGCTATCTAGCTGTGTGAGTGGCCAAGCTGTCATCGATGCAACTCGAGAATATCGGCGACATTACGCAGCACTAGTTTTTCTATTTCGTGAGCCTGCTCATTGAGACCAAAGAGCTCTTCGCTCAAAGAGGAGAGCCGCTCGTTAAAGTCTTGATCACTGAGATGTTGACCTGGCGCCAATCCCACATAACGTCCCGGGCTCAAACTCCAAGCTGCGGCAGCAATTTCGTCTATAGTCACCACCTTACAGAGGCCCGGAACATCACCATAGGAGTTCAGAGGAAACTTCTCCGCGAACATGGTCTTGCTACCCTCAGCAAACTCCGGTGCCTCATCGCGATAGAGCCGAACAATGTTCGCCAAGAATTCCAATTGTTGCGGCGTGAACTCACGGATCGCTCTCGTTACTTGCTTGAAGAGGGATCTCGCATCCAAAAACAGTACTTTGTCTTTCCGTCGTCCACGCGTCTTGGCTCGGTCGAAGAACCACAGCGTGCAAGGCAGAGTAACCGTATAGAAAAAATTGGGGCCAATTCCAACAATCACATCCACTGCACCGCTTTGGATGAGTTTCTTGCGAATCTCCAGTTCGCTACCACGCGCGTCACCGGCCGAATTGGCCATCACGAAGCCTGCGCGACCATTTTCGTTAAGACTCGCTGCGAAAAGTTGAATCCACAGATAGTTGGCGTTATCCGTATTTGGAAGGCCTAATGCAAAGCGACTGTCGTCTTTTAACCGATCCTTGTCCACTCCGGAGACGTTGAATGGCGGGTTGGCCATCACGAAATCGAATCGGCCAAGGGCTTTATGCGGATCTTCATAGTAGGTGTTAGCCTCACGCACGTCACCAGACAGGCCGTGCACCGCAAGATTCATTTTGGCCAGTTTGACAGTATCGCTGGCCTTCTCGGTACCGAACACGGTAAGTTCACGGGTGGGGTTCTTTTGATGGCGTTGCACGAACTCCGCCGACTGCACGAACATCCCCCCTGAGCCGCAAGCAGGATCAAAAATTCGGCCATGGAATGGTTGCAAGATTTCGACGATTAACCGCACGATGCTGGTAGGCGTGTAGAACACGCCGCCTTTCTGACCTTCTTTCAGCGCGAAGTTGCCTAGAAAGTACTCATACACTTTTCCGAAAGCATCGCCTTTCAAGTCTAACGGAGCCAGTAGACGCAGCAGTTCCACCAGCGTAGCATTCGGCAGTAAGTTGTACCCACGCGGAAGCACGCCCCTTAACTCAGGGTTGTGCTCTTCGACCAACGCCATAGCTGTTCCTAAGGCTCTGCCAAGATTAGCCCCTTCGGTAAGTTCGATCAAGTAGGAGAATCGGGCCTCTTCCGGCAGGAACACTACGCCTTCGGCTTGGTAATCGATCGGCTCGCGTTCGTCGACAGGAATACCTTTAGTTTCAAGCGCTTCGCAGGCTTCACTAAAGCGCTTGTCGGCATATCGAAGAAATATCAAACCCAGAACGGGCGTCGAAAATTCGGAAGGTTTGAGGCCAGTGTTGGCCCATAATTGGTCGGCTGCTGCCCACAGGCGGCTTTCAACTGCTACGAGATCTGATGCCATGTCGCCCTTGAATGTCTGAATCGCTTGTATTCTGACAGAGGAAGCACATAGTCATAGCCTGTTAATATTTTCCCAAATTCCCCTGCACCCTCTTCTTAAACATCCCGAGGCCCCACTGGCCACCCGAGTCTCCTCGACCGTAGCCTTCAAGGCTTCAGCTAACGCCTCCATCCGCGCCTCGATCAAGCGCACCAGCGGCCCGCAATCATGACCACGCCGATTGCGTCCGTGGGGGAAAGTACCGGCGTGGCTATGGCCGTCATGCAGGCAAAGACTTCGTTGATGGGGGAATTGCCGGCAGCTCCTCAAACCACCATCGGCAACCGATCCAGCAACTTATCCAGCGTGATGGGATAGTCCCTCACCCGCACCCCAGTCGCGTTGTAAACCGCATTGGCGACGGCGGCAGCAATCCCACAAATCCCCAGCTCCCCTACCCCTTTGGCCTTCATAGGCGAAGACACCGGATCAGTCTCATCAAGAAAGATCACCTCCTGATGCGGGATGTCGGCATGCACCGGCACCTCATACCCTGCGAGGTCGTGGTTCACAAAAAAGCCGTGGCGCTTGTCGACCACAAGTGCTTCCATCAGTGCCGCCCCCACGCCCATGGTCATGGCGCCTATGACCTGGCTGCGTGCGGCCTTGGGATTCAGGATGCGGCCTGCGGCGCAGACGGCGAGCATGCGGCGCACGCGGATTTCGCCGGTGGCGGCGTCGACGCCGACTTCGACGAAATGCGCGCCGAAGGTGGACTGCTGGTATTTTTTGCCGAGGTCGCCGTATTCCATGAAGTCTTCGGCGACCAGGCCCTTGTCACCGGCCTCCTGGGCGACTTGGGCAAGCGGCACGGCGCGGTCGCCGGCGCGGACCATGCCGTCTTCAAAAACAGCCCCCAGTGGCGTGAAGCCGGCGCGGGTGGCAATGGTTTCGCGCAGCTTCATGCAGGCCGCGTACACGCCGGCGGTGGAGCTGTTGGCGCCCCACTGCCCGCCTGAGCCGCAGGAGACGGGGAAGTCCGAATCGCCCAGGCGCACCTGCACTTTGTCCAGCGGCAGGCCCATGACCTCGGCGGCGGTCTGCGCGATGATGGTGTAAGTGCCCGTGCCTATGTCGGTCATGTCGGTTTCCACCGTGACCACACCGGTGTTGTCGAGCCGCACGCGCGCGGCTGACTTCATGAGCAGGTTGTTGCGAAAGGCCGCGGCCACGCCCATGCCGACCAGCCAGCGGCCGTCGCGCACTTGGGCGGGCTGGGCCTGGCGCCGATTCCAGCCGAATTGTTCGGCGCCCAGGTGCAGGCATTCAATCAACCGGCGCTGCGAAAAAGGCCGCCCGGCCTGTTCCGGGTCGACCTGGGTGTCGTTGAGCGCGCGGAATTCAATCGGGTCCAGGCCGAGTTTTTCGGCCATCTCGTCCATGGCGATTTCCAGGGCCATCAAGCCGGGCGCCTCGCCGGGTGCGCGCATGGCGTTGCCTTCGGGCAAGTCCAGCACGGCCAGGCGTGTGGCGGTGAAGCGGTTGGCGCCGGCATACAGCAAACGGGTCTGGTTGGCCGAGGTTTCGGGCTGGCCTTCGGGCAGGTCGCCGGACCAGCATTCATGGCCTATGGCGGTGAGCTTGGCGTCGCGGCCCGCGCCCAGGCGTATGCGCTGCAGGGTGGCCGGCCTGTGTGTGGTGTTGTTGATCATCAGCGGGCGCTGCAGCGCCACCTTGACGGGCCGCCCCGCCGCGCGCGCGCCCAGGGCGGCCAGCAGCGCATCGGCGCGCACCCAGAGCTTGCCGCCGAAACCGCCGCCGATAAAGGGCGAGACCAGGCGCACATGGGATTTGGGGATGCCCAGCGTTGCAGCCATGTCGCCCACGCTCCAGTCGATCATCTGGTTGGCCGTCCAGAGCGTGAGCTTGTCGCCCTGCCAGGCGGCGGTGGTGGCGTGAGGCTCCATCATGGCGTGCGACTGGTCGGGTGTGCTGTAGCTGGCGTCCAGCTGCACGGGCGCCGTGGCAAAAGCACCCGCAAAGTCACCGACCTGGGTCTCGGACGGCCCGGCGAAATCGGAAGGCTTGGCCAGCGGCGCGGTTTCTTTTTGCGCGGCGAGGTCGAACTTGCCCGGCGCGCGTTCGTATGCTATGCGCACCAGCTGCGCGGCGGCGCGCGCCTGTTCAAAGGTGTTGGCCACCACCAGCGCGAGGGCCTGGTGGTAGTGGTCTATCTCGGGCCCGCCCAGCAGTTTGGCGGTGTTGAACTTGCCCTTGCCGAGCTTGCCGGCGTTGCGCGCGGTGACGACGGCCAGCACACCGGGCGCGGCGCGCGCGGCGTCCAAATCCATGGAGGCGATGCGGCCCTTGGCGATGCCGGCGCCGACGATATAACCATAGGCCGGATCCGGCACGGCGTCGTGGCGCTCATAGGCATAGGGCGCGCCGCCGGTCGTCTTGAGCGGGCCGTCTATGCGGTCCGTGGGTTTGCCTATGACCTTGAGCTGGTCAATCGGGTTGCTGGTGGCGGGGGTATCGAATTTCATGCGGCGCTCCTGGCCTGGGCCAGCACGGCGGCGAGGGTGCGCTCCACCAGTGGCAGTTTGAAGGCGTTGTCTTCGGTGGTGGTGGCGCCGGCGAGCAGGTGCGCCGCCGCGGCTTTGGCGCCCTGCGGCAAGGCGGCATCGGCCGCATCGTCGCGCCAGGGCTTGTGCGCCACGCCGCCCAGGGCGACACGGCCCGAGCCGTCAGGCTGCACAACGGCCGCGACCGAGACCAGCGCGAAGGCGTAAGACGCGCGGTCGCGCACCTTGCGGTAGATGTGCGTGCCGCCCGCCGGCCTGGGCAGGCTGACCGAGGTGACGAGCTCGCCGGGCTGCAGCGCCGTCTCCACATGCGGCGTGTCGCCGGGCAGGCGATGGAAGTCGGCAATCGGGATCACACGTTTCGCGCCGTCGGGCTTGACGGTCTCCACCGTGGCGTCGAGCACACGCAGGGCCACGGCCATGTCGCTGGGGTGGGTGGCGATGCAGGCCTGGCTGGCGCCCAGCACCGCATGCTGGCGCGTGTGGCCGCCCAGGGCGCTGCAGCCGCTGCCGGGCTGGCGCTTGTTGCAGGGCTGGTCGGTGTCGTAAAAATAAGGGCAGCGCGTGCGCTGCAGCAGGTTGCCGGCGGTGGTGGCCTTGTTGCGCAGCTGGGCCGAAGCGCCGGCCAGCACCGCGCGCGCGAGCACGCCGTAGTCGCGCCGCACGCGCTCGTCGGCGGCCAGCGCGGTGTTGCGCACCAGAGCGCCTATGCGCAGCCCGCCTTCGGGCGTGGCTTCTATCTTGTTGAGCGCCAGGCCGTTGACGTCGACCAGGTGCGTGGGCGCCTCGATCTGCAGCTTCATGAGATCCAGCAGGTTGGTGCCGCCCGCGATGAATTTGGCGCCGGGGTGGCGCATGACGGCGGCCGCGGCCTCGGCCGGGCTGCCGGCGCGTTCATAGCTGAAAGGTTTCATGCCGCCCTCCCTGCAACTTCAGTGATGGCCTCGACGATATTGGAATAGGCGCCGCAGCGGCAGAGGTTGCCGCTCATGCGTTCGCGCAGTTCATCGGGCGACAGCAGGGGGCGGGTGTTGAGGTCGGCGCTCACATGGCTGGGAATGCCGCGGCGCATTTCGTCGAGCGCGCCTACGGCCGAGCAGATCTGCCCCGGCGTGCAGTAGCCGCACTGGTAGCCGTCGTGTTTGACAAACGCGGCCTGCATAGGGTGCAGGCTGTGCGGTGTGCCCAGGCCTTCTATGGTGGTGACTTTCGTGCCCTCGTGCATCACGGCCAGCGTGAGGCAGGCATTGATGCGTTCGCCGTCCAGCAGCACGGTGCAGGCGCCGCACTGGCCGTGGTCGCAGCCTTTTTTGGTACCGGTCAGGTGCAGGTGTTCACGCAGGGCGTCGAGCAGCGTGGTGCGGGTGTCGAGGTCCAGCGTGTGCGCCTGGCCGTTCACTTCGAGGGTGACGCGGGCCGTGGGCACGGCGCCAGCGGCAGGTTGGGGGGATACAGGTGCGGCCATGGTTTCAGTGTGTAGTGAGCCGGCGGCCGCCGAGGCGGCGCCAGCGATCAGCACACCTCGCCGGGATACGGTGAGGCGGTCGGGGTTGTTCATGGGAGGTCACCTTTGTGATTAAACCAGCAAAGCGAAGATCGAGCATCCGCGTGTGGCACAAGGCACCATGTAGGACGTCACCTGGCCAGCCCGTCGGCCCAGGCTTATGGTCGGCTGACGCAATTTATGCACCCAGGGTCGCAGACTTTTTGTTTTCAATCTGCGTAAATCTGCGAAATCTGTGGATAGAAATTTATCTGCAGATTACGCAGATTTGCCCAGATGAAGACCTTCGATGACATGCACACAACACGCCCTAAAGCTGCGAATTCAACAGCGACGCCAGCTTTTCATTGAACTTCTCGCTCAGCGGACGGTTCGCCCATTCTTCGATCGTCACGCGCCGGGACTTCTTGAGGTCCTGCTCAAACACCTCCGTCTGCCGCGCGGCAAAGGCGGCGTCGTAGATATTGAGGTTGGCCTCGTCGTTGAGGCGGAAAGAGCGGCTGTCGAAATTGGTGGAGCCTACCGACACCATCAAGCCGTCGACGATCATGACCTTGCAGTGGTACATGCTGGGCTGGAACTCATAAATCTCGGCGCCGGCCGCCAGCAGTGCGCCCCAGGTGGCGCGCGAGGCGGCGCGCACGGTTTCGGTGTCGGTGATCTCGCCGGGCGTGATCAGGCGTAGCTTCACGCCGCGCCGCATGGCGTCGAGCAGGATGCCCATGCTGATCTCATCGGGCACAAAGTAGGCCATGGAAAGGTCTATGGTTTTGCTGGCCGCCGTGAGGGCCAGATGGTACATCAGCTCCACGTTCTCGCTGCCGCTGGTGGGCGAGCTGGAGAACATCTGGGCCGGCATGTCGCCCACGGGCTTGAGCTCGGGAAAGTAGGCCTGCCCGTGCAGGACCTGGCCGCTGGCCTTGAGCCAGTTGTCGAGGAAGGTGGACTGCATCTGCGCGACCACCGGGCCCTCGACCCGGTAGTGCGAGTCGCGCCAGTGCTCGGGGTCCTGGCCGGCGCCCGTCCATTTCGGGGCGATGCCCACGCCGCCGGTGAAGCCCACCCGGCCGTCCACCACCAGCAGCTTGCGATGCGTGCGATTGTTGAGTTTGGCGAAGTTGTACCAGGCGGGTTTGTGGAACTTGCGCACGTCGACGCCTGATTCCTTCATTTCGTTGAGCAGGGCTTCGTCCATCTTGGCGCTCCCAACCCAGTCGAGCAGGATGTGAACCTTGACGCCGGCCTTGGCGCGCTCGGACAAGGCGTCGGCAAACTGCTTGCCGATGGCGCCCGACCAATAGATATAGGTCTCGAAGTTGATGGTGGCTTTGGCGGCCTTGATGTCACCCAGCATGGCGGGGAAGATCTGGTCGCCGTTGAGCAGCTCCACCACCTGGTTGCCGCCCACAATGCCGGGGCTCAGCAGGCTGCCCATGGCGCGGTGGAACTGCGGGTCCGCCACGCTGTACTCGCGCACCAGCTGCTGCCGGACTTTCTTCTCACCGGCGGAAAAATTAAGGGCCAGCAGGACGGCGGCCAGCGCCGCGACAAAGGCCACGAGGCCCGTGAGCCAGGGGGAAAAACGTGTTCGCATGGCCTGGCATTCTGGAGGGGTCCATCCGCCGGCCGGGTAGGAGCGGACGCCAAAAGCGTGAGGCCGGGAAGCTTTTTTGCGCCGTCGCAAGTCAATTCATATCCGCAGATTTCGCAGATTTACACAGATTGAAGAGAAGGGATTTGTCCCCATTCCCGCATCACGCTTTGTCTTTATCTGCGTAAATCTGCGAAATCTGCGGATAACTCTTTTATTACGACCCTCGCCATAGCTCCAGCATTAGTCGATCAACACCGAGCCTTCATGAAAAGGGAAAGGGCCTTCGTACTCGCCGCTCGCAACGGTATGGCTGACCAGGCGCCCGCCCTCCGGCAGCACATGCAGGCCAAAGCCGGGCGGCTCCAGCATCCAGGCCGAGGCGGCGTCGGGCGCGAGGTCCAGCCGCACCTGGTGGGCCGGTGAAGGCACGGTGGCCGCGAGAGTGCCGCCAAAGCGCACCTGGATGGCGCGGTGCAAATGGCCGCAGATGATGCGCTCGACATTCGGGTAGCGGCTGACCAGTGCCTCGAGCTCGGCCGCGCCGCTGAGCAGGCCTATGTCGTCCATATGGCCTATCAGGGTCTGGAAGGGCGGGTGGTGCATGGCAATCACCACGGGCCGGCCGCGA
Organism: Polaromonas sp. P4_F6; assembly: GCF_056401275.1. Taxonomy (NCBI): domain Bacteria; kingdom Pseudomonadati; phylum Pseudomonadota; class Betaproteobacteria; order Burkholderiales; family Comamonadaceae; genus Polaromonas; species Polaromonas sp. P4_F6. The sequence continues at coordinate 262,306 of NZ_JBFUJQ010000007.1, read as the reverse complement.
TGGGCCTCAAGCTCGCGGGCCAGCCAGGCCAGCCTGTGTTCGCACAGGCTGCCTTCGCTGGCGCCGGGCACCACGGTGTCCAGGGCGATCAGCTGCAGGCCGCCTATGGCGATGCTGTATTGCACAAAGCCATCACTTCGAAGGTAGGCGTGATCGGGAAAACTTGACCGCAGCTGCGCGCGCTCGTCATGGTTGCCGGGCATCAGGTAGACCGGCATGGCCAGGGGCGTGAGCAGCTCGCGCAGATGCGCGTATTCGGCCGCGCGGCCGAAGTCGGTGAGGTCGCCGGTGATGACGACGGCATCGGGCTGTTGCGGCAGCGCGAGTATGGAGGCAACCGCCCGCGCGAGGTAGGGCGCGGTGTTGATGCGGCCATAAGCCAGGCGGCCTGGTTCGCGTATGTGCAGGTCTGAGAGTTGCAGCAGTGAGGTGGTCATAAGGATGTAGGTGAGAGTTCGCTGCCGGGCATGAGATGCTGCGGCTGTATGCGTATGCCGACGGCGTCGCCCATACAGGCGGGGTGGTCGCGCCCGACTTCGGCATTGAGGCTGGCCTGGCCGGGCAGCAAGAGCTTGAGCTGTATGCGGTCGCCCAGGAAGACGCGCTGCGACACCACGGCATCGCTCCAGCCGGCGGTGACTTCGCCGACCTCGATGTCTTCGGGCCGCACCAGCACACTGTCCTGTGCCTGCCAGGCGGGCGGGCAGGCGATGTCCATGTCGCCCAGCCTGACGACATGGGCGGCGCGCGCGGCCTCGTCGCGCTCCAGCCGATTGACGCGGCCCAGAAAGCTCGCGACAAATGGATGCTCGGGCGTGCGGTACAGCGCTTCGCCGCGGCCGACCTGCACAATGCGGCCGGCCTGCATCACGGCCAGCCTGTCGGCAATGGCCAGCGCTTCCTGCTGGTCGTGGGTGACGTGGATGGCGGTGATGTGCAGGCGGCGCAGCAGCTCGGCGAGTTCATCGCGCACCGATTCCTTGAGCTTGGCATCGAGTGCGGTCAGCGGCTCGTCGAGCAGCAGCACGCGCGGGCGCACGGCCACGGCGCGGGCCAGGGCCACACGCTGGCGCTGGCCGCCCGAGAGCTCGGCCGGGCGTTTTGTCTCGAGGCCGTTCAGGCGCACCAGATCTATGAGTTCGCCGACCACGCGGCGCTTCTCGGCTTCGTCCACACCGCGCACGCGCAGGCCGTAGGCGATGTTGGCTTCGACGCTCATCTGCGGGAACAGCGCATAGTGCTGGAACACCATGCCTATGCCGCGCCGCTCCACCGGCAGGTGGGTGACGTCGGTGTCGCCAAACAAGATGCGGCTGCCGGCGTCGGGCACTTCGAGCCCGGCGACCAGGCGCAGCAGCGTGGTCTTGCCGCAACCGGAGGGGCCCAGCAGGGCCAGCACCTCGCCGGGTTCCACCGAGAGCGAGGTGGCTTGCAGGCCGCGCGTGCCGTCGGCATAGGTTTTGGCGCAGTGGAAAATATCTACGCGGGTGATGTCCACGCGTGTGCGTTCAACGTCCATGGTGTTTTTCAATCAGGGTGCCGGCGGCCTGCAGGCCCCACAGCACGGGGAGGATGACAAGAAGAAAGACAAGGGTGTAGGCCGAGCCGATTTCCAGCCGCATGGAGGCATAGCTGTCGGCCAGGCCCACGGGCAGCGTGCGCGTGAGCGGCGTGTGCAGCATCCAGGTCAGGTTGAACTCGCCGACCGAGAGCGTGAACACCATCAGGCAGCCGGCCACGATGGCGGGCAGCACGGCCGGCAGCAGCACGCCCATAAAGCGCTGCGCGAAGCCGGCGCCCAGGGTGCGCGCGGCTTCTTCCAATGAATACAGCTCGGGCCGCTGGAAGGCCGAGGACACGGTGCGCACCATAAAGGGCAAGGTGAACACCATGTGGCCCACCAGAACAAAGGCATAACTTTGCCGGAAGCCGCTGATCTGCCCATAGGCCAGGATCAGCGCCAGCGCGGTGGCCAGGCCGGGCACGGCCACCGGCAGCGTGAGCAGCTCCTCAAACACCCGGGCGATGCGCGACCGGCTGCGCGCCAGCGCATAGGCGCAGGGAATGCCTATGAACAAATTGCCCAGCACGCACAGCAGGGCCAGCAGCAGCGAGGCGGCGACGGTGCCGCCGTAGAGCTCCCACACCTCGCCCAGCCAGCGCAGCGTGAGGCCGCTTTTAAGGCCGGCGCTGTAGTTGTTGACCAGCCCGGCGAGCACCGAGAGCGCGATGGGCGCGAGCATGAACACGGCGACCAGCGCCGTCAGCAGCACAAGCGGCAGGGAAACCTGGCGAGGGGTTTTCATGGCGTCAAGCCCCCGCCGCGGCCGGGCCGGCGGCGCGGCGCGAAAGAAACAGCACCAGCCAGGTGATCAGGCCCAGCGTGATGGACAGGCTGGCGGCCAGCGCGAAGTTGGCGTAGTTGGTGAACTCGTTGTAAATCGTGATGGGCAGCACCTCGAACTTGCTGGCCAGGGTGAAGGCCGTGCCGAAAGCGCCCATGGCGGTGGCGAACACAATCGCGCCGCAGGCCAGGGTGGTGGGCGCAAGCTCGGGCAGCCAGACGTCGCGCACCACACGCCAGCGCGAGGCGCCCAGCGAGCGCGCGGCCTCTTCGAGCGGGAAGTCCATGGCGGCGGCCGCGGCGGTGTAGCTCACGATGGCGCGCGGCAGCGAAAAATACAGGTAGCCGAAAAACAGCCCGGCCAGGCCGTAGGCAAAGGTGACGCGGCCCAGGCCCAGCGCATCGGCAAGGTCGGCCACCAGGCCCTGGCGCCCGCCCAGCAGGATGATGAAGAAGCCGATGATGACGCCCGGAAAAGACAGCGGCAAGGCCAGCAGCGAGAGCAGCAGCTTGCGCCCCGCGAAGCGCGCGCGCGCCAGCGTGATGCCCACCAGCCCGCCCAGCACCAGCGTGGCCAGCGTCACCGCCAGCGACAGGCCCAGGGTTTGCAGCAGGCTTTGCAGGTAGCGGGTGTTTGTCAGCACGACAAAATAAGTCCCCCACCCCAGCTTGCCGGGCAAGGCCAGCAGCTGCACCGCCGGCAAAAGCCAGAAGGCCGCGAAGAAAGCGGCTGCCGGCGCCGCGCAGGCCAGCAGCAGGCGCGGGGGCGCGAAGGTGGAGGAACTCATGGCTGCTCTCGTTACCAGGCCGGTTTACTGGGCTTCTCTTACTGGGCTTCTTTCAGGTAGCGGTCGGAAAAGCCTTTTTGCACGGCGGCCATGCGCGCGTAGTCCACGCTCTTGGCGCGCGCGTATTCGCTGGCCGGCAGGAAGCGCGACTGGGCTTCCTTGGAGATCGCGCTGGCGCGCACCGGGCGCAGGTAGGCATTGGCCCAGATGGCCTGGCCTTCGTCGGACAGCACAAAGTCCAGCACCTTCTTGCCGTTGTCGGCATTGGGCGCCTTGGCCACCAGGCTCATGACATAGGGGACGACGATGGTGCCTTCGGCCGGGATCACAAACTCGACGTTGGCCTTGTCCTTGTATTTGGCGCGGTAGGCGTTGAAGTCGTAGTCCAGCAGGATGGCGATCTCACCGGACAGCATGCGCGCATACGAGGTCTGCTTGGGGACTATGGGTTCGTTCTTCTGCAGCGCCTTGAAGTACTCGATGCCGGGCGTGAAGTTGTCCAGTGTGCCGCCGCGCGCCTGGTTGACGGCGACCGCGCCTACATAACCGACAAAGGCCGAGGCCGGGTCGAGGTAGCCGACCAGGCCTTTGTACTCGGGCTTGAGCAGGTCGGCCCAGGAACGCGGCACCGGCTTGCCCTTGAGCGCATCGACGTTGACCATAAAACCCAAGGTGCCGGAGTGGATGGTGAACCAGTGGCCTTGCGGGTCCTTGAGGCCGTCGGGAATCTCGCTCCAGGCGGCGGGCTTGTAAGTGCCGACCACGCCGTCTTTTTGCGCCTGGATGGCGAAGGTCACGCCCAGGTAGGTCACGTCGGCCACGGGGTTGGTTTTTTCGGCCATCATCTGCGCGAGCGACTGGCCGGAATTTTTGTTGTCGGGCGGCACGGTGACGCCGGTCTTGGCCTTGATGGCTTTGAGCTGCGTGCCCCAGTCGGCCCATTCGGGCGGGCAGTTGTAGCAGATGGCGGTCTGGGCCAGCGCGTTGGCGCCGGCGGCCAGGCCCAGCGCCAGCACGGCGGCGTGGGCGAGTCGTTGCAAAGATGTTTTCATAAGAACTCCGTTGTGGATGAAGTGAGAGTGAGGGGACTAGGGGTTGACTGAGGGCGCGGCGCAGGATTCGCCTTCGCGAAAACCGTGGGCCAGCGACAGGCTGCTATCGGGTGTCAGGGCGGCACCGCCGGCCAGCGCCTGCACCAGCAGCTCGACGCTGCAGCGGCCTATGTCGGCATTGGGCTGGGTGATGGTGCTCAGCATGGGCCGCAGGTCCTCGCCGAGCGCGATGCCGTCAAAACCCACCACGCTCAGGTCGCGCGGCACCGAGAGCCCGGCCAGGTGCGCCGCGCGCAGGCTGCGTATGGCCAGCAAATCGTTGGAGCAAACCAGCGCGCTGGGCTGCGGCTCGCGCACCAACAGGGCCGTGATGTCGCTGACAGCGGTTTCCACAAAAGGCACTTCCAGCACCCGCGGGTTGGCCAGGCCGGCCGCCGCCATGCCCTGCAGAAAACCGCGGCGGCGCTGCTGGGCGCGGTCGGAGGCGCTGAGCTGGCCGCTGACCATGGCGATGCGCGTATGGCCCAGGGCCGCGAGCCGCGCCACCAGCGCCGCGACCGCCTGCTCGCTGTCCACCGACACGCAGGGGTGGGCGGGGTGGCGGTTGTAGGCCAGCACATAAGGCAATTGCGCGGCGCCCAGCCGCTGCAGCGCGGCGGAGGTCTCAGGGCTGGAGACCACCAGGATCATGGCGTCGGCGCGGCCGGCCAGCAGCAGGTTGACGGCCTGCTCTTCCTCTTCAAGCCGGTAGTTGGTGGTCAGCGGCAGGATGGCATAGCCGGCGCGCGTGGCCGCGCGCGCGATACCTTCCAGGCATTCGGCAAACACCGGATTGAGCAAGGTGGGCAGCACCACACCGAGCACGCGGCTGCGCTGGGTGCGCAGGGAGCGCGCGCTGGCATTGGGCAGGTAGCCGCGTTCACGTGCGGCTTTTTCGACCAGCGCACGGGTTTCGGGGCTGACCTTGCCGGGCGCATTAAACACCCGTGACACCGTTGCCACCGACACGCCCGCCTGTTCCGCCACTGCCTGAATGCTCACTCGCACTCCTCATGTAATCGTTTACATTGGAGCCGCCAAAAATGACCTCTTTATGACATAGAGGTGGATGGGCCCGGACTCGCGCCCTGGCTTGGCTTGGTTGTCACCGAACCGTCATGAAGGGGCTACACACTGTGGGACCTCTTTCAGAATCTGAGCCCCAAGCTCCCCTGCCCTACTGCCAGCTTCACGCCCCTCCCTGAATGGACATCACTTACGGCGCCGACAAGACCGGCCTGCTCTGCGGTTACCGCTTTGAAAACGGCGCGCCCGGCGTGCCTGTGGACCTGATGGAGGCGGCGGCCTGGCTCAAGAATGGCGAGCCCAAGGGCAAGTCGGATTTTGTCTGGCTGCACTTCAACCTCAGCGATGCGGTGGCCGAGGCCAGCATACGCAAGCACCTGAACCCGGTGCCGGAGTTTTTTGAGGCACTGCACGAGGGCTCGCGCTCCACGCGCATCGAGGACGCCCACGACACCTTGATCGCCGTGGTCAACGACGTGGCCTACGAATTCGCCTTCGACCCGGCCGAGATGGCCAGCCTGTGGCTCAACGTGGGGCCGCACATGGCGCTGAGCGCGCGCTCGCACCCGCTGCGCTCCATAGACCGGCTGCGCGACGCGGTGAAGAACGGCAAGAAGCCGCTGGCGTCTTCGGTGTCCTTCCTTAACCACTTGCTGCGCGAGCAGGGCGACGTGCTGGTGCGCATCGTGCGCGATGCGACGGTGCAGGTCGACGTGGTGGAAGACAAATTCCTGGTGGGCCGGCTGCACAACCGCCGCGCCGACCTGGGCAAGCTGCGCCGTGTGCTGGTGCGGCTGCAGCGCCTGCTGGCGCCCGAGCCGGGCGCGCTGTTCCGCCTGCTGCGCCTGCCGCCGCCCTGGGTCAGCGAGGGCGACCTCGAGGAGCTGCGCCAGGCCACCGAGGAGTTTTCATTGACCATACGCGACCTGTCGGAGCTCAAGGAGCGCATCAAGCTGCTGCAGGAAGAGATCGCCGCCCAGGTCAGCGAGGAAACCAACCGCAGCGTCTTCACCCTGACCATGGTGACGGTGCTGGCCCTGCCCATCAACATCGTGGCCGGCCTGCTGGGCATGAACGTGGGCGGCGTGCCGCTGGCCCAGCACCCGCACGGCTTTATGGTGATCGTCGCCATCATCGGCGTCTTCACCGCCTTTGCGGCCTTGTACGTTTACCGGCAGAAGCAATAGCCGGGCCTGTAAAACGCCTGGGGGACGAAGCGCTTAGGAGGGCAACCCGGCCTCAAAGCGCGCCAGCTCTTCATCCACGGTCCCGCGCCCGCCGAAATCCCGCTTGGCCCGGCCGTACCAGTAGGCGGCGTTGCCCAGGTCGCCCTCCTGGACATGCAGGATGCCGTGCAGCCAGGCGGCCGTCTGTGACTCGTCGCTTTGCACCAGGGTGTGCGCCTCATCCCAGCGGCCCGCGCGCGCGCAAAGCAGGGCCTCGCGAAGAATGTCCATGTTGAATACTCCTTGAATTGAATGTCGCCAGGGCTAGGAGGTCTTTCGCGACCTGCGCGGCCGTGGGGCTGGACTCGCCCGTTCCTTGCGATCAAGCGGGCCGCCGACAGGCGCATGCCGCGCCATCAACTCGGCCACCCACTCGATAAACACCCGCAGCTTGGCGCTGACATGGCGGTTCGGCGGAAAGGCCACATACAGCGGCATGGGGTCCAGGCGCCAGTCCTGGAACAGCGGCAGCAGCTCGCCGCTGTCCACATGCGCCCCGGCCATATAGTCCGGCAGCCACAGCACGCCCAGGCCGGCCAGGCCGGCCGCGAGGTAGGCGTTGCCGTCGTCAAAAGCGAACAGGTGGCGGCCCTGCACCTTGAGGCTCTCTTCGCCGCGGTGCATGGCATAGGGAAAGGCCTTGCCGGTGCGCGCCCACAGAAAACCCACGATGTGGTGCAGCGTTCCCTCCAGCTCACGCGGGTGCGAGGGCGTGCCGACGCGGTCCAGGTAGCCGGGCGCGGCATACACCCCCAGCTGCAGGTCGGCCACGCGGCGGGCCACCAGCGACTGGTCGGTGAGCTCGCCGCCGCGCACCACGCAGTCCACGTTGTCGCCTATCACGTCGACCACGCGGTCGCTGACGCCCATGTCGAGCTGGATCTCGGGGTAGCGCGCATGAAAGTCCGGCAGGGCCGGCACCAGAATCATGCGGGCCAGCGGGCTGGGCACATCGACCCGCAGCCGGCCCCTGGGCGAGGCCGAGGCGCTGGACAGGCTGGTCTCGGCATCGTCCACATCGGCCAGCACGCGCAACACACGTTCGTAATAGGCCGCGCCGTCGGCGGTGAGCCTGACCTGGCGTGTGGTGCGGTTCAGCAGCCGCACGCGCAGCCGCGCCTCGAGCTGCTGCACCAGCTGGGTCACGCTGGTCTTGCTCATGTGCAAAGTCTCTGCCGCCCTGGTGAAGCTGCCCGCTTCCACCACGCGCGCGAAGGCCTGCATTGCGTCGAAACGGTCCATCTGTGCTTCCCGTGCTTTCCCGGCTTGGGTGATTGTTTGGATTTTACGAACAGTGATGGACAGGCTTGCCTGTTTATCGGGAAGGCACTGCGCCCTACAGTGTCTTCATCGTCAACCACAGGCCGGTTTCGGCCTATTTGCAAGGAGAAAGATGAATGGCACAACGTGAAGTTGTTTTTCCGCCCGGGCGCCGGGCGCTTTATGACCGCAACCGGTATTCACCGGCGCTGAAGTCCAATGGCTTCCTGTTTGTATCGGGCCAGGTCGGCAGCCGCGAGGATGGCTCCCCCGAGCCCGACCTTCAAACCCAGGTCCGCCTCGCCTTCGACAACCTGAACGCCATCCTGAAAGCGGCGGGCAGCAGCTTCGAGGACGTGGTGGACGTGACCGTCTTCATGGTCGATCCGCAATCGACCTTCGAAACGATCTGGAAGGTGGTGCCCGAGTACTGGGGCGAGGCACCCCACCCCACGCTGACGGCCGTCGGCGTGACCTGGCTCTATGGCTTTCAGTTCGAGATCAAGGTGATTGCCAAACTCCCATCAGCCTGATGATTCCCTGTACTTCGCGGCCTCGGCTTCCACCCAGGCCCTGAACAAGGCCAGCATGCTGTTGCCCAGCTTCTGTTCGGGGCAGACCAGGTAGTAACGGCGGTCACTGAGGAACTCGTGCCGGGTCAGCTGCACCAGGCGGCCCTGCGCCAGGTCGTCTTCGATCAGGAAGCGCGGGATCAGCGCCAGGCCTTGCCCGTGAACGGCCGCTTGCGCGGCCATCGAAAACAGCTCCATGCGCGCGCCGGCCATGTCGCCGGCAACTTCGAGCCCCAGGGATGCGAACCACTGGCGCCAGGCATAGGGCCGCGTGCTCATCTGCAGCAGCGGCAGGCCCTCTACATCGTCGGCCTTGAGCACGCGCCGGGGCGTGACCAGCGCCGGGCTGCCGACGGCCACCATGCTTTCGTCCATCAAAAAGGACGATTGTGTGCCGGGCCAGCCCGCCTCGCCGGCGCAGATGGCGGCGTCCAGCGTGGTTTCGGCAAACAGGAAAGGCCGTGTGCGGGACGACAGGTGCACCGTGATCTCGGGGTGCTGGCGCTGGAAGCCCCCCAGCCTGGGCAGCAGCCACTTCGCCGCGAAGGTGGGAACCACACCCAGTTCCAGCACGCCGCCCGTGCCGCCTCTGGCCATCATCTCCAGCGTGTCGCGCTCCACGTCGTCCAGCCGCGCGCGCACCCGGCGGGCGTAGTGCATGCCCGCGTCCGTCAGCAGCACGCCGCGCTTGGTGCGCCTGAAGAGCTTGACGTCCAGGAAATCCTCCAGCCCCGCGACCTGCCGGCAGACGGCGCTCTGGGTCACCGAATGTTCTTGCGCCGCGTGGGTGAAGCTCTGGTGGCGCGCCGCGGATTCAAACAAGGCGAGCGCGGTGGTGGAGGGGATTTTTCGGCGCATGGGGTGGGCTTTCCTGCGGGCAAGGTTGTCGGAATTCTTTTTGGGCACACACGGGTGCCGAATCATCGTTTGCGAAGGGCGGCTTGCGCCTTTAAGCTTTTCCCATTGACTGCTTCTTTCCCGGAGATTCCCACCCATGGCTTCCCCTTCTTCCGCAGTGCGCCCGCCACCGCTCAGCGGCATCCGCGTGCTGGACTTGTCGCGCGTGCTGGCCGGCCCCTGGGCCGGGCAACTGCTGGCCGACCTGGGCGCGGACGTCGTCAAGGTCGAAAAGCCGCAGGGCGGCGACGACACCCGCGCCTGGGGGCCGCCCTACCTCAAGGACGCCTCGGGCCGGGACACCGGCGAGGCCAGCTACTTTCTGTGCGCCAACCGCAACAAGCGCTCGGTCGCCATTGACATCGCCACGCCCGAAGGCCAGGCGCAGGTGCGGGCGCTGGCCGGCCAGGCCGACGTGCTGCTGGAGAACTTCAAGGTGGGCGGCCTCAAACGCTACGGCCTGGACTACGCCAGCCTGAAGGACGGCCACCCGCGCCTGGTGTATTGCTCCATCACCGGCTTCGGGCAGACCGGGCCTTATGCGTCGCGCGCGGGCTACGACTTCCTGATCCAGGGCATGGGCGGCCTGATGAGCGTGACCGGCGGCGCGGACGGCGAGCCGGGCGCCGGCCCGCAAAAGGTCGGCGTGGCGCTGACGGACATCATGACCGGCCTGTATGCGACGGTGGCGGTGCAGGCCGCGCTGGCGGAGCGCGAACGCTCCGGCCTGGGCCAGCACATCGACCTGGCGCTGCTGGACGTGCAGGTCGCCTGCCTGGCCAACCAGGCCTCCAACTACCTGGCCGGCGGGCAGCTGCCGCGCCGCATGGGCAATGCGCACCCCAACATCGTGCCCTACCAGGACTTCCCGACCGCGGACGGCGACATCATCCTGGCGGTCGGCAACGACGAGCAGTTCGCCCGCTTCTGCGCCGTCGCGGGCCATGCCGAATGGGCGCGGGATGCGCGCTTTGCAAGCAATGCGCAGCGCGTGGCCCACCGGGCCGTGCTGCTGCCACTGCTGAGGCAAGCCACGGTGATGCGCAGCTCGGCGGACTGGATCGCCGCGCTGGAAGCCGCCGGTGTGCCCTGCGGCCCCATCAACCGCATCGACGAAGTGTTTGCCGACCCGCAGGTGCAAGCCCGCGGCCTGCGCATGGCCCTGCCCCACCCGCTGGCGGGCGAGGTGCCGCTGGTGGCCAACCCCATACGCCTTTCCGGCTCGCCCGTCAGCTACCACAGGCCCCCGCCGCTGCTGGGCCAGCACACGGCCGAGGTGCTGGCGCAGTGGCTGGCCGGTGGCGCCGCGAGCCAGCACACCTAGTGCTCGCCCGGCGTCGCGCGAAGGCGCGCCACCGTGGCGGGCAGGCCCTGCCAGGCGGGTTCGGCCGGCGCATAGCGGCTGCGCATATAACTGGCCAGCGCCGCGACCTGGCTGTCGTCCAGGCTGTGGCGGAAGGCCGGCATAAAGCCGATGTCCTTGCCGGCGGGCGCGCTGATGCCTTGCAAAATCGTGCGCACCAGGTTGTCGGGCCGGGCGCTGTGCAGATTGCTGTTGAGCGCCAACGGCACGTTCACGCCAAGCAGGCGGGGGCCGTCACCGTCGTGGTGGCAGGAGGCGCAGGCGCCGTTGAACAGGCGCTGGCCCGGGCCCAGCAGGCTGGTGGCGGACTGCTGGACGGACAGCACCGCCTGCCGCGCGCGTTCGGCGCTTTCGGCCTCAGGCAGCGCTTCGTTGAAAGACGCCAGGTAGCTGGCCATGGCGCGAATGTCTTCATCGGGCAGCACGGCCAGTTCCTTCACCACGGGTGCCATGGGGCCGGCGGCAATGCCGTGCTGCGGCGCATAGCCATTGCGCAGATAGGCGTAGAGCTGCGAAGACGTCCAGGGCACGGGCGCGCGCGACAGCGCCGTGAGCGCGGGCGCCTCCCAGCCGTCGACCGTGGCGCCGCCCAGGAAAGCCTGGCCGCCGCGCTCAGCGCCCAAGGCGTTGCGCGGCGTATGGCAGGCGCCGCAATGCCCCAGGCCGTTGACCAGGTAGGCGCCGCGGTTCCATTCGGCACTGCGCGCCGGGTCGGCACTGTAGGGCGAGGGGTCATGGAACATCGCGTTCCAGCCGGCCATCAGGGGCCGCACATTGAAAGGAAAATCCAGCCGTGTCGCTGGATGGGCGGAGTGCACGGCGGGCTGCGCCATCAGGTAGGCATACAGCGCGGTCAGGTCTTCGTCACTGGTCCTGGCGAAGGCGGTATAGGGAAAGGCCGGATACAGGTAACGGCCGTCGCGCGAAATGCCTTCGCGCATCGCGCGCTGGAAGGCGCTGAAGGACCAGTTGCCAATGCCTGTTTCGACGTCAGGCGTGAGGTTGGTCGTGATGATCTTGCCGAAGGGCGTGTCCATGGACCGCCCGCCGGCATTGGGAATGCCGCCCGGCGCGGTGTGGCAGACCACGCAGTCGCCGGCGGCCGCCAGCTGGCGGCCGCGCTCCAGCGTCGCCGCGGTGTAGATGGAGGCGCCGGACTGTGCCATAGGCGTCATGGGCGCAATCACCGAGCGCCCACCCAGCAAGGCCCAGACAACGCCGAACACGCCCGCCAGCAGGGCGCCGGCGCGCGACCAGGCGCCCAATCCCTTGGGCCATGCGGCACTTCCAGGCATGCGCACGGCGCGGCGCTCGGGCAAGGGCAAGGCGGGCGGTGGGCTTTCGGGCTCGGGGTTGAGCGCCGCGCGCACCACCTCGGGTGTGAACGGCGGCTGGCGAAAGCGCACACCGGTGGCGTCAAAAATCGCATTGGCGATGGCCGCCGTGCCCGGCACCGACGACGACTCGCCCGCGCCCAGCGGCGGCTCACCGGGGCGCGCCATGGTGACGACTTCGATCACCGGCACGTCGCGGAAATTCAGGATGGGGTAGCTGCCCCATTCGAGGCCGACGACGGTGTTTTTTTGCGGCTCCACCGTGACCTGCTCTGTCAGGGCGCGGCTGGTGGTCTGCACCACATTGCCGTGGATCTGGTGCTGCACGCCGGCCGGGTTGATCAGCGTGCCAGCGTCATGCCCGACGACCACGCGCCTGACATGCACCTCGCCGGTCTTGCGGTTGACCTCGACGTCGGCCACCCAGGCGGCCCAGGCGGCGCCAAAGCCCGGCCACTTGCTGTGCACGTAGCGGGCATAGGCGAAGCCCTGCCCGTGCAGGATGTCTGCCGCCTCGCCGGCCAGCCCTTGCTGCGGCCCGGTATGCGCCACCCAGCCAGCGCGCTCGGCCGTGGCGCGCACCAGCTCGGCGGCGCGCGGCTCCTTGAGGTAGCGCAAGCGAAACTCGACCGGGTCCACGCCGGCGGCGGTGGCCAGCTCGTCGATATAGGATTCGTGCGCGAAGGAATTGGGCAGCGCCGACACGCCGCGCAGCCAGGAGGCGCGCAGCATGGGCGGCATGTCGTTGACGGCCACGCGCAGGTTGCCGTAGTCGTAGGGCGGGCGCGCGGTGCGGTCGCCCATCTCGAAGGCCTGCGCGACCGGCTCCACGGTGCGCGTCAGCAGCAGCGCCAGCGTGGGCGCGCCGTTGGAGGGGTAGGAGGTCTGGAAGTCATAGGCCGCAACCGAGCCGTCTTCGTTGAGCCCGCCGTTGACCTGCATGAGCTGCGCGGCGCCCTTGGGCTCCCAGGCGTGTTCCTGCTCGCGGGTCAGCTGCACGCGCACCGGGCTGCCGGCGGCGCGCGACAGCAGGGCCGCGTCCGCCGCCACGTCGTCGGCGCAGTTGCGGCCGTAGCAGCCGGCGGCCTCCATGCGGATCACGTCTATGTCGACATCGGCCAGGCCGGTCAGGCGCGAGAGGTCGGCGCGCAGCACGTGGGGGTTCTGGGTCCCGGCCCAGACCGTCAGGCGCTCCGCCCGCCAGTCGGCCACCGCGCAGGAAGGGCCTATGGAGCCGTGCATCTGGTAGGGCCAGACATAGTTGCGCGCCAGCGCCTGCGCCGCGCCCGCCATGGCGGCATCGACGTCGCCCTCGTCGACCAGCTTGCGCTGCGTGGACGGGTTGTTGCGGATCGCCTGCTCGAGGTCGTCCAGCCTGGGCAGCCCGGGCCAGGATTTCCACTGGACGCGCAGCTCGCGCAGCGCCTGCTCGGCCTGCTCCTCGCGCTCGGCCACCACGCCGACAAAATCGCGTATCACCACCACGGCGCGTATGCCCGGGATGTGCGCGATCGAGGATTCATCAACCGACTCCAGCGTGTTGCCGATGAAGTCGCCGTGGTCGGCCCCGGCATAGGGCGGGCGCACCACACGGCCGTGCAGCATGCCGGGCACGCGCATGTCGTGCACAAAGGTCAGCGCGCCGGTGGCCTTGGCCGGGATATCGACGCGCGGCGTGCTGGTGCCCACGATGCGGTAGTCCGCCGCCGCCTTGACCGGCGTGTCCGGCGCCAGCAGAAGCTGTGTGTGCTGCAGCGCCACCAAAGCGCCGTAGTCCACAGCGCGGCTTTCCTGCCCGATGACGCACACGCGCCCGTCCCGCACCGACAGCAGCGAGGCATCCACCTGCAGCACGGCGGCGGCGCGCGCCAGCAGCCAGGCCCGCGCCTGCGCCGCGGCAGTGCGCAAGGGAATGGCGTGTACCTGGATGGAGGCGCTGGCGATGGTCGCGCCCTGGTTGGGCGCGCGCGTGGTGTCGCCCAGCACCATGTTGACCTGCCCCAGCGCGACGTCCAGTTCCTCGGCCACGATCTGGGCCAGCGCCGTGCGCAGGCCGGTGCCGAGGTCCACATGGCCGTTGAGCGCCGTCACGCTGCCGTCGTCCCAGACGGCGACCAGGATTTCAAGGCCTTCGCGCGGGTTGCCGCTGACCAGCGCCGGCTGGCCCTTGGCCGGCGGCGGCGGCGGGGGTGGTTCGCGGCTGACCAGCAGCACACCGGCGGCCGCCTGGAAATCCGCGCGCGTGCGCGGCGTGTCGGCGCGGCGCGTCATGCCGCCTTCCCCTGGGCAATGTTTTGCCGGGTCAGTTCGGCCGCGCGCAGCACGGCCTGCATGATCTCCAGGTGGGTACCGCAGCGGCAGAGGTTGCCCGACAGCTCGCGGCGTATCTCATGCTCGCCGGGTGAAGGGTTGCGCGCCAGCAAGGCCACCGTCATCATGATCATGCCGTTCAGGCAGTAGCCGCACTGGGCGGCCTGCGCCTCGATGAAAGCCTGCTGGACCGGATGCAGCGCCTCAGGCGTGCCCAGTCCTTCCAGCGTGGTGATCTCGCGGCCGGCCACGCCGCCCACCGGGATCACGCAGGCACGCGCGGCAACACCGTCCACCAGCACGGTGCAGGCGCCGCACTCGCCCAGGCCGCAGCCGTATTTGGGGCTGTTCAGTTCGAGGTCGTTGCGCAGCACCGTCAGCAGGCAGGTGCCGGCCGGCACCGGCAGCGTGCGCTCCACCCGGTTGACGGACAGTGTGACGGCATTCAGGGTCATCGGATCAGGCTGCCCGCTGCGGTGTACATCTCAAGCTCCACAAAACCGGACCCGTTGTGGTTGCCGGGGCCGTATTCCACGCGGAAGTCGCCCACATCGAGCGTGCCCACGCCTTCCAGGGCCGCGATGAAGTTCTCGCGCGGGCGAATCCCGCGGCGGCCAGTTTCAGGGCCGGCAGGGCCGGGGCCAGGCGGCGTGCATGGAGGATCAGCTTCATAGGATTCCTGGTGGTGGAGACAGCTAGACACTCAGGTAGGCACGGCGCACTTCGTCGTTGGCCGCCAGGTCGGCCATGGAGCCTTCGTAGCGGATCTGCCCTTTCTCCAGCACATAGGCCCGGTCGGACACCAGTTCGGCAAAGTGCATGTTCTGCTCCGACAAAAGAATGCTGACCCCCTGGGCCTTGAGCTCCAGAATCATGTGGGCCATCTGCTCGACGATGACGGGCGCGACGCCCTCGGAGGGTTCGTCGAGCAGCACCAGGTAGGGGTTGCCCATGAGGGTGCGCGCCACGGTGAGCATCTGCTGCTCGCCGCCGCTCATGCGGCCGCCGGCACGGCCCGGCATTTCACCGAGGTTGGGAAACAGGGTGAAGAGCCGCTGCGGCGTCCACAGCGGCGCTTCGCTGCCGTCGGGCCAGCGCCGCGCGGGCTGGCGCCCGACCTCGAGGTTTTCCGTCACCGTGAGGTCGGTGAAGATGCGCCTGTCTTCCGGCACAAAACCCAGGCCCATGCGGGCCGCATGGTGGGGCTCGCTTCTTGAAATGTCCTTGCCGAGGAAGGACACGCTGCCGCGCCGCTTGTCGAGCATGCCGATCAGGGTCTTGAGCGTGGTCGATTTTCCGGCGCCGTTGCGCCCCATCAGGGCGACGACTTCGCCGCGCCGCACATTGAGGCCGACGTCGAACAGGATCTGGGCCGCGCCATACCAGGCCGACAAGCCGGTGGCCTGCAACAGGACTTCCTTCGCGGTGCTCATCAGGCTGCTTCCTTTACCAGGGCTTTTTTCTCGAAGGTCTTGCCGCTGCCGAAATAGACTTCCTGGACCTTGGGATGATCGCGGATCTCCAGCGGCTTGCCTTCGGCGATCAGCCGTCCGCGCGCCAGCACGATCATGCGGTCGGCATAGGCGAAGACCACGTCCATGCTGTGCTCGGTGAACAGCACCGCCATGCCGCGGTCCAGCACCAGCTGCTTGGTCAGGGCCATCAGCTCGTTGCGCTCGCGCGGCGCCATGCCCGCGGTGGGCTCGTCCATGAGCAGCAGCTTGGGGTTGTTGGCCATGGCCATGGCCAGCTCCACGCGCTTGACGTCGCCATAGGCCAGCACGCTGCAGGGCCGGTCGGCCTGGGCTTTCATGTTGACCTGCTCGAGCAGGGCCAGCGCTTCATCGCGCTTGTGGTCCGCCGCGCGGCGCCACATGGAGAACATCTTGTGGTCCGCCGACAGCAGCGTCATCTGCACGTTCTCCACCACCGTGAGCGAGGAAAAGGTCTCGGCGATCTGGAAAGTCCGGCTGACGCCGCGCCGCCAGATGTCGCGCGGCGCCAGGCCGACGAGCTCCTGGGCGTCGAGCTGGATGGAGCCGCTGTCCGCGCGCAGTTGGCCGTTCACCATGTTGAAGGTGGTCGACTTGCCGGCGCCGTTGGGGCCTATCAGGGCCAGCAGTTCGCCGGCGGCGAGTTCGAAGTTGATGCCGTCCACCGCGCGCACGCCGCCGAACGATTTCCCCAGGCCCGTGACCTTGAGCAAGCTCATGATTTTTCTCCCGCCGCGCCGCGCCGGTTGGCCAGCAGCTGTTTGGCAAAGCCCGCGATCCCCTGCGGAAACAGCAAGACCAGGATCAGGATGATGGCGCCCAGCATGGCGCGCCAGTAGTCGGTGTTGCGCGCCACGGTGTCGTGCAGCCAGGTGAAGGTGACCGCGCCCACCACCGGCCCGGCCAGGGTCTGGATGCCGCCCAGCAGCACCATCACCAGCCCGTCGATGGATTTGCCCACATGCAGGCTCTCGGGCGAAATGCTGCCCTTGGAAAAGGCGTAGAGCGCGCCGGCCAGGCCCGCGAACGCGCCCGCAATCACAAAGGCCGCCCATTGCATGCGCTTGACGTTCATGCCGATGGCGTCCGAGCGCAGCACCGAATCGCGCGCCGCGCGCATGCCGTAGCCGAAGGGCGAATACAGCATGCGGTGCATGAACAGCACCGCGCCCACCACCAGGACCAGGGTCAGGTAGTAGTAGACGCGCTTGTCGGCCAGCCAGGCGGCCGGCCAGACGCCGGTCAGCCCGTTGCTGCCGCCGGTGAAGGCGTCCCACTGGTAGCAGATGGCCCAGGTGATTTGCGCGAAGGCCAACGTCAGCATCGCGAGGTAGACGCCCGACAGGCGCACGCAGAACCAGCCGTAGACAAAAGCCCCCAGCGCCGCCACCAGGGGCGCCACGACCAGCGCCAGCTCCATGGGCAGGTTCAGGCTGCGCACCAGCAAAGCGGCGCCATAAGCGCCCAGGCCGAAATACGCCGCGTGGCCGAAGGAATGCATGCCGGCCGGGCCCATGATGAAGTGCAGGCTGGCCGCAAACAGCACCGCCACCAGCAGGTCGATCAGCAGCACGGTGACATAGGGCGATTGCGCCGCGAGCGCGGGCACCAGGGCCAGCAACAGCAGCAAGGCCGCACCGCCGACCTTATAAAGACGCTGCGGTCGGCGCAGGGGTTCCTCCGCCGCGCCCGCATGGCGGCTGGGCGCCTGGGGCCGGCCGAACAAACCCCAGGGCCTGGCCACCAACACCACGGCCATGACCAGGAACTCCACCACCAGGGTCAGCTTGGAAAAGGAAATGCTGATGCCGGCGATCTCGACCAGGCCCAGCCAGATGCAGATGGCCTTGAGCTCGGCGATCAGCAGCGCCGCCACATAGGCGCCGGGAATCGAGCCCATGCCGCCCACCACGACCACCACAAAGGCGGCGCCAATGATGTTGAGGTCCATCTCGAGGTTGGCGGGTTCGCGCGGCAGCTGCAGCGCGCCGCCCAGGCCGGCCAGCAAGGCGCCCAGCGCGAACACGGCCGTGAACAGCCAGGCCTGGTTGACGCCGAGCGCGCTCACCATCTCGCGGTCCTGGGTGGCGGCCCTCACCAGCGTGCCCCAGCGCGTCCTGGTGAGCAGCAGCCAGAGCAGGCCCAGCACGACGGGGCCGGCCACGATCAGGAAGATGTCGTAGGAGGGAAACTGCCGCCCGAGGATGGAGACCGAACCCGTCAGGCCGGGCGCGCGCGGGCCCAGCAGCTCTTCAGCGCCCCAGAACCAGAGCACGCCGTCCTTGATCACCAGGCCCAGCGCAAAGGTGGCCAGCAGCTGGAACAGCTCAGGCGCGCGGTAGATGCGGCGTAGCAGCAGGATTTCCACCAGGGCGCCCAGCACGCCGACGGCCAGCGCCGCGAGCAGCAGGGCCGGCCAGAAGCCCAGGGTGCTGCCCAGCGCGGCCACCAGGGAATAGGCGACATAAATGCCGACCATAAAAAAAGAGCCGTGCGCGAAGTTGACGATGCGCGTGACGCCGAAGATCAGCGACAGCCCCGCCGCCACCAGGAACAGCGAGGACGCACCGGCCAGGCCGTTGAGCAGTTGCACGATAAAGCCTGAAAAGCTCATGAATAAACCTTTTTTGCGGGAAACCGGCAGCCCGCGGGCGCGGCGGCCTATCCGCCGCGCCCGGGGCCCCTGCGCACCGGGCGGGCCGGTGCGCCCGTGCTTTTAGTCGGCGGCGCGCATCTTCTTGACTTCGGCGGCGCTGGGCTGGACCTTGGCGCCGTCGATGTAGCGGTAATCGACCATCACGCCCTTGCCGCCTTCATTCTTGGTGCGGCCCACATAGGCGCCCATGGTGGACTGGTGGTCTTCAGGACGAAACACCACGGGGCCGAAGGGCGTGCTCACATGCAGGCCGCGGAAGGCCGTGATCAGCTTCTCGGTGTCGGTGGACTTGGCTTTTTTCATGCCTTCGGCCAAGGACTTGATGGCGCTGTAGCCGACGACCGAGCCCAGGCGCGGATAGTCCTTGTATTTGCCGTGGTAGGCCAGGAAGAAGGCCTTGTGCTCGGGCGTCTGGATGCCGTACCAGGGATAACCGGTCACCACCCAGCCGTTGGGCGTTTCTTCCTTGAGGGGGTCCAGGTACTCGGGTTCGCCGGTCAGCAGGCTCACGACTTCACGGCCCTGGAACAGGCCGCGGGTGTTGCCCTCGCGCACGAACTTGGAGAGGTCGGCGCCGAACAGCACGTTGAAGATGGCGTCCGGCTTGGCGTCGGCCATGGCCTGCACCACGCTGCCGGAATCGACCTTGCCCAGGGGCGGGGCCTGCTCGGCCACAAATTCCACATCGGGCTGGGCGGCTTTGAGCAGGGTCTTGAAGGTGGCCGCGGCGGACTGGCCGTATTCATAGTTGGGATAGACCACCGCCCAGCGTTTTTTCTTCATCGCGACGGCTTCCGGCACCAGCATGGCGACCTGCATATAGGTCGAGGTGCGCAGGCGGAAGGTGTAGCGGTTGCCGTTTTGCCAGACGATCTTGTCCGTCAGCGGCTCGGCCGCCAGGAAGAAGAATTTTTTCTGCTTGGCGAAGTCGGTCAGCGCCAGGCCGATGTTGGAGAGGAAGGAGCCCGTCAGCACGTCGACCTTCTCGCGCGAGACCAGCTCCTCGGCGGCGCGCACCGCGTCACCGGGATTGGCGTTGTCGTCGCGGATGAACAGCTGCACCTTCTTGCCGTTGATGCCGCCCGCGGCATTGAGTTCTTCGACGGCCAGCTCCATGCCTTTCTTGTAGGGCTCCAGGAAGGCGGGCTGGGCCTTGTAGCTGTTGACCTCGCCGATCTTGATGACGTCCTGCGCACGCGCCGTCATCATCATCGAAGCCATCAGACCCAGCAGGGTCACGGCGCTCAGCATCTTGGGGTGCATCTTCATAAATACTCCTGTTTGTCGTGGATCAGATTGATGGCTGGCAGGCCCCGCGTCAGCGCAGCCCGTCCTCGCCCTTGATTTCGTGGACCTGCAATCCGCCCACGCGCGGTAGTGGCCGGCCACTGTCCGTGACGACGACAGCAACCACAATTTCATTGGCGCGCGGCGCGTCGGCCACACGCGCTTCCATGGCGTCGAAATGGCTGCGCACAAAGGCCGCATCCTTGTGCCCCAGCGGCACGTCGATGGCCGTGCCCAGGCCGCCGCGCTTTTTGCTGGACGGCACCAGGGCCGCGCCTTTTTCCACCGCCTGCCGCAGGGGCGCGCCGAGTTTGGGGTGCAGGATGGCCGCGGCATGTTCGAGCTCGCCGGCCTCGCCCACAATCGCGGCCTTGCCGTAGCTCTGCGCCTGGCCCGGCTCTATGCCCAGGGCCTGCACGCATTTCTGGCCGAGCAGGCCGCCGAGTTCTTCGCCGATGGCGATCAGCGCGTCGAGCTTTTCCACGTAGGCCCCGGCAAAGGGGTTTTCAATCACGGCCATGGCCAGCGCCCGGCGTGTGGGCGGCGTGACGGGTTTGCCCATTTCGATCAGCGTCTCATCGACCTGGACAATGATTTTTCGGATCTTCGCGCTCATGGTGTTTCCTTGTCTCAATGTATGTGGATGCTGCTCACGCCGAACTCAGCGCAGGCCGTCCCATTTGGCGATCACGCTGGCGGCCAGGCCGCCTACGCGCGCATGGATGCGCGGGCCCGTGCTCATCGCGAGGATGAAGACGATTTCGTCGGGCAGGGGCGCGCCCGGCACGCGCACTTCGATGGCATCGAAGTGGCTGCGCACATAGCTGGCGTTGACGTGTGTCATCGGCACATCGAGCGCCGTCCCCGGTCCGCCCACTTTTTTGGTGGAGGGCACGATGGACAGCGCGTTGCCGGGCTGCCCGGTTTTTTCCTCGGCTTTGCCTTTGGCGTAGGCATTGCGGTCGCCCTTCCAGCCCAGCAGTTCCCGCATGGCATAGCCGCCCGGCACATGCCAGAGCGCGCCGTGCTCAAGCTCCCCGGCCGCGCCGACGATGGCGCCCTTGCCGTAGCCCTCGATGCGCTCCGCCGGGACGTCCATCGCGGCGCGCAGGCGCTGGGCCATGTCAATGCCGACCGGCTGCAGCGCATCCATCATGGGCAGGATGTCGGGCTCATAGCGGCCGGCGAAGGGGTTGGCCAGCACCGCGGCAATCGCGCCGCGCAGCAGCGGCGTGGGCGCCTCGGGGCCGAACTCGTGCCGTATCTGCTCCACGTGCGTAAAGATGCGCCTGATTTCTATCATGGTTGAAGGTCCATTCATTTCATTAAGCAAATACCGAACCAGCTTGCCGGCCGCCGCGGTGGCTGTCCAGGCTTTGCACCGAAGCGCCGGCGGCGGTGGTCATGAACTGGCCCTGGCACACCAGCACCGCCGACCAGATCAGGCCCGCCGCGCGCAAGGTCTGGGCGCGCCTGAGGCCCGCGTGCAGCGCGCGGCTCACCAGCTCGGGCTCCAGCGCCGGCACCTCCACCGTGACGGGAATGGCGCCGAGGTCGCTGTCGTCCTTTAATTCGCAGGCAGGCAGGCGCCGGATGCGCGCATCGGCGACATCCACCGCGTTGGCGATCACGGTCGCGGCCGCGTCGGCTTCGGCGGCGGTGCGCGCCAGCACGGTCACGCTGTCGGCGATGCCCAGTGAGAAGCTGCGGCCGCGCCATCCGCTGGTGGCCACGCCGCGCACGGGCAGGGCGCTGTCGACCTCGAACTGCCCGTCGGTCTGCACGCCGTCCAGGATTTCATCGACGCCCAGGCGCTCGATATCCGCATACAGGCCTATGCGCACCGACTGCGAAGGCACGAGGTGCAGCGCGATGTCGCCGCCGTTGTTGATCCAGGCCCGCGTGATGCCGCTTGCCGCGTAGCAGGCAACCAGCTCCTGCGCCACCGCGCCGGCCACCGCGGCCATGGGGGTGATGAAGCCGCTCCGGTAGGGCCGGCAGGCATGCCACATGCGCCGCGCCACCGGGCCGCTCAGCGGACACGGCCCTTGCACGGGCAGCCGCAGCACAGGCAGCTCGCGCACCAGTTCGCCGAGAATGCCGCCAAAGCGCTGCCAGGCCTGCTCATGCGCCGCCTCCACCGCCGCCGGGCTGCCGTTGGCGCCTATGACGATGTCCATGGGCCCATGCTGGAAATGCCAGCGGCCGTCGGGCAGTTGCGTGCGTTGGGCGTTCATGGCGGGAAAGCCTCAGCCCAGCAGCGGAGGACGCGCCAGCGGCCAGGGGTTGGCCGCCGGCAGCGCGGCCCAGGCCAGGGCCGTGGGCGCGCCTTCGTTGTGCCAGGCGCCGCGGTGCAGCGCCTGCTCCAGCGTGCGCACATGGTCCATGTGGCCGCCCAGCGCGCGGTAGTCGTCCAGCTTCATGCTGAATTCAATCGGCGCGACGATGGCCGGCGTGGGCACGGTCCCGAAGCTGTTGTCCGGCATGCGCATGACGTCGGCCATCACCGTGATCCCGCCGCCCGGCCAGATATAGGCCGGCGCGCCGCCGCAGGTGACGTTCACCAGCGCGTCCTTGATGGCGCGCGTCAGCAGGACCGGGTTTTCGGTGACGCCGGCGCGCAGGCTGCCGCCGGCGCCGCCGAGGAAAAGCACGGTGGAGAGGGAAGGTTCGCAGTTCTCGCCGATGCGCTCCACGATGCGGCGCACTTCGGGCGGCATCTCCTGCTCGACCGGGTTGAGCGCTTCGTCGAGCACATACCAACTCGCATGCTCCCCGGTGGTGGAAGTCATCAGCAGGCGCAGGCCCGGCCAGGCCACGGATGCATCCCAGGTTTCGATGATGGACAGCGGGTCGGCGATGTCGGTGCCGCCCCAGCCCACACCGGGATTGGCGACCTGGAAATAGCGCCCCGGCGTCGACTTGCGCCCGCGCATCTTGATACCGGAGGGCGGCATGTCCAGGCAGCGGCCGGCCTGGTGCTCGGTCAGCACGCCGGTGATGTGGTCGTCGACCACCACGACCTCGTCGAGCTTGCCGAACAGCTGCTTGGCAAAGATGCCGACCGTGGCCGAACCGCAGCCCACGCGCATGCGTTTTTCTTCCACGCCGTTCACGATGGGCGCGCGGCCCGCCTGGATCAGGATTTGCGAGCCGCCGTCGATGGTGAACTCCACGGCCTGCTTGTTGCCCAGCGCCTGCATCATCTCGACCGTCACGCGGCCTTCCTTCTTGCTGCCGCCGGTCAGGTGGTGCACGCCGCCCAGCGACAGCATCTGGGAACCGTATTCGGCCGTCGTCACGTGGCCGACCACTTCGCCCTTGCAGCGCACATTGGCCTGCTCCGCGCCCAGGAAGCGGTCGGTGTCTATCTTCACCTTCAAGCTGCAGTAGCTGAAGATCCCTTCGGTGACCACGGTGACCATGTCGACGCCGGCCGCCTTCGACGACACAATGAAGGGCGCGGGTTTGTAGTCGGGGTAGGTCGTCGACGAACCGACGCCGGTGACAAACACCTCGTCGGCCAGCAACAGGTCGCCGCTCCAGGCCGGTGACGGTGCCGCCGCTGGCAGGCCGCCCGCAACGCCGCCCTGCGGCGCGGGTTGCGCCGCGGCTTCACGCCCCGCAAAGGAGACCAGCTGCGGCTCCGAACCCGACAGGGTGCGGCGCAGCAGCAGCACGGGATCCACACGCACCAGGGTGCCGCCGTGGTTGGCATAGCGGTCGCAGGCGCCGCTGCGGCCGTCGGAAATCTGGCACAGCACCGGGCAGGCGTTGCACTCGATCTTCTCGCTGTTCATGCGCTCATTGCGCGGCCTGGCCTTTTCCAGCACCTGGGGAAGGCCGTCCATGCCCGGCAGGCCGTCCGTTTTTGTGTGTTCGGTCATCGTGTTCACCTTGTTCGCACCGGCCCCATCCCGGGGCGCCATTCCGGGGCGCAATCCCCAATGTAGTGCGCACTTAATTTACATGTTGCATTTGCTACATTTAAATTCAATGTAGCGGATACGGAATTGCCGCGCAATAGGATTTGCACCGCGGCCTCCAATTTATTTTTAAAAATGTTGTGAACACTTAACTTAAATGTTGCGTCCACTACATTAATGTGGCACATTGCCTGCATCGACGATAGCCGGCCCGAACCGCCGCGCAAAGGAGTTCTTGTGACCCACGTAGTGACCGACGCCTGCATCAAATGCAAATACACCGACTGTGTGGACGTGTGCCCGGTGGATTGCTTCAAGCAGGGCCCGGACTTCCTGGTCATAGACCCGGACGAATGCATAGACTGTGCCGTCTGTATTCCGGAATGCCCGGTGAACGCGATTTACGCGGACACCGACACCCCCGAGCAGTTCAAGCCCTTCCTGGAAATCAACGCAAGGCTGGCCAAGCTGTGGCCCACCATCTCCAAACGCATCGCGCCCCTGCCGGACGCCGAGCTGTGGAAGGACAAGACCGACAAGCTGGCGGGCCTGGATCTCGGCTAAAGGCCAGCGGCCCGGCGCGCAACTCTTTCATACCGACTCTTTACACCCCCACCACCATGAGCGCATTCAACGAAGAAACCGTCCTGTCCGTCCACCACTGGACCAACCGCCTGTTCACCTTCACCACCACCCGCGACACCTCGCTGCGTTTCAGCAACGGGCACTTCACCATGATCGGCCTCAGGGTCAACGACAAGCCCCTGCTGCGCGCCTACAGCATCGTGAGCCCCAACCATGAAGAGCACCTGGAGTTCCTCAGCATCAAAGTGGAAGACGGCCCGCTGACCTCGCGCCTGCAGCACATCCAGGTCGGCGACAAGATCATCGTCGGGCGCAAGCCCACCGGCACGCTGGTCATCGACTACCTGCTGCCGGGCAAGCGGCTGTACCTGCTCTCGACCGGCACCGGCCTGGCGCCCTTCATGAGCATCATCCGCGACCCGGCGACCTATGAACAGTTCGAGCAGGTCGTGCTGGTCCACGGCGTGCGCCAGGCCGACGAACTGGCCTACCACGACCTGGTCGTCGAGCATTTGCCCCAGCACGAATTCCTCGGCGACCTGATCTCCAAGCAGTTGCTGTACTACCCCACCGTCACGCGGGAGGCCTACCGCAACATGGGGCGCGTCACCGACCTGATCGAAAACGGAAAGATGCAGGCGGACCTGGGCCTGCCGCCGCTGGACGCGGCGCACGACCGGGTCATGATCTGCGGCAGCCCCGGCATGCTCAAGGACCTCAAGCACATGCTCGAGGGCAAGGGCTTCACGGAAGGCAACACCTCCAGGCCGGGCGACTTCGTGATTGAACGCGCCTTCGCCGAGCAATGAGGAAGAAGATGGCCCGGCGTTTGCTTCCGCCCTACACTACCCGGGAAATTTCTTCCCCGGCGGCCTTGCGCCCGCCCCTTTGCCAACCGCGACCGGACACCCATCCATGACAGTGAAGACCGCCAAAACCACCACGCCACGCGCCGCGACACCCAAACGCGCGGCAGCCAAACGGCCCGGCGTGCGGGAGCAGGCCGCGCAAACCACACGCGACAACATCCTGCGCGCGGCCACCAAGGTCTTCGCGCGTTACGGCTACGACGGCGGCAGCGTGGAGAAAATCTCCAAGTCGGCCAAGTCCTTCGACCGCATGATTTATTACTACTTCGGCAGCAAGGAAGGCCTGTTCATCGAAGTTCTCGAAGACATGTACCGCCGCATGAACGACGCGGAGCTCGAGCTGTCGCTGGACGTCGAGCATCCCATCGAGTCCCTGACGGACGTGATCTGCTTCGTGGTCTCCTACTACAGCAAGAACCCGGAGTTCATCACGCTGCTCAACACGGAGAACCTGCACCGCGGCAAGCACATCGCCAAGTCGCAGCGCGCGCGAGATTACTCGTCGCCTGCCATCGCCATCATCCGGCAGCTGCTGGAAAGCGGCGTGCGCAAGAAAATCTTCCGCTCCGACATCTCCGCCCGCAATGTCTACCTGCTGATCGCGGCGACAGGCTACTTTTACATCTCCAACCGCCACACGCTGTCGGCCTTTCTCGGCGAAGACCTGCAGTCGCCTGAAGCACTGGCCCAGTGGCAGGCCTTCATCATCAGCACCGTGCTGCGCACCGTCATGCTGAACCCCTGATTTCCCCACACACACTGAAAAGAGGCCACCCATGGCAGAAGCAGCATCGACCGGCAAGTCAGGAAAAGTCGTCATCAAAAACATCGGCTTGCTGCTGTCCGGCGACATAGACCGCCCCATCCTCGACGCCGACACCATCGTCGTGAACGACGGCCTGATCGTGGCCGTCGGCAAGGCCAAGGATTGCGACACCGCGCACGCGCAGACCGTGATCGACGCGCAGCAGACCTGCGTGGCGCCCGGGCTGATCGACAGCCATGTGCACCCGGTCTTCGGCGACTGGACGCCGCGCCAGAACCAGATCGGCTGGATAGACTCGACCATGCACGGCGGCGTCACCACCATGATCTCGGCCGGCGAAGTTCACCTGCCGGGGCGGCCCAAGGACATCGTGGGACTGAAGGCGCTGGCCATCACCGCGCAGCGCGCGTTCGACAATTTCCGCCCGGGTGGCGTCAAGGTCCTGGCCGGCGCGCCCATCATCGAAAAAGGCATGACCGAGCAGGACTTCAAGGACCTGGCCGAGGCCGGCGTCACGCTGCTCGGCGAAGTGGGCCTGGGCTCCGTCAAGGCCGGCTACGAGGCCAAGGAGATGGTCGGCTGGGCGCGCAAGTACGGCATCCAGAGCACCATACACACCGGCGGCCCGTCGATTCCGGGCTCAGGCCTGATCGACAAGGACGTGGTGCTGGAAGCCGATGCGGACGTGATAGGCCACATCAACGGCGGGCACACGGCGCTGTCGGAGGCGCATGTCTGCGAACTCTGCGAGAAGTCCTCGCGCGCCATCGAGATCGTCCACAACGGCAATGAGAAGGTCGCGATCGCCGCCGCCCAGGCAGCGCTGCAGCTCAAGTGCCCGCACCGGGTCATCCTGGGCACCGACGGCCCGGCCGGCTCGGGTGTCCAGCCGCTGGGCATGCTGCGCCTGATCTCCCTGCTCTGCAGCCTGGGCAACATCCCCCCGGAGCTGGCCTTCTGTTTTGCCACCGGCAACACGGCACGCATCCGCAAACTCAACTGCGGCCTGATAGAAACCGGCCGCGATGCCGACTTTGTTTTCATGGACAAAGCCCAGCATTCCGCCGGGCGCGACATCCTCGACAGCATCCAGCGCGGCGACATCCCCGGCGTCGGCATGGTGATGATTGACGGCCTGGTGCGCTGCGGCCGCAGCCGCAATACGCCGCCGGCCACGCAGATTCCCCAGATCGTCGCGGCCTGAGGCCGCCTCCATTTTTCCCGCGCGCGGGGGTAGCCCTGCGCGCCATTTATTCATCAAGCATCAAGGAATGGGTCAATGAAGGTTCTGGTCCCCGTCAAACGTGTAGTCGACTACAACGTGAAAGTCCGCGTCAAATCCGATGGCACCGGTGTCGACATCGCCAACGTCAAGATGAGCATGAACCCGTTTGACGAGATCGCCGTCGAAGAAGCCACCCGCCTGAAAGAAAAAGGCGTCGTCACCGAAGTCATCGCCGTCAGCTGCGGCGTCGCGCAATGCCAGGAAACCCTGCGCACTGCCATGGCCATAGGCGCCGACCGCGCCATCCTGGTCGAAACCGCCGAGGAACTGCAGCCCCTGGCCGTGGCCAAGCTGCTCAAGGCCCTGGTCGAGAAAGAACAACCCCAGCTCGTCATCCTCGGCAAACAAGCGATCGACGACGACTGCAACCAGACCGGCCAGATGCTGGCCGCGCTGCTGGGCTGGCCCCAGGCCACCTTCGCCTCCAAGGTCGAAGTCGAAGGCGGCACCGCCAAGGTCACGCGCGAAGTCGACGGCGGCCTGGAAACCCTCTCGCTCACGCTGCCGGCCATCATCACCACCGACCTGCGCCTCAACGAGCCGCGCTACGTCACCCTGCCCAACATCATGAAGGCCAAGAAAAAGCAGCTCGACAGCCTCAAGCCCGAAGACCTCGGTGTGGACGTCAAGCCGCGCATCAAGACCCTGAAGGTCAGCGAGCCGCCCAAGCGCAGCGCCGGCGTCAAGGTGGCCGACGTGGCCGCCCTGGTGGACAAGCTCAAGAACGAAGCCAAAGTAATTTAAGAGGACTGATGACATGACCACACTCGCATCACTCGTCGTAGCAGAACACGACAACGCCAGCATCAAGCCCGCCACCCTCAACACCGTGACGGCCGCCGCCCAGTGTGGTGGTGAGGTCCACGTGCTGGTGGCCGGCAAGGGCGCCGAAGCCGCCGCCAAGGCCGCCGCCGCGATTGCCGGCGTCGCCAAGGTGATCCACGTCGAAGGCGAGCACTTCGCCCACGGCCTGGCCGAGAACATGGCCGCCCAGGTGGTGGCCATTGCCGGCAACTACTCGCACATCCTGTTTCCCGCCACCGCCTCGGGCAAGAACATCGCCCCGCGCGTGGCCGCGACGCTGGATGTCGGCCAGATCTCCGACATCACCAAGGTCGACGCCGCAGACACCTTTGAGCGCCCCATTTACGCCGGCAACGCGATCGCCATCGTGCAAAGCCTGGACGCCACCAAAGTCATCACCGTGCGCACCACGGGCTTTGACGCGGCGGCCGCCAGCGGCGGCTCGGCCGCGATTGAAACGCCGGCCGGCGTGGCCGACAGCGGCAAGTCGAGCTTCCTGGGCTCCGAGATCGCCAAGAGCGACCGCCCCGAGCTGACGGCCGCCAAGATCATTGTCTCGGGCGGGCGCGCGCTGGGCTCCAGCGAGAAGTTCAGCGAAGTGCTGACGCCGCTGGCCGACAAGCTGGGCGCGGCACTCGGTGCCTCCCGCGCCGCTGTCGATGCGGGCTATGCCCCCAACGACTGGCAGGTGGGCCAGACCGGCAAGATCGTGGCGCCCCAGCTCTACATCGCGGCCGGCATCAGCGGCGCAATCCAGCACCTGGCCGGTATGAAGGACAGCAAGGTCATCGTGGCGATCAACAAGGATCCCGAAGCGCCCATCTTCAGCGTGGCCGACTACGGCCTGGAGGCTGACCTGTTCACGGCTGTGCCTGAGCTGGTTGCGGCTTTGTGAAGTGTTAGTGAGTTAACTCCCTCCCCCTCTGGGGGAGGGCAGGGGTGGGGGCCGGCTGCGCTTGAGCAAGCGCTTTTTTTGCCACGGCCAAAGGCCCCCATCTCAACCTTCCCCCAAAGGGGGAAGGAGCGAGAAATTTGGAGACAAGCAGCGAAATTGCTGGCTGTCAGGCTGCCTCGGCCTGACCTCCCAACGCCCGCTGGGCCTCATTCTCCAGCGCAATCGCCCCCTCAAAGCGACCAAGCCCGGTTTCGTTGAGGACCCGTTTAAAGCTGGCCGCGACTTCCGGCGAAAGCGCCGCCAGCCTGTCGCCTGTCTGCCGCGAAGCCGATTCGAGTTCGAGGTCGGGAACCACTTTCCAGACCAGTCCCCAGGCCTGCGCCTGCGCGGGTGAGAACTCCTCGCCCAGCAGCATCAACGCCTTGGCGCGCGCAAGACCCGCGTAGGCGGGCAGCGTTGCCGTCAATCCGCCGGTCACAAAAACCCCAAGCGATGCCTCGGGCAGCTTGAAACGCGCGCTTTCCGCCGCGAGCACGATGTCCGCATTGAGCATCCACTCAAAGCCGGCGCCCACGGTCCAGCCATGGACAGCAGCGACAACCGGCTTGGGCAATGACACCAGCGCCTGGGCCACCGCCTGCACCAGCACCAGGTCGTCTTCCGTGGGCGGTGCGCTGACATCCCTGCCCGCACAAAACGCCCGGCCATTGCCGCGCAGCAGCAGCACCCTGACTTTGTCGTCGCGCGCGGCCTGCTCAATCGCGCCAAGCAGCGCGCGGGCCAGTTCGTTGTCGATGGCATTGAGTTTGTCGGGGCGGTTCAAAGAGACGGCCATGATGCCGTCCGCGACTTCGATGAGCAATTTGGGGCTTGTCATGGGTGTGATTCTGAACCAGGAAACCACCCGCGTGCTGCTCGGCGACTCTATCGCCGCAAAGACAGCCACTCAATCCGGCCGGACGCCTTCATAAGCGCGCTGCAGCAATTGCCGGATCTCGCCGCGCTGCGCCTGCCCAATGGGGCGCGGGTTCCAGTAGGGGTTTTGCACGGCGAGGTCGGCCGCGCGGTCCAGGTCCGAGGCCTGCATGCCTATGTCCTTGAGCGCCACCGGCGCGCCGTTGTCGCGGGCCAGGTCAAACAGCCCCGCCGCGGCGCTGCTGCGGCCCGTGGCCCCAAGAGCGCGCGCGATGCGGGCCATGGCCCTGGGCGCGGCCTCTGCATTAAAGGCCATGGCCTGGGGCAGTACGACGGTGTGCACTTCGGCGTGCGGCAGCTTGAAGCTGCCGCCCAGGGTGTGGCACAGCTTGTGGTGCAAGGCCATGCCCACGTTGCCCAGCACGCTGCCGCAAAGCCAGGCGCCGTACAGCGCTTCGCCGCGCGCGCCCAAGTCATCGGCACGCCGGC
Organism: Polaromonas sp. P4_F6; assembly: GCF_056401275.1. Lineage (NCBI taxonomy): Bacteria > Pseudomonadati > Pseudomonadota > Betaproteobacteria > Burkholderiales > Comamonadaceae > Polaromonas > Polaromonas sp. P4_F6. The sequence goes on along the minus strand of NZ_JBFUJQ010000007.1, from coordinate 232,125 downwards.
AAATTCCGGGCAAGGCCTGCGCGATCGCGCGTATGCCCTCTTCGGCCATCAGGTCCATCACCGGGTTGCTGTCCTGGGCATACAGGCCTTCGGCGGCGTGCGCTATCGCATTCATGCCGCTGGTCACACTCAGCGCCACGGGTAAAGTCAGTGTCAGCGCCGGGTCGTAAATGACCGTGCGCGGCAGCACGCGCGCATCCCTTCCGGTCTTTTTCAAGCCGGCCTCGGTGATGCCGTAGATGGGCGTCATCTCGCTGCCGGCGTAGGTGGTGGGGATGGCCAGGATGGGCAGGCCCGAGTCCAGCGCGATGGCCTTGCCCAGGCCGGTGGTGGAGCCGCCGCCGATGGCAATCGCGCAATCGGCACCCAGCCGGCGCGCCTCTTCGCGCGCCTCGCGTGCCGTCTCTATCGGCACATGCATGACGGCCCTGGCGAAAATGCCGGCGGCGCGGCTCCCAAGGCGGTCGGCCACCCTTTGCGCCTGGTCCCGCTGCTCAGGCGTGGACAGCACCAGCGCCTTGCGCGCTCCGAGCAATTCGATTTCCCGCTCCAGGTGTTGGAGCGCGCCGGCACCAAACACCACGCGCGAGGGTTGGCCGTTGTAGATGAACTCCTTCATGGCCGGGACGGATTGAGCACGAAGTCGTATTCGACAAGGTAGCTGCCGTCGGGCTGGGGCTTCCAGTCGGCGACCAGGGACTGGCGCACGCCGAACACGGCATCCGAGTCGAGGTAGGCATCGTCGCTGCGGAACACATGGGTGATCAGGGTTTCATAGCCTTCGGCCTTGATCATGAAGTGCAGGTGGGCGGGCCGCCACGGGTGGCGGCCCGCCGCCTTGAGCAGGTCGCCGACCGGGCCGTCATGCGGTATGGCATAGGGCACGGCCAGGATGGAGCGGAAGTGGTAGCCCCCTTTGGCATCGGCATTGAAGGTTCCGCGCGCCTGCGCATGGTCGATCTCCGCATGCTGCACGTCATACAGGCCTTCTTCGTCGGACTGCCAGACATCGATGTGGGCGCCCGGCACCGCCTCCCCCGCCGCGCCGCGCACCGTGCCGCGAACCAGGCAAGGGATGCCGCGCGCACCGTTGGCGATGTCCGCGCCGAGTTCGTAGTGCGGCGCGCCCTCCACATGGAAGGGGCCGAATACCGTGGCCTCGGTGCAGCCTGCCGGCTTGTCGTTGTTCATCGCCACCGTCAGCATCGACAAGCCCAGCACGTCGGACAGCAGGATGAACTCCTGGCGCCTGTCGTCGGTGATGTGGCCGCAGCGCGTGAGGAACTCAATGCCCTTGAACCATTCCTCTTCGGTGAGCTCGACCTCGCGCGCGAAGGCGTGCAGGTGATTGACCAGGCTGGTCATGATGTGTTTGAAGCGCGGGTCCGCCGCCGCGGCATGGCGCGCGAGCACGGCTTCGGTGATGGTGTTGCGGTCAAGGTTGCGCATGGCGGCTCTCCTTTTTTCGGTAATCTGTTGCGCTGCGCGCCATCCACATCGCATGAAACTGGCACGCGCAAGGCCAGCGGACGCCGTGGAACGGGCTTGGCCCGGCCACAGGCGTCGTCCCCCTTGAGAGGGAAGGCGCGAAGCGACTCAGGGGGTGTTTCATCTCAGTCCAGCTGGAGTTGTGTCTGCCGTGCAATCATCCCCCACTTGGCGAAGTCTTCGCGGCTGCGCTTCTCGGATTCCTGCGGCGTGCCGGCCTCCACGCGCAGGTCCATTTCCGCCAGCCTTGCCTTGATGGCCGGCGCCATCAGTGCGGCGCGCACGTCGCGATGGATTTTTTCCGCGACGGCGGCGGGCAGGCTTGCGGGCGCCATCAGGGTTTCGAAGAAGGTCGCGTCGAAACCGGCGTGGCCGCTCTCGGCCACCGTGGGCACCGCGGGCAGGAGCACCGAGCGCTCCTTGCTGGAGACGGCGACCGCCAGGAGCCGGTTGCTCTGCACATGCGGCAGCACCACGGAAGAGACGATAAAACCGCAGCCCACATGGCCCGCGAGCACGTCCTGCGCGGCCGGCCCCGGCCCTTTGTAGGGCACATGGGTCTGCCGGGTGCCGGTGGCCGCCAGCAGCATTTCCATGGCCATGTGGCTGGGCGTGCCCGGCCCGCCGGAGGCGTAGGTGTTGCCGGCGGGAAGCTGGGTGAACCTGGCGAGTGTGTTGACGCCGGAGGCCGGGTTGCAAACCAGCATCTGGTTAAAGCTCGCGAAGTAGGTCACCGGCTTGAGCGACTGCCGCAGATCGAAGCCCAGCTTTTTGTAGAGATGCGGGTTGATCGTGAGCACGGTGTCGGGGCCGACCAGCAGGGTGTGCTCATCCCTGGCCTGGGCCACTTCCCCGGCCGCGATATTGCCGCCCGCCCCCGGCTTGTTCTCGACGATGACGGGCTGTTTCCACGCTGCCTGCAGGGCGGGCTGGATCAGCCTGGCAATCAAGTCGCCCGGCGTGCCGGGCGGAAAGGAGGCCACCATGCGCACGGGCTTGCTGGGCCAGGTCTGGGCCTGCGCCGGTGCGAGCAGCGCCAAGGCCGTTGCAACGGCCGGCAGTTGGAGGATTTGGCGGATTGCGTTTTTCATTCAAGTCTCCTTATTTTTGTTGTTATGGCGTTGTCATCGGCCCGTGACGCGCATCAGCACGGCCGCCGCGTCGCTCGCCGCCGCACCGCGCCAGGCAACAATCTGGTCGGGGCGTATCAGCGCCAGCGGCGCTTCATACAGCTCGCGCAGCGAGGCCTGCGGCAGCCGCACCACGCGCAGGTCGACTGAAAGCGCTCGCGCGGCGGTTTCGAAAGCGGCCGTGGAAGGCGCATCCGGGCCCAGCGCGAGCAGCGTCCATTCACTGTGGAAACAATCAAACAGCGAGCGGCCGTCGTCCAGCCAGGCATGCGGCGGCCGCCCTCCCGGGCTCGCGGTGGCGGTGTAGCGGTTGGGCTCATCGGGCGGCAGCGCCGCGCCGTCGCCGGCAATGACGGGCGAGCCGTCGTAGCGGCCACCAAAGGTGACGCCGGGAATGTTGAACTCCAGCCTGGCGTGCTCGCCGAAGTAGCGGGCCGCGCGCTCGCGCTCGGCCTCGCCCTGCTCCGAAGCCTCGTCGAGCTCGGCCTTGGCGGCGAACAGCCCTACTGAATCGGCAAAGCGCCGCGCGTAGCCGGTGTTGCGTTCGGCCAGCGGCTTGCGCTCGGCCGCATAGCTGTCCAGCAGCGCCGCGGGCGCCTGGCCGCGCACAACGCTGGCGAGTTTCCAGCCCAGGTTGACCGCGTCCTCGATGGCGGTGTTATAGCCCAGGCCGCCGGTCGGCGTGAACAGGTGGGCCGCATCGCCGGCGATAAACACCCGGCCCTGCTGGAAACGCTGGGCAACCAGCGCATGGCCGGCCAGCCAGGTGCCCATGGACAGTATCTCGATGGGCAGCTCCACGCCCACGGCTTCGGCGAAGACGCGGCGGGCGTCGTCCTCGGTCCAGTTGTCGGCGTCTTCCCCGGGCCGCAGCGCGGCATGGAAGGCGTACTCCGAAACACCGTCGACCGAGGCCATGAAGGCGCGCCGCTGGTGGTTGACCGCGACATACATCCAGGCCTTGGGATGCCGCAGCACCGACAGAAAACCCGGCGCGCGCAGGTAGACGGCAAACATCTTTCCGCCCATGAACTCGCGCTGTATGCCGGTGACGCCGCCCCATTCGATGCCCAGCTGGCGGCGCACCAGGCTGCGCGCGCCGTCGGCGCCGACCAGGTATTTGGCCTTCACTTCCTGCGCCGGGCCGCCGGCGGTAGGGCGCACGCTCGCGCTCACGCCGCTTTCTTCTTCAACGAAACGCTCCAGCGACCAGCCATAACGCAGCTCGGCCGAGGGCCAGGCTTCGGCATGGCGGCGCAGGGCCTGCTCGACGAATTTCTGCGACACGCGGTGCGGCAGTTCGGCCGCGCTCCACGAGCCGGTCATGGACTTGATCCTGACCTGCGCCTCGGCCGCGGTGGGCAGGCTGATGCGCGACAGCTCATGGCGCGCGTAGCGTGTGAAGTAGGCGATGTCGGTCGGGTGGTCGGCGGGCAAGCCGAGCGCGCGTATCTCGTGGGCAAAACCCAGGCGCCGGAAGTGCTCCATGGTGCGGGCCTGGGTGGCGTTGGCCTGCGGATTGAAGGCGGTGCCGGGCTTGGCATCGACCACCAGGCAAGACACGCCGCGTCGGCCCAGTTCGTTCGCGAGCATCAGGCCGCAGGGGCCGCCGCCGGCGACCAGGACATCGGTCTCGAGCAGCTGCGGCTCGGTTGGGGGAGGCATGGCGTTTTATTCCTTTGTGGTGGTGTTTGCCGAAGACCTTGTCCTCAGCCATGGCGCAGCCGCAATGACCGGGGTGGCCGGCCCGTGCGAGAGACAAAGCCCGACAGGCTGGCGGCAAGGGCCGCCGCGCTCAGTCGCCCTGTATCTTGCGGTCGCGGATCAGCTTGCCGAAGCGCCTGGAGTCTTCCGCGCCCTTGCGGCCGAACTCCGCGGGTTTGAGCGGCAGCGCCACGTTGCCGATCGCAAGAATGCGCTCCTTGGTCGCCGCCTGGTTCAGCACACGATTGACTTCGGTATTGACACGGTCGATCACGGCCTGCGGCGTGCCCGCGGGTGCGTAAAGGCCGAACACCGCATCAGCATCAAAACCCTTGAGCCCCAGTTCATCGAGCGTGGGCACCTCGGGCACCTGCGGGGCACGCTGCGGACTGCCGACCGCCAGCATGCGCAGCTTGCCGGTCTTCACATGCTGGAGCGCGATGCCGGGATCAAACAGGAAGTCGATCTGCCCACCCAGCAGGTCGGTCAGGGCCGGTGCCGCGCCGCGGTAGGGAACGTGCACCGCGAAGGTCCCGGTCTCGCTCTTCATCATTTCCGTGGCCAGGTGCGGCGAGCTGCCGCTGCCGGGCGAGCCGAAGGCGCGCTGGCCGGGGTGGGCTTTGAGGTCGGCGATCAGGCCCTTGAAGTCCTTGACCGGGCTGTCGGCGCGCACCACCAGGTAGAAAGGGACGCGGGCGACCGAAGCCACCGGTACCAGGTCTTTCGCCGGGTCGAAGCTCATCTTGGTGTACAGGTGCGGGTTGATGGACACCGTGCCGCCCGACGCCATGAGCAGGGTGTAGCCGTCGGCCGGCGACTTGGCGACGGACTCGGCGCCCAGGTTGCCGCCCGCGCCGCCTTTGTTCTCGATCAGCACGGGCTGGCCCAGCGCCTCGTGCAGCGGCGGGGCGATCAGCCTGGCCAGCTGGTCGGCCGCCCCGCCGGGCGCGAAGTTGACGATGATCCTGATCGGTTTGTTCGGCCAGTTCTGGGCATGCGCGGGCAGGCCCGCGCAGAGGCCGGCCGCGAGCAGGAGGGATGCGAGCAATGGTTTCATGGTGGGTCTCCTGCTGTCAAAACGGGTAGTGGCGGGGCGTGGTCTGCACTGTGATCCAGCGCAACTCGGTGAAGGCATCGATGCCGGCGCGGCCGCCAAAGCGGCCGTAGCCCGAGTCCTTGACGCCGCCGAAGGGCATTTGCGCCTCATCGTGCACCGTGGGCCCGTTGACGTGGCAGATGCCCGTGTCGATGCGGTTGGCCACCTCCCAGGCGCGCGCGACGTCGCGCCCGAACACCGCGGCCGACAGGCCGTAGGGGTTGTCGTTGGCGACCCGAACGGCCTCTTCCACACCGTCGACGCGCACGATGGGCTTGACCGGCCCAAAGCTCTCGTCGTGGTAGATGCGCATGGCGGATGTCACATGGTCCAGCAGGGTCGCGGGCATCAGGGTGTTCTCCGCCTTGCCGCCGCAGACCAACTTGGCGCCCTTGGCGAGCGCATCGTCGATCAGGGCGTTGCAGCGCTGCACCGGGCTGGCATCCACCACCGAACCCAGCACCACCGGCCCCTTGCGCGGGTCGCCCAGCGGCAGTTTCACCGCCTTGGCGGCGAGCCGCTGGACAAAGGCATCGGCGATCTTGTTGTCGACCACGATGCGTTCGGTGCTCATGCAGATCTGGCCGCTGTTGGCAAAGGCGCCGAAGGCCGCGCCGTTGACCGCGGCGTCGAGGTCGGCGTCGTCGAGCACCACCATGGGCGCCTTGCCCCCAAGCTCGAGGACCGCTTGCTTGAGGTATTTGGCGCAGGTCGCGGCCAGCAGTTTGCCGACACGGGTCGATCCCGTGAAGTTCACGCGGCGCAAGGCCGGGTGGGCCACGATGGCCTCCACCACGGCCGCCGCATCGGCCGGTGCGTTGGTGATGAAGTTGACGACGCCGGGCGGAAAGCCCGCGTCCTTGAAGGCTTCCACAATCAGGCCGTGCGTGGCGGGGCTCAGTTCCGAGCCCTTGAACACCACCGTGTTGCCGCAGGCCAGCGGCGTGGCGATGGCGCGCACGCCCAGGATCACCGGCGCATTCCAGGGCGCGATCCCCAGCACCACGCCGGCCGGGCGGCGCACCGCCAGCGCCAGGCTGCCGGGAACGTCGGAGGGGATGACCTCGCCGCTGATCTGTGTGGTGAGGCCGGCCGCTTCCTGCAGCATGCCGGCGGCCAGGTGCACGTTAAAGCCGGCCCAGGGTGCGGCCGCGCCAGTTTCCGCGGCCATGGCCGCCGTCAGCTGCTCTGCCTTGGCTTCAAGCGCATGCGCCGCCTTGAGCAGCAGCGCGCGGCGCTCGCCGGGACCGGTGCGCGACCAGGTCTCAAACGCGGCGGCGGCCGCATCGACCGCCGTTACTGCGTCGGCCACCGTCGCCGCGGGGGCGGTGGTGGCCACCGTGCCGTCGAGCGGGTTGCGGCGCTCGAAAGTGGCGCCGTTGGCGGCCTGCCGCGACTCGCCATTGATCAACATCGATATCTTGCTCATGTCTTTTGTCTCCTTGTGTTTTGAACCGTGTTTGTTGTTTTTGGTTTTTGCCTTGCTGTCTCCTTCAGGCAATCTCGACTTCGACCAGCATGGGCTCGGTGGACCGCAAAGCCTGTTCGAGCGCGGGGCGCAGCTGGTCGGCGCGCGCCACACGCAGCCCGCGAACGCCCTGGGCGGCGGCCAGGCCGACGAAGTCAAGGTCGGGCAGCTCGGTGCCCGGCACGGGTTCATCTGGCTGGTAGCCGAAGATGCGCGCGAAGTCGTGCAGCGCCGCATAACGGCGGTTGTTCAGGATCACGATGGTCATGGCCAGGCCGAGCTGCGCGGCGCTCCACAGCGCCTGGATCGCGTACATCGCGGAGCCGTCCCCCACCAGCGCGATGACACGCGCACCCGGCTTGCCCATGGCAACGCCGACCGACGCGGGCAAGCCCCAGCCCAGGCCGCCGCTGCACATGGTGTAAAAAGTTTCCGACTCGAAAATCGGCAGGTGGCCGTGCATGGTGGGCCGCGCACTGGGCGCCTCTTCGACGATGATGCTGTCGCGCGGACGGACATCGGTCAGCGTCTGCAGCACCCAGGCCACCGGCAGGCGCTCGCCCGGCAAAGGCTCGGGCACGCGGGCGGGCCGCACATGCAGCGCAGGCGCCGCCCTCGGCGCGGGCGCGGGGCGGGCCAGCAAGTCCAGCAAGCCCAGCCGTATGCTGCCGACCACCGAGGTCCCCGTCGGCGCCCAGGCGGCGACCTGGGGGTCTTCGGTCAGTTGCACCAGCCGGGCCCCGTCGGGCAGGTGCGCGCCCTTGCTTTCGACGTGGTAGGTGAATGCCGGCGCCCCAAGGGCGAACACCAGGTCGTGGCCGGCCAGCCGTTCAACGATGCGGTCGCGCATGGCCGGCAGAAAGCCGGCCCACAGCGGATGGTCTTCCGGGAAACTGCAGCGCCCCGACATGGGCGCGACATAGACACGCGCGTTGTGGCGCTCGGCCAGCTCGATGGCCTCGTTCCACGCGCCGTCGCGGTCGACCGAGGCACCGACCACGATGGCCGGCGCGCGGGCGGCGTCCAACGCATCGCCGATTTTGGCGAGCAGGCCGGGCTCGGGACGCAGGTAGCGGCTGACCTCGCGCGCGTCGACCGGCAGCGTTTTCACCGCCCAGTCGTCCGAGGGGACGGACACCAGCACCGGCCCGCAAGGCGGCGTCATGGCGATGTAATAAGCGCGCGCGATCGCCAGGGGCACATCCTCGGCGCGCGCGGGCTCCACGCTCCACTTCACGTAGGGCTTGGGCAGCTCGGGGGCCTGCGTGGAGCCGAGGAAGGGATCAAAGGGCAGGATGGAGCGCGCCTGCTGGCCGGCCGTGATCACCAGCGGCGTGCGGTTGCGAAAGGCGGTGAAGATGTTGCCCATCGCATGGCCCACGCCCGCGGCCGAGTGCAGGTTCACAAAGGCCGCGTTGCGCGTGGCCTGCGCGTAGCCGTCGGCCATGCCCAGCACCACACATTCCTGCAAGGCCAGGACGTAGTGGAAGTCTTCCGGGAAGTTCATGAACATGGGAAGCTCGGTCGAGCCCGGGTTGCCGAAGACGGAGGTCATGCCGAAGGAGCGCAGCAGCCGGAACACCGCCTCCCTGACCGTTACCAACTCCACCGCTTCGCCCTGGCGGGTCGCGGCCGGCACAACAACTTGATCCATGAATGTCTCCAACTTGAATGGCACTTGAATGAAGGCAAGTCTCGCAAGGGCGGCAACATGCGTCAATGCAATGAAACGTATACCGTAAAATTCACCGTATGAATATTGACCAGCTGGACATGAACCTGCTTCGGCTCTTCGAGGCGGTCTACCGGCTGGGCAGCGTCAGCCGCGCGGCGGACGCCATGGGCCTTTCGCAGCCCGCGGCCAGCCAGGGCCTGACGCGGCTGCGGCTCGCGCTCGGCGACGCCCTGTTCGTGCGCACCGGCGGCAGCATGCGTCCCACACTGCGCGCCGAACGCCTGGCCAGCGTGATCCAGCCGGCGATTGCGTCCATCCAGGACGTCCTTCGGGAAGACGACGCCTTCAACCCCTCACGCTCGACCATGACGCTGCGGCTGCACATGAGCGACATCGGTGAAGCCCGGCTGCTGCCCGAGCTGGTGGCCGCGCTGCACCGCGAAGCGCCGGGCATACGCGTGCAGACCGCACCGCTGCCGCACGCCCAGATCGCCGATGCGCTGGAGACCGGTGCCATCCACTTTGCCCTGGGTTTTTTGCCCTCCGTCAGCGGCACGGAGCGCATGGAGTTGCTGAGCGACCGTTATGCCGTGCTGGTGCGCGCCGGGCACCCGCTGCTCGCGGCGAAACACAAAGCAGGCAAGGTGCAGGACCTGCGGCGGCTGGAGTTCGTCGCCGTGCGCTCGCACTCCGAGACCTTCCGCATCCTGCAGGAACTCGGGCTGGACAGCCGGCTGGTGCTGACGTCGGAACATTTTCTGGCCCTGCCCGCCATCATCGAGCGCACCGACCTGGCGGTGGTGATGCCGCGCGCCATCGCGATGCGCTTTACCAACACCGAGCGCTACGCCCTGCTGTCCAACACCCTGCCGCGCAGCACTTTCACCGTGTCGCTGCACTGGAGCCACCGCTTCAACCTCGACCCGGCCCACCAATGGATGCGGCGGCTTTTTGTGGAGCTGTTCAAAAACGAGGCGAAACCCGCGAGCGGGCTCCGCCCATAAAGGCCTCCATTCAGGCCTGCTTAAACCCTTACTCCAGCTTGCCGATCCGCTGCACGACCTTGGCCATGACGCCCGCTTCCTGGGCCACAAAGCTGGTGAACTCAGGCGTGTCCTGGTACTGCATATAAGTGCCGGCGGTTTGCAGGGACTGCACGACGCGTGCGTCGGTCGCCGCGAACTTCGCGGCCTCCCGCAGCCGGGCCACCACGGCATCGGGCGTTGAAGCCGGCACAAACAGCCCCGTCCACTGCGAGTAGGTCACGGGAATGCCGAGCTCCTTCAGGCTGGGAACGTCCGCAAGCGTGGGGATGCGTCCATTGCCCCATTGGGCCAGCGCCCTCAGCTTTCCCGCCTGGATGTGGCTGGTAACCGTGGAAGGCCCGGTAGCGAGAAGATCGACCTGGCCGCCCAGCAGCGCCACCACCGCCGGCCCCGCACCGGTGTAGGGGATGTGCAGCACGGAGGTGTTGGTGGCGGCCTTCAGCTGCTCCATCGGCACGTGCATGGTGCCGTAGTTGCCCGAGGAGCCGAAGGAGTAGCCGCCGGGTTTGGCCTTGGCGGCCGCGCTGAACTGCTTGAAATCCTTCCACGGGCTGTTGGCATTCACCACCAGCACGACCGGGTCGGCGGTGAAGCGCGCGATGGGCTTGAGCTGCGACAGCGCGAACATGGGCGCGCGCTTGAGCACCGCATCGGCTTCAGGCAGCACGACGATGGACGACAGCGCCAGCAGCACGCTGTAGCCGTCGGGCCTGGCCTTGGCGACCTGCGCCATGCCGATGCCGCCGCCCGCGCCGGCCTTGTTTTCGATCACGACGGGCTGCTTGAGGTAGCGCCCCATGGCCTCCGCGACAGGCCGCGCCACAATATCGGCCGCGCCGCCCGGCGGGAAGGGCACGACCATGGTGATGGGCTTGCCCGGGTAGGCCTCCTGCGCCATCACCGGCAAGGCGCTAAAGAGCGCCATCGCAGCCATCACCGCCACTGCCGCCGATGCGACGGGCGCCCGGTTCCTGCTTGAGTCGTTCATCTTCTTGTCTCCATCCATTGAATTGATTTGTCTTTGCTTGCCTGATGCGCGGAGCGTGAACACCGCGCAGGCACTCCTCGCGGAGTGCCCCGCCGTCACAGTGGGCGAACGCGGTTGTTCAGCTCGCCCAGGCCGGTCACCGCCACGCGAACCAGGTCGCCATCCTTCAGGAATTTGGGCGGCGTGAAGCCGATGCCGACGCCCACGGGCGTGCCGGTCGCGATGATGTCGCCGGGCAGCAGGGTCATCGCCTTGGACAGCGTCGCGATCAGGGTCGGCACGTCAAAGATCAGATCGGCCAGCACGCCGGTCTGGCGCAACTCGCCGTTGACCCAGGTCTGGACCTTGAGCGATGCGATGGGCGACTCGTCAGCGGTGGATATCCAGGGGCCGAGCGGGCAGAAGGTATCCAATGACTTGCCGAGGAACCACTGCGCATGGTTCTTCTGCAGGTCCCGCGCCGTCACGTCATTGAGCGCGATAAAACCGAACACCTTGCCGAGCGCATCGGCCTTGGAAACATTGCGGCATTCCGCGCCTATCACCACGCCGATTTCGCCTTCGTAGTCGACGGAGCTGGTGTGCGCCGGGTCAAAACGGATATCGTCTCGCGGGCCGGCCAGCGAGGTCGTCGCCTTGGTGAAGATTTGCGGGAAGGCGGGAACGGCCGCCGCGCCGCTGGTCGCGTTAAAGCCGCTCTTGTCGAACTCCGCGGCATGCTCGGTGTAGTTTTTGCCGACGGCGAAGATATTGCGCACGGGCACCGAAACCGGGGCCAGGAAGCTGACGTCCGCAAAACCGGCTTCACCTTCGATGAGTGGCTTCAGTTCCGCAGCGGTCATGCGGCGCTCGATCACAGCCTGCACCGGGTTCAGGTGCTGGGCAAAACTTCCGCCGACAAAAGAAACTTTGCTGCTGGCCTCATCGACCAGCACCATGCGCACCCGGCCCTGGTAAGAAACGCGTCCGATTTTCATAACACTCCAATTGGTTCGACGATCAACCCAATTTGCTCGTCTTGGTTTATTTTAGAACCAATATCGACAATATCGAGGCGAAATTTCAGCTTAAATTCTCAAATTGGTTTAAATTGGGCTGATTCAAGGTGGATCACGCCAACCATCTTGCTATGATTTGGCATTCAAGGGAACAAGCAATGGACAACGCGGCGGTACTGAAGGACGCAATCCTGGACAAGCTCAATTCAGGCGAATGGGCGCCCGGGCACCGGATTGATACGGAGCGGCATCTCAGCGAGTCTTTCAACATCGGCAGGTCCACGGTACGGCGGGTTTTGGCACAGCTGAAAACGGCCGGGCTCATCACCCAGACCGTGGGAAGCGGAACCTATGTCAGCAAGGACTTCCAGCCGCAAGCCATGGCGCCGGTTGCCGCGGCTGGCTTCACCGAGGCGCTGGCGGGCATTTCCAGCAATATCAGTCCCGCCGAATTGATGGAATTCAGGTTTGCGATCGAGCCCAGCATTGTCGAGATGGTGATTCGCAACGCCTCCCAAAGCGACTTCGCGAAGATGCTGCACTGCTGCGACAAGGCGGAGGCGGCCCAAAGCATGGAAGAGTTCGAAGTCTGGGACGGAAGGCTGCACGAAACCATCGCGCTGGCGGCCCACAACTCCCTGGTCACCCATGTTTTCCAGTTGATCAACCGGGCGCGCGACCAGGATGACTGGGGCGCGCTCAAACGCCGCAGCCTGACGCCGGACAGGCGCCTGTCCTACCAGGCGGAACACCGCCAGCTGGTCAATGCACTGGCGGACCGCGACCTGGAGCGCGCCATCAGTTACACCAGGGAGCATTTGCTGCATGTGCGGCGAAACCTGCTGGGCTCCTGAGGGATCACTCCGCCGGCATACGCGCACGCCCTGCCAAGGGCTCGTTCAGGCCTGCACGTAGTTCAAGAGAATCTTCGTGAGCGCTTCAGGCGCCAGCCGCGGAACATCGTGCGCGCATTCAAGCCGATGTGTGGCCCATCCAGGGTCCAGCCGCAGGCGCTCGTACAACGCGACGAAGGGGCTGCCCTCCCAGCCGAAGGCCGCGACAAAGGCTTTGCCGGGGACCTGGCGCCAATCGCCGGTCAATTTGATGGCCTGCAGAAAGGTGGCCATGGGATGGGGGCGGCATCGCTTGTCGAGATGGGCGGCCGGTGCGCAGCACAAGCCGTCCGCGGCCGCGCCGGCGATGAAGCGCTCCCGGTAGTTCGGGGTGGTGAGCGACCAGAGCGAGGCACCGTTGTCGGGCACATAGGCATCGACATACACAAGGGCCTTGACGCCCGAGGGGAGCCGGTCCGCCGCGCCGGTGATGACCATGCCGCCATACGAATGGCCGACAAGTACGGCAGGCGTATCGTGCGCTCGAAGCGCCTGAATCACCTCGCTGATGTGGGTGTCGAGATTGGCGCCATGAGAGGGCTCGTCACCCAGTCCGGATAGCGTGAGCGCCTGGACTTCGTGGCCTTCATGGGATAGCGCCTTGCTGACCGCCTCAAAGGCCCAGCCCCCATGCCAGCCACCCGGCACCAAAACAAACCTTGCCATCCTGTTTGTCCTCTCGCATGAAACAGCGGGGCAATGCCTCGCTCACACGGCAGCGCGCGCCTTGCTGGGCGGGTGGCCTATGACACGCTTGAATGCCCGGCTGAAGGAGGCTTCGGAGTCGAAACCCAGCCGGTCGGCGGCCGTGGTGACGCGCATGCCGTCCTGCGCGATCCAGTTGCGGGCCTGGAACATGCGGATGCGGGCCACGTAGCGGGCAGGGCTCTCCCCCACCGATTCCTTGAAGGCCTGGGCAAACCGAGAGCGCGAGGCGCCCATGATGTTCGCCAGTTCCGGCACGCTCCAGTCCTGCTCGGGCGAGGCGTGGATGGCGGCCAGCACCTTGCCCACGCCGGGCGAGCGCAGTGCCGCGATCCAGCCTGTCGAGTTGCTGCACGCGCATTCCACCCAGGCACGGATGATGCTCGCGGCCAGCACGTCGGCCATGCGGGCCAGGATGCCGCAAGCGCCTATGCGGTTGAGCGAGGCTTCGCGCTCCATGGCCTCCAGCAGCATGGGCACGCCCGGGTCGCGCTGGGCCAGCTCGCTGGCGCGTATCACCTCCGGCATCATGGCCAGCAAGGGGTGCAGGGGGTCGAGGTTAAAGGTCATGCTGCCGCAGAACATGGTGTGGGACGGTGTTTGCGCCGCGGGCGTTGCATCGCGCAGCAGGTAGATGTCGTCCGCGAGCCGCTGGCGGTCAAAGCTCGCGAGGTCCAGCGGCGGCACCTCGGGTGAGCTGGCCAGGGTATGGGCCGTGCCGCGCGGCAGCAGCACCGCGTCACCGGCCTTCAGCGCCATCCAGCCGGATTGCGGCGTGTGCATCCAGCAGTCTCCGCTGACAACGAAGTGAAAGCGCGCGGCGGGCTGCGCGTCAAAGGAAATGGCCCAGGGCGCGTGCACGAGGCAGCGGCCGTACTCGACGCCCTCCAGGCGCAGGCCGAGCAGGACCTGGGTGAGGGGATCAGGGCCCGCAGCGGGCAGACCCCCGTATTCATGGGGAGGCTGAACGACGGGCGTGAAAGTTCTGGAGGAATCGTCAAGCATTTCGGCTCTTTCGCCATGGAAAGCTGTCGATGCTAGGCCTAAGCTGGCAACCCTGTCTCCAACAAGGCTTCAAGGCTTCATATCCCATGTCATCCAACTCCTGCTCTGCCTGCCTGGATCCACTGTCCGCAGGCGCTCCTCCCGCCAACCATCCACCCGCCGAGGCCGCCGCGCTCTGGCCGGCGGTCGCGTCCCTCTCCCTGGGCGTGTTCGGCCTGGTCACGGCGGAATTCCTGCCGGCCAGCCTGCTGACCGCCATGGCGGCCGATCTGCACGTCACGGCGGGTGCCGCGGGCCAGGCCGTCACGGCCACGGCGCTGGTCGGCGCGGTGGCCGCGCCCACCATCCCCCTGCTGACGGCGCGCTTTGACCGCAAACGGGTGCTGCTGGCGCTCACCACGCTGCTGCTGGTGTCCAACCTGCTGGCCGCAACGGCCGGCTCGCTTTCGGTGCTGCTGTTCGCGCGTGTGGTGCTGGGTGTCGCGCTCGGTGGCTTCTGGTCCATGGCGGCGGCGCTGGCCATGCGCCTGGTGCCTGAGCGGCTCTTCCCGCGCGCGATGTCGCTGGTGCTGACCGGCGTCTCCATTGCCACCGTCTGCGCGGCGCCCGTGGGCGCCTGGATGGGCAGTCTCTGGGGATGGCGCAGCGCTTTTGTCGCGGCAGGCGTTGTCGGCTTGCTGGCCTTTGTGGTGCAGCTGGCGGCCTTGCCGGCCCTGCCACCGCGCGACCAGGCCAGCCTGAAGGGCCTGCGCGACCTGCTCACGCGCGGGCCGGTGCGCATTGCGCTGCTGGCGGTGCTGCTGGTCATATCCGGCCACTTCGCGGGCTTCACCTATATCCGGCCCGTGCTGGAAGACGTGACCAAACTGCCCGTGGCGGCGATTTCCGCCGTGCTGCTGGGCTACGGCATAGGCGGTTTCTTCGGGAACTTCGCGGGCGGCTGGCTGGCGGGGCACGGCGAGCGCTACGCCATCGTCGCCGGCAGCGCAATGATCGCCGTGCTGGCAGCTGCGCTGCTGGTGGGCGGCAGCTCCACCGTGGTCACCGCCGTGGCTGTGAGCTTGTGGGGCTTCGCCTTCGGCGCATTCCCGGTGGGCTTTCAGACCTGGATAGTGCGCGCCGCGCCCGACCAGGCGGAAGCCGCGGGCGGCTTGCTGGTCGCCGCCTTCCAGGTTGCGATTGCCACGGGCGCCATCGCGGGCGGCCTGATCGTCGACCGGACCGGCGCACTCGGCGCCCCCGCATTTGCCATGGTGGCCGTGGCCCTGGGCGGGCTGCTGGCCTGGCGGCGCGGCCCTGTTCCCGCCATGGCCGGGGTGCGAAGCTGATCATGACAAGTCCGCAAGCACACGCCCCCATCAACCGGCGCATCACTCTGGCGGCGCACCCGCGCGGCCTGCCCGTCGCGTCCGACTTCCACCTTGTGACCGGGCCCGTGCCGCGCCCGGGTGAAGGCCAGGTGCTCTTGCGAACGCAGTTCCTTTCGCTGGACCCGTATATGCGCAACTTGATGGACAAAACCGGGCCTGGGTACGCGCCACCCGTTCCGCTGGGCGGCACCATGCCGGGCGGCACCGTCAGCCGCGTCATCGAATCCAGGCATCCCGCCTATCGCAACGGTGAGCTGGTGCTCGCCAACAGCGGCTGGCAGGACTACGCCGTGAGCGACGGCAACGAGCTGCAGGCCCTGGGCGACATGGCCAGGCCTTCGCTGGCGCTGGGCGCGCTCGGAATGCCGGGCTTCACGGCGCATGTCGGCCTGCTGGACATAGGCCGGCCCAAGGCCGGTGAAACCGTGGTGGTCGCCGCCGCGACCGGCGCGGTGGGCGCCATGGTCGGCCAGATCGCCAAACTCAAGGGCGCGCGCGTCGTGGGCATTGCCGGCGGTGCTGACAAGTGCCGGCAGGCCGTAGCCGAGCTGGGCTTTGATGCCTGCATTGACAGGCACGAGCCCTTGTTTGCGGCGCAGCTTGCCGCCGCATGCCCGGCCGGCATAGACGTGTACTTTGAGAACGTCGGCGGTGAGGTGCTGCTGGCGGTGCTTCCGCTGCTCAATATCGGCGCCCGCATGCCGGTGTGCGGTTTTGTCGCGCATTACAACGACGCGGCAGGTTCATCCGGCGCCAATCACATGCCGCAGTTCCTGGCCGCCATCCTGCAAAAGCGGGTGCAGGTTCATGGCTTCATCATTCTTGACCACTACGGCCCGCGCTTTGATGTGTTCCGCCGCGACATGGAGCAATGGGTCGACAACGGGCAGATCCAGGCGCGGGAAAGCGTTGTAGACGGCCTTTTAAATGCGCCCGCCGCTTTGTCAGACCTGCTGCAGGGCCGGCACGCCGGCAAGGTGGTCGTGCGCCTGGAGGCGTAGCGGCGCATAGCGCCGCACCGAAAGGTCGTCGGCGCGGATCTCGGGTGCGCGGCCGCTCAAACTTTCCCGGTCGCGCTGAAGCCCTCGCTTGTTTTGGCGGTAAATTGCTGTTGTCCAGACCCCTGTCCCAAGAGCCAGCGCCAAAAACATGACCCGCCCCATTTCACTCGCCGCCCTGACCGTGCTGGAGCTGACGCCACCCGAGATGGTGAGCTGCGCCTTTGATGCCGGCTTCAGCCATGTCGGCATTCGCCTGCTGCCCGCAACGCCCACCGAGCCGCAATACGACATCGTGGGAGACACGGCTATGCTGCGCGAAGTCGAGGCTCGCCTGGCGGACACCGGCGTCAAGGTGCTCGATGTGGAGATCTTTCGTCTCAAGCCCGACACCCGGATCGGCGACTACGAAGCCGCGATGGCCACCGCCGCCCGGCTGGGCGCAAGCGAGTTGCTCGTGGCCGGCAACGATTCCGATGAGGCCCGGCTGACCGACACCTTCGCCGCATTCTGCGACCTCGCCGGGCGCTATGGGCTGGCCCCCTCCCTGGAGTTCATGCCCTGGACCGACGCGAAAGACCTGGCCCAGGCCGCGCGCATTGTCGAGCACGCCGGCCGCGGCAACGCGGGTGTGCTGATCGATGCTTTCCACCTGAGCCGCTCGCGCAGCCGCATCACGGACATCGCCAACATCCCGCCCTCGCGTTTGCGCTTCATGCAGCTGTGTGACGTGCCCGCGGCCATTCCGCCGACGATGGACGCCATCCTCGCCGAGGCCCGCGGCGAGCGCCTGTTTCCCGGTGATGGCGAGGTGGACCTGCCCGGCCTTCTGCGCGCGGCGCCGCGCGACATCCCGCTCAGCCTCGAAGTGCCGGCGCATACGCTGGCGCTCACTGTCGGCGCCACGGAACGTGCGCGGCGGGCGCTTGCCGCCACGCGGCGTGTGCTGGCCCGGCTTGCGGCGTGAGGAAGGAGAGCGCCCCCTCGCCGTGCCGCCCGCGCGGCTTCACAGGCGGGCTTTGTAGGCGGCGGGGGTCTCGCCAAAGGTGCGGCGGAAAAGCGTGATGAAGGCGCTCGCGGTGGAATAGCCCAGGTCCAGGGCCACCGTCGTCACGGCGGCGCCCGCCGCCAGCATTTCAAGCGACCGCATCAAGAGGGCACGCTGCCGCCATTCCGTGAAGTTGAAGCCTGTCTCGGCAACAAAGCGCCTGGTCAAGGTGCGCGTACTCACGGCCGCGAAATCAGCCCAGTGCGCCATGTCGCGATCATCCGCCGGATCCGCGATCAGGGCGCGAGCGACACGCTGCAGGCGCGGGTCTTTCGGCAAAGGCAGGCCGAGCGGCTCAACAGGCAGTGTCCGGATTTCGTCCAGGATGACGCCGGCAAGGTGCGCCTGCGCGCCGCTCAGGGGTTCACTGGCATTGACAGGCCAGCGTGCGGCGCGAAGCACGGCTTCACGCAGCAGCCCGGACAAGCGGATGGTGCAAGGCTGTGGCGGCAAGTCGCCGCAGGCGGACTCCGCAACATACACGCTCCAGCCGTGAAAAGGCCCATGCGTGCGTCCGGAATGCATTTGGCGAGGCGGCAGCCACACAGCGTGGATCGCCGGCACCAGCCAGACCCCTTCCTGCACACCCACGGACAACAAACCACGCATGGAACCGAAAAGCTGGCCGCGCGCATGCTGGTGCGGCTGCGCCGCCAGCTCATCCTCATGGCGGCCTTCCGCGGCAAAAAGCACCGGGCCGCCCGCCAGGTTGATGTAGTCGTCCAGGTGGCTCATGGGGTCGTGCATGGCGGATTTGAGATATTGAATGGCCGATACAGTTTACGGGAGCCATTGAATCGTGCTTAGGCTTGGGGTCTTCTACTTCTTCTACTTCTTTTACTTCTTCTACTTTTAAGAAGGCCCTCTCATGAAGACACAAAACGCCGGATCGCCCACCCAAGACGCGACCCCAGCGAAGCCCCGGCAAGCGCAAGCGGACGCCCAAGTGCCGCAAGCTGATCTCGACGCGCTCTATGCGCCGCCGTCCGAAAGAATCCAGCGTGCCGTGCTGGACCACCTGGTCGACTTTCACAAGGCATACCTGCGCAAAGCCACATTCTTTTGCCTGGCGACGGGGAGCGAGCATGGATTGGACGCCTCGCCGCGCGGCGGCCCGCCCGGCTTTGTTCACGTACTCGACGACAACACGGTCGCATTTGCCGACTGGCCGGGCAACAACCGGATCGAATCATTGCGAAACCTGCAGCGCGACCGGCGGCTTGCAATGGTCTTTCTGTTCCCGGGGCTGGAGATCTTTCTTCGCATCAACGGCCGGGGACGCGTCTCTACCGATCATGACTTGTTGTCCGATCTTCGCGAAGGGATGCGCACACCCAAGGCAGCAACCGTCGTGCAGATCGACGAGGTGCTGTTCCACTGCGGCAAGGCCGTCAATCGTGCCCAGCTCTGGGAGCACAGCTCAAGGCTGGATCGCGACACCTTGCCCACAGTGGGTGACATGCTCGCGGCCATCAGCCGGCTCCACGATGCCTCCAGCGATCTCGATGACGCGCAGGTTCAGCAAATCAACAAACACTACGATCAATCAGTGCGCAATGACCTGTACTGAAGGTCGACTGCCATTCGACTGTCGCGCTATTTGCAAGATTGGGGGAGGATTTGTGTGGCCGCATAACTTCGCTGCGCGAAGTGAGCGTCCACCAAACCCCGCAGTGCGCTTGTTCTGGGCAATAGTCGTAAACAAGTTCACAAGCAGTTAGTCGAATTGGACCGCCCCCCAAGGGCCGGCCCATGGCCGTGATTCCGGCTGCGCATAACGCTGCACCGAAAGGTCGTCGGCGCGGATCTCGGGTGCGCGGCCGCTCATGACATCGGCCAGCAGGCGCGCGGAGCCGCAGGCCATGGTCCAGCCCAGCGTGCCGTGGCCGGTGTTGAGGTAGAGATTGGGCAGCGGCGTGCGGCCCACCAGCGGTGTGCCGTCCGGGGTCATGGGCCGCAGGCCGGTCCAGAAGGTGGCGTCCTCGACATGGCCGGCGCCGGGGAACAGGTCGTTCAGGCACAGTTCCAGCGTTTCGCGGCGCCGCGGGTTCAGGCGCAGGTCAAAGCCGCGCAGTTCCGCCATGCCGCCCACGCGGATGCGGCGGTCAAAACGGGTGATGGCAATCTTGTAGCTCTCGTCCAGCACGGTCGACACCGGCGCGCGGCCCGCGTCGGCGATGGGTACGGTGATCGAATAGCCCTTGACCGGATAGACGGGGATCTTCAAGGCCTCGCCCAGCATGGCCGTGGAATACGAACCCAGCGCCATCACATAGGCATCGGCTTTCAGCAGGCGGCCGCCCTGCAGCACGCCGGCCACCTGGCCGGCACAGACTTCGACACGGTCTATGGCCTCGCCGAAAGAAAAACGCACGCCCATGGATTGGGCCAGGTGGCCGATACCGGTGGTAAACAAGTGGCAGTCGCCGGTTTCGTCGCCGGGCAGGCGCAGGCCGCCCACCAGCGGCCCGGTGGCGATGGCCGGTTCGGCGCGCAGCAGGTCTTCGGGGCCCAGCAGTTCATAGGGTACGCCCGCGGCGCGCAGCACGGCCACGTCCTTGCCGACAGCATCGAGCTGCGCCTGGGTGCGGAACACCTGCAGTGTGCCGCCCTCGCGGCCTTCATAGCGCAGGCCGGTGCCCTCGCGCAGCTGCGCCAGGCAGTCGCGGCTGTACTCGGCCAGCCGCACCATGCGCTCCTTGTTGACCGCATAGCGCCGCGGGCTGCAGTTGCGCAGCATCTGCCACATCCAGCGCAGCTGGTCCATGCTGCCGTCCAGGCCTATGGCCAGCGGCGCATGCTTCTGGAACATCCAGCGCAGCGCCTTGAGCGGCACGCCGGGCGCGGCCCAGGGTGCGGCATAACCCGGCGACACCTGGCCGGCATTGGCAAAACTTGTCTCGCGCGCGGGGCCGGCCTGTCGGTCGACCACCGTCACCTCATGGCCCGCCCGGGCCAGGTAGTAGGCCGTGGTGGTACCGATCACGCCGGCGCCCAGAACAAGTACTTTCATGTTCGCTCCTCAAACTGCAAGAAACACAAGGCGTGCGCAGGTCGAGGTGCCAAGCGAGAGCACTCGCGGAACCGGCTTTGCCGGGCCGCAGGGTGCGCCCCCTTGAGGGGGAGGCGCCGAAGGCGCTTCGGGGGTGTCACGCTAATCCACCTTGGCAGAGGTACTTGGTGTGCAGGTAGTCGTCCAGGCCCCAGTGCGAGCCTTCGCGGCCGTAGCCCGATTCCTTCACGCCACCGAAGGGCGCAGCCTGCGCGGCGATGGCGCCTTCGTTGATGCCGACCATGCCGGTCTCCAGCGCAGAGGCCACGCGCCAGATGCGCTTGACGTCGTTCGAATAGAAGTAACCGGCCAGGCCGTAAGGCGTGTCGTTGGCCAATGCGACAACTTCCTCTTCGGTCGCGAAGGGGAAGATGGCGGCCACGGGGCCGAAGGTTTCCTCGCAGGACAGGGCCATCTCTTTGGTGGCACCGGTCAGCACCGTGGGCGCGTAGTAGTTGGGCCCGGTGGCCACGTCGTTGCGCACGCGGCAACCGCCCACCACCGCCTTGGCGCCCTTGGCCACGGCGTCGTTCACATGGCGCTCTATCTTGTCCAGCGCACGGGCATTGATCATGGGACCGATCTCGGCCTGCGGCCAGGTTGCGGGACCGACCTTCAGCGCGCCCACGCGGGCCGCCAGCTTGTCGACAAAACGGTCGTGCACCGTCTGGTGGACGTACACGCGGTTGGGGCTCACGCAGGTCTGGCCGCCGTTGCGGAATTTCGAGGCCATCAGGCCTTCGACGGCCGCGTTGATGTCGGCATCTTCGAACACGATGAAGGGCGCGTTGCCGCCCAGCTCCAGCGACAGCTTTTTGAGCGTGGTGGCGGACTCACGCGCCAGCAGCTTGCCCACCGGCGTGCTGCCGGTGAAGCTGATCTTGCGCACGCGCCCGTCGGCCAGCCATTCGCCGACCACTTCCGGCGTGCGATCGCGCGAGGCGGGCACGATGTTGAGCACGCCCGGTGGCACGCCCGCTTCCTCGGCCAGCTTCACCAGCGCCAGCGATGTCAGCGGCGTGTCTTCGGCGGGCTTGGCGACCACGGTGCAGCCGGCGGCCAGCGCGGGCGCAATCTTGCGCGCGATCATCGCGGCCGGGAAATTCCAGGGCGTGACCACGGCCACGACACCGACGGCTTCCCGCAGCACGATGTATCGCTTGGAGGTGACGGGCGCGGCGATGACTTCACCGTGGGCACGCACACCCTCTTCCGCGAACCATTCGACATAACCCGCGGCATAGGCGATCTCGCCGCGCGATTCGGCCAGCGGCTTGCCCTGCTCGCGAGAGATCAGCGCGGCCAGCGGCTCCACGTCGCGCTCTATCAGAGCCTGCCATTTCTTGAGGATCAGGCAACGCTCGCGCGGCGGGCGCGCCTTCCAGGCGTGCAGCGCCCCGGCCGCGGCATCGGCGGCCAGGCGCGCATCGGCGGCGCCGCCATCGGCGATGGTGGCGATCAGGCTGTCGTCGGCCGGGTTGCGCACCTCGAATTGGCGGGCGTCCTGGGCCGCTTGCCAGCGGCCTTCAATGAAGTTCAGTGTTTCCATGTCGGTTCAGTTCAGTTCAGTTCAGTTCGGTTCAGGGCAATTCAATTCGTATGCAACGGCCGCGGATCAGGCCGTGCATTCCTGCGGCTGCGCCTTGGTCTTTTGCAGCTGCAGCAGTTCGTCGGCGCTGCGGTGGCAAAACACCTCCACCCCACCTTCGAGCTCGCGCCGCGG
This sequence comes from Polaromonas sp. P4_F6, assembly GCF_056401275.1. NCBI lineage: Bacteria > Pseudomonadati > Pseudomonadota > Betaproteobacteria > Burkholderiales > Comamonadaceae > Polaromonas > Polaromonas sp. P4_F6. The sequence goes on along the minus strand of NZ_JBFUJQ010000007.1, from coordinate 209,738 downwards.
CGGCGTCTTGCTGTCGCACAGGCCGGCCACACGCAAGGGACAGCGGTCCAGGAAGCTGCAGATGCCCGCGCGGTCTACGGGCGCCTGCACCAGCGGCAGGGCCGCGCGCTGCGCCGCCCCGACTTCTTCCAGCCAGCCCTGGCGCAATTCCGGAACGGAGTTCGCCAGCAGATGGAAGTAGGGATGGCGCGGCGCATGCGCGAAAGCCGAGCGGGTCAGCGACTCGACCTTCTGGCCGGCATACAGCACCACGATCTCGTCGCACACGGCCCGCACGGTGTTCATGTCGTGGCTGATGAACATGTAGGACACGCCGAGCTCCTTGCGCAGCTGTGCCAGCAGGTCGAGGATGGCGGCGCCCACCACGGTGTCCAGCGCCGAGGTCACTTCATCGCACAGAATCAGGTCGGGGTCGGCAGCCAGCGCGCGCGCCAGGTTGACGCGCTGCTTCTGTCCGCCGGACAGCCCCACGGGCAAGCGCCGTGCGCAAGCCTGCGGCAGTTGCACCAGGTCCAGCAGCTGCGCGATGCGCTTGTCCAGCGCCTCGCCCTTCAGGCCACGGTACAGCTGCAGCGGCCTGGCGAGGATGTCGGCGATGGTGTGCGAAGGATTGAGCGCCGTGTCCGCCATCTGGAACACGATCTGGATGCGGCGCAGTTCCTCGGGCGTTCGCTGCGATACCAGGCGCGGCAGCGGCTTGCCGTCGAACATGATCTGGCCGCCGGCGGGGCCTATCAGCCCGGCGACCACGCGCGCCAGCGTGGTCTTGCCTGAGCCCGATTCACCGATCACACCGATGGCCTGGCCGCGGTACAGGCGCAGGCTCACGTCGTCGAGCACCGGGGAGGCGGGCCGGCCGTGCTTGTCCAGCGGGCCGTAGCCGGCGACCAGGTTGCGCACTTCCAGCAGCGGCGTGGCGCCCTCGGCGTGCGCCTCACCGGTGCGCGCCTTGGGGTTGGCGGCGGCGATCAGGCTGCGCGTGTAGTCGTCTTTCGGTGTGGTGATGATCTGTTGCGTGGTGCCAATCTCGCGCTCGGCACCGTCGCGCAGCACCAGGATGCGGCCGGCCATCTGGGCCACCACCGCCAGGTCGTGGGTGACATAAACCGCCGTGGTCTTGCGCTCGCGCACCACGCGGCGGAAGGCGTGCAGCACCTCGATCTGGGTGGTGACGTCCAGGGCCGTGGTGGGCTCGTCGAAGATCACCAGGTCCGGGTCGCTCATCAGCGCCATCGCGGCCATCAACCGCTGCAACTGCCCGCCCGAAACCTGGTGCGGGTAGCGCTGGCCTATGGTGTCGGGCTGCGGCAGCGCCAGCTCGCGGAACAGCGTCACGGCTTTTTTCTCGGCCTCGGCGCGCGGCATCAGCGAGTGGATGTGCGCGGTCTCGACCACCTGGTCCATGATGGTACGCGAGGGGTTGAACGAAGCGGCAGCGCTCTGCGCGATGTACGAAACGCGGCGGCCGCGCAGCCGGCGGCGTTCGGATTCGGTGAGCGCCAGCACGTCGGTGTCGCCGATGCGCACGCTGCCCCCGGCGATGCGGCAGCCGCTGCGCGCGTAGCCCATGAGGGCCAGGCCTATGGTGGTCTTGCCGGAGCCGGACTCACCGATCAGCGCCAGCACTTCGCCGGGTTCGATGCGGAAGGACACGCCTTTGACAATTTCCGTTTCGCCGCCGCCGGCGGCCTGCGCGACCACGCGCAGTTCTTTGACAAGGACAGTAGCGCCCATTAATGTTTCTCCCGATCGGCGTCGGTGTGGCCCGGCAAGTTGTCGATCACAAGGTTGATCGCGATCGTCAGCACGGCGATCGCAAGGGCGGGGGCAAGCACCGAAACGCCGCCCACCGGCAAGGCGCCCAGGTTCTCGCGCACCAGCGAGCCCCAATCGGCCATGGGCGGCTGCACGCCCAGGCCCAGGAAGCTCAGGCTCGCCAGCAGGCGCAGGGCGTAGACAAAACGCAGCCCCATGTCGGCCAGCAGCGGGCCGGTGATGTTGGGCAGGATTTCGCGGCGCATGATGTAGGCGTGGCGCTCGCCGCGGGCGCGGGCCACCAGCACGTAGTCCATGGCGTTGATGTTCACGGCCAGCGAGCGGATGATGCGGTAGGCGCCCGGCATGTAGACGATGGCCGTCACCGCAATGAGCAGCGGGACCGAGGAGCCGAAGCCGGCAATGATCACCAGCGCGAACATCTTGCTCGGGATGGAGACCAGGGTGTCGAGCACGCGGCTGAGCGCCGCGTCGACCGCGCCGCCCGTCACGGCGGCCAGCAGGCCGAGCACCGCCCCTACGCCGCAGGCGATCAGCGTCGCAATGAAAGCCACGCCTATGGTGTAGGGCGTGCCCGCAACGATGCGCAGGAGCATGTCGCGGCCCAGGTAGTCGGTGCCCAGCCAGTGCTGCGCGCTCATGCCCTGGAAGACGCCGGCATCGGACATCTCGCCGAGCGCGTTGTCAGGCACGAAGCAGGCGTAGATCGCCACGGCCACCCAGAAGGCCAGCACGGCCAGGCCGAACTTGCCGGCACGGGACCAGCCCGAGAGCCAGGCGCGGCGCTTCGTGGCCGCCGTCGAAGGTACAAGAGTGGCGACGTTCATTGGTGCCTCAATCGTGGGTTGGCAACGATGCCGCACACGTCGGCAAGCATCACCAGGATCAGGTAGGCGGCGCAGAAGATCATGGCGCAGGCCTGTACCAGGGGCATGTCCCGTTGGGAGACGGCGTCCACCATGAGCTTGGCGATGCCCGGGTAATTGAAGATCACCTCAACAATGATCACACCGCCCAACAGGTACGAGAGGCTGAGCGCCACCGCGTTGGCGATGGGGCCGATGGCATTGGGCAGCGCGTGGAACAGCACGGTGCGCGCGGCACTCGCGCCTTTGAGCCGCACCATCTCGATATAGGCCGCCGCCATCTGGTCGATGACGGCCGCGCGCGTCATGCGCAGCATCTGCGCCACGATCACGCTGCCCAGGCTGAGCACCGGCAAGGCGAAGGAGCGCAGCATTTCGCCCGGCGAGGAAATGTTGACATCGTAGGAGAGCGCAGGCAGCCATTTGAGCTGCACCGCGAACACCAGCACGGCCAGCGTGGCCACCAGGAATTCCGGTACCGACACGACAGCCACCGTCGCCATGCTGATGAAGCGATCGAAGGCCGATCCGCGCCGCAAGGCGCACAGGATGCCCAGGCCCAGGGCCAGCGGCACGGAAAATGCCGTCGTCACCGCGGCCAGCAGCAGCGAGGCGGGCAGGCGGCTGTTAACGGCCTCACCCACCGGCATGCCGGTGACCACCGACTTGCCCGCATCGCCCCTGGCCATGCCGCCCAGCCAGTCGAAGTAGCGCAGCACCGCGCTGCGGTCCAGGCCCATCTCCTTGCGCAGCGCCGCCACCGCCTCGGGCGTGGCGTCCTGCCCCAGCTTCTCTTCGGCCGCATCGCCCGGCAGCACGGCGGTGATGGCAAACACCACCGCCGACACCGCCAGCAGCGAAGCCAGGCCGGCAACAATCCGGTTGGCCACTAATTTAAGGATGGTAAGGTTCATTGCGTTTTTTCCGTTCCAAGTGCCCGCGCGGAACCGGCTTTGCCGGGCCGCAGAGGTGCCTTGCAGGCCGCGTGGCTGCCAGAGGCAGCCACTGCTCGACCCGTCCAGACCGACGCAGGTCGGTCTGGAGCCGCGGGTCTCGCCCCCCTTGAGGGAGCCGCGAGGCCAAAGGCGCTTCGGGGGTGTTTCAAGTGTCCAACCAGACGTGTTCCGCGAAACTCGACCCCATCATCCCGCCCAGCGGGATCGCCTGCAAGCCCTTGAGCTTCTTGCTGTGGCCGTCCAGGCTGGAGAGGAACATCGGAATGCCGATACCGCCTTCGTTGTGGATCAGGACCTGCATGTCGGCGTACATCTGGGTGCGCTTGGCCTGGTCGGTTTCGCCGCGCGCGGCCACCAGCAACTGGTCGAACTTCTCGTTCTTCCAGCCGGACTCGTTGGTGGGAGAGTCGGACTTGAAGAACAGGGTCAGCGCCAGGTCGGCCGTGGGGCGCGTGTTGATGTTGCCGAAATTGACCGGGTGCTTCATCCAGTGCTGCGACCAGTAGCCGTCGGCCGGCATGTTGCGCACGTCCAGGTTCAGGCCGGCCTGCCGCGCCGCATGCTGCAGCACCAGGGCCATCTCCACCGAGCTGGTGGCGGCCGTTGAGGCCACCACGGGGATGGCGGCGCTGCCCAGATTGGCCTTTTGCAAGTGCCACTTCGCCTTCTCGGGATCGTAGGGGCGCTGCTTCAGGCCCTTGAAGAAGAAGCGGTCGCCCGGATTGATGGGCTGGTCGTTCGCCACGACGCCACGGCCCAGCTGGATGGACTTGAGCATCTGCTCGCGGTTGAACAGCAGCTTCATGGCCATCACGAAGTCCGGGTTGGCGCCCGGGCCGCTGTCGCGCCGCATGATCAGGTCGGTGTACGAAACGCCCTTGGTTTCGAAGATAACGGCCTTGCCGCTGGCGTTGACGCGGTCGATGGAGCGCGGGTTGACCCGGGCGATCAGATCAAGTTCGCCCGCCAGCAGCGCGTTCACGCGCGCCGTTTCGTCGCTGATGCCCACGTGCTCGATCTCGTCCAGGTAAGGCCGGTTGGGCTTCCAGTAGTTCTCGTTGCGCACGGCGATCGCGCGCACGCCGGGCTTGAACTCCTTGACCTTGTAGGGCCCCGTGCCAATGCCCGCGTTGAAATCGGTTGTGCCGTCCTTGACGATGTGGAAGTGGTAGGTGCCCAGGATGGCCGGCAGGTCGGCATTGGGCGCCACCAGGCGGATGGTGACTTCATTGGGGCCGGTGGCCGTCACGTCTTCGATCTGGTCGGCCAGCACCTTGGCCTTGGAGCCGATGGCCGGGTTCTTGTGGCGCATGATGGAGAACACCACGTCCGCCGGCGTGAGCGGCTTGCCGTCGTGGAAGGTGACGCCCTTGCGCAGCTTGAAGATCCAGGTCTTGGCGTCCTTGGTGCTGAACTCCTCGGCCAGCTGGGGCTGCGGTGTCAGGCTCCCGTTCAGGTAGGTCAATCCGTTGTAGAACATGAAGCCGCGGGAATAGTCGGTCGCGTTGCCCTGCTTGGCCGGGTCCAGGGTGTCGCTCACCCCGGAACTGGCTTCGGCGACCTTGATGCGGCCGCCCTTGCGCGGCGTTTGCGCATGCGCGCTGGTAGCAACGCCCGCGATGCCGCCGGCCAGCGTGGCCTGCATGCCGCCGGCCATCAGCATGGCCAGCACGTCGCGGCGGTTTGCACCGCGCTGCAGCGCACCAAGAATGCGCGTGCTCTCTTCAGGGCCGATCAGGCCGCTTAGTTGCTTCTTATCTGCCATGGTGTTCTCCTGGTTTCTCGTGGGGGGTAAAGGCATTGGAGCACCGCGCGGCCGGGGATATACCTTGATCGTACGGGGGTGCGTGGTTAAAACTGCGGTTTTGTGGACGGCCGGCGGCATGGTGTGCGGTGCGCTGCCGAACGTCCCGGAACCTGTTCGCGGCCTAACCGGGGCCGCGAACGGGTTTTCACAAGCCGACCAGGCCCGGCAGGCCGTTGATGTCCCGAATCTCGGCAAAGCTCCAGGCATCGTTGGGGCGCGGTTCATGACCACGGTTGACGAACACCTTGTTCACGATACCCAGGTTCTGCGCCGGGAAGATGTCGTAGCGCGGGTTGGCCGACACATGCAGCACATCCTCAGGCGCACAGCCCAGCTGGTCCAGCATGTACTCAAAAGCCTGCAGCCGCGGCTTGTAGGCGCCGGCATCCTGCGCGGTGTAGATCTTGTGGAAGGGCGCCTGCAGCTTGGCCACGTTCGAATGGATCTGCTCGTTCATGGCGTTGGACAGGATCACCAGCGGAATCTTCTTGCCCACGCGCGTGAGGGCGTGCGGCACGTCGGCGTGCGGGCCCCAGGTCGGCACGGCGTCGTAAACCGTGCGCGCATGCTCGTCCTTGAAAGCCAGGCCGTGGCGCTTGCAGGCGCGCTTGAGCGCCGAGTTGAGCACCTGGTCGTAGGGTTTCCAGTCGCCCATGACTTCGTCGAAGCGGTAGTCGGCGAAATCCTTCAGGAATACATGCATGCGCTCGGGCGGCAGCTGGCCTTCGTAGAGGTCGTAGGCCACCTGGTGCATGGGGAAATAGGTCAGCGTGCCGTAGCAGTCAAAGGTGATGTACTTGGGGCGAAAGGTCATGAAAGCGTCTCCTTGGGAAGTAGCTGGAAGGTCATTGAAAGATCATGAAAGGTCAAGGTCATGAAAGGGGCCGCGAGCGAATCCGCTGCCATGCCATGAATGCTATTGAAGCGCCGCCGCAGATGCTGCGGTTGTGCGCCGCGTGCGCATCGTTCATGCCGAATGCCCGCGGCGAAACGGCACATCAAATCCGGCCCGGGTGGGTACCATGACTTCGATTCTTCAGTGGGCCTTTCGTGGGTCTTTCGCTGGCCTACAGCGCGCCTTAAGCAGGCATTTATCGAGGGCAATCATGGACAACAACGACACCACCTCCTCCGGCCGGCCGCTGCGCAGCGCACGCTGGTTCCGCAAGGACGACCTTCCCGGCTTTGTGCACCGTTCCACCCTGGCTGCAGCCGGCTGGAGCCGTGAAGACCTGATGACGCGCCCCGTTGTGGGCATCCTGAATACCTGGTCCGACATCAACCCCTGCAATTCCAACCTGCGCGTGCTGGCGCAGGAGGTACGGACCGGCATCCTCGAAGCCGGCGGCATCCCGTTTGAGGCGCCGCTGATGTCGCTCAGCGAGAACATCATCAAGCCCACCTCCTTCCCCTTTCGCAACCTGCTGGCGATGGAGACGGAGGAATGCATACGCGCCCATCCCTTCGATGCGGTGGTGCTGCTGGGCGGCTGCGACAAGACGCAACCGGCGCTCATGATGGGCGCGGCCAGCGCCGGCGTTCCCTTTATCTTCCTGGCCAGCGGCCCGGCGACGCCGCGCTCCATGACAGGCGGCGACCTGGGCAACGCCACGGGCGTCTGGCGCATCGTCGACAGCCTGCGCGCCGGCAAGCTGTCGCAGTGCGAGTTCGCGGCCTTCGAGAAAAACGTGATGGGCACACCGGGCCACTGCGCCGAGATGGGCACGGCCTCCACCATGGCGGCCATTGGCGAGGCCCTGGGTGTGGCGCTGCCCGGCAGCAGCATGGTCCCGGCGGTCGACGGCCGCCGCACCCAGATCGCGCGCGAAGTGGGCCGCCGCAGCGCCCGCATGGCCGGCGAAGGAGGCCCGTGCCCGAAAGAAATTCTCGACGCGCGCGCCTTTGACAACGCCATCACCCTGCTGTGCGCGGTGGGCGGCTCGACCAACACCATCATCCACCTGCTGGCCCTGGCCGGCCGCGTGGGCGTGCCGCTGGCGCTGGACCGCTTCGACGAAATTGCCCGCCGCGCGCCTTTGATCTCCAACGTGCAGCCGGCCGGTGAGCACCTGACCGAGCGCCTCATGGCGGCCGGCGGCGTGCCCGCCCTGCTCAAGACCCTGGCGCCGCTGCTGCACCTGGATGCGCGTACCGTCGATGGCCGCACGATCGGCGACATCATCGCGGCCGCCGAGGTCACCGACACCGAGGTGATACGCCCGCTGGACAAGCCCGTGAAGCCCGGCGAGCCGCTGGTCGTCGTCAAAGGCAACCTCGCACCCGACGGCGCGGTGATGAAGACCTGCGCCGCCGACCCGAAACTGCTGCGCCACCGCGGCCGCGCCGTGGTGTTCGAAGATGTGCAGACCATTGCCGACCGCATTGACGACCCCGCCCTTGGCATTGACGAGAACAGCGTGCTGATTCTGCGCAACGCCGGCCCCGTGGGCGCGGCCATGCCCGAGTGGGGCATGCTTCCCATCCCGCGCAAGCTCATGGAGCGCGGTGTGCGCGACATGCTGCGCATCTCCGACGCGCGCATGAGCGGCACCGGCTACGGCGCCGCCGTGCTGCATGTCTCGCCCGAAGCCGCCATTGGCGGCCCGCTCGTCCTGGTGCGCGACGGCGACATCATCGAGCTTGACGTTGCCAGGCGCCGGCTGGAACTCTGCGTAGCCCCCGAGGAACTGGAGCGCCGCCGCAAGGAATGGCAAGCGCCGGCGCGCACGCACCACCGTGGCTACCGCAAGCTTTACGACGAGCACATCGAGCAGGCCCACCTGGGCTGCGACTTTGATTTCCTGCGCGGCGCCGACGAAGACACCCTTCCTGAAGGCCTCTTCACCGGCTGGGTGGGAGGCTGGTAAGACCCATGAGCATCCTCTACCGATCCGACGCCGCGCGCGCGGCAGGCTGGGCCAAGTACTTCGCCCGGCACGCACCCGACCTGGACTTCCGTGTCTGGCCCAACGCCGGCGACCTCAAGGAAGTGGAATACCTGATCGCCTGGCAGGCCCCCCCGGGCTTTCTCGCTGAGCTGCCGAACCTTAAAGTCCTGTTCTCCTCGGGCGCCGGCATAGACCACGTGGACCTGTCCGCCGTGCCCGCCCACATTCCGCTGGTGCGCATGGTCGAGCCCGGCATCATCAACGGCATGGTCGAATACGTGAGCCTGGCCGTGCTGGCCCTGCACCGCGACTTTTTTGACTACATGGCGCACAAGGCGGCACGCGTGTGGAACCCGCTCGAAGTACCGCCCGCCTCGGCCCGCACCGTGGGCGTCATGGGCCTGGGCAGCCTGGGCTGCGCAGTGCTGGAGCGGTTGGCGGCGTTCGGCTTCAAGCTGCGCGGCTGGAACCGCTCGCCACGCACCCTGGAGGGCGTGGAAACCTTTGCCGGCGCCGACCAGCTGCAGCCTTTCCTGGCGGGCTGTGATGTGCTGATCTGCCTGCTGCCGCTGACCCCGGCGACAAAAGGCATTTTGAATCGCGAGCTGTTTGCGGCGCTGCCCAAAGGCGCGGCCCTGGTCAACGTGGGCCGTGGGCCGCATCTGGTGGATGCCGATCTCATTGAAGCCCTGGATTCAGGCCAGCTGTCGCGCGCCATCCTCGACGTGACTGAACCGGAGCCGCTGCCGCCCGAGCATCCTTTCTGGGCGCATCCAAGGGTTTTTGTGACGCCGCATGTGGCGAGCATGACGCAGCCCGAGAGCGCGGCGCCGATCCTGTTGGAGAACATCCGGCGGGCTCAGCGCGGGGAAGCGCTGAGGGATGTGGTTGACCGGGGGCGGGGGTATTGAGGCACGCAGCGCATCCCATCGAATCCCCGCCGCAGATGCTGCGGTTATGCCCCGCTTGCGCACCATTCATGCCGAATCCCCACAGCGAAACGGCACACCTGTTTCAGGCCCCGGCAGTACCATGACTTCAATTCTTTTGAGAGGCAATCATGGGGAAAAACGACGCCATCGACGAGGGAATGCGCCTCGTTGAACAGCTTGCAAGTGCCGGCCACCTGGACCGCCTTTTCATAGACGGTGAATGGGTGCTGCCCCTGGGCCATGGCCGGGCCGCCGTCGTCGACCCCTCAACGGAGGAGACCATCGCGGAGATCGCCCGGGGCAATGCGCAGGACGTGGACGAGGCAGTGATCGCGGCGCGGCGCGCCTTCGCCGGCTGGTCTGTCAGTTCCCCCCAGAGCCGGGCCACACTGCTGGACCGCGTGCACAGCCTGATCCTTGAGCGGGCGGAATTGTTCGCCCAGGCGATCTCGCTCGAGATGGGCGCCGCCATCAGCACGGCGCGCGGCACACAGGTGCCCATGGCGGCGGAGCACATTCGCGTGGCGCGCGACCTCGCGGGCAGCTATCCCTTCCTCATCCATCGCGAGGGCGTGGCCATCATGCGCGAGGCCATCGGCGTCTGCGCGCTGATCACGCCCTGGAACTGGCCGCTGTACCAGATCACCGCCAAGGTCGGCCCCGCCCTGGCGGCAGGCTGCACCGTGGTGCTCAAGCCCAGCGAGCTGTCCCCGCTGAGCGCCCTGCTCTTCGCCCAGGTGCTGCGCGACGCCGGCATCCCCGCCGGTGTGTTCAACCTCGTGAACGGCAGCGGGCTGGAGGTGGGCGCCGCGCTGTCGGCGCATCCCGACGTGGACATGATCTCGATCACCGGCTCGAACCGGGCCGGTGTCCTGGTGGCGCAGGCTGCAGCGCCCACCGTCAAGCGCGTGGCCCAGGAGCTGGGCGGCAAATCGCCCAACCTCATCCTGCCGGATGCGGATTTCACGCGTGCCGTGGCGGCCGGCGTGGCGGCGGGCTTTCGCAACGTGGGCCAGTCCTGCAGCGCCCCGACGCGCATGATCGTGCCGCGCGAGCGCCTGGCGGAAGTCGAGCGCATCGCCTGCGAGGCGGCCGCCACCCTGGTGGTGGGCGACCCGCGTTCGCCGCAGACCACGCACGGCCCGGTGGCCAACCGCGCGCAGTTCAACCGTGTGCAGGAAATGATTGATGCGGGCATCGCCGAAGGCGCGCGGCTTGTCTGCGGCGGCCCCGGCCGGCCGCAGGGCCTGGAACGCGGCTTTTACGCGCGCCCGACGATTTTTTCCGACGTGCATACGCGCATGCGCATCGCGCAGGAAGAGATCTTCGGGCCGGTGCTGGCCATCATTCCGTATGACAGCGTGGATGAAGCCGTGGAGATCGCCAACGACACCGTCTACGGGCTGGGCGCGCACGTGCAGGGCCGGGACCTGGCCGCGGCGCGCGCGGTCGCGGCCAGGATTCGTTCCGGCCAGGTGCACATCAACAACCCGCCCTGGAACCCGCATGCCCCCTTCGGCGGCTACAAGCACTCGGGCAATGGGCGCGAGTATGGGGTCGAGGGGCTGCAGGAGTACCTGGAGACCAAGTCCATCCTGGGCTGGCAGGGCGAGCCCAACTGACAACAACATTCGAAAGTGACAGCCAAGATGCGCAACTACCCGACCCTCCAGGACATCCGGGAAGCCCGGGAACGGCTGAAGCCGCACATTCGGCATACGCCCTTGTTGCGGGCAGAGAAGATCGAGCCAGCCCTTGGCTGCCAGCTTTACCTCAAGCCTGAAACCCTGCAGATCACGGGCGCCTTCAAGATTCGGGGCGCCTTGAACAAGGCGCTGTCGCTGCCACGAGAGCAAATCGCCAACGGCCTCATTGCGACTTCTTCGGGCAACCATGCCCAGGGCATCGCCTATGCCGCCAGGATGCTGGGCGTCAAGGCGATCATTGTCGTCCCGGTGACCACGCCCAGGATCAAGATCGAGAACACCCAGGCCCTGGGAGCGGAAGTCATTCTTTTCGACGGGGACACGGCCGCCCGCTGGAAAAGGGTGTGCGAGATCGCCGAAGAGAACAGGTACACGGCGGTCCACGGTTTCGAAGACCCGCTGGTCATGGCCGGCCAGGGAACCATAGGATGCGAGATCCTGGAGGACCTGGAGGATGTGGACACGGTCATCGTTCCCCTGGGCGGCGGCGGCCTGATTTCGGGAATCGCCACCGCCATCAAGGAAACCAAGCCGTCGGTGCGGGTCATAGGCGCGGAACCCGCCCTGACGCCCAAGTACTTCCAGAGCCGGATCAACAAGCAACGCACCTCGCTTCCGCTGAAAAACACCATCGCGGATGGCTTGCGAATCAGCGTTCCGGGCCAGAACCCGTTCCCCATCATCGAGAAGTATGTGGACGAGATCATCCTCGTGGAAGACGAGCACATCGTCGCCGGCATGCGCGCGCTGGCCAGGGATGCCAAGCTGATCGCCGAGCCCGCAGCCTCCATCGGCGTCGGGGCCTTGCTGGCCGGCCTTGTCAAGCTGAGGCCGAATGAGAAGGTCTGCACGGTATTGACCGGCGGGAACTGGGACCTGTGCGACCTGGCCGAGATCTACAAAGACGCTGGATAAGCGCAGTTCGAGCAAATACCCGGAGCAAGCATTTGGAGCAAAAAAAAGCCGCTGAGCGGCTTTTTTTATGGCTCCGGTGAAATCTTATTCGAGGAAATCGAAGAAGGCGCCGACCTTGTTCTCAATGGCGTTGCGGTAAATCTTCGCCGCCGTCGTGTTGTCCTGAATGGCCATGCCGGTGGAATCGAAGATCGTGATCTCGTCGTCATTCGCGCGCCCCGGCTTCTTGCCCAGCAGGATCTCGCCGATCTCCGCGTGGATGTCGCCCTGGGCCATGATCTTCTGCTTCAAAGGGTGCTGTGTTTCGCCCTTCTCGATGCACTGGGCGATGGAGTCGACGACAACTTTCGCGCCGCGGAATATCTGCGGATCGAACTCCTGCTTGCCTGGCGCATCCGTGCCGATCGCGACGATGTGGGTGCCGGGCTTGATCCACTGGGCTTCCACCAGCGAGCCTTTCCCGCGGGTGGTGGTGATCAGGATGTCGGCGTTGGCTACAGCCTCTTGCTTGGAGTTGGCCATGACCACGGGAATGCCGAATTCGCTTTCAATGTCCGCCTTGTACCTGGCCAGTGTCTCGGGATGATGGTCCCAGGCATGGATTTCTTCGATCTTCATCACCTCCCTGATGGCGCGTACCTGCATCCTGGCCTGGTTGCCGGTGCCTATCGAGGTGATCCTGCTCGCGTTCTTTCTTGCGAGCGCCTTGACCGAGACGGCGCCGCACGCGCCGGTCCTGAGGCCTGTGAGCAGGCTGCCGTCCATCACGCAGACCAGGGCGCCGCTCATGCCGTCGAACAGCAGCACGGTCCCCATGCCGTTGGGCACCCCGTACTGCTCCGGGTTGCCGGTAAACCCGCCCGAGGACGCCTTCATGGAGATCATTTCGTTGCCCTGGTTGTAGCCCAGCTTGAAGTCAATCTCCCCGCGGTGGGAAGGCAGGTCGATGCCGATGTAGGGAGGTTGCATCACCTGGCCGCTGTTGAAGGCCTTGTAGGCCTCCTCCACCGTGCCTATGACTTCCTTCATGCGGATCAATCCGCGGACTTCTTCTTTCTTGAGCAGCAGTGTTTTCACGGGTGGTCTCTCTCTGGTCGTTCTGTATTCCTGCATGGACAAGTACAACACGAAGGGCCTGCACAAAATCCTGTTTTCACACGGCCGCCGCACAGAAACCCCGGTATTCAGGGCGCCGCGCGGCACAGGCAGCCGGCCGGGCCAGTCGGGCTTTGCATGGGCTGTTGTATGGCGCGGCGGCCCTGGAGCAGAATCTCCTTCCCATCCACCGAGAACAGCATTGTTCGTTGCAAGAAGGCCGCAATCCGGCAGCACCGGTTGCCCGCCAGCCTCTACCATGGCAGCATGAACCCACCGCTGACCATGCAACGCGCCCAGGGCGCGGCAACGACGATGCCACCTACCCTGCCGCAACCGCTGCGCCTCCTGGAAACTTCGTCCACCCCGCCGGCCAGCGCCGACGTCGTCGTGATCGGCGGCGGCATCATCGGTGTGTTTACCGCCTACTACCTGGCCAAACGCGGGCTGTCGGTCGCCCTGATCGAAAAAGGCCGCATAGGCGCCGAGCAATCGAGCCGCAACTGGGGCTGGTGCCGCCAGCAGAACCGCGACGCGCGCGAGCTGCCCATGGCCACCCGCAGCCTGGAGCTCTGGGACCAGTTTGCCGCCGACAGCGGCGAAGACACGGGCTTCAAGCGCTGCGGCCTGCTCTACCTCAGCGATGACGAGGCCCAGATTGCGGGCTGGGCCAAGTGGCGCGAATTCGCGATCACCGCCGGCGTGACCACCCACATGCTCAGCGGCAGCGAAGCTTCCGAACGCGGGCGGGCCACCGGCCGCGCGTGGAAGGGCGGCGTGTTCTCGCCCAGCGACGGCACGGCCGACCCGGCCAAGGCAGCGCCCGCCGTTGCGGCCGCGCTCATCAAGCTGGGCGGCACGGTCCACCAGAACTGCGCCGCGCGCGGCATCGAGATGGAGGGCGGCCGCCTCAGCGGCGTCGTCACCGAAGCCGGGACCATCAAAACCCGCGCCGCCGTTCTCGCGGGCGGTGCATGGGCATCGTCCTTCTGCAACCAGCTTGACGTGCGGTTTCCGCTGGCCACGATACGCCAGTCCATCGTGCGTGTGGCTCCGCTGGCGCAGCAACTGCCGGCCGCGCTGGCCGGCCCCAACGTCGCCGTCACCCGGCGCCCCGACGGCCATTACGTGCTGGCCATCAGCGGCCGCGGGCGCGCCGACCCCACGCCGCAGCTGCTGCGCTTTGCGCCGCAGTTCATCCCCATGTTCGCCAAGCGCTGGCGCAATGTGTTCCCCGGCGGCCTGGAAGGCATGCGCTGGGGCCACGAAACCCGCGCGCGCTGGAAGCTGGACGACATCACGCCCATGGAGCGGGCGCGCATCCTCAACCCCAGGCCCGACGCCGCGGGTGTCCGCGAAACCCACCGCCGTGCCGTCAAGCTGTTGCCCGCACTGCGTGAAGCCCGCATCGCCAACACCTGGGCGGGCTATATCGACAGCACGCCCGATGGTGTGCCGGGCATCGGCGAGCTGCCGCAGGTGCCCGGGCTGATCCTGGCCGCGGGTTTTTCGGGCCACGGTTTCGGCATAGGCCCCGGCGCGGGCCACCTGATCGCCGACATCGTGTCCGGGGCCGAGCCGATCTTTGACCCCAAGCCTTTTGATCCTGCGCGGTTCAATGCATCGGCCTGGGGCAAGGTGGCGGATTTCTAAGAGGCGCGCCGCGGACGCGGCGGCTGAAAGCCGGGGCCATGCAAAATTCCGGCAAGGCCCCGGATTGAAACGGATTCCACTTGCGCCGCCTGTGATTGCGGCATTTCAAAAGGCGGCGAATTCATAGACTTGTATCCACCCCAACAGCGTGGATCTTCTATGACATTCAAACCCAAATTCATCAGCTTCGACTGCTACGGCACGCTCATCAACTTCGAGATGGGCCCCACCGCCAAGCGCCTGTTCGAAGGCCGCGTGCCGGCCGGCCGCATGCCGGCCTTCCTCGACAGCTTCCGGGCCTATCGCCTTGACGAGGTCCTGGGCGAGTGGAAGCCATTCTTCAATGTTGTCGAGAACTCGATCATGCGGGCATGCAAGGCGCACGGTGTCGACTACCAACCGTCGGACGCCGTGGCGCTGTACGACGCCATCCCGACCTGGCAACCGCACCCCAACGTCGTCGAGGTGCTGGAGGCCATCGCGCCGCACGTGCCCCTGGTGATCCTGTCGAATTCGATGGTCGACCTGATCCCGGCGAGCGTTGCCCACCTCAAGGCGAAGTTCCACGCGGTCTACACCGCCGAAGAGGCGCGCGCCTACAAACCGCGCTTCCAGACCTTTGAATACATGTTCGACCAGCTCGGCTGCGCGCCCGACCAGATGATGCATGTCTCGTCGAGCTTTCGCTACGACCTGATGACGGCGTCCGACCTGGGCTTTATGGCCAAGGCTTTTATTGATCGCGGCCACGAGCCGACGTCTGAAAACTTCGGCGTCAGCAGGCTGACCGACGTCCGCCAGCTTCCCGGTCTGCTCGGCCTATGACCCAGCTGAGCACCACCGCGCCCGACCTGGCCCCCGCGGCGGTGGAGGCGCTGGTCCATCGTCTCTACGGCATCGAGGGCAGCACCCAGCCGCTGGCGGGCGAACGCGACCAGAACTGCCTGGTGGAGGCGTCGGACGGCCGCCGCTACGTCTTCAAGATCAGCAACCCCTCCGAACCGCCCGCAGTGGTCGACTTCCAGATCGCGGCGCTCGAGCACATTGCCCGCGCCGCGCCCGAGCAGCCGGTGCCCCGCGTCGTGCGGACACTGCAAGGGCACACGCATGACACCATCAAGCTCGCCGAGGGTGTTCAGACACGCGTGCGCATGCTGAGCTACCTGGACGGCATCCAGATCCGCCAGACCGAACGCACCGCCGCGCAGCGACGCGCCATGGGGGCCGGGCTTGCCGGCTTGAACCACGCATTGCACGGCTTCGCGC
The DNA here is from genome assembly GCF_056401275.1 of Polaromonas sp. P4_F6. NCBI lineage: Bacteria > Pseudomonadati > Pseudomonadota > Betaproteobacteria > Burkholderiales > Comamonadaceae > Polaromonas > Polaromonas sp. P4_F6. The sequence goes on along the minus strand of NZ_JBFUJQ010000007.1, from coordinate 193,878 downwards.
ATCCGGGCGCGGCGCATGACTTGCTGTGGAACGTCGCCACGGCGCACCGGCTGACCGAACAGCTGGACAGCCTCGTGGACGGCAAGCGCCGCGCGCTGGCCCAGGTATTCATGGAGCGCTTCAAGGTGCACGTGCTGCCGCGCCTGGCATCGCTGCGGTCGCAGGTGATCCACAATGACTACCACCTCTACAACGTGCTGGTCGCTCCCGACGATCAAGCGCGCATCGTGGGCATCATCGACTTCGGCGACATGGTGCATGCGCCGCTGGTCGGCGAGGTGGCGACAGCCGCCGCCTTCCATATGGCCGGCTGCCCCGACCCTTTCGAGGGGCCGGCCCAGTTCGTGGCCGCCTACCACGCGGTGCTGCCGCTGGCCGGCGCGGAGCAGGAAATCGTTGCCGACCTCCTGGCCACGCGCCACCTCATCACGGCGCTGATTTCGGAATGGCGCGCCGCGCGCTATCCCGAGAACCGCGCCTACATCATGCGACACAACCCCGCGGCGTGGGAAGGCTTGGCCCAGATGGCCGATCTTTCCCGCGACACCGCACGCGACCGGCTGCTGGCCGGCGTACACCTACCCACAGGAGCCACTCAATGAAAAGCATGAAAAGCACGATAGACCTCAACATGGTCAATGCCTATGTCCCCGGCCGCGCCGACGTGGGCCCGGCCACCGAGCAGATGATTGCGCGCCGCGACGCACTGCTCGGCCCGGCCTACCGCCTGATGTATGAACGGCCGCTGCACATCGTCAAGGGCGAAGGCGCCTGGCTGATAGACCCGGAAGGGCGCCGCTACCTCGACGCCTACAACAACGTGACCTCGCTGGGGCATTGCCACCCGGCGGTGACCGAGGCCATCTGCCGCCAGGTGCAGACGCTGGCGACCAACACGCGCTACCTGCATGACACGATCCTGGAACTGGCCGAACGCCTGCTGGCGAGCGTGCCGGGTACCGAGCTCGCCCACCTGATGCTGACCTGCACGGGCAGCGAGGCCAACGACCTCGCCTATCGCATCGCCAAGGTGCGCACCGGCGGCACCGGCATGATCGTGACCGACACCGCCTACCACGGCATCACCGACGCCGTGTCCAAGTTCTCGCCCTCGCTGGGCGTGAGCGTCGACCTCGGCGCGCATGTGCGCCTGGTGCCGGCACCGCGCCTGTACCACGCCGGGGGCGCCGACCTGTCCGAACGCTTTACCCGCGACGTCGAGGCGGCCATCGCCGACCTGCGGCGCCATGGCATCAAGCCGGCCGCGCTGATTGTCGATTCGCTGTTCACCAGCGACGGCATACTCCCCGGGCCGGCGGGCTTCCTGAAGGGCGCGGTTGACGCGATCAAACGGGCCGGCGGCCTCTTCATTGCCGACGAAGTCCAGCCCGGCTTCGGGCGCACGGGCGAACATCTTTGGGGTTTCCAGCGCCACGGCCTGCAGCCCGACATCGTCACCATGGGCAAACCGATGGGCAACGGCCAACCCATCGCGGGGCTGCTGGCAAGCGCCGACGTTCTGGCGGAATTCGGTAAGCACTCGCGCTACTTCAACACCTTTGCGGGCAATACCGTTTCCTGCGCGGCGGCGCTGGCGGTGCTGGACACCATAGAGCGGGACGGGCTGGTGCAGCATGCCGCCCAAGTGGGGAAGATTCTTCACGACGGCATCGCCGCCCTGGCAGCCCGGCACGAAGCCATCGGCGACGTGCGCGGGGCGGGCCTGTTTGTCGGGGTCGAACTCGTCTCCGACCGGGCATCGCGCGCGCCGGACCGCGGCCTGACGAGCCAGGTGGTCAACCGCATGCGCGACAAGGGCGTGCTGATCAGCGCCTGCGCGATGGGGCACAACGTGCTCAAGATCCGCCCGCCCCTGGTGCTCTCGGCGGACCAAGCCGGCCTCGTCATCCAGGCGCTCGACGAATCCCTGGCTGAAGCGCGAACGGCCTAGCCGCAACCGGCATCCGGCGCTACCATCCGGCCATGACCCCAGCAATGTCCCTGGACCGCTTCGACCTCAAGATCCTCGCGCACCTTGAGCGCGAGGGGCGTTGCTCGAATGTCGAGTTGGCGGAAGCCGTGGGCCTCAGCCAGAGCCCCTGTCTGGTGCGAACAAAACGGCTGCAGGACATCGGCGTGATTCGCGGCTATGGCGCCGACATCGCGCTGGAGAAGCTGGGCAACTGCGTGGTGGTTTTTTCCGAAGTGACGATCAGCAGCCACCGGCCTCCGGACTTCCGCAAGTTCGAGCAGGCCATTGACCAGCACGGCGAAATCGTCGAGTGGTACAACGTCAGCGGCGGCTACGACTACCTGCTCAAAATCGTGGCGCCGAATGTCGCCCATTTCCAGGCACTGATGGAGCGCCTGCTGCAGGACGATATCGGAATCGGGAAATTCACCAGCCGCATCGTCCTGCGCCAGTCATCGCGCAAGCGCACGCATCCGCTCAATCTCATCGCGGCGCAGCTGGAGAGAGGCTGACGCGCCGATCCTCAAGCCCGCGGCCTGAATCCGGCCGCCAGCCGGGCACCTGCGCCGACCATCACCCCCGCGGCCCAGAAGACGCCCGCCGCCCCGATCAGCGAACCGGCCAAGCCCGACACCATGGGAATCCCCACGCTCGATATGTTGATCACGATCACCCGCACCGCGACCGCTTCACCGTAGCGGTTCTCGGGTGACAGCTGGTGCAGCAGGCTCATCACCATGGGTTGCGTGCTGCCCAGGCTGAAACCCAGCAGCGCCGAGCACACGCCCATGGCGAGCGGCGCCTGCACCAGCGGATACACACCGAACAGGACGGCCGTGGCAAGCATCGCGCCGAACAGGATCACCCATTCGCGCAGTTGCGCCGCCACCAGCGGCGTCAGCAGGCGCACGGCCGCCGCGGCGATGCCGAAGGCGCCCAGGATGCCGCCGATGACGGATGCGGGCAAGCCTCGTTCGTGCCCCAGCACCGGCACCACGAAGGTATGAACATCCCAGCACGCCGACAGCAGGCCCGTGACGATGAGCAGCCTGCGCAGGCCCGGCTCACGCAACAGGTCCCAGGCGCCGGCGCTGCGGCCGGTGCCGCCAGGCGCGGCAGGCACGGGGTCGGCCGCGCCTCGCAGCGACAGCCAGCCGATCAGCGGCAGCGCGGCCATGGCCAGGAAGGCCGCACGGAAGCCGGCGCTGTCGATCACCACGCCGGCCAGGACCGGGCCCAGGAAATTGGACAAGGCCAGGCCGATCGCCAGCCACGAAAACGCCTGCCTCAGTGCGGCCGGCTCGCTCGCAACACGCGCCATGTGGCGCTGCATCGCAATGATCGCGACTCCGCCCGCACCGCCGGTGAGGAAGGCGCCCACGCACAGCACGGGGAACACCGGCCACGCCGCCGCCAGCCCGCCGCCCGCCACGGCCACCACCACCGCGGCCGCAATCGGCCGCTTCAGCCCATGGCGCTCGCAGTAGCGGCCCGCGGGCAGCGCAAGAAAGACCTGGGCCAGTGCGAAGAGGGCGATCAGCAAGCCCACGGCCGCCTCGCCATGGCCCAGGCGCAGCGCCTGCAGCGGCGCGGCCATGCGGGTGCCTGTGAAACAGGCGTTGAGGAAGAGCTGCGCCAGCATCAGCCGGGCCAGCTCGCCGCCTGGTCCCCGCAGCCGGGGTCGCGAGGACTCAGGCATCAGATGGCAAGGTTGTGAGCGCAGCCGTCAGGCCAGGCTGTTGGTCACGCGTCGAGCCAGACGTTCTCGGCAAAGTTGTAGCCCATCAAGCCGCCCAGCGGGATCGGCGACAGGCCCTTGAGCTTTTTGTTGTGCCCGTCAATGCTGGACATGAAGAGGGGAATGCCGATGCCGCTGTCTTCGTGGATCATGACCTGCATGTCGGCATACATGTTGGCGCGCTTGGCCTGGTCGGGTTGCGCGCGCGCGGCCAGCAGCAGCTGGTCAAATTTGGGGTTTTTCCAGGCAGACTCGTTGGTCGGCGCATCAGATTTGAAGAATTGCGTGAACATCAAATCGGCCGACGGCCGCGCGTTGATGTTGCCAAAGCCCACGGGGTGCTTCATCCAGTGCTGCGACCAGTAGCCGTCGGCCGGCATAGGGCGCACTTCCAGGTTAAGCCCGATCTGGCCCGCCGCCTGCTGCATCACCAGCGCCATCTCCGCCGAATTGGAGGCTGCGGGCGACACCACCACCGGGATGGCCGCGCTGCCGAGGTTGGCCTTCTGCACATGCCACTTGGCTTTTTCGGGGTCGTAGGCCCGCTGCTTGAGCCCCTTGAAATAGAAACGGTCGCTAGGGTGTATGGGCTGGTCGTTGGCCACCTCGCCGTAACCCAGCAGGATGGACGTGAGCATCTGCTCGCGGTTGAACAAGTGCTTCATCGCCAGCACGAAGTCCGGGTTGGCGCCGGGCCCGCTGTCACGGCGCATGATGAGGTCGGTGTACAGGCCCGCCTTGGTCTCGAAGATGGCGTGCTTTTTGCTGCTCTTGATGCGGTCCACCGAGTGCGGTTTGATCGCCATGGTCAGGTCGATCTCACCGGTCAGCAATGCGTTGACGCGCGCTGCCTCGTCACCTATACCTACGTACTCGATCTCGTCCAGATAAGGGCGGTTGGGCTTCCAGTAGTTGTCGTTGCGCACCGCCAGCGAGCGCACGCCCGGCTTGAAGTCCTTGAGCTTGTAGGGGCCTGTGCCCACGCCCGACATGTGCGCGTTCACGTCGCTGACGCCGTCGCGCAGGATGAGGAAACTCCAGGTGCCGAGGATCACCGGCAGGTCGGCATTGGGCGCCGCCAGGCGTATGGTCACTTCATGCGGTCCGGTGGCTTTGACCTCTTCGATCTGCTCGGCCAGCGCCTTGACCTTGGAGCCGGTCGCCGGGTTCTTGTGGCGCATGATGGAGAACACCACGTCGGCCGGCGTGAAGGGTTTGCCGTCATGAAAGGTCACCCCCCGGCGCAGCTTGAACACCCAGGTTGTGGCGTCCGTGGTGATGAATTCCTCAGCCAGCGCCGGCCGGGGTGTGAGGCTGCCATCCAGTGAGGTCAGCCCGTTGTAGAACATGCAACCACGGATGTAGTCGCTATGGTTGGAGAACTTGGCCGGGTCCAGCGTGTCGTTGAGTGAGGCAGCCGCGCCGGCCACCTTGATGCGCCCACCCTTGCGCGGCGCTGCCGCTTGCGCCGCCACCGCCGCGCAGGCCAGGCCGCCCGCCAATGTGGCCTGCATGCCGCCGGCCATCAGCACGGCCAGCGCGTCGCGCCGGCTTGGAATGAGTAGGTTGTTGTCGTTCATGCATGTCTCCTTTTAGTGGCTCGTCGTGCGCAGCGCCCACGGCTTACGCAGTCCAGGGGTGTTATCGAGGGCACCCGTGGAACCGGCTTTGCCGGGCCACTGGGTGCGCCCCCTGAGGGGGAGGCGCCGGAGGCGCTTCGGGGGTGGGCCCTGATCTCAGGCGAACTTGTTTTTGATCGTGTAGTACAGCCCCACGGCGGGCAGGAACCACGGGGTGCCGAAATGGCCCGGGATGGCGGGCCAGGGGTTGTCGCGCCAGGGGTTGGCCGCCAGGTCGCCGGCCATCACGCGGGCCATGCACTCGCCCATGTGCACCGACATCTGCGTGCCGTGGCCGCTGTAGCCCATGGAGTAATAGAGGCCCTCGGTTTCGCCGGCGTGGGGCAGGCGGTCCTGCGTCATGTCGACAATGCCGCCCCAGCAGTAGGCGATGCGCACGTCGCGCAGTTGCGGAAACATCGCCACCATCTGCTCGCGCAGCACCTGGCCGCTCTTGGCGTCGGAGCGCGGGCTGGACAGCGCAAAGCGCGCGCGCCCGCCGAACACCAGGCGGTTGTCCGGCGTGAGGCGAAAGTAGTTGTGCAGCGTGTCGGTAGTGGTGTAGGTGCGGCGCTGCGGTAATAGCGCTTTCACCATGGCGGGATCGAGCTGCTCGGTCACGATGATGAAGCTGCCGATGGGCACAATGCGGCGCCGCCAGTAAGAGAAGCTGGAGAACGCGCCATGGCGCGTGGCGCCGGTGGCCACCAGCACCTGGTCGGCGTCCACGGTGCCGCGCGGCGTGTGCACGCGGTAGGCATGGCCGTGCAGGCGCTGCAGCTTTTGCACCGGCGCGTGGTCATAGATCAGCGCGCCGCGCCGGGCTGCTGCTTCCGCCAGGCCCCGGCCGAACTGGCCCATATGCATCTGCGCGCTTTTCTTGAACAGCAGGCCGCCGGCGAACCGGTCGCAAGCGACCTCTTCGTGGATGCGCTGCGGCGGCACCAGTTCGACCTCGGAATCCGCTTCGCGGCGCAGGCGCTCGAAGCCGCGCGCCAGCGCCTCGTAATGGGCAGGCCGCCCGGCGATCTTGAGCTTGCCGCGGCGGTGAAAATCGCAGGCAATCTCCTCTTCGCGCACGATGCGCTCCACGGTGTCCACCGCGTCGTCGTAGGCACGGTACCAGGCGGCGGCGCGTTCGACGCCGACGCGCGCGGCGACGGTGGCATAGTCCACGGCCAGGCCGTTGTTCACATGGCCGCCGTTGCGGCCCGAGGCCTCCGCGGCTACCACCGATGCCTCCAGCACCACCACGCGGGCGCCGCGCATGGCCAGCCTGCGGGCCGCCGACAGGCCGGTGAAGCCGCCGCCCACAACCACCACGTCGGCCTTGGCGGGCAGCTCGTCACTGCGGCCCTCGAAGGGCGCGGTGGTATCGGTCCAGAAGGATTCGAGCTTCATGCGCTGCCGTAAATGGTCCAGATTTTGCGCGTGGTCTCGATGCAGCGCCACACGCCCACCCAATCCGGCTTCATCACGAAGGCGTCACCGGCCTGCACGCGGTAGGTTTTGCCGCCGTCCTCGACCAGCTCCGAGACGCCCGACAGGATGTAGCAGAACTCCCAGACGCCGCCCTTGATGGAGCGCAGCGTGCCGGGGGTGGTCTGCCACACGCCGGTGCGCAGCTTGCCGTCGGCGGTCTGATCCACGTCCCAGTTCGTGAAGCGCGGGTCACCCGCCAAAAGCTTCTCGGGCACCGGCAGGCTCTCGCGGCCCTCGCCCAGGTCATCCAGCTTGAAGAAAGTCAGGTTGCTCACAGTGTCTTTTCCTTTCAGGTCACAGGCCGACCAGCGCGGGCAGGCCGTTGATGTCGCGGATCTCGGCGTGGCTGTAGAGCTCGCTGGGCTTGGGTTCGTGGCCGCGGTTGACGAAGACCTTGTTCTTGATGCCCATGTCCTGGGCCGACATCAGGTCGTAGCGCGGGCTGGAAGACACGTGCAGGATGTCGTCGGGCGAGCAGCCCAGCTGGTCGAGCATGTACTCGAAGGCCTGCAGGCGCGGCTTGTAGGCGCCGGCGTCCTGGGCGGTGTACACCTTGTGGAAGGGCGCCTCGAGCTTGCGCACGTTGGAATGGATCTGCTCGTTCATCGCATTCGACAGGATCACCAGCGGGATCTTCTGGCCCACGCGGGTGAGCGAGAAAGGCACGTCGGTGTGAGGGCCCCAGGTGGGCACGGCGTCGTAGAACTTCTGGCCGTCTTCGTCGCGGTAGGGAACGCCGTGACGCTTGCACACGCGCTGCCAGGCAGACTTGAGCACCTGGTCGTAAGGCTTCCAGTCGCCCATCACCTCGTCGAGCCGGTAGGCGCTGAAGTCCTTGATGAATTGCTGCATGCGCTCGGCGGGCAGCTGGTCGCCGACAATGCCGTGGGCCACTTCGTGCATGCGAAAGTAGGTGAGCGTGCCATAGCAGTCGAAGGTGATGTACTTGGGACGGAAGATCATGGTTTGCCTCGTGGGTTGTGGTGGCGGTGGTGAAGAAGAAAGGATTAAGGCGACGGTTCAATACAGGAGCAATCGTAGGCAGCATTCGCCGCAGTTGTTGCGGTTCTGCGCGGCGCGCGCAAAGTATTCATCCGGACTGCGGCGGGCACGAGGCGCTTTGTGCCGTTCTGCGGGCGGCGGCGGCGGGCGCCAAGATCGTACAAGCCTCAAATCACCCCGCCAAGCATCATCACCCCCAAACCGCGATCGATGTATCGATGTATTGACGAGCGGAAGTTTTGAAGGAAAGCCCTATGTCCGACCACATATTTGATCCACAGGCCGCACTTGCGGCGGTGGGCCGCGCCCTGCCCGACGGGGTGTCGTTACGGCGCCTGACGACGAATGACCTTGAAGCCGCGCAGGCGCTGTCGCGCGAGTTCCAGTGGCCGCACCGGCTGGAAGACTGGCAGTTCGCCGTAGCGCACGGCCAGGGCGTGGCCGCGGTGCGCGACGGTGAACTGGTGGGCACGGCTGTGCACTGGCAGTGGGGCAAACAGCACGCGACGGTGGGCCTGGTGGTGGTGGCGCCGCGCATGCAGGGGCAGCGCGTGGGCCAGCACCTCATGCACGCGGTGATGGCCGGGCTGGACGGGCGCACCGTGCTGCTGCACGCCACGCCCGAAGGCCGCGGCCTGTACGAACGCATGGGCTTTGCGATCACGGGCGAGGTCCGGCAGCACCAGGGCCTGGCGGCCCCGGCCCAGCTGGTGGCCCTGCCGCAAGGCATGCGGCTGCGCCCGCTGGGCCGCAACGACGCGAAGACACTGGCCGCGCTCGATGCGCGAAGCGCCGGCATGCCGCGTGAAGCGATGCTGCGCAAACTGCTGGCCGACGGCGAAGCGGTGGTGCTGGCAAGCGGGGGCGAAGCGGTCGGCTTTTCCGTCGTGCGGCGCTTCGGGCGCGGCCACGCCATCGGCCCCGTGGTGGCACCCGATCTTGCGGGGGCGCAGGCACTCATAGGCCACTGGTGCAGCCACTATGCCGGCAAGTTCCTGCGCATCGACGTCGACGCCGCCAGCGGGCTGCCTGAATGGCTGGAGGCACAGGGCCTGCCTCGCGTGGACACGGTCACGACCATGGTGCGCGGCGGGCCGCTGGAGCGCGGGCCGACATTTGGTGGCTGGGCGCTGGTCAGTCAGGCTATGGGCTAGGAATGGCCCACCCCCGTTCAGGCTCACTTCGTGTAGCCTGCTCCCCCCTCAGGGGACGCCCCCTGCGGCCCGGCAAAGCCGGTTCCGCGCGGGCACTTGTATTGAACATTGGCTCTCACGCGTCGCGAACCGTGCGCGGCATCATGGAAAACTGACATGGCTTTTTTATATAAAGGCCCCGCGCAGCGCGGGGCGGTGTGGGCCGGGCAGTTCGCCCGCAAAATGCCGCAGCTGCCGTTCTGGACCTGGCCGGAAATCGAAGACCCGGCGCAGGTGCGTTTTCTCGCGGCCTGGGAGCCCCCGCCGCGCATCGCCGAAACCCTTCCCAAGCTGGAGATCCTGTTCTCGGTCGGGGCCGGCGTGGACCAGTTCGACTTCTCTGCCTTGCCGCCCGGGCTGACCGTCGTGCGTATGGTGGAGCCGGGCCTGACGGCCTGCATGTGCGAATACATCAGCTGGGCCGTGCTGTCGCTGCACCGGGAGATGCCGCTGTACCTGCACCAGCAAAGCCTCAGCCAATGGAAGGAACGGCCCGTGCGGCCGGCCTCCACGCGGCGCGTGGGCGTGATGGGCATGGGCATGCTGGGGCGCGCGGCCCTGGCGCAGCTGCGGCTGCTCGGCTTTGACTGCGCGGGCTGGAACCGCTCCAGCCGCAACGAGCCAGGCGTGCGCTGCTACAGCGGCGAGGCGCAGCTGGACGAGTTCCTGGCCCGCACCGACATCCTGGTGTGCCTGCTGCCGCTCACCCCCGAAACACGCGGCATCCTGGGCCGGCGCGTGTTCGACGCGCTGCCGCAAGGCGCCTGCCTGGTCAACGCCGCGCGCGGCGGCCACCTGGTGGAAGCGGAGCTGCTCAGCGCGCTGGACAGCGGGCGGCTTTCGGCCGCCGTCCTGGATGTCTGCGAGCCGGAGCCCCCGGCGCAGGGCCACCCGTTCTGGCAGCACCCGCGCATCTGGCTTACGCCCCACATCGCCAGCGCGACCCAGGCGGAAACCGCGGGCGAGGCGCTGCTGGACAACCTGCGGCGCTACGCCTTCGGCCTGCCGCTTGAAGGCGTGGTGGACCGCTCGCGCGGGTACTAGGCTCGTCCAGGGGCCCCAGACCCGCAGAATCTTCTACCGTAGGCCCGCAAACAACAGCATGGTCGTGCGCGCGCAAGGGGACAAGCCGCAGCACCCGCTGCGCACTCGCGCCTAAGCTTGTGCCCATGATGTCCACCAAAACCCTTTCCCTCGATTCTTCGCTGGTGGCGCTCGACCGGGCGCACCTGATCCACCCCGTGGCCAACTGGCGCGGCCATGAGCAGCGCGGCGCCACGGTGCTGCGCTCCGGCAAGGGCGCCTGGCTGCGCGACGCCGACGGCCGCGAACTGCTCGATGCCTTCGCGGGCCTGTGGTGCGTCAATATCGGCTACGGCCACGAAAGTGTGGTGGAGGCCGCCGCGCGCCAGATGCGCGAGCTGCCCTACGCCACCGGCTACTTCAGCTACGCGAGCGAGCCGGCCATACGCCTGGCCGCCAAGCTGGTGGAGATCGCGCCGCCGGGCTTGAAGCACGTATACCTCACACTCGGCGGCTCCGAGGCGGTGGACGCGGCCGTGCGGCTTATCGTGCAGTACTACAACAGCACGGGCCGGCCGGCCAAGAAGCATTTCATTGCGCTGGAACGCGGTTACCACGGCTCATCGTCCACCGGCGCGGGCCTCACGGCCCTGCCCGCCTTCCACCGCGGCTTTGACCTGCCGCGCCCCGAGCAGCACTACATCCCCTCGCCCTACCTCTACCGCAGCCCCGCGGGCAATGACCCGCAGGCGCTGATCGCGGCTTCGGTAGCCTCATTGCGCGAGAAGGTGAACGCGCTGGGCGCGGAGAACGTCGCGGCCTTCTTCTGCGAACCTATCCAGGGCTCGGGCGGCGTGATCGTGCCGCCCGCGGGCTGGCTCAAGGCCATGCACCAGGCCTGCCGCGAGCTGGACATCCTGTTCGTGGCCGACGAGGTGATCACCGGCTTCGGCCGCACCGGCCCCATGTTCGCCTGCGACGCCGAGGGTGTATCGCCCGACCTGATGACGGTGGCCAAGGGCTTGACATCCGGCTACGCGCCCATGGGCGCGCTGCTGATGTCGGAGCGCGTGTACGCGGGTATTGCCGACGGCACGCCCGAAGGTGCGCTGGTGGGCCACGGCGCCACCTACTCCGCGCACCCGGTGAGCGCCGCCGTAGCGCTGGAAGTCATACGCCTTTACGAAGAGGGCGGCATCCTCGCCAACGGCCAGCGCGTCGCGCCCCACTTCGAAGCGGGGCTGCGCTCCATGTTGCGCCATCCGCTGGTGGGCGATGCACGCTCGCGCGGCCTGCTGGGCGCGCTCGAACTGGTGAGCGACAAATACACCAAGGCCCGCTTCGACCCGGCGCTGCAGCTGCCCGACCGCATCGCCAAGGCGGCTTACGAGAACGGCCTGATCTTCCGCGCTTTCGGCGACAGCATCCTGGGTTTTGCGCCGGCCTTGTGCTTCACGCCCTCGGAGTTCGAGCAGATGTTCGAGCGGCTGAACCGCACCCTGGACACCGTGCTCGAGCAGCCCGACGTGCGGCGCGCACTGGCTTGACCTGATTGACTTGGGCGCGGAACTTGCATAAAAGGGGTTAACAATGAATACCTCTACCGGCAACCCCAAACTCGACCGCCTTGACCTGCGCATCCTCTGCCATCTGCAAAAGAACGGGCGCGCCTCGAACGTCGAAATCGCCGACGCCGTCGGCCTGTCGCCCAGCCCTTGCCTGGTCCGCGTGAAGCGGCTGGAGCAGGCCGGCTACATCGCCGGCTACGGCGCGCAGATCCGGCTCGAGAAACTGGGCGACACGCTGCTGGTGTTCACCGAGGTCACGCTGCAGGACCACAAGCGCGAGGACTTCGTCAAGTTCGAGATGAGCATACGCCCCATCGACGAGATCGTGGAATGCCACCTGGTCAGCGGCGGCTACGACTACCTGCTGAAGTTCGTCACGCGCGGCGTAAACCACTACCAGGAGATCGTCGAGGGCTTGCTGGAGGCCAACATCGGCATCGAAAAATACTTCAGCTACATCGTCATCAAGACACCCTTCGTCAAGAACTACTACCCCATCGAGCAGCTGATGCAGCCCCACGCCTGAGCGGGCTGAGCAGGCCGGGGGCCGCAGCTTTTGCTGCAGCCCGGCCTGATTCGACATTTGCTGCTGCGCCGGCGCCCGTTTCCGGTGCCATCTCCGGCGGGGCCGGCCTACGCTTGCAGCATGAACCCTCCTCCCCGCATCCCGGCGCCTGCCCGCTCGGCCGCAGTGATCCAGCGTGTGCAACGGCACATCAACGAGAACCTCAACCAGGCGCTATCGCTGACGGAGCTGGCCGATCTCGCCGGGCTCAGCATATGGCGCTTTGCCACCGTGTTCCGCCAGCAAGTCGGTGTGTCCCCGCATCGCTACATCTGCCGGCTGCGCCTGGCGCGCGCGCAAGCCCTGATGCGGCAGGGCATGCCGGTCGCCAGCGCGGCCAGCGAGGCGGGCTTTTACGACCAAAGCCATCTCTCGCGGCACTTCAAGACCGTGTTCGGCATGACGCCCGGGCAGTACCTCACGGCTGCCAGCCAGCCTCGGGCAGCACGCCAGGCCTTCCAATGACCGGGGAGATTGCGGACCTGCTGCCCGAGCTGGTCGCGCTGCGGCGCGACCTGCATGCGCATCCGGAGCTCGCCTTCAAGGAGCACCGGACCGCCGGCATCGTCGCCTCGGCCCTGCGCGACCTGGGGCTGGAAGTGCATGAAGGCATAGGCGGCACCGGTGTTGTCGGCGTGCTGCGCGCCGGCACCGCGGGGCGCAGCGTGGGCCTGCGCGCCGACATGGACGCGCTGCCGATTCTTGAACAAGGCGAGAAGCCTTATGTCAGCCGCTTCCCCGGCATCCACCACGGCTGCGGGCATGACGGGCACACCGCCATGCTGCTGGGCGCGGCACGCCACCTGGCGCGCACGCGCCGCTTCAACGGAACCGTCAACTTCATCTTCCAGCCGGCCGAGGAAGGCCGGGGCGGCGCACGCGTGATGGTCCAGGAAGGGCTCTTCAAGCGTTTCCCCTGCGACGCGGTCTATGCCCTGCACAACTGGCCGGAGCTGCCCGCCGGCACCGCCCAGACGCGGCCGGGCGCCATCATGGCGGCGGCCGATCGCTTCGACATCGTGGTCCGCGGCCGGGGAGGCCATGCGGCCCAGCCGCACCGCACGCCCGATGCGGTGCTTGCCGCGAGCGAGCTGGTCTCGCAGCTGCACACCATCACGTCGCGCCGGATTCCGCCGACCGAGAACGCGGTGCTCTCGGTCACGCGCATCAGCGGCGGCCAGTCGCACAACGTGCTGCCCTCGGCGGTCGAGCTCACGGGCACGGTGCGCAGTTTTGATGCGGACGTGCAGGACACCCTAGAAGCGTCCATCCGGCAGATCGCGCAAGGCGTGGCCCAGGCGACAGGCACCGCGATCGAGGTGGAGTATGTGCGCTACTACCCCGCCACCGTGAACACGCCGCAGGAAGCGGCGCTGGCCTTGCGCGCCGCCGAAGCCGCGGGGCTGAAGGCCTCGATGGCGCCCTCGGCGGCCTTCACCTCCGAGGACTTCGCCTTCATGCTCCAGGCCCGGCCCGGCGCCTACCTCTGGCTGGGCCAGGGCGCGGGCCCGCGGCGCGAAGACAGCCCCTCATTGCACCATCCCAGCTACGACTTCAACGACGAGGTGCTGCCATTGGGCATCAGCTGGTTTGTCCAGGTGGCGAGCCTTGCGCTCGCGGGCTGATATGCGCTTGCGCGCACCGTGACCGTCATCAACCCAAAGCGCGCACCGAGTTGCTGATCGCCCGCGCGCATTCGAGCGCCGCCGGGGCGAGCCGCTGCTCCAGCTCGGACAGGGTCCAGCGGCTGGTCGGTGCCACCACATGGACCGCCCCCATGGGCATGCCCTGCGCGCCGACGATGGCCGCGGCGACGGTCATGTCGCCGAGGTACAGCTCCTCCCGGTTGATCGCATAACCCCGGCGCCGCGCGGTGCGCAGCAGGGCCATGATCTCCTCGACATCCGTGGTTGTGTGCTCGGTGTGCGCCACGGTATCCGATTGGGCGAGCAACTGGCGCGCGTCGTCTTCGGGCAGCGTGCTCAGGAAAGCGCGGCCCGACGCGGTGCAATACATGGGGATGCGGCTGCCGATAGGCATGTGGATGGGCACGAATTTGGCGCTCACAAAGCGGGCGACGTACACCATTTCGGTTCCGTCGGGCTCGGTGAGGTTGCAGGTTTCGCCCGTCAGCCGCGCCAGTTCGGACAGGAAGGGCGTTGCCATGTCGATCAACGCGTCCGCGGCCAGGTAGTTGAACCCGATCTGCATGACGCGCGGCGTCAGCTGGTAGCGCCGCGTCTGCGGGTGCTTGCGCACATAACCCAGCTGCTCCAGCGTGTAGACCATGCGCTGCGCGGAACTCTTGGTCATCTCCGTCGCGGCGGCCACCTCGCCCAGCGTCATGGTGCGGCGCTGGGCATTGAAGGCGCGCAGGACGGCCAGGCCTTTTTCCAGCGACTGGTTAAAGAGCAGGTCCGGAGGGGTCGCGGCAAGGGTTTCTTCCATGGATTCGACGCTTTATTGGCGCTTTATTGGGGTAAATCCCATTCTATATCGTATCGCATATCGATTCACATGAATTGAATACTGGCATGTTGATTGCTATATTCGATTCATCATCCGTCCACCGCACCCTTTAGGAGCATGTATGAAATCGATTCTTCGCACTCTCGCCCGCCTGGCACTTGGCCTGTCCTCGGCCGCGCTGGTTTCCGCAGCCTTCGCCCAGGCGACCTACAACGTCGGCGCCACCGCCACCGGGGTGCCCTTCACCTTTCTTGACGTCAAAACCAACTCCGTCCAGGGAATGATGGTGGACACGGCCGCGGCTGTCGGCCAGGCCGCCGGCTTCAAGGTGGCGGTGCAGCAGACGGTGTTTTCGGCGCTGATCCCATCCCTGACCGCCAGCAAGATCGACATCATCTCGGCCGGCATGCTCAAAACGCCGGCGCGCGCCGAAGTCGTCGACTTCAGCCAGCCCGTCTATTCCTACGGAGAGGGCCTGATCGTCAAGGCCGATGACGCCAAGCCCTATGCCACGCTCGACGAACTGAAGGGCGAGGCGGTCGGCGCGCAGGTGGGCACCGTGTTCATCGACATGCTCAACAAGAAAGGCGGCTTCAAGGAGGTCCGCAGCTACGACTCCATCGCCGACATGATGCGCGACATCGCACTGGGCCGCATCAAGGCCGGGCTGGGCGACCAGCCTATCGTCGCCTACCAGCTGTCGCAGGGCGTGAACCCGAACGTCAAGCTGGCCAAGGACTACAAAGCCAGCAACGTGGGCGACGTCTGCCTGGTGGTGCGCAAGGGCGATGCCGAAATGCTGGCGCGCGTGAACAAGGGCATCGCGGCCATCAAGGCCGACGGCACGCTGGCCAAGATCATCAAGAAGTGGAACCTGTGAGGCCGCGATGACGAGCTTCGTCCAGCACTCGGTCGAGTTCCTGCCTATCCTGCTGCAGGGTGCGTGGGTCACCATCCAGGTGACCGTGCTGTCCTTTGTGCTTTCCAGCGTCGTGGGCCTGGTGCTGGCGCTGATGAAAGTCTCGCACTGGCGGGCCCTCTCTCTTGCGGCGGGTACGCTGGTCAACGTGATCCGCGGGCTGCCCATCATCGTGCAGCTGTTCTACATCTACTTTGTGCTGCCCGAGTTCGGCGTGCAGCTCAGCGCCTTCCAGGCCGGGGTCATAGGCCTGGGTATTGCGTACTCGGCCTACCAGGCGGAGAACTTTCGCGCCGGCATCGAGGCGGTGGATGCCGGCCAGCTGGAGGCGGCCCAGGCGATCGGCATGCGCATGCCGATGATCATGCGGCGCGTGATCCTGCCGCAAGCCTTTCGCATCGCCTTGCCGCCCTATGGCAACACGCTGGTGATGATGCTCAAGGACTCGTCCCTGGTTTCCACCATCACCGTGGCCGAGATGACGCGGGCCGGCCAGCTGATTGCGTCCTCCACCTTCCAGAACATGACGGTGTACACCCTGGTCGCCTTGCTGTACCTGCTGATGAGCCTGCCGCTGGTCTATGGCTTGCGCCGGCTGGAAGCGCGCATGGGCGCGAGGAAAACACGATGATCGAAGTCGACAACCTGCACAAGCGCTTCGGCGACAACGAGGTGCTCAAAGGCGTGAGCTTCAAGGTGGGCGCCGGCGAGGTGGTATGCCTGATCGGTCCGTCCGGGTCCGGCAAGTCCACCGCCCTGCGCTGCATCAACGGGCTGGAGTCCTACGAGGGCGGCGAGATCCGCGTGCTCGGCGAGCGCGTCGACCGCCATGCCAAAACCATCCACGCGCTGCGCGGCAGCGTCGGCATGGTGTTCCAGCGCTTCAACCTGTTCCCGCACCGCACGGCGCTGGAGAACGTGATGGAGGGCCCGCTGTACGTCAAGCGCGAACCCGCGGAAACGGCGCGGCAAGAGGCGATGGCGCTGCTCGACAAGGTGGGCCTGGCGCATAAGGCCGAGGCCTGGCCCGCGGAGCTGTCGGGCGGCCAGCAGCAGCGCGTGGCCATCGCCCGCGCGCTGGCCATGAAACCCAAGGCCATGCTGTTCGACGAGCCGACCTCGGCGCTCGATCCCGAGCTGGTGGGCGAGGTGCTCACCGTGATGCGCGCCCTGGCCGACGAGGGCATGACGATGGTGGTCGTCACCCACGAGATGGGCTTCGCGCGCGAAGTCGCCGACCGCGTCTGCTTCCTGCACAGCGGCAGCATCGTCGAGGCCGGCACCGCCGAACAGCTGCTGTCCTCACCCCAACATGCGCGCACCCAGGACTTCCTGCGGCGCGTCCTCAGACCGCAACCATGAAAATCTCCCGTCCCGGGCTGCCCGCCGCCGAATCGGTGTGGGCGGCCACGGCGCCCCCCGCGCCGCCCACACCGCCGCTGCGCGAATCGATCCAAACCGACGTGGCCATCGTCGGCGCAGGCTTCACCGGGCTGTCAACCGCCCTGCACCTGGCCGAGGCCGGGGTGTCCACTTGCGTCCTCGAAGCCAGCGAGCCGGGCTGGGGCGCCTCGGGACGCAACGGCGGCCAGGTCAACCCCACGCTCAAGCACGATCCCGATGCGCTGGTGCACCTGCTGGGCGCGAAGCAGGGTGAGCGGCTGATTGACGCCCTGGATCGCTCGGGCGACCTGGTGTTTGATTTGATCGAGCGCCACGCTATCGACTGCCAGCCGCTGCGCCGCGGCTGGCTGCAACTGGCCCATTCGCCACAAGCGGTCGCGGGCCTGCATGCGCGCGCGCAGCAATGGCAGCGCCGCGGCGTGCCAACCCAGGTACTGGATCGCGCCGAGGTCGCGCGCCGGGTCGGCAGCGAGGCTTTCGCCGGCGGCTGGCTCGACCCGCGCGCGGGCAGCATACAGCCGCTGGCCTTCACGCGCGGCCTGGCGGGTGCCGCGCTCGCGCAAGGCGCACGCATCTACGGCAACACACTGGTCAGCGGCCTGCAGCGCGAGGGGGGGCGCTGGATCGTCCACACGGCCGGCGGCCCGACGGTGAGCGCCGAACGTGTGCTGCTCGCCACCAACGGCTATACCGGCGCGCTGTGGCCCCAGCTTGAGCAGACAGTGCTCGCGGCCAACAGCTTTATCGTTGCCACCGAACCCTTGAAAGGGGCGGCGGCGGACACCATCCTGCCCGGCGGCCAGACGGCGTCCAACACGCAGCGGCTGCTGCTGTACTTTCGCCGCGACGCGCAGGGCCGCCTGCTGATGGGCGGGCGCGGCCATTTCGCCGACCCCAGCGGACCGGCGGATTTCCGGCATCTCGAACGATCCGTGGAATTGCTGTTTCCGCAGCTGGGCGCCGTGAAGTACCAGTACCGCTGGTCCGGCCGGATAGCGATCACGCGCGACTTCATGCCGCATGTGCATGAGCCCGCTCCCGGCATCACGATCGCCCTCGGCTACAACGGCCGCGGCATCGCCATGGCCACGTCGATGGGCAAACACCTGGCCGCCCGCATGACGGGAAGCACCGATGTGTTCCCGTTTCCCATCAGCCCCATACGCCCCATCCCGCTGCACGGGCTGCAGCGCCTCTACATCGCCGCCGGTGTGGCCTGGTACTCGCTGCTGGACCGCTTCAGCTGACTCGACTCGAAAGGAACCGACATCATGACGACAAACGAACAAGGCGCGCCCGGCACCGCGCGCACCGACGCGGCCTGGCTGGCCGCGCATTGGATGCCCTATACCGGAAACCGCGAATTCAAGGCCAATCCGCGCATGATGGTGAGCGCCAGCGGTAGTTATTACCAGGACGCGGACGGTCGCCGGATTTTCGACGGGCTGTCAGGGCTGTGGTGCTGCGGGCTAGGCCATGGGCGCCAGGAACTGACCGACGCGGTGAGCCAACAAATGGCGCGGCTCGACTACGCGCCGGCCTTCCAGTTCGGGCACCCGCTGTCTTTCGAGCTGGCCAATCGCATTGTCGAGTTCATGCCCGCGGGATTGAACCGCGTCTTCTTTACCGGCTCGGGCTCGGAAGCCGCCGACACCTCGCTCAAGATGGCGCGCGCCTACTGGAGGGCCAAGGGCCTGGCGAGCAAGACGCGCCTCATCGGCCGGGAGAAAGGTTATCACGGTGTGAACTTCGGCGGCATCTCGGTGGGCGGGATTGGCGCCAACCGCAAACTTTTCGGCCAGGGGGTGGAGGCCGACCACCTGCCGCACACCCAGTTGAAGAAAAATGCCTTCTCGCGAGGCATGCCGGCGCAAGGGGCGGAGCTTGCCGACGAGTTGCTGAACCTGATCGCCCTGCACGACGCGTCGAACATCGCCGCCGTCATCGTGGAGCCCTTTTCGGGCTCGGCCGGTGTGGTGATCCCTCCCGTGGGTTACCTGCAACGCCTGCGCGAGATTTGCACCGCCCACAACATCCTGCTGATTTTCGACGAGGTGATCACCGGCTTCGGCCGCGCGGGCGCCTGGACCGGGGCTGAGGCTTTCGGCGTGACGCCCGACATCCTGAACCTGGCCAAGCAGGTCACCAACGGCGTACAGCCGCTGGGCGCCGTGGTGGCGAGGCAGGAAATCTATGACACCTTCATGGCGGCCGGCGGGCCCGACTACATGCTCGAATTCCCGCACGGCTACACCTACTCGGCCCACCCGGTGGCCTGCGCCGCGGGCGTGGCCGCACTCGACCTGCTGCGCAAGGAAGACGCGATCGGCCGCGTGCGCGCCCTCGCGCCGCATTTCGAAGCCGCCGTGCACGGTCTCAAGGGTGTGAAGCACGTTGCCGACATCCGTAACTATGGGCTGGCGGCGGGCCTGACCATAGACGCACACCCGGGCGAGCCGGCACGCCGGCCCTTCGAGATTGCGATGGCCATGCTGAAAAAGGGCTTTTATGTGCGCTACGGCGGCGACACCATCCAGCTCGCGCCGCCCTTCATCGCCACGAAGGCGGAAATCGACAGCCTTGTTGCGGCGCTGGGCGATACGCTGATGCAGACCAGCTGAGCCGGCAAGCCACCACCCCGCCGGTTTCTCCGGCACAGCACTTCATACCGCCCCAAGCTCGCATCTCTTCCAGAAAAAAATCTCTTCTGGACAGTTCAAACCGATCGATGTCTACTGACGGGGCCCTTGTGGATTTCCGCAGCCCTTGGGATCCGCGCATTTGGGGTGCCGCTGCTCCCGCCCAAAATGCCGGACAAGAAAACTTTGGCCACTCCTTTACCGCGCGCGTTTAACCATGGATATCCGTACCGCCACGACAGATGACGCACCCGCCATTGCCGCGATCTACGCCCCGATCGTGCGCGAGACAGCCATTTCGTTCGAGTTGGAGCCGCCAACGGCCGACGAAATGGGGATGCGCATAGCGACCACGCTGCAGCGCTTTCCCTGGCTGGTGAGTCTTGATGCTTCAGGCCAGGTCAGCGGCTATGTCTATGCCAGCAAGCATCGCGAACGGGCCGCCTACCAGTGGTCCGTGGACGTGACGGCCTATGTGCGCAGTGACGCCCGCGGCCAAGGCATCGGCAAACAGCTTTACAAATCGCTGCTGGAGGAGCTGAAGACGCTGGGCTACGCGCAAGCCTTTGCCGGTATTGCCCTTCCGAACGCTGCGAGTGTGGCGCTCCACGAATCGATGGGGTTTGAGCCGCTCGGAATCTACCGAAAGGTCGGCTACAAGTTGAATGCCTGGCACGACGTGGGTTGGTGGCAGCGCTCCCTTCAGGCACTTGCGCAACCTGGCCCACTGAAGGCGTATCAGGGCCGGTAAATCCCGGCCTGTCGCGGCGGGTTTTCCTTCTGAACTTGCCGGAAACCGCATCCTCGGCGGCCACGCGCTTTCACTGCCGGCCAGACAAGCCGGGGCCGGCGGATCAACGGTCCGAATGCGTCTCGAAGACAAGCGACCTGAGCCACTGGTTTGCCGGGTCCTTGTGGTACTTGGCGTGCCAAAAAAGATTGATGGCGATTTGCGGCAACTTGACGGGATGGTTGACGTATCTGAGATTAAATGGCGTCGCCATTTTTTCGGCCAGGCGCTCGGGAACCGTGGCCGCCATGTCGGTCGATTGAAGAATATGGCCAATCGCGACGAAATGGGGAACCGTGAGGCGTATGCGTCTTTTTTGTGAACCGCTGTCCAGAATTTCGTCGACTTTCCCGTGTCCGGTTCCCGCGGACGCAATCACGACGTGGTCGCTTGCAAAAAAATCCGCTGGGGAAATCTTTCGCTTGTCCAGTGGATGGTTTTTGCGAAACACACAAACGTATTGTTGAGAGAACAGACGCTGCTGGAAGAATCCGGCCTTCAATTGGGGTAACAGCCCGATGGCCAGGTCGACGTGTCCCGCCTCCATGGCATCTTTCAGGTTGACGGTGGTATTGCGCACCGTGCTGATGGAAACCCCGGGCGCCACTTTCTGGATTTTTTCCATCAAGAGAGGCAGGAAGTAGATTTCGCCGATGTCGGTCATCCCGACGGTAAAGCTCCGTTTGCTGCTGGCGGGGTCGAATGAATTCTTGACGTTGATCGCGCCGTGGATCATGCCCAGCGCATAACCTATCGATTCGGCCAATTGGTCCGCAAAGGGCGTGGGCTGCATGCCGCTCGACGTGCGCAAAAAAAGCTCATCCCCAAACAGCTTGCGCAGGCGCGCCAGGGCGTTGCTGACGGCGGGCTGTCCCAGCCCGAGGTTCTCCGCCACCTTGGAGACTTTTCTTTCGGTCAGCAGCTGGTTAAAGATCACCAGCAGGTTCAGGTCAATGTCCTTGAGTTCCATCTGTGGCCCCTCGTGGTATGGAGTATTGATTCAAATGATATAGAACATTAACGCCATTGTATTGACTGATTTTGGTGGGTCTTTGATCATGGCCTCATTGCAGCGGATGCCCCTGATTGCCGCTGCCCACGAGACCCACCAGATCAAGCACGATGGAAATTTTTGTCCGCCCTCTCCAGCGTACGCTGAGCGTTACCGCAGGGGTGAACTTGCTCGACGCCCTGCGCGCCAACGACGTGCCGGTGTCCTACAGCTGCCTGGCCGGGCGTTGCGGCACCTGCCGCTGCAAGCTCGTCGAAGGGCAAGTGCTCGCCTCGGGCGGGGAAGCGCAGCGGCCGGTGGCGGATGGCGACCAGTACGTATTGGCCTGCCAGACCTTTCTGACGGAATCCTGCATTGTCGAGATCCCCGAGCCCGACGAGGTCGTTGTCCATACGGCAAAAATCGTCAAGGCCACCGTCGTCGCGGTGGAAGACCAGACCCACGACATCAAACGCCTGCGGCTGAAACCGGCCAAGCCCATCGAGTTTTCACCGGGGCAGTACGCCCAGCTCCAGTTCACGCCCGAGCACATCCGGCCTTACTCCATGGCGGGCCTGTGTGCCGACGGCGAGCTGGAGTTCCACGTGCGCCTGGTCGCCGAGGGCCGCGTTACGGGCTATATCGCCAATACGCTGAAGGTCGGCGACGCGGTGCGCGTCAGCGGCCCGCTGGGTTCGGCCTACCTGCGCCGCAAGCATGAAGGGCCGATGCTTTGCGTGGCCGGCGGTACAGGCCTGGCGCCGATTCTGTCCATCATCCGCGGCGTCATTGCCGAAGGCATGCGCAACAGCATCCACCTGTATTTCGGCGTTCGTTCCGAACGCGACGTCTATGGCCGCGAGTGGCTGGCGGAGCTTCAGCGCCAGCATCCGCAACTGAAGGTGCACCTCGTGCTGGCATCCGGCCAGGCGCCCGGCTGCCGCACCGGCCTGGTCACCGAAGCCATTGCCCAGGACTGGCCGGGGCTTGAGGGCTTCCGTGCCTATCTCTGCGGTGCGCCCCCCATGGTTGAGGCCACCAGCCTGCTGGTGCGCCAGATGGGCGTGCTGCCCGAACAAATCTATGCCGACGCGTTTTATGCCAGCGGCACTTGAGCGATCAGACCGATCAGATCGAACAACAGGAACCCCCATGAACAGCAGAAATACCGACCTTGATTCCCAGCTGAGCCGCAAAGCCTATTACGACCGCATCGGCGCGGGCAACATGACGCCCTTATGGGAAGTGCTGGGCGCGCTGGTGCCGCACTCGCCGAAGTCGCCGGCGGTCCCGCATCTGTGGAAATACGCCGACGTGCGCCAACGGGTCATGGAAGCGGGCACGCTGATCAGCGCGGCTGAGGCGGAACGCCGCGTGCTGATTCTGGAAAACCCCGGGCTGCGCGGCCAATCCTGCATCACACAGTCGCTGTATGCCGGCCTGCAGCTCATCATGCCGGGGGAAGTGGCGCCGGCGCACCGCCACACCCAGTCCGCGCTGCGGCTGGTGCTGGACGGTGAAGGCGCCTACACGGCGGTCGATGGCGAACGCACGACCATGCGCCGCGGCGACTTCATCATCACACCGGCCTGGACCTGGCACGACCACGGCAACCCGGGCGATCAGCCGGTGGTGTGGCTCGACGGACTGGACATTCCCATTGTGCGTTTCCTCGATGCGGGATTCGCCGAGAAAAGCGACAGCAACTACCAGGCCGTCGTCCGGCCGGAGGGCGATGCGCTGGCGCGCTACGGCGCCAACATGGTGCCTGTCGATTTTTACCAGCAGCCTGCCGAGCCGACCAAGGTGTTTGTCTATCCCTGGGAGCGCACGCTGGCATCGTTGAAATCCGTTGCCGCAGGCAGCGAGCCTGACGCGCACTTCGGCCACAAGCAGCGTTACGTCAACCCGGCCACCGGCCGCTCGCCCATGCCGACGATGGCGGCGTTCTCCCAGCTGCTTCCCGCAGGCTTTGAGACACGGCCCTACCGCTGCACCGATGGCACGGTGTACGTGTGCCTCAGCGGCCACGCCGAAGCGAGCATTGAAGGCAAGACCGTCCGCCTCGATGAAAACGACGTGATGGTGGTGCCCTCCTGGCATAGCCACCAGTTCCGCGCCGGTCCGGATACCGTGCTCTTCAGCTATTCGGACCGCCCGGTGCAGCAGGCCCTCGGCCTGTGGCGCGAACACCGCGCCTGAACGACTTTCAACTTTTCAACGGAACACCATCCCATGAACTACGCCATCGAACCCGCCGCCACTCCCACGCTCGCCGTCGCAGGCATCCGCGAGCGCTTTCCCGTCAACCGGATCTTTTGCGTGGGCCGCAACTACGCCGCGCATGCGCGCGAGATGGGCAAGGACCCGGATCGCGATCCGCCGTTCTTTTTCATGAAACCGGCCAACGCGGCCGTCGATGCGTCGTCGCCGGTCAGCATTCCTTATCCGCCGAAGACGAACAACTTCCACCACGAAATCGAACTCGTCGTCGCCATCGGCAAGGGCGGCCGCGACATCGCCGCGGCCGATGCGCTGGACCATGTCTACGGCTACGGCGTGGGGCTGGACATGACACGCCGCGACCTGCAGCTCGACGCGCGCGACAAGGGCCGCCCGTGGGAATTCGGCAAGTCCTTCTCGCTGTCGGCCCCCGTCGGCGCGCTGTCACGCGTGGCCGACGGCGGCCATGTCGCGCAAGGCGCCATCAGCGTCACCGTCAACGGCGACGCCCGCCAATCCTCAGACATCGCCAAGCTGATCTGGTCGGTCCCGGAATGCATCGCCTATCTTTCCGAATATGAAACGCTGGAGCCCGGCGACATCATCATGACCGGGACCCCCGAAGGCGTGAACGCCGTGCTTGCGGGCGATGTCATGCAAGGCGATATCGCCGGCCTGGCGGGCATCACGGTCACGGTGACCGCCTGAAGCACGGGCGCTGATTAACCGAAGAAAAAGGAGACAGCGATGACCGCATCGACCACCCCAACAACGACCGGATCCACCGGCACCTTTCCCATCAAGATCCATTGGGAGTCCGAAGGCACAAGCCGGATTCCCTTCATGGCGTACACCGACCCGGACCAGCACAGGAAAGAGCTTGAACGTTTTTTCTACACCAAACACTGGAACTACGTCGGCCTTGACGCCGAGATCCCCAACGCCGGCGACTTCAAGCGCACGGTGATCGGGGAACGCTCGGTGATCATGGTGCGCGACACCGACGGCGGCGTCAGTGTTGTCGAAAACGTTTGCGCCCACCGTGGCATGCAGTTCTGCCGCGAACGCCATGGCAACAAAAGAGAGTTTGTGTGCCCCTATCACCAGTGGAGCTACACCTTGAAGGGCGACCTGCAGGGCGTGCCGTTCCGGCGCGGCGTGAAGCAGGACGGCAAGGTCAACGGGGGTATGCCGGCGGACTTCAAGACCACCGACCACGGCCTCAACAAGCTGAAGGTCGCCACGCGCGGCGGCGTGGTATTTGCCAGCTTCGACCACGGCATCGAATCCCTCGAGGACTTTCTTGGACCGGTGATCCTCGGTTATTTCGACCGTCTCTTTGACGGCCGGAAGCTGAAGATCCTGGGCTACAACCGCCAGCGCATCCCGGGCAACTGGAAGCTGATGCAGGAAAACATCAAGGACCCCTACCACCCCGGCCTGCTGCACACCTGGTTTGTCACCTTCGGCCTCTGGCGCGCGGACAACAAGTCCGAACTCAAAATGGATGCGCGCCACCGCCACGCCGCGATGATTTCCACGCGCGGCCAGTCGGGCAAGGCGGACCAGGTCACCCAGGTGTCCAGCTTCAAAGAGAGCATGGAACTCAACGATCCGCGCTTTCTTGACATCGTGCCCGAGCCCTGGTGGGGCGGCCCGACCGCGGTGATGATGACCCTGTTTCCCAGCGTCATCCTGCAGCAGCAGGTCAACAGCGTATCGACGCGCCACATCCAGCCCGACGGCCACGGTTCCTTCGATTTCGTATGGACGCACTTTGGCTTTGAGGACGACACGCCAGAGATGACGCAGCGCCGGCTGCGCCAGGCCAACCTGTTCGGCCCGGCCGGCTTTGTGTCGGCCGACGATGGTGAGGTGATCGAGTTCTCGCAACAGGGTTTCGAGCAGAAGCCAGGCCACCGCACCCTGGCCGAGCTCGGCGGGCGCACCGTCGAGGACACCGACCACATGGTCACGGAAACATTGATACGCGGCATGTACCAATACTGGCGTGAAGTGATGGAGGCTGATGTATGACCACCGCCGCCGCCGTCAATTTCGAAGACTATCTGCAAATCTCGCAGCTGTATGCCGACTACGCCCAGGCGGTCGATTCGGGCGACTGGGATTTGTGGCCGGAGTTCTTCACCGAGGACTGCCTTTACAAGCTGGTCCCGCGGGAAAACCATGAACGCGGTTTTCCGCTGGCAACCCTGCTTTTTGAAAGCAAGGGCATGCTCAAAGACCGTGTCTATGGCATCCGCGAGACCTTGTTCCATGACCCCTACTACCAGCGCCACGTCGTCGGTGCGCCGCTGATTCGCGCGGCCGGCGGCGATCGCTTTGAGTCGGAGGCCAACTACGCGGTCTTTCGCACCAAGCTGTCGCAAGAGTCGACGGTCTTCAACGTCGGCCGCTACATCGACGTGATCGTGCGCACCCCCGAAGGCCTGAAGTTCGCTTCGCGGCTGTGCGTATACGACAGCGAAATGATCCCCAATTCCATCATCTACCCCATTTAAATCATGAGCAACTCCAACTGGCTGGACGCCACCGAAGAAGCCGGCGTTCCCGAAGACGACGTGATCGGCCTGCAGGTCGGCGGCCGCGACATCGCCCTCTACAAGGTCGAGGGCAGCATTTTCGCCACCGACAACATCTGCACCCACGGCCATGCCCGCCTGTGCGACGGCTTTCTTGACGGCTATGAAATTGAATGCCCGCTGCACCAGGGAAAGTTCGACGTGCGCAACGGCCGCGGCACCTGCGCGCCGATCACGCAGGACGTTCGCAGCTACCCCGTGCGTATCGAGGGCGGCCGCGTCTTCGTGCAAATTTCCGACTGAACCCGCAGCCTTTCAGCCCCTTCGCCATTCCACCCGACCACCCGACCACACGATAAACAGGAGACAACACACCATGAACCCAGCACCCAAAACGCCTTTTCGCCGCAATGCATTGACCGCCGCGGCCGGGCTCGTATTGGCCGGCGCCAGCCAGTTCAGCGCCGCCGCCACCATCGGCTTGATGGCACCCTTGTCCGGCCCGCAGGCCATCGTCGGCCAGGACCAGGTCGACGGCTTCATGCTGGCGGTCGAGCAATTGGGCGGCAAGCTAGGCGGCCAGGCCGCCACGGTGCTGAAGGAAGACGACCAGCTCAAGCCTGAGATCGGCAGCCAGATCGTGCGAAAGTTCATCGACAAGGACAAGGTCGATGCCATCGTGGGCCTGAGCTTTTCCAATGTGCTGATGGCCAGCCTGCCGCGCATCGTCGAGTCGGGCACCGTGGCCATCGCCACGAATGCCGGCCCGTCGCCGCTGGCCGGCGCGGGTTGCAAGGCCAATGTGTTTTCCGCCGCATGGCAGAACGACGGCGCGGCCGAAGCCATGGGCAAGCTGGCCCAGGACAAGGGCCTGAAAAAGGTCTACCTGATGGCGCCCAACTACCAGGCCGGCAAAGACATGCTGGCCGGCTTCAAGCGCTACTTCAAGGGCCAGGTCGTGGACGAGGTTTACACGCAGGTGAACCAGCCTGACTACTCCGCCGAACTGGCGCAACTGCAGGCTGCCGCGCCCGATGCGGTATTTGTGTTCTACCCGGGCGGCATGGGCGTCAACTTCATCAAGCAGATGAGCCAGGCCGGCCTGATGGCCAAAGTGCCGCTGTATTCCGTCTTCACCGTCGACGGCACAACCCTGCCGGGCCTGCGCGACGCGGCCCTTGGCAGCATCAGCGGCGCGATGTGGGACGCGGCGCTTGACACGCCGGAGAACAAAAAGTTCGTTGCCGACTTCGAACGCAAATACAAACGCACGCCCAGCGCATACGCGGCGACGGCCTACGACGCGGCCAACATCCTGAATATCGCCCTGGGCAAGGCCAAGGCCGGCGATGCCAAGGCACTCGCCGCGGCGGTCAAGGCGGCCGGCAGCGAGTTCAAGTCGGTGCGCGGCACATTCGCGTTCAACAACAACAACCTGCCGGTGCAGAACTACTACGCGTTCGAAGCCGTCAAGAGCGGCGGCAATGTCGTCGGAAAGCTCATCGCAACCCCCTTGCCCAAGCAGTCCGATGCCTACCATGCGCAGTGCGCGCTGAAGTGACATGAACGGCACGATTGTTTTCGCGCAGTTGCTCAACGGCCTGCAGTACGGCGTCCTGCTGTTTTTGCTGGCGGCAGGCCTGACGCTGGTCTTCGGCATCATGAGCTTCGTCAACCTGGCGCACGGCTCGCTCTACATGATGGGCGCGTACTTCGCGGCCACGGCCTTCCAGTACACCGGCTCCTTCGGGCTGGCGCTGCTGGCGGCCATGCTGGGCTCGCTGCTGCTGGGCCTGGCGCTGGAGTTCGTCGCGGTCGCGCGCCTCTACCGGCGCGACCATCTCGACCACGTGCTGGCCACCTTCGGCCTGGTCTTGTTCTTCAATGAACTGGTGCGCATCATCTGGGGCCCGCAGCCGGTTTTTTTGCAGGTGCCGGAGTTTCTGAGCGGCGCCATCCCCGTCGCCGGCTTCAGCTACCCGGCCTACCGCTTTGCCATCATCGTCGTCGGACTGGTGGTTGCTGTGGGTTCCTGGCTGCTGATCAACAAGACCCGCGTGGGCATGCTGATCCGGGCCGGCGCGGTGAACCCCGCGATGGTCGCCGCGCTCGGCGTGAATATCCGCCTGCTCAACGCCATGCTGTTTGCGGTCGGTGCCATGCTCGCAGGCCTTGCCGGCGCGATGGCCGGGCCCATCCTGTCGGTGCAGTCCGGCATGGGCGAGTCGGTGCTCATCACGACACTGGTCGTCATCGTGATCGGTGGCATCGGCTCGGTCACAGGCGCTTTTTATGCTGCGCTGATTGTCGGCATCGTCGACACCCTGGGCCGCGCATTTTTGCCCTTCATGCTGCGGCAGGTCACCGAACGCTCGCTCGCCGACGCGGCCGGCCCGGCGCTGGCCTCCATGCTGGTCTACCTGCTGATGGCGGTGGTTCTGGCCTGGCGTCCGCAAGGCCTCTTTCCAGCCAACAGGTGACAACCATGAACCCACTTCTTTCACGCCCCAGCACCTGGGTTCCCTTGCTGGTCCTGCTGTTGCTGGCGACCGTGCCTTTCGTCGCGCAGGCCACCGGCCAGCCGTTTTATGTCGCCTTCTTCGCGCGCATCATCATCTACGCCATTGCCGCCTGCGCGCTGAACATGGCGCTGGGTTACGGCGGGCTGGTGAGCTTCGGCCATTCGCTGTTTCTCGGGCTCGGAGGGTATGCCGTCGGCCTGGCCTCTTTTCACGGCATCGGCAACGGCTGGATGCACCTCGCGCTGTGCCTGGGTGCGTGCGGCCTGGTCGCGCTGGTCACGGGCGCCATCAGCTTGCGCACCAGCGGCATCGCCTTCATCATGATCACGCTGGCCTTCGCCCAGATGGGCTACTTCCTGTTCGTGAGCTTGAAGAACTACGGCGGCGATGACGGAATGTCCATCGCCCAGCCCAGCCGTTTCGGCCCGCTCGACCTGTCGTCCGCGACCAGCGTCTACGTTGTGGCCTTCGTGGTCCTGGTCCTGTCGATCTGGTGGCTGGCCAGGCTGCGCGTCGCGCCCTTCGGCATGGTGATCCGGGGGGCCAAACAGAACACGCGACGCGTCAATGCCGCCGGCATCCCGGTGCTGCGCTACCAGTTGCTGGCCTATGTGATGTCGGGCATGTTGTGCGGCGTGGCCGGCCTGCTGCTGGCCAACCTCAATGCCTTCGCCTCGCCCAGCACGCTGGCCTGGTCGGTCTCGGGCGAGCTGATCGTCATCGTGGTGATCGGCGGCCTGGGCACGGTGTTCGGCCCCCTGATGGGGGCGCTGGTTTTCCTCGGTCTGGAAGAAATCCTGAAGGGATACACCGAACACTGGATGGTCATCTTCGGTCCCTTCATCGTCATTGTCACGCTCTTGGGAAACCGCGGGATCATCGGGCTGCTGCAGCGCTTTGATTCCCGGGAAAAGCCGGTCCCCAAAGCCGCTCCATCGGTCGTTGCGGCGACGGATGCCGCGCAAGGAGCCCTGTAATGGCCAGCGTACTTCGCACCGAATCACTCACCAAACGCTACGGCGCGCTGCTGGTCACCGACGCGGTGTCGCTCGACATCGGCGAGGGAGAACTGCACGCCATCATCGGCCCCAACGGTGCCGGCAAGACCACGCTGATCAACCAGCTGTCGGGCGAGCTGGCGCCGAACAGCGGCCGCGTCTGGTTCGAGGGCACGGATGTGTCCGCCTTGCCGATTCATGAACGCGCAAAGCTTGGCTTGTTGCGTTCGTACCAGATCACCTCGATCTTTGAGGACTTCAGCGTGCTGGAGAACGCCACATTCGCGGCGCTCGGTTCACGCCAGCATGCCTTCAAGTTCTGGATGCCGATGCTGGCGGACAAAAAAGCACGCAAATTCGCCGAAGAAGCGCTGGCAGCCACCGGCCTCGCGCATCGCCTCCATGTTGCGGCGGCCGACCTGGGGTATGGCGAGCGCAGGCAGCTGGAGCTGGCCATGAGCCTGGCCGCCGGGCCGAAGTTCCTGCTACTGGACGAACCCATGGCCGGCATGAGTGTTCAGGAATCCGCCGCCGTCATCTCGCTGCTGAAAAGTCTGAAACGGCTCTACACCATCCTGCTGGTTGAGCACGACATGGATGCGGTGTTTGCGCTGGCAGACCGCATCAGCGTTCTGGTCTACGGCAAGATTTTGTTCACCGGAACGCCTGAGGAAATCCGCAACCATCCGGAAGTGCGGGCGGTCTATCTCGGTGAAGAAGCCGAAGCATGAAGCGGACAAGGAAAAAATCATGACACCGTTTTTATCCGTCCAAGGCCTGCAGGCTTCCTACGGCCATGCGCAGGCGCTGTTTGACATCTCGTTCGACGTCGGCCCGGGTGAGGTGGTCACCCTGCTGGGGCGCAACGGCATGGGCCGCTCCACCACCGTCAAATGTTTGTTCGGCATGCTGCCCGTGGCCTCCGGTAGCGTGTCGGTGGCTGGCGCCCGTGTAGACCGTCTACCTTCGCACCGCATCGCGCGCCAGGGCCTGGCGCTGGTGCCCGAAGGCCGGCAGGTGTTTCCCAATCTGACGGTCGAGGAAAACCTGGTGGCGACCGCCCGGGACGACAAAAAGAGCCACGGAGAACCCTGGGACCTGCGCCGTGTCTATGCTTTTTTCCCACGGTTGAAAGAGCGTCGCGCTAATTTGGGATCACAGCTGTCGGGGGGCGAGCAGCAAATGCTGGCCATCGGCCGCGCGCTGATGACCAACCCGCGGCTGCTGGTGCTCGACGAAGCAACGGAGGGCCTGGCCCCTGTGATTCGAAACGAAATCTGGCGTGCCCTTGCTGACTTGAAGAAGGAAGGCTTGTCGCAGATCGTCATCGATAAAAACGTGAAAGCGCTCATGGGCCTGGCCGACCGGCACTTTGTGATTGAAAAAGGCCGCGTGGTCTGGCAAGGCAGCTCGGATGAATTGCGCGGGCAGCCAGAAATCGTTCACCAATACCTGGGCGTCTGAATCACCTTCACAGCAAGTTCGGCGACCGAACTTATTGCTTGAGGGCTGCGTTCGGTCAGCGTAGTACGACATCTCGGGGTTTAACCCATTTGAATTACTTTTCTTTGGTGATGTACTGGCCAAAGTAATAAAGGAGACAACATGGCTCTCAATTGCACCCACCTCAAGGCCACCATGGCCGCGCTTGTGATCCTGGTCTTGCCGATGTCCAGCCACGCCATCGAGCTTGTCTTCGGGCAGGTCGCTTCGCAGACCAATCCGACATCGGCGGCGAACGCCAAAGGCATGGCAGCAGGTATCCAGGCCTATTTCGACAAAGTCAATGCGGGCAGCACCCTGCAGGGCAACAAGCTCAAGCTGGTCACGCTTGACGACGGCCTGCAGGCCCCGAAGATGCTTGAGCTGACCCAGCAACTCATCGGCGATCCGGCGGTGGTAGGGCTGTTGGGCTTTCTCAACAGCGGCGGACTCGCCGAAATCGCCAAACAGGACTTGCCGGGCAAGAACGGCATCGCGCTGATCGCGCCGCTGCAGGGCGATAAAAATGTGGTTTCCGCCAGCAATGTGTTTCCCCTGCGCAGCGGCTATGCGGATGAAGTTGGCAGCCTGCTCAAGGAAGCCAAGACTTGGGGCAAGGACTCGCTGGCCATCGTCAATATGAGCGTCGCCTTCGGCCCGCCCCTGGCGCAGTTGACGACCCAGCTCAGCGGGCCGCAGGGCGTCAAAATCGTGACGCAGCAGGTGCTTGACGCCGCACCCGACAAGCTGGATGCGAGTGTTCGCGCAGCCGCAGCCGCCATCACGGAGATCCGCCCCAAGGGCATTATTTTGCTGGCCGCGGGAAAGCCTGCGTTTGAATTCGTCAAGGCTGTCCGCGACGTCCCCGGGGGGGCGGTGCAGATCTACGGCCTGTCGGTGCTGCTGCACGACGGTTTGGTCAATGCCGTCGGCAAGGACAAGGCACGCGGCATCGTGTTGAGCCAGGCGGTGCCTTTCCCCTTTGTTCCTTCCAAGCCGGTCATCACCGAATATCAAGCTGACATGAAGAAGTACGCACCGGGCGAGGCCCTGTCTTTCTCAAGCCTCGAAGGCTATATGGGCGCCAAGATTGCCGTGGAAGCCGTCCGGCGCGCGGGCAAGACGCCGACCCGCGCCGGCGTGCTGCAAGCCTTGTCCAGCCTGGGCGAATACAACCTGGGAGGTGTCTTTGTCAACTACACAGCCAGCCAGCGGACCGGCTGGGGGGGTGTAGACCTCTCCATCGTGAATTCCAGCGGCAACCTTCAAAAATAAGCGCCCCCAAACCCCGCAGTGCGCGGGTTGCCATGAATGAAGTACGTCGAACACCAATGAGAGTGGGCCCCGTGGTCCAGTCCTAGGGGTTCACTCCATACCTGGGTCAGATTTCGATGGAATTCAGCAGCTTGCCGGCGACCCGGTGCTCCCGAGGCCTGCGCATGAGCAGATACACGGCTGGAACGACGAACATGGACAGCAAGGGAGCGGTGATCATCCCGCCGACCATGGGCGCGGCAATGCGCTGCATGACCTCGGAACCGGTTCCCGTTCCCCACATGATGGGAAACAGGCCGGCCAGAATGACCGCCACCGTCATCGCCTTGGGCCGCACGCGCAATACCGCACCTTCCTGGATCGCATCGAGCAGGTCGGCCGCCGTGGTCTTGCCTTGGGAGAGTCGGTCATCCCAGGCGGTCTTCAGGTACAGCAGCATGATCACGCCGAACTCGGCGGAAACCCCGGCCAGGGCGATAAACCCGACGGCGCCCGCTACCGACAGGTTGTAGCCCAGCAGGTACAGCAGCCAGATGCCGCCCACCAGGGCAAACGGCAGCGTAGCCATGATCAGCAAGGCCTCGTCAAAGCGCCTGAAGGTCAGATACAGCAGCACAAAGATGATCAGCAGGGTGAACGGCAGCACCACCTTGAGCTTGGCGGTGGCACGCTCCAGGAACTCAAACTGGCCGGACCAGGAGACGGAATAGCCGGGTGGCAGTTTGACCTTTTCCGCGACCGCTTTCTGCATGTCCTGCACGGCCGAGCGCAGGTCGCGCCCTCGGATGTCTACATAGACCCAGCCTGACAGGCGGGCGTTTTCGCTGCGCAGCATGGGCGGGCCGTCGGTGATGCGGATGTCGGCCACGTCCGAGAGCACCAGGCGCTGGCCGCGTTCCGTCACAAAGGGCAGGCTGCGCAGCTTTTCCAGCGAGTCCCGGATTTCCCGGGGGTAGCGCATGTTGATCGGAAAGCGCTGCAAACCCTCGACCGTCTCGCCGATGTTCTCGCCGCCCACGGCAGAACTGATGACCGATTGAACGTCGGCAATGTTCAGGCCAAAGCGGGATGCCGCATCGCGCTTGATATTGACGTCTATGTAGCGCCCGCCGGTCAGGCGCTCGGCCAGGGCGCTTGTTACGCCGGGAACGTCCTTGAGCGCCCGCTCAATCTCGCCGGTCAACCGGTCTATCGTGACCAGGTCGGCGCCGGCCACCTTGACGCCTACCGCGCTCTTGATGCCGGTGGCCAGCATGTCGATGCGGTTACGGATCGGCGGCACCCAGATATTGGAGAGGCCTGGCACCTTGACGATGCGGTCCAGTTCTTCCACCAGCTTGTCCTGGGTCATGCCGGCTCGCCACTGCTCGCGCGGCTTGAACTGGATGGTGGTCTCAAACATCTCCATGGGGGCCGGGTCAGTCGCTGTCTCGGCGCGGCCGGCCTTGCCGTACACGCTGGCGACCTCGGGCACGGTCTTGATCAATCGGTCGGTCTGCTGCAGCAGCTCGCCGGCTTTGCCGGCCGACAGGCCCGGCAGCGCGGACGGCATGTAGAGCAAATCGCCCTCGTCCAGCCGCGGCATGAACTCGCCGCCGATATGCTGCAACGGCCAGAGGCTGATAGCCAGGACGATACCGGCGACCAGCAAGGTGAGCCTTGGCGCGCGCAGTACTACCTCCAGCATCGGCCGGTAAAGGGCGATCAGCAGGCGGTTCAGCGGGTTGGACTTCTCATCGGGAATCCGGCCGCGAATCAGGTAGCCCATCAGTACCGGAATCAAGGTCACCGACAGCCCGGCCGCTGCCGCCATGGCGTAGGTCTTGGTAAATGCCAGCGGCGAGAACAGGCGTCCTTCCTGGGCTTCCAGGGTGAACACCGGGATAAACGACAAGGTAATGATCAGCAGCGAGAAGAACAGCGCCGGTCCGACCTCAGCCGCCGCATCGCCAATCACCCGCCAACGCGCATCACCCTCCAAGGTTTCGCCTGGGTGATTGTGACCCCAATGTTCCAGGTGCTTGTGGGCGTTCTCGATCATCACCACGGCGGCGTCCACCATGGCGCCGATGGCAATCGCGATACCGCCCAGCGACATGATGTTGGCGTTAACGCCCTGGTAGTGCATCACGATGAAGGCGGCCAAGATGCCCAGCGGCAGCGAGATGATGGCCACAAAAGCCGAGCGCAGGTGGAACAGGAAGATGAAGCACACCACGGCCACCACCAGGAATTCTTCCAGTAGCTTGTGCGTGAGGTTGTCCACGGCACGCTCGATCAGGCCTGAGCGGTCGTAGGTCGGGACGATTTCAACCCCCTTAGGCAGGCTGGCCTGCAGGGTCTGTAGCTTCGCCTTGACGGCAGCAATCGTCTCCAGCGCATTCTTGCCGGAGCGCATGATGATCACGCCGCCGGTGGCTTCACCTTCGCCGTCCAGTTCGCCAATGCCGCGGCGCATCTCCGGGCCGATCTGGATGCGCGCCACATCGCCCAGGCGCACCGGAATGCCGGCCGCCGAGGTCATAAGCGGAACGGCGCGGAAGTCCTCCAGGCTTTGCAAATAGCCCGAGGCCCGCACCATGTACTCGGCCTCCCCAAGCTCCAGCACCGAGCCGCCGGCTTCCTGGTTGGCCTTCTGGATGGCTTCGACCACCTTGGTATGCGCAATCGCATAGGAGGCCAGTTTGTCCGGGTCCAGCACGATCTGGTATTGGCGCACCATGCCGCCAACCGAGGCGACCTCGGCCACATTGGGCACGGTCTTGAGTTCGTACTTGAGAAACCAGTCCTGCAGGGCGCGCAATTGCCCGGCGTCCTGGGTGCCGCTGCGGTCTATCAGGGCGTACTGGTAAATCCACCCCACACCGGTGGCGTCCGGTCCCAACGAGGCCTTGGCCGCCGCCGGCAGGCGCGACTGGACCTGGTTCAGGTACTCCAGCACGCGGGAGCGAGCCCAGTACAGGTCGGTGCCGTCCTCAAACAGCACATAGATGTAGGAATCACCAAAAAACGAATAGCCGCGCACCGTCTTGGCCCCCGGCACCGACAGCATGGTGGTAGTCAATGGGTAGGTGACCTGGTTCTCCACAATGCGGGGCGCCTGGCCGGGATAGGTGGTGCGGATGATGACCTGCACATCCGACAGGTCGGGCAAGGCGTCCAGCGGCGTTCTCATCACCGAGTACACGCCCCAGGCGGCGATCATCAGCGTGGCCAGCAGCACCAGGAAGCGGTTGCCTATGGACCAGCGAATCAGGCGGGCCATCATCGCTGAGCTCCCGAGGCCGGAGTTTTTGGCGCTGGGGAAGCAGGTGCCACAGGCTTGATGGAGGTCAAGGTCGGCTCGCCGTCCTTGGGCATCACAAACTCGAACTGGACCCTGTCCCCTTTGGCCACATTGCGCGGCATGCCGCCGGCCGGCGCCTTGAACTCCATGGTCATGGCGCCCATGCCGGCCGTGGGCAGCGGGCCATGGGCCAGCACGGCGCCGTCCTTGTCGATGGCGATCACCTGCGCTTCGCCGGGATGCCGCGCCAGTGGCGGGGCAGCCTCGCTGTTGAGGCGGGCCTCCACGCCCTTGAGGCTGGCTTCCGAGTCGACCAGGAATTGCGAGGACACCACCACACGCTGGCCCGCCTGCAGGCCACTTTTGATTTCTGTCTGGCCGCCGCTTTCAATGCCAGCTTCGACCGCTACGGGCCGGAAGCGGCCGTTCTCCTCGGCCAGCATCACGACCGTGCGTTTGCCGGTCTGGATCACGGCTTCTGTGGGGACCAGCAAAGCCTTCTCGGCGCGCATGTCCATGAACTGCATGGTCACGAACATGCCCGGCACCAGGCGTGAACCCGGATTGACCAGCTCCAACCGGGCTTTCAGCGTACGCGTCGCCGCGTTGACGTCCGGCAGGATGGCTTGCACCCTACCCTCGAAGGTCGTACCAGGCACGGCCGGGCTGCGGGCTTGTACCCTGGCGCCGGGACGCAGCAGCGCCGCCTGGCTCTCGGGTACTTCGGCATTGGCCCAGACTGTGGAGAGTCCGTTGATGCGAAACAGGGTCATCCCCGCCGACACCGTCATGCCTTCGCGTGCCAGCAGCTCCACCACCACACCGCCCAATGGCGCCATGATCGTGGTGCGGGCTTGCGCCCTGCCGCTGGCCTCCACCAGGCGGATCTGTTCGTCATTCATGCCCACCTGGCGCATGCGCTGGCGCGCACCGTCGACCAGCGAACCGAGGTCATTGCCCTGCATGCGTTTGAGGGACAAAAACTCTTCCTGAGCCGCCACCCAGTCCGGGACATACAGGTCCACCAAAGGCTGGCCCTTGGCCACCGCATCCAGCGTGGCGCGTACATGAAGACGCTCAACATAACCTGTCGCCCGGGCCTGCACGGTGGCCTGGTCGCGTTCGTTGAAAGCAATGTTGCCGGCCGCGGAGACCTGAGGCGACAACGTGCCTTCGGTGACGGTAGCGGTGCGAACCCCGAGGTTCTGCTGGATTCGTGGGCTGATGGTGACCTTGCCCTGATCGGATCCGCTGTCCGCATAGACCGGCACCAGCATCATGTCCATGAATGGTGACTTGGCGGGTTTGTCGAACTTGCTGCCCGGCACCATGGGGTCCTGGTAGTACAGGATCTTGCGGCCGGTGACGGGATCGGTATCACCCGCCTTGAGGCCCGCGCTGATGTGACGGCGCGTGGCCTCTTCACCTTCGGCGATGCCTTGGGGGCCGGCTGTGGGCGAAGCTGCTGGAGCCGCTGGCGCTTCACTGGGTGGGGCGACTGCCGCCATGCTGCTGCCGTTTTTTATGCCCAGGACGTACAGGCCATAGCCCGCAGCGCTGAGAACGCCGGCAGCGACCAGCGCGGTAATAAGGTATTTTTTGTTCATGGCTGTTCCTTGGCCTGTGCCGGCATGCTGTGTTCGGGGACGAGGAAATTGAGCTGGGCCCAGGATCGCGCCGTTTCCATTTCCAGCGTCAGGGCCTGCATACGGGTATCGATCTCATCGCGGCGTGCGGCCAGCGCGCCGCCGAGGTCGCTCTTGCCTGTGCGATAGGCTGTCAGTGCAGCCTCGGTGCGCTGGCGGGCTGTAGGGATCAGCTCATTGCGGTACCGGGCTAGCCGGTCCTTGCCCGTTTGCCAGTCGCTGAGCCAGCCACGGACTTCGACCTCATGGTTGCGCAGCATGTCCTCGTAGCGGGCCTTGGCTTCGTCCACCATCGCTAACTTGGCGGCCAGCTCGCGGTTCTGGCGATTCTTCTGGTCCCATTGCAACGGAATGGAGACACCGATGGAAATCATGTTGGCGTACGCCGGGCCGCGCTGGGCGTAGCTGGCCTCGACGCTCCAGTCGGCTTGTTTGTTCGCTTGGGCCAATCTGGCATCGGTTTCCACGGCGTCAACTTCTGCACTCATGGCCAGCAGATCAGGGTGCTGCTTGAGGTGTTCGCTTGAAACCTCACCCTGCAACGGAGTGGTTTGCCAGGGCGGCGATCCGGACAGTGGTCGCTCTGCATCCGGCGCGCCCACCCAGCGGGCCAGCATCAAACCGGCGTTGCGTGACTGCCGGTCAATCTGGCTGAGCCTATCCTCCAGCTGGATCACCGCGCTACGGGCGGCGAACACATCCGCCTGGCTGCCCCGGCCATTTCGAAAGGCGATGTCGGCCGCCTGCACCTGCAGCCGGGTTTCCTTAATCTGCTGCTGCACCAGTTCGCGCATGGCTTGGGTGTAATAGCGGTCCAGCCAGGCCAGCGCCGTGTCGCGCTGCAGGTTGGTCAGGGTTAGCTGGCGCTGCGCCTGCACCCGCAGCGCATCACGTTCAAAACGTTCCGAGCGCAGTTGGCGCTTTTCGGAGCGGGTGATTTCCTGCATGACGCCGATGCGGCGCATGGTCATGAAATCGCGTGTCAGGCTGCCGCGGTCCGCACCGTCGGCCGGCAGGTTGTCGATGCCGAATTTGAGCACCGGGTCGGGGAGCTGGCCGGCCGCGATGGCCTGCTCGCGAGCCGCTACAGTCAGCGCGCCTTGGGCCACCAATTGCTGGGACCGGCCGACGGCGATGCGCTGTGCCTCGATCAGGGTCAAAGGGTCAGCGGCCCACGACGCGGACGCCATCGCGACCATCAAGGCCGCAGCGGCAATCCGATAAATCGGAAAGGGAATCAACATAAAACCTCCAGAGCACGGGTAACGACCTGTCGATGCACGGAAAACGCATCAGACAGGAGCTAGGCGGTCTGGAAGGTCAGAGGCGGAAGCAGCAGTTCCGGATGGAGGCAGGGGGCGCGGTGGTGCGCTGCAAATGAGGCGCCTGCAGCGGCGCTTCAGAGAACACCGGGATGGCAACCTGCAAACTGAAATTGGCGGGCAAGGCGCCTAGAGAAATGGGAGAGCTGAGTTCGTGCTTATCGGCGGACTGCTGGCCGGTCTGGCAGTGCGCATGGCACAGGTTGGGCTGCTGGTCGTCCATGCTGAGCGGCATGGATTCGGCGCAAGGCATGCCGGCTTCGGCCATCGCGGCCGCTTCGGCGATTTTGGATCCGGAACCGGGGCAAACATAGCCAGCCACCGCCAGCTGCATGAACAGCAAGCTGACCAGTGCGAAGAGCACTGTGATCAGGCGGTGGCGACGGTTTCGGGTCATGGGCTGAGTTTAATGGACATATGTGACCAGAGGTACGCGGGAAAGTTTCAGCTTGGGCCGCATCACTCGGCTGCATTGCAGCGGGCAGCCTGGTCGCCCGTGTCATGTTGTACTGCGCTTCAAATTCTTACAGGAGCTTCGACGAAGACGCTTGACCTTGCCATAGGGGTAAGGTTTAAAGTGCTTGAACGGTGTCGCTGTGCCATAGTTTGCCGTCGCGGGTATTCCTCCACTTTCGCGAAGCATCCCCACGGCATGCTCGCTATCGCGCGCTCACGCGGAACCAAAATGAATCTATAGAATCAAGACCCTATGTCGCGTTTTTGCACCTTCCTGCTCTGGCTCATGATGCTGGCTTTGCCCATGCAGGGCTTTGCCTCGGCATCCATGCAATATTGCGGCAAGAGCGCCGACCATATGATTCTGCAGGCGCCAAGCGATCCGGAGGCTCACCATCATCATGCGGATGCCTCCAATGATGGTCACGAGCACGCAATGCATGCAGAGGCAACGCAGGCCGCCGATTCCGAACAGGCCCTGGACGTGCAAAACCAGTTGCCCGACGCTGCCCACAAATGCGGCGTATGTGCTTCTTGCTGCAACCTTGTCGGCATGACCGCCGCCCCTCAGACAGTGGCAATTCATTCCGCTCCCAACGCTGCATACGTCGAGCCTTCGGCCCTGATCCACAGCGTTCCCTCGGCCCTGCCCGAGAAACCACCTCGCGCCTGACGCACCCGGCTGGCTGCGGACCTTCCCGGTCCGTAGCGCGGGTGCTTTTCATCG
The DNA here is from genome assembly GCF_056401275.1 of Polaromonas sp. P4_F6. NCBI lineage: Bacteria > Pseudomonadati > Pseudomonadota > Betaproteobacteria > Burkholderiales > Comamonadaceae > Polaromonas > Polaromonas sp. P4_F6. Next base: position 154,024 of record NZ_JBFUJQ010000007.1, on the reverse strand, counting down.
TTCGCCATCAAAGCTGATCTCCCTTGAGGGGGATGCCTTTGTTGTCGCCGTTCCATGAAACCGCGAGGAATCCCATGTTTAAACCCCTGCTGGCCTACGGGCTGGTTCTGATATCTGCTTTGCCTGGCCTGTCGACCGCACAAAGCCCCGCACCGGCCGCCACACCGGCGCCCACCACCCAGGCGAGCCCGCCTCCGGCCTTTCGCTCGGCCATGGACGGCTACAAGCCCTACACCGAGGAAGCCACGGTCAACTGGAAGGAAGCCAACGACGCCGCCGCCCGAATTGGCGGCTGGCGTGTGTACGCCAAGGAAGCCAGGCAAGCGCAGGCGCCTGAAGCAGCGCCGTCGGGCGATGCGCGAAACGCGCCGGCCAAACCCTGACAGAGGCACCATGAACACCATTTTTAAACTCGGCGCGCTCGCCACAGCGACCCTTGTGCTGGCCGGTTGCGCCTCGGTCAACTTTGACCAGACCCTTGAGGACACCAACGGCAGCACCAACAGCTTCAGCCAGGGCAAGCTTGAACTCAGCCGTACCGATCAGCAGCGCCAGGCGCGCGGCAAACTCACGGACGAATTGCTGGCCAAGCCGCTGAGCATGGACGACGCCGTCCAGCTGGCGCTGGCCAACAGCCCTGCGGTGCAGGCCCTGTTGGCCCAAAGCTGGTCCGATATGGCCACGGCAAGCCAAAACGGCCGTATCGCCAATCCGCTGTTTACCTTTGAGCGCACCCGCATGGGCCCGGAACTGGAGCTTGGGCGTCTGCTGTCGTTTGGCTTGCTGGACTTGTTGACCTTGCCCCAGCGCGTGTCGATTGCGCGCGGGCAGGTCGCCCAGGCCAAGGTGCAGCTCGGTGCCAGCGTGGTCGAGCAGGTGACGCAGGTGCGCCAGGCCTGGGTGCGGGCCGTTGCCGCGCAGCAAAGCCTGCAGTACGCGGAACAGGTCAACACGGCCGCTCAAGCAGGCGCCGAACTCGCCAGGCGCATGCAGCAGGTGGGGAATTTCAACAAACTGCAGCGGGCTCGCCAGCAGAGCTTTTACGCCGACTCGGCAGCGCTGCTGGCATCCGCCCGGCACGCCACGACGGCCGCGCGGGAGGAGTTGATCCGGCAATTGGGCCTGACGGATGCCCAGGCCGACCGGTTGAAGCTGCCTGAACGCCTGCCCGATCTGCCCAAAGAGCCTCGCCAGCCTGCTTCGGTGAGCGCCAACGCGACCGAGCAGCGCATTGACGTCCAGATGGCGCGCCATCAGCTCGACGTGGCCGGGCGTTCGCAAGGCCTGAACCTGCTCACCAGCCTGGTGGATGTGGAGCTCGGAATCCGCCGCGACACCGTCTTCGACGATGCGGAGGGAACCAGGAAGTCCCGCAGGGGTTACGAGCTGGGCATCCGCCTGCCGATCTTCGACTGGGGATCGGCCCGGCGCGACGCGATGAACGCGCAGTCCCTGGCCGCGGCCAACCGGTACGAAAGCACGGTGCGCGGCGCCTCGTCCCAGCTGCGCGAAAGCTATTCGGCCTATCGCACGGCCTATGACGTCGCCAGGCATTACCGCGACGAGGTCGTTCCGCTGCGCAAGACGATGGCCGAAGAGAACGTGCTTCGCTACAACGGGATGCTGATCGGTGTCTTCGAGCTTCTGGCCGATACCCGTGAGCAGATCTCCAGCGTCACGGCCGCCATCAACGCCTACCAGCAGTTTTGGCTGGCCGACGCCGCGCTGGCTGCTTCGATGATCGGCAAACCGACTGCCATGGGCGCGATGTCCGTGTCGGGCGCTGCCGGTGCTGGCGCCGAAGGTGGCCACTAAGCCCGGCCCCAACAATTTACGGAAAACCAAATGACAAACAGAAGAAATTTCCTGACCGGCGCCGGCGCGCTGACCACCGCGGTGGCCGCCGCTGCGGTCAGCAGGGTCGCCATGGCGGCACTGCCCGAACCCGTGCTGCAGACCAAGCCCGACACCATGGCGCCCCTGGTGCCCAACACCGGTCGGCCTTACAACCCGGTGGTGACCCTCAATGGATGGACGCTTCCCTGGCGCATGAACAACGGCGTCAAGGAGTTCCACCTGGTGGCGGAGCCAGTCGTGCGAGAGATGGCGCCCGGCTTCAAGGCGCACCTGTGGGGTTACAACGGCCAGTCGCCCGGGCCCACCATTGAGGTGGTCGAGGGCGACCGGGTGCGCATCTTTGTCACCAACAAACTGCCGGAGCACACCAGCGTGCACTGGCACGGCCAGCGGCTGCCCAACGGCATGGATGGCGTATCGGGCTTGACCCAGCCGGCCATTCCCGTGGGCAAGACCTTTGTCTACGAGTTTGTGGCCAAACGCCCCGGCACCTTCATGTACCACCCGCATGCCGACGAGATGACGCAGATGGCCATGGGAATGATGGGTTTCTGGATCACCCATCCCAAGGCCAAGCACCCGCTGATCGATGAGGTGAACCGCGATTTTGTGTTCCTGCTCAATGCCTATGACATTGATCCAGGCGCCTACACCCCCAAGATCATGACCATGCTCGATTTCAACCTGTGGAGCTGGAACAGCCGCGTGTTCCCAGGAATCGATCCTCTCGTCGTTCGCAAGAATGACAAGGTGCGCATACGCATCGGCAACCTGACGATGACCAACCACCCGATTCACCTGCACGGGCACGAGTTCCTGGTGACCGGCACCGACGGCGGACCAACGCCCAAATCCACGCGCTGGTACGAGGTCACGACCGATGTCGCCGTGGGCCAGATGCGGCAAATCGAGTTCCTGGCTGACGAGGAAGGCGACTGGGCTTTCCATTGCCACAAGAGCCACCACACCATGAATGCCATGGGTCACGACGTGCCGACCATGATTGGTGTGGATCACCGCAAGGTCGCCCGGGAGATCACCAACGTGATTCCCGACTACATGGTGATGGGCGAACGCGGCATGGCCGACATGGCCGAGATGGAAATGCCCCTTCCCGACAATACCGCGCCCATGATGACCGGCACCGGACCTTTCGGCTCGGTCGAGATGGGCGGCATGTTCTCGGTGGTGAAGGTGCGCAAGGACCAGAAGGCCGGCGATTACAAGGATCCGGGCTGGTACAAGCACCCCGCCGGTGAGGTGGCCTATGAATGGACGGGTTCCTTGCCCAATCCCGCGCGCTTTGCCGCGGAGGGCGGCAAGTCCATGCCGGTCCAGAACATGCCCGCCAAGGAAGTGGAGGTCCAGGTGCGCAAGCCCATGGGCGGCATGAAGCATTGATCCCCTACCCAAGGAAAACCCATGAAATACACAACGGCTCTCAAGTTCTCCCTTCCCTGCACCGAACGCCTGGCTTCGGAGCAGGTCAGTCGCCATGCCCAGCTGCGCGTGTACACCGCGTCCGCTGACTCTTCCCCTTCACCTTCTCATCAACGCTAACCCAAGGAATCCCATGAAGAAAATCAACACCGCAATCCTCGCCGTTCTGATCGCCGGCACAAGCACGTTCGCCATGGCGCACGGCGACGAAGACCACGCCAAAAAGGCAGGCCCCGTTAAAAAGGAACAGAAGGCATGGGGCATTGCCGGCGATGCTAAAACCGTGACCCGCACAGTGACTTTCACCATGACCGACAACATGCGCTTCGATCCCGACAAACTGGAAGTCAAGCAAGGCGAGACGATCAAATTTGTCATCAAGAATGGCGGGAAAACCATGCACGAAATGGTGTTAGGCACCCAAAAGGACCTGGACGACCATGCCGCGCTGATGATGAAGTTTCCCGGCATGGAGCACGAGGAGCCTTACATGGCCCACGTTGGCCCCGGCAAGACCGGCGAAATCATCTGGACCTTTAACAAGCCAGGCACTTTTGACTATGCCTGCCTGATCGCCGGCCACTATCAGGCCGGGATGATGGGCAAAGTCACGGTGGTGGCTTCCAAATAACACCTGAATCCCGACGGAGGACCCCATGCAAAAACGCTCGTTTCTCAAAGCTCTTTCGATAATGGCCGGCGCCCAGTTCGGTCTGGGTGGCGCGGTGTCCGCCAAAACCCGTCCCTTGGTCGAAGTCTGGAAAGACCCCGAGTGCGGCTGCTGCAAAGACTGGGTGAAACACCTGGAGGACAGCGGCTTTGATGTGCGGGTCCACGACAGCGGCAATACGGCGGCAAGGGCCCGGCTCGGCATTCCTGCCAAGCTGGGCTCATGCCACACCGGGCAGGTGGACGGCTATGCCCTTGAAGGCCATGTGCCTGCCCGTGACATTCAGCGCCTGTTGGCAGAACGCCCGAAAGCGGTCGGCCTGGCGGTGCCCGGCATGCCCGTGGGCTCACCGGGCATGGACGGCCCCGTCTACGGAAAACGCAAAGACGCTTATGACGTGCTGCTGGTCAAAGCCGATGGCAGCACCAGCATTTTTAAGTCTTATTTCTCAAAATCTTCCACTGCTTCCTGAAAGGAACTGACCATGAAATCCCTCAAAACCCTTCTGATCCTCGCTGCCCTGTTTGCCGGCGCCGCACACGCGCAATCGACCGCGAAGCCCGCTAGCGGCGCCATGCCGATGGGTGAAGCGAAAAAAGAGGCTGCGAAACCTTCGACCGAGATGGCCGATGGGGAAATCCGCAAGGTGGACAAAGAAGCCAAGAAGATCACCATCAAGCACGGCGAAATCAAAAATCTCGACATGCCGGGCATGACCATGGTGTTTCAGGTCAAGGACGCAGCCATGCTGGACACCGTCAAAGCGGGCGACAAGATCCGGTTCAGGGCCGAATCTGCTGGCGGCGCTATTGTGGTCACGGAAATTCAGCCAACCCAATAGGGCGACCCGGGTCGCCGTGGGTCGGTGACGGTCCGCGGCGGGCCCGGGGCATCGACCCATTGGATCTGATGCGCTCCGGTCAAGGGCATGGCGTCAAACCGCCGCTCCCTGTTCGAATGTTGATCAAGCCGCCTTCAAATACTCCTGCAGTTTTTGTTCGTCGGCCTTCAGTTGAGCCCGCATGAGCGACAGGAATCTTTTCGCGGTGCCCGACAAGACCTGGCCCGCCGGGATCGCCAAAAGGCACGAGAACATCACATCCACGCTCAACTTGCGCACCACCAGGCCGCGGTCGGCGTAATCCAGCGCCGTGATCGGATTGACGACGCCCACGCCGAGGCCGTGCAGCGCCATCTCGCACACGCTGACCGCATAGGGCGTGTGAACAGACACCGACAGGGTGACACCATGCTCGGCGAGCTTCGCGTCCAACCTCCGCCTCGATGCATCTTCGGGATTCAACGCCAGGAAAGGCAACTCGGCAAGCTGTTCCGGCCGGATCTGCTTGTGCCTGGCGAGCGGGTGCCCTTTTTTCATCACGACCACGCCGGGAAATGTCGCGAATGTCGTCGGCTCCAGGCCGTCCACGGACACCTCATCGGCCATCAATCCGAAGTCGGCCAACCCGGATACGACCCGATCTTTCACTTCTTTTGAGCTGAGGATCTGCAGGGATACATGGGGCCGGGGACCCTTCGCGGCAGAGGCCATCAGTTGCTTCAGGCATCGCGGCATGAAACCAAGTCCGAACGCGGGATAGCAGGCCACCTGCAATTGGTCGACCCCGAATTCCCTGAGGCTCTTGACACGATGTTCAATCGCTCCCAGGCCAACGAATACGCGCTCGACCTCCACCAGCAAGGCCTTCGCTTCGGGGGTGGGTTGCAGCCGCCCGCGCAAGCGCTGAAAGAGGGCGAAGCCGGCCTCGGCTTCCAGGCGCTTGAGCGACTGGCTGATCGCAGGTTGCGTCACGCCCAGCAGGCCGGCAGCCTTGCGCGCCGAGCCGCTCGACATGATGGCCCGGAAGGTCTCGATCTCATTCACACGCATATAACTTTCCATTATTGAGTGAAAACAAATCTATCCAATATCTTATAGAGTCGATCTTAGACTGCAAATGCGTTCAACCCACCAAGAGGAAACTGACATGAACATTCGAATCGCTGTTATTGCAGCCGCGCTGGTGCAGGGAATGGCCGGCGCCCAGGCGCACGATTTCGGCCCGGACATCGCCAGATACCAGCAAGTCGCGGCGAGCAAGAAGCTCGATAGCAACGAGGCAATCCAGGCGCGCCTGGCACTGGAGCGTGCCCAGGGCCAGATGGACCAGGCTGACGTCAAGATGCTGCTGCGCATTCGAAGCCTCACCAACGCCGGCCTGCGCGAACTCGGTGAGCAGCCCGCGTTCCTTTCCAGTGAGTACAAGCGGCTCGAGGCGGCACTGGCCAACCCCAAGATCAACGACCCGGCGAAAGTCGCCAAGGCCCGCGAGATCTTCGCGCAGCTCAATCACGAGAAGCCGGTCTATGAAGCGTTGGAGACCGAGGCTGTGGAGAGCATGAAGCAGGCGCTCAAGCTGATCGAGGCTGCCCCGTCCAGGTAAGACGCCAAAAGACTGCTGCAAATGTACGCAATCGTGGACATCCAGATGAAAGTACGAATCGCACTGCTGGCCGCGGCACTGATGGGCGTGTCGCAGGGAGCCGCGGCTCATGAAGGCGAAGACCACAGCAAGAAGAAGACCGGGCCGGTCAAGAAGGAACAGAAGGCCTGGGGCATCGCGGGCGACGCCAAGGCGGCCGACCGCGCGGTTGAACTGGTCATGACGGACAGCATGCGCTTCACCCCGGACAAAATCGAAGTCAGACAGGGCGAGACCGTCAAGTTCGTCGTGAAGAACGGCGGCAAGATGCTGCACGAAATGGTGATCGGCAACAAGAAGGAGCTTGACGAGCACGCCGCCCTGATGGCGAAGTTTCCGGCCATGGAGCACGACGAGCCCTACATGGCCCATGTGGCGCCCGGCGAGGCCGGTGAATTGGTCTGGACCTTCAACCGCTCAGGCGATTTCGACTTCGCATGTCTGATTGCCGGCCACTACCAAGCCGGAATGGTCGGCAAGATCAAGGTCCTTGCCGCGGAAAAGAGCGACGGCCACGGCAAGGCTCACAAGCACTAACTGCGAGCGTGGTGCACCGTCAAGGTGACGCCCAAAGCCCTGTCAGGCGCTCCGGGGAGGCCGTTCCTCGCATCTTCCGCCAGGCTGCGGCAACTGCGTAACAAGCACGATCCGCCTCGGCTTCAGGGAGACTGCCGTTCATAAATGAACGTGCAGCGCGCCGCCCCGCGCGCAATCGTGTTCGCCGGCGCGGGCCCCCGGTGGAAGCGCATCATCGGCGAATATTCGTTGAACACCGTCTCGTCAGAGCGGCAGAACGCCAGTGTGATGGCCGGGTTGCCCATGTCCCTGAAGCACTCGTGGAATCGGCAGCGAACGATGTCGAGCGCGACCCGTTCGTCCGAACGGTGGATACCGTCATTCTCGTTCGTGCTGATGAAGCCCTCTCGCATCTGCGTCTCATGCGCATCATGAAAATAATCCCAAGTCCTGGCCTCACCGTCAGGCGGGAAGTAGGCTTTTCGCTGCACGGCGCAACCCAGGTCATGCAGGAAGGATTGTGTTGTCGACAATGCGCGTTCGGCGCCCTTCATTTTCGCCAGCTCGTTGTAGAGGATACCGACCAGCAGGAAAGTAGCTTTAACGCGCCGCAGCTGCGCGTCGTCTTCCGGCCTGGAAAATTGTTTCTTGTAAGTCCCGGCAAGGGCGAACACTTTTGGAATGAAGACGAAACGGTGCCACCCCAGCACTGGCCGCAAATGTCGGTTCAGCAAGCCTGGCACCGTGACAAGAAGGGTTCCCAGGCGGCGACGGGCCTCGAGAGCCGGGTCCAGGTGAGAAGTGGCATTCATTTTGCGGACCTGCGCGAGTCCTCTTCCACGCCTGCCGTCCCGCCCCGAGGCGGGCTCGGCTGTCTTAGCCGTTTCGCGGGCCATTGCTGTCCTGGCTCCCGGCGTGCGAATGGCCGCCATGGCCGTGTCCGTGGTGCATGAAGACATGCATCAGCGGGCAGGCGGCCAGCAGTGCAAAGGGCAGCAGGGCGAGCACGTGATCCCGGTGTGCGACCCATAGGCAGGCGCTCGCGACCAGGGCGACGATGGTGGAGACGATGCCGAAGGGCGTCTTCCAGAATGAAGGGCGGGTGTGATGCGGGTCCATGGGGGGCTCCTGAGTTACCCGCAGCATGCGCCGGCGGCCGGTGCGGGCACTTGACCTGCATCAACCGAGACGGACTTTCGGGGGCCGCAGCCGCATCTGCAAGCACTTGCCGCTCGGGTGCCGCCGAAGCAGCAAAGGAGTACCTGCGGCCGGATGAGACCGGGCCCACGGTGCGCGCTTGCGCGCACCGTGACCATCATTCAACAGGCACGCTCTTTGCAAGATTGCGAGGGGCGTTTGGTGATCACATCACATCGCTTCGCGATATGAGCGCTCTCCAAAACCGATAAACCTGGCGGCCTCGCCGGGCGGCGTTATTCTGAGAAATTAAAGTCGTACACAGGGGCCGAAGATCCATGCGGGTCCGCGGCGTTAAGAATTTACAACTAACGAACCTGAAGTCGTAAACAGCGGCGGACCCCTTCTGAAATGCATGGATTCGGATTCGTGCCCGCAACCCCCACCGGAAATTCGGCGGCAACACGTTATTCAGACTCAACTTGCGATGGACGTCAGTTTGCCGCTGCTTCCTGGATGAGTGCAGCCACCTCTGCGGGATGCGAAACCATCAGCGCATGGGATCCGCCTTTGACCACCACAGTCTTCTTGGCTTGGGCACGCTCGGCCATGAAGCCCATCGCTGCTGGCGGGATGTTCAGATCATCCGTACCATAAATGGCCCAGCTGGGAATTGACTTCCAAGCCGGCGCGGGAGAGGCTTCTTGCAGGGCCGCTGCCTTGACCGGCCTCTGTGTGGCCGCCATGGCCCTGGCTTCGGCGAGAGGAACGTCCGCTGCGAACTGTTGCGGGAACTTGGCTTGCTGGACGTAAAGGTCTTCACCGCCATCGGGAAGTGGCACTGGTGCAGCCAGGGCCGGCGGCAGCGTCGAACCCGGGAATTTCCCGGTCAAGGCCAGCGCACTCTCGCCCTCGGCGGGCGCGAAGGCTGCGACGAACACGAGTGCTTTGACCTTGTCGAGACCATTGGCTGCGGCCGAAATGACCGAGCCGCCGTATGAGTGCCCGACAAGCACAACCGGGCCGGCGATTGACTTCATCAGCGACGCCACGTACGCACCATCGTTTGCCACGCCGCGCAAGGGGTTGGCTGCTGCAACGACGGGGTAGCCCTGCCTGGTTAACTCCGCAACGACTCCATTCCAACTGGACGAGCCGGCAAAAGCGCCATGGACAAGGACGATCGTCGGCTTGGGGCCGGCGGCCCCTGCGCTTACGGCCGAGAAGGCCAATATGCCGACCACAAGGGTACGCGGGATTAACTTGAACATGGAATCTCCTTTGGAAAATGCGCCGACCCCGTCAGCGCGGTTGATGAAACAGTCAAGGCCGGTCGATTCGGGCGCGGCGGCGCTTAGCGGCTTATCCGGCGGCTACGCCCGAGGGCAATCTTTTGAGATCGAAAGTTCGCTCCTTTAGAACACTGCAGGCGGCCAAGGCCAAGCCGGACAGTGTCAGTATTGCGGCCACCCATGGAAGGTGCGCCAGGTCGACTCCTTGAATGATGGCCGCACCACCCAGCCATGCTCCCAGGGCGTTTCCGAGGTTGAACGCAGCGATGTTGAGGCTGGAAGCCATGCTCTGCCCGGCCCCCTGCGCCTTGTTCAGCACTCGCAGCTGTAGTGGCGCCACTGTAGAAAACGCTCCTGTGCCAAGCAGTCCGACAAAAAGGACTGCGGTCACACGGTTTTCCATGGCGAACCCCATCAACACGAGGATGACGGCCAATGCCGTGAGCGATCCAAGCAGCATTCGCACCGGTGCGCGGTCTGTCAAGCGACCACCGATGACGTTCCCCAAAACCATGCCCACGCCAAACATCAGCAAAATCACTGAGACCTGCGACTCCACGAATCCCGTGACCTGCGTCAGCAAGGGCTGAACATATGTGAAGACTGCAAACACGCCAGCGAAGCCAAAGACGGTCGCTCCCAGTCCCAGCAACACATGAGCTCGGCCCAGGACCGTGAATTCCTCCCGTAGTGACACACGGCTACCGCAGCCAGCCTCTTTCGCCGACACAAAGATGGCAAGGACGGCTATCGCTACAAGGCCGATGACGGATACCGCCCAAAACGTGGAACGCCATCCAAAATGCAACCCGAGCCACGAGCCGGCCGGCACACCCAGGAGGGTCGCTACCGTGAGTCCAGTGAACATTGTTGACAGCGCTGCCGCCCTGCGATCTGCCGACACCACGCTCGTGGCTACGACGGCGCCAATGCCAAAATATGTTCCGTGTGCAAGTGAGGTGATGACGCGGGCGACCATAAGCGCCACATAGTTGGGTGCCAGCGCGCAGGCCATGTTTCCGAGTGTGAAGATTCCCACCAAGACCAGAAGCGCCTTCTTGCGCGGCACACGGCTCATCAACGCCGTCAGTACCGGAGCACCCACAAAAACGCCCAATGCGTAGCCCGAGATCAGCAGCCCCGCCGTGGGTACGCTGACATGCATGTCTGCCGCTAGCTGAAGCAGCAAACCCATGATGACGAACTCTGTCGTGCCAATCCCGAAGGCGCCTATCGTCAGCGCGTAGATGGCCATGGAGGACCGCTTGCCGACCGGAATCGGCGAGCTCGAGGTGAAGGTGCCCGGCTTGTTCATTGAATGTCGTCCGTGGTGGCCGTTTTCTGAAGCGTTAGTGGTTTGATTGAAGAATACGGACGGGCTCAAGTCGTCACATCTCCCGGAAACAAGGCCTTCATGGCGGCGTAATGGGAGATGTGCACGTCCTCCTTTTGGAGGAGTTACCGCGCTTGCCGGCGTGATGCAAGGAAATCGCGCGCTCAGGCGGGTTGCATTCACACAAATTCACACCGTGTAGTGTTCCGCATAGGGCGTCAAATGGAATTCACAGCAATTCACTTCCCCCTCGGCAAGGAGAGGAACGATCATCGGCTACACCACCGGCGTGCATTTCGCCCGCCGATAGGAACCGTGGAGTCAGACCATGCTTAATTCCCTCAGGATCGGGGTGCAGGTGTTTTGCAGCGACCCGTTGGTGCGCACCGGGCTTAAGGCGGCATTTGGCGAAGAGCCCGATCTAGCCTGGGTGCCGCAGGGCGAAGCCAATGCCGATGTCGTCGTCGCAGATTACGAACGGGGCCTGCAGCTTATCGACGAGGCCAAGGCGGAGGGCAGCGCCTCCCCCTATCGCCAAAAAGTACTGATACTGACCGCTCGCGAAAGCGAGTGGGAGATCAGGACAGCCCTGGAGCGAGGCGCGCGAGGCTACCTGGTTCATGGATGCGACCTGCCAGAACTGATGGTCGCGGTTCGGACCGTGCACCGTGGGATGCGCCACCTGTGCGCGCCTGCGGCTCGGCGTCTGGCGGACAGCATGGCACATGCGACTTTGACCAACCGGGAAGTCGAGGTCTTGCGCCTTGTTGTTGAAGGCTGCGGCAACAAGGTGATCGCCCGCGAGCTCGACATCGCAGTCGGCACCGTCAAGTCGCACCTCAAGACGATTTTTGAAAAGCTCGGAGCCAAGAGCCGAACAGAGGTCGCAAAGCTGGCTGAGCGGCGGGGTTTGCTGTCATCTTCGCCGGCCGACGTGGCCGCGTCGCCGAGGGTAGCAACTTCTGCCTAGTGGGGGCGTCGGTAGCGCTCCCCGGCAGGCGCCCATGTTTAGAGCTCCCGCAATTTTCGGAGTCCCCGTCGCGCCGTCTCATTGATGACCTCGAAAGGAATCCGGGCATCTTCGTCGCAGGCGATCGCGCTTTGCCCGGCCTGTTCGAAGGCCGCGCACATGCGATTGCCCTGAGGATCCTCGAGGCTTGCATGCACCCGTACCTCGAAATGACCCGACTTCCAAACCGTTTCGGGTCGAAATCGCCAATGCCTTTCCCCCTGTGACAAGGTCGCGCGCCCCTCCAGGCGCCGTCCATCCGAGGCTGACACCGCAATCAGGTCCTTGGCGTTCGCATTCAGCGCGGCAGGAAACTGGATTTCCAGAGGCTCGCGACCGCCAGGCTTGGGCAATAGGAGCCGCCACGCCTGGGTATCGATCCGGGCACGAATCGCAGGTGATATGTTCCACGATTTTCTAATGGGACGAGGAAGCTGGGGATCGGCGATGGTCATGGCGACGCGTTGGCCGTTCCGAAGCGCCAAGCCTGCTTGCCTATTGGGCCCAACGTCCGTTTTAACGCGCCCGGGATGCATCAGTATGGCAATTCGCTTCCCGTCTGGGCTGGCCAGCGGGATGTCGTAAAAAGCGCCAGCTATTGGATTTCCCCTGTCATCCATCAGTGAAACGCGGGAAATGTCCAACACACCTCCCAGGGGCCTGTCCAATACCAGTTCAATCCGCAAGAGATTTTCAGGCACGCTCTCGCCCGACGGCAGAATCTTCGGGGCACTGCTCACAGCGCCGCACATCGTGGCAATGACAATGGTCAGTGCTGATGTGAACACCACTTTCATAAGCTGCCCCGCCTTTTTTCTCACTGAGACAGCTCGGAGAAACCTTCGATGGCACGGAAATACTTGTGGTAACCGCTCCACTTGTCGTTAGGCGGGTATTTGTAATCTTTGAAGTCGTACTCATTGACAAAATCGCTCAAACGCAAATAGGCGCCTTTGGGAATGGATACCAGTTGCATCCGCCCCGATGCCTCATCGCGCCGGAGCGCCAGCAAAAGCTCTTTACTGAGGTTGTCCAGCCGCATAACGGTGCTCATAGGCACCATGACTGATTTGGCCCCTAGATAGGGCTCTGTCGGCCATTTGATGGGTGTGTTCAACCCTGGCTTGGCGGCGGCATCCGAAATCACCGAAAACGAAAGCAGGTCCGCGGCGCGGCTGCTATTGGTGATCAGGGCATAGTTTTCCTCTCCAGCGCTGAACGTGACAATGCCGGTCGGCGCGTTTCCCCAACCGAGCTCACCCACGGTTTTGCCGGTAATGTGCGTGCCGGCTTTCAGATCGGTTAACGGAATTGTGACGAGCGGCGTGCAGGTATAAGCGGCCACCAAGGTGGGCACACCCGACAGTGACATGATGGTCATAGCCCGAATGGGTGCCCGCGTCTCGATCTGATCATGGACTGGGTGGTAAATCTCAACCGTCGTAGCTGAAGGCTTGCCGGTGAATGGGTAGTCGTATACACGCAGCGTGGATGCGAATTCCTGGTTAGACAGCCCCGCGACATACAGTTTGTTCTCGTAAAACTTCATGTCGGTAACCGTCAGGCTTCGATACGGCAAGGTACGCCAGAAATTTGCGTCTGCACCTGGAAGGTCGGTAACTGCAGTGGACCTTTGGGCGATATTCGCCAGATCAATCCTTTGAACCTTGCCCGCGGAGTTAATCGTCACCACTGCGGGCTGGGTCGTCGCCTTGCCCTGTTGAATGGTCACTGCGACGTACGCAAGGCCGGTGCCAGGCTGCACCACCATGTCCTCAAACCGAAGCGAACTGCGGCTCACGCGCAGCACGCCGGCGATTGGCCCTTGGATGTCGCTTAGATTGAAGGGCGCAGGGGCGTCCGCCTTTGCCGTAGAGATCGGAACGGTAACCGCATGAATGCGCCCATTTTTCCAATCCGCAATAAACAGAGTGCTCGCATCGCCAAAGGTCAATTTGGTGGCGGAAGCGATGCGCTCACTGGCGAGCGCCCCGTTAACGTGAGATAGCAGCGTCATAGCTGCCAGCACTAGTAGAGGCTTGAATGTCATATCGGCCTTTTACAAATAGTGGATGAAATGCGTTGGGAACTGCGCGGCCTTCAGCCATCCGCGCCAGGCAACTATCTCTCGCGCGGCCCGGCCAGGTCTATCGGCCAAGAGGCCCCTTTTTGTTACCTCTTTTGGATGGAGCGGTCTCGGCAGTAGCGGGAACGTCGCTGCTGCAAGCGGTGTTGTTCTTTAACAACCTTTCGCAGCGGAAATGCTTCGAATCACCCGAAACGACGCCCGTTTGAGCCGCTTCCAAATCAAATTCACAACGATTAACACTGCACGCAATGCAGCGCTGCATGATTCTGGATCAGTGCCGAAAATGGGCCATCGTGGCGGGAATTCAAATGCAAAAAAGAACATATCGGGCGTGCAGACGTGTGGCAGCGGGACTGCTCACTCCGTTACTGGTGGTCTCAGGGTTAACGGAGGTCAATGCGCAGGGCTTGCCGGTCGAAGATTCAGAAGCGACTCCATCTCTCAAGGAAGTGGTGGTAACCGTTGAGCGCCGCGAAACCGTGTTGCGCAAAACGCCGATGTCTGTGGGCGTGGTGGGCGAGGCCGAGATCGAGGCCAAGGGCGTAGCCCAACTTAGTGACTTGGTGGCGCTTGTACCTGGCGTTGCAGTGCCGAATGGCTTTAGCAATCAGCCGCAGGCCGTAGGCATCCGTGGGGTCGGCGTGTCATTACCGGCCATGAGTCAGGCGGTGGGGATCTACGTCGACGATGTGCCGCTTGTGCGCGGCTATGCCAACGCCCTGTGGGACCTGCCGGACATGGAACGCATTGAGGTGTTGCGCGGGCCGCAGGGAACCTTGTATGGACAAAATCTGACGGCCGGCGCGGTGAAGCTCATCTCTGCCGATCCCACTGTTGAACGCTCGGCTTGGCTATCCGCGGGCTTTGGCAGCCAGGGGGCGCGAGAAGTTCATGGCTTTGCAACCGGCGCCATAGGTGGAACGGCCGAGGAGCCGACAACCGCCAGCATCGCCTTTTCCCGCCGTAGCAACGATGGATTTGGCCACAACGCCACCTTGAATAAAGACGTTAACAGGCTCGACGCCACGCAATTTCGAGCGAAATTCCGATGGCAGACATCCGGCGGAAATAGTGTGGTGTGGTCTATTGACGGCTTGAAAGACACGTCGGACACCAACACATCGAACTTTCCTTTGAATGATCCAAGAGCAGCCCCACGCGTCACTTTTACCGCGGTGGACGCTGGCGCCTTCAAGCGCATCGCAGGCGGTACGTCGCTGAAGATCACCAGTCAAGTCAACCCGGACACCGTGTTCAAGTCCATCACGGCATTGCGCGGCTACCGTGATGACCCGACAGTGGCCGACTTCGGCGGACTCGCCGTGCAGCGGTACACATTGTCCCAGACCGTGGAACAGCGGACGTTGTCTCAAGAATTGCAGTTGCAGCGCGACGCCGGCACAAACCAGTGGACGGTAGGGCTGATGTTTATCGCGGACAACTTCGCATTCGATCGCTTTCTTGCGGCGACACCGCCCGGTGCACCGGCTACCAGATACACCGAAGCACAGACGTATCAGCAGACACGCGATGTCGGCCTTTATGGCCAGCTCCGGCATGCGTTTTCAGCGCAAACGGCACTCACCATGGGCTTGCGCGCATATCACACCCAGGAAACCGGGTTCAACCGATTCTGGCTGACGCAGGCTCAACAGGTGCGAACGACACAGGTGTACGACGCCAACAACCTGTCTACCGCAACAAGCGGCCTGCTGCCCCGGATCAGCCTTGAGCATCAGTGGACACCCGACATATTCCTCTACGGCAGTTACACCAAAGGCGCAAAATTTGCCGGCTTCAATCGCGCGGCCGAGTCCCTGCTGTCCGCGCAGGTAGCGGCCAATCCTGAGCGCGTGACCACCTATGAGCTGGGGAGCAAGGGGCGCTTCTTTGACGGCAAGCTCACGGCCAGCGCCGCGTTGTTCTACAACCAGTACCGGGACTACCTGGCTTCGCTGTCCAACAGCGTTGTCAACGGGGTGGTGGTAACGGATCCCGTGCTGGTCAATGCGGGCAGGGCCAAGACCTATGGCCTGGATGTGGAACTGGCCGGCCAGCTCGCGCGCCAAACCCAATGGACACTGGCGGCTGAATTTCTGCAAGCGCGATTTGATCAATTTGCAAACCCCACCGGAGCTGCTGCCAGCAACTTTACCGGCAACGATCTTCCCTATGCGGCTCATGTGTCATTGAGTGCCAGCTTGCGTCACCTGGTGCCCATGTCGGGTGGCGGGGCCCTGGCGCTGACTGGCAGCGTGCAATACACCGCACCCCAATTCACCGACGTGGCCAACACGCCCGACCTGAAGTCGCCGGAGCAGACCTATGTCAATGTGGATGCCACCTACACCGACCCGAACGGGCGATGGAGTGTGTCGCTCAGGATCAAGAACCTGCTGAACAAGACTTATGCTCTCGTACGCACCCGCATTGCTCCGGTAGGGGTCGATTCGGTGTTCTATAACGCTCCACGGACCGCCTTGCTGACCGCAAGATACAGTTTCTAGGGCTTATCGCTTCAGGAATTCCCATGACAGACGCACGCGCTACTTCCCCGGATACCGCACTGTCGTTCGGCCCATTCCTGCTTTATCCACACCGTAAGCTGCTGATCGAAGCCGGAAAGCCGGTTCGGCTGGGTAGCCGGGCCATGGATCTGCTGATCGTCCTTGTTGACCGGGCCGGCGATGTCGTCAGCCGCGAGGAACTGGAGTCCTACGTCTGGCCCCGCACGGTGGTGGAGGCCACCAGTCTGCGCGTGCATATTTCCGCACTGCGAAAAGCGCTCGGCGATGGCGGCGTCAGTGAGCGCTACATTCTGAACGTGCCTGGCCGTGGATACAGCTTTGTCATGGCCATCAAGCATGCCGTAGAGCCTTCGCTCTCCACAGAAGCTGTGCCCAAGGCTGCTCCTGCGGTCATGCATAACCTGCCGATTCGACTGTCCAAGGTCATAGGGCGATCCGACGCGGTGTCCGACCTGCACAAACATCTGGAGGCCAGGCGTTTCGTCTCCATCGTGGGGGCCGGGGGCATGGGCAAGACCACCGTGGCGCTCGCGGTTGCGGAAGAGCGACTGGCCAACTACGTCGACGGTGTGTGGTTCGTGGATCTCGCGCCCCTCACCGACGCCGCCTTGGTTTCGAACGCCTTGGCCTCCGTCTTGGGGATCTCGCTTCCAGCCAGGGACCCATTGCTCGCGTTGCGGTCTTACCTGGCCGAACGCCGGATGCTGATCGTCCTCGACAATTGCGAACACGTGATCGACGGTGCGGCACAACTGACCGAGCATATCGCCAGAAGTGCGCCTGACATCCATCTGCTCACGACAAGCAGGGAGCCGCTGAAATCCGAGGGCGAATGGGTATACCGGCTGGCCGCACTTGGCCTGCCGGACGTTTCGGTGTCCGACAGTCTTGAGCAGGCCATCAAGTACCCTGCGCTGCAGCTCTTTATCGAGCGTGCCACCGCAGACAACGATCGCTTTGCCGTGCTTCCCGATAACTATCCGCTGGTGGCCCATCTGTGCCAGCAACTGGACGGTATGCCGCTGGCTATTGAGCTGGCTGCCGGTCGCATCGACAGCCTTGGCCTGCGAGGCCTTGTCAATCGACTGGATGACATGTTCAGGCTGCTGCGCCGGGGGCGCCGTACCGCGCTGCCCCGTCATCAGACGCTGCAGGCGCTGCTCGATTGGAGCCACGACCTGCTCAATGAGTTCGAACGTATCGTGCTGCGGCGCCTGTCCGTGTTCAGCTCGTCGTTCGCTCTGGAATCAGCCATCAGCGTTGTTTCGTTCGATCACGTCGGGCCGTCGGACGTCATCGATAGCCTTGCCAGCTTGGCGGCCAAGTCGCTCGTGGTCACCGACACCAGCGGAAACGTCATCCAGTACCGTTTGTTGTCGACAACGCGCATTTATGCGAAAGAAAAGCTCGAGGGCAGCGGTGAAGCCCGGCAACTTGCACGCCGCCATGCGCAACACTTTCAAGCATTCCTTGATCGCTCCCGCATGAAGAAAACCGAAATTCCGCGATCAGAATGGATGGCCATTTACGGCACGTGCCAGGACGACGTGCGCGCCGGGCTCGACTGGGCATTTTCGCCCGGAGGTGACGATCTTCTCGGCGTCATGTTGACATGTGCCGCGCTGGAACTAACTTACGAACTGGACAATTTCGACATTCACCTGGCCCGCGTAAAAGTTGCCATGGAAGCCATGAGACGGGTGGCCGCACTACCCCCGGTTCTTGAACTGCGATTGCTTGCTTCTTTGTGTTTTTCCAACAGCCTGGCAGTCAGCAGTGCTGCCGGCCAGGAGGAAATCTTCACCCGCATCACTGCGCTGATCGAGGAGACCAACTCGCCGCGGTATACCGTGGAGGCGCTCTACAGCATGTGCACCCGCTCGTTCGGGTCTGGAGACTACAGAAGATCCAAGGAGGTCGCCGCACGCATTGGCCAAATAGCCGAGCATCCCTATGACCCCTCCGCCAAGCTGCTGTCGGACCGATTCATGATGCTCAGTTGCCACTACCTCGGTGAACACCAACAAGCTCGAGCGATCATTGAGCGCGTACTGGAGGATCCCGTCGACCACCCCTCCAGCCGGTATTACCATCAAATCTCCCCGCAAGTTTCCATGCGCATCATGCTCGCGCGCATCCTCTGGATCCAGGGGCTCGTAGACCAAGCCGTCGTGGTGGCGGAGCGCGCCGTCGAGTTAAGCGTCCATGAACACCCATCGGCCTACCCCTACGCAATGGCTTTCGCGGCGGTGCCGATTGCCATTTGGCGAGGTGACGCCCGGGCCGAACTATTGCTAGGCTCGTTGGGACAGTATGCCGTGCGCTATTCACAGAGCTATTGGCAAGCGTGGCACCGCGTTTTGCACATGGGCTGGGCCATGCATCGGCGTCCCATGGACGCCAACGACGTGCTGTCGGCGTTGAAAGATTCGTCCAACCCGGTCAGCTCGGACATGCTGGCCACGCTGTGTACTGATCTGGTGACGGTGGACAGCGTGCTCCGCGCTGAAAGCGGCATGGCTGGGTGGTGCGCGCCTGAAGTCCTGCGCGCGCAGGCAGAGAGCCTGTACAAGAAATCGGGGCCTTCTGGAATCCATGAGGCCGAGGCCATTCTGAACCGAGCCTTGCAATTGGCACAACAGCAACGCGCCTTGTCGTGGGAACTGCGTTGTGCGCACAGTCTGGCCAGGTTGTGGAGCTTTCGGGGAAACCTGGACAAAGGTCAAGCGCTTCTGGCGCGAACCTTGAATCAGTTTTCGGAAGGAGCCGAGACCGCAGACCACACCGCAGCCCGCTTGCTGATGCGTGAGCTGGAGTCGCAACTGGCGAGCAGCGTTGCACAGCATGCCTGACCGAAACAGTATCGACAGCCGCAGGGCTGCCGCCGGTGATGCTGCCGACGGCCCCGCCTATGGACTCTATCAGTGGTTTTCCGCCGCGGGCGAACTCCATTTCGACGGGAAATTGCTGGCGTTGGACGGCGGGGACCTGGCGATCTTGTCCGTCCTGGTCGAGCAGTCTGGCGAAGCGGTGAGCCGATCCGCGCTGGCCATGCACATGGGCGCTTTGGTCGCTGGGAGCAACAACCGGTTGTGGTCCCGCATTGCCGGGCTTAACAGGCGTTTGAAAGCGCTGTCTCCGGCTGCGGGCTACATCGCTTTTCACCCCGCACAAGGATTCAGCCTGGTGTTGCCCGCTTCGGTGGGGGTGGAGGCCGTCGACGGACCTGAGACCGCCTCACACCGGTCATCGCGCCTACCCGCGAGGCGAGCGCCGGTGTTCGGGCGCGAAGAGGCCATTCACCAAGTTGCCGCCAAGCTGTCTCAGCACCGCCTGGTCACCGTCCTGGGAGCGGGGGGGCTGGGAAAAACGACCTTGGCCATCGCAACTGCGCAACTGTTGAGCACAGGCTACGCCGATGGCGTGAGTTTCGTCGACTTGGCGCCCATCACGGAGCCGCGGCTGCTGGTAGGCACCATCGCCTCGGCCATGGAAGTAGAGATGGTTTCGGACGCGACGGTCCTGATCAATCTGATGCGCGGAAAGCATCTGTTGCTGGTGCTGGACAGCTGCGAACACATCGTGGGACCCGTGGCGAATCTGGTCGAGAAAATCTTGTCGGCGTGCCCGCAGGTTCATGTCCTCGCGACCAGCCGGGAGCCGCTGAAGTCGCTCGGTGAGCGCCTGCACCGTCTGGATCCGATGGGTTTGCCCGATATCGAGAACCATCTGTCGGCGAACGAAGCGTTGAACTTCCCGGCCATTCAGCTATTCGCCCAGGCCGCGCGTCGGAGTGCGCCAGACTACCAATTGACGGACGGCAACGTTGCATCCGCGGTGGCCTTATGCCGGCAGCTGGATGGCATACCACTGGCGATCGAGCTGATCGCGGCTTACGCACCCACCCTGGGAACCGAAGCACTTGTGGGGCAGATGCAAATACATTTACTGGCCCTTGCCAACCCCATCCATCGAGGACCTGAGCGACACCGGACCTTGGCCCGCATGTTGGACTGGAGCTACGGATTGCTCTCCGGGCTGGAGCAGACTGTGTTTCGCCGGCTGGCCATCTTTCCAAGAGGCTTCCATCTGGATGCAGCCAGTCGGGTAGTCTCGTTCCAGGAAGACGACCCCGACGAGATTACTGAAACCATACTGAACCTGATAGCCAAGTCCTTGCTTGCCAGCAGCGACGCTCGGGGCCATGCGGTGCTCAGATTGCTGGATACCAGCCGCGCTTATGCGAGGGAAAAATTGGCCCTGAGTTCCGAACACGACGCAGTGGCACGGCAACATGCGCTGTATGTGCGCGATGTCCTGCGCGATGCCGAAAAAGTATGGACGACTTTGCCGAGGCAAGAGTGGCGACGAACCTACAGCTTCTATGCCGACGACCTGCGGGCCGCCTCAAATTGGGCTTTTTCCTCTCAGCGTGACATTCGCCTCAGCCTGGAATTGGCTTTGTCGGCAGTCGCCCTGGGAACTCAGACCACACTGCTGCTGGAGTATGACGAGTGGGCCAACAAAGCGGTGGAAGCCCTCCCCCGAATACCTGACGCCGACCCAGAGACCGTGATACGCCTGTTGTCCATTCCGCTATTGCTGCCGCACAAGCTACCCCAGGACCAGCAAGTGCATGCAGAGCGTTTGAACCGGGCTATCGCCATGTCGTACGCTGCCGACATGCCTGAACTGGCCGCTGCTCCCATGATCGTGCATTTCAGCATTGCGCTCCAGATGGCCGAGTACATGGAGAGTGAATATTGGTCACGGGAGATGCTTCGTGTGGCAGTGCTTGCAACGGATCCGGTATGCAAATTGATAGGCTCCAGGATGTTGGCGCAGTCGCTGCACTTTCAGGGTCGGTACGCCGAAGCGGTGGAACCGATCCAGTATGTGTACGCCAACCAGGCACTCGGAATTCCGATTAAATACTATGGGTCTTATGTGGCGATGGGTGTTTCGATCCGCATCGTCATGGCCCGGGAGCGATGGATCATGGGGATGCCGGAGCAGGCCGAGGAACTTGTTCAACAGGCCCTGGCTCTGACCCACGATGACAATTCGGCGGTTCTCTGCCAGGTCTATGCGCTCGCGGCCATTCCCATCGCACTATGGCGAGGGGATATGGTGGCGGCGCGCACAAGGCTAAGTTGCCTTCGACAAGTGGCGCGCAGCTTTAATTTCAGTTTCTGGCAGGAGTGGGAGACGGCCTTCAGTCTTGCTGTTGAGACCGACGGCGGGATATCTTCCCGGCTTCAAAGCCTGGTTGAGGCCACGGAGCCGTCCAGCGCGAAGATGCGCGACCACCTGTGTACTTTCAATACCGCCTTGCTGGGGCAGGACACGCTCAGGCGTGTGCGTGCCGGCTCGCTCGGATGGTGTGCTCCCGAGGCACTGAGGAGTCAGGCAGAGGCATTGCTGCAATCCGGTGACGCCGCGGCATTTGCGCCGGCATGCTTGCTACTGGAAGAGGCCAAAGCGTTGGCGAAGCAACAAGGCGCGCTGGCTTGGGAGCTGCGCGCGACCATGAGCCTGGCGCGGGTTTGGGGCTTGAGCGGCAGGTATGAGCAGGCACACGAAGCGCTTGCGGCAATTTACGCGCGGTTCCAGGAAGGGCATGGCACTGGAGACCTGAGAGCTGCGGCATCGTTGTTGGCCGAGCTGGCGCAAAAAAGATCCGCATCCGGCTGAGCTCTTGCCGCTGAGGATCGCACCCCCCGCCTGGCTCAGATCGGGTCAAACTTCAGCAGCGCCAGGGTCGCAACGAGCGCAGCGGCAATGATTGAGAACATGGCGACGGGCCCAGCGCTTTTCAGGACCGGCAGCAGCACAAATGGCAGCAACGCGGCACCTATGCGGTTGAAAGTCCACGCGGTGGCGATCGCCCAGGCCCTGACGCGGGTGGCAAACAGATCTGCCACATACAAGTTCAAGGCTGGAACGTACAAAGCAAAACAAATGCTGAAAAGCAGGCTGGCAGCGGCCAGCGGCAACAGGGTCTGGCTCACGGAGAATATGGCCCCGGCCACCAGCATGGTTGCTGCGCATACCGCCAACACCAGTCGCCGCGGCACATGATCCACCACGGCGGAGGCGATCAATGAGCCGATCGTCGGACCCATGGTGGAAACGGCGATGTACAACAGGGTATCGGAGAGCTGGAAGCCTTTTTGTACCAGCAAAGCACCCGACACCAGAATGAACCCGACGCTAAACCACGGACTGAGGAAATTGAGCGAATACACCAGAGCCAAACGCACACCATGCCGGCTGCGAGGCGTTTTCCAATCTGTCGCCTGGTAGGTAGAGGGTCCGTCGCTCACGCGGGAGCGCAGCCTGATGGCGGTCGGCGAGGCTGCCCAACGCGACGCACTTGCATCCGAACGCTGGCCCGGCGACTGTCCTTGTTGACCTTCCCGCAGCCATCGGGGCGATTCGGGAAGCCACAGGAAAAATACGGCGGTGATCGCTGCTCCCAATGAGCCGGCCACGAAAGCCCAGCGCCATGATTCCATCCCCAGAGGCTGAAGCGGCGCCATCACACGAATCAAAAAGATGCCCAGCGGCGGGCCCAGGAAGGCCAGCGCGGAGACTATAAACAACAGCATGCCCCGCCGCGAAGCCGGCATGATTTCTGCCAGATAGGCCACCATCAATGGGGGGAACGCCCCCAGCGCGACACCGGACAAACCGCGAAAAATTCCAAGCGGCAACGCCTGCGCGCTGTATGCGGCGCCAAGCGACGCCAGAGACAGCCACGCCAGGCAGCCTGCCAGCACAAGCCGCCGGCCATATCGGTCAGCCAGCCAGCCGCAGGTGGGTGCACCGATGATGGCGCCTATATAGACAGACGAAAGAAGCCAGGCAAGGTCCGGAGCCGGTATCTGATGAGGCGGCGCTGAAAAAACGGCGGACAAAACACTGCCCATCGATATCTCGAACAGATCAAATGCAAAGGCAACTATACAAACCAGCAACGCAATCACTTGCAGGCGGGAGATGCGTTCTGGAGGTGAGGTGATGCTTGCGTCGGAGGTCAATGGCATCGGAGAGTTCGATTCGTACCGGTCAATGGTGTCGCATGATAACGTGTAGCGATTGATTGAGGCCATGACCTCCAGCTGCGCAGCACCTGCGATGAGCAGCATACGCACCATATTGACTGACCAGCAACCGCAGCTTGCCGAAGCTGCCGTTCAGTGCACCATCTAGTACGTGGCCGACTACCGCAGAGCCATGGCTGGTTGGCACGAATGCACGATCCGTGCCTAACCCAGGAACTGCAGCAGCTCAGGAATCACCTGGTCAGGCGCCTCTTCCATCAGCCAATGACCGGAGCCCTTCACGACCACGCCTTTGACATCGTTCGCAACGAGCCGGCCTTGCTCGATCAAAAAAGTACCCCCGGCCTTCTCGCCCGAGAGCACCAGCATGGGCATGGTGAGCTTGGCACTGCCCAGCGCCGCAAAGTCGGAGGCATCTTTTTCAAAATTCTTGAAGTACTCAAAGCCTGCGCGCATGCCTCCTTCTTGCGCATAGGCACTTGCGTAAAGGCGGCGGTCGGCTTCGGACACCGAGCGCTTGGGGTTGGCCGCAAAGTCGTTCCAGAAGTGTTCGAAGTAGATTCGTTCACGTCCTTTGACGAGCGCCAGCGGCGTCGGTCCGTGAAAATGGAAATGCCACAAATCACGCAAGAGCCAGACATTTGTCCAGTTGCCGATGCCCGGCAAGAACGCGTCCATCAGCACCACGCGGCTGGTTTCGCCCGGGAACTGAGCGGCATAAGCGTACGCCACCATGAGCCCAATGTCGTGGCCCACAACAGCGACGTTGTGAATGCCCAGCGATTTCACAAGTTCATGGATATCTACGGCCATGTTCTTCTTGTCGTAGCCACCTTCTGGCTTGGCCGATCCGCCGGCGCCGCGAAGGTCGGGGACGATAACAGTATGGGTCTTCGCAAGTTGCGGCATCAACGGGTTCCACATGTGGCTGGTCTCCGCATAGCCGTGCAGAAGCACGACAGCCGGGCCGCTGCCACCCACACGATAGTGAATTCGCGTGCCGTTGACGTCGGCATTGCGCGCCACAAAACCAGGAACCCGGCCTTCATTGGCGACCGGAGCAGATGCAGCGACCGCCGGCCAGGCAGTGGCCATCAGACCGATGGAAGCCCCGCTCAGGATGGCTACGTTGGCCAGCATGCCGCGGCGAGTGAAAGGGATTGGGGAGGAACGATCGGCTTTGGCGGGGTCAGTCATTGCATGTCCAGGTATTGGTTGAAGAGATCTCATTCTTTAATCCAACTGCTTGCAGGTCATCTTTCGGATGAACAAGAATTCCCTGTCTGCTTGGGCTAGCAAAATCTCTGCCTTTTGGCCTATTGGTGGGTCTTTGCCACTGTTTTTGGTTTGCCGGGCTCGCCCACGGACTCCGACATGGGGGTATCTCGTCTGGCCCGAGGGGGTGCGACTTGTATGGCCGCTCACATCGCTTCGCGATATGAGTGCTCCCCTCACGCTGAAAACGGTTTGTGTGGCCGCATAACTTTGCTGCGCAAAGTGAGCGTCCACCAAGCCTCGCAGTGCGCTGCGCGCACCGTGACCGTCATTCGACGGTCACGCTCTTTGCAAGATTGCGAGGGGAGAGGCTTGTGTGGCCGCGTAACTTCGCTGCGCGACGTGAGCGTCCACCAAACCCCGCAGTGCGCTAGCGCGCACCTGTGACCGTCATTCGACGGTCACAGACTTTGCCAAGTTGCGGGGCGTGTGGTGATCACATCACATCGCTTCGCGATATGAGTGCTCCCCTCACGCTGAAAACGGTTTGTGTGGCCGCATAACTTCGCTGCGCGAAGTGAGCGTCCCCCAAACCAATAAACCTGGCGGCTTCGCCGGGCGGCGTTCCACGCCGCCCCAAATCCGTCACTCTACGGTGACGGATTTGGCCAGGTTTCTTGGTTTGTCAACATCCGTCCCGCGCGCCACAGCGGTGTGATACGCCAGCAACTGCAGGGGCACCACATGCAGCAGCGGGCTGAGCGCGCCGTAGTGTTCGGGCATGCGGATGACGTGCAGGCCTTCGCCGCTTTCGATGTGGCTGTCGGCGTCGGCCAGCACGTAGAGGACGCCGCCGCGGGCGCGGACTTCCTGCATATTGCTTTTGAGTTTTTCGAGCAGGGTGTCGTTGGGGGCCACCGTCACCACGGGCATGGCGCTGGTGACCAGGGCCAGGGGGCCGTGCTTGAGTTCGCCTGCGGGGTAGGCCTCGGCGTGGATGTAGCTGATCTCTTTGAGCTTGAGCGCGCCTTCGAGGGCGATGGGGTAGTGCAGGCCGCGGCCGAGGAAGAGCGCGTTTTCCATTTTGGCGAAGTCTTCGGCCCAGCTGATGACTTGCGGCTCCAGCGCCAGCACGGCTTGYAGGGCGGCGGGCAGGTGGCGCATGGCTTTGAGGTGGCCGGCTTCTTCTTCCTCGCTGAGTTTGCCTTTGCTTTGGGCCAGAGCCAGCGTGAGCAAAAAGAGGCCGGCGAGCTGGGTGGTGAAGGCTTTGGTCGATGCCACGCCGATCTCGACGCCGGCGCGCGTGATGTAGGCGAGTTTGCATTCGCGCACCATGGCCGAGGTGGAGACGTTGCAGATGGTCAGGGTCTGCGTCATGCCCAGGCTTTGCGCATGGCGCAGCGCGGCCAGGGTGTCGGCGGTTTCGCCGCTCTGGGTGATGGTGACGACCAGGGTTTTGGGGTTGGGCACCGACGTGCGGTAGCGGTATTCGCTGGCGACTTCGACCTGGGTGGGGATGCCGGCGATGGACTCTAGCCAGTACTTGGCGGCGCAGCCGCTGTAATAACTGGTGCCGCAGGCGAGGATGAGGACGGAGTCTATGTCCTTGAACACGCGGAAGGCCTGGTCGCCGAAGAGCTCGGGCACTATGCCTTCCACGCCTTCGAGCGTGTCGGCAATCGCGCGCGGCTGCTCGAAAATTTCTTTTTGCATGTAATGGCGGTAGGGGCCCAGCTCGGCGGCGCCGCTGTGGGCCTGCACGGTCTTGACCTCGCGCTGCGCGGGCTTGCCGTCCTTGCCGACGATCCAGTACTTGCCGAGCTGAATGTCGACCATGTCGCCCTCTTCCAGGTAGACGATCTGGTCGGTCACGCCGGCCAGGGCCATGGCGTCGCTGGCCAGGAAGTTCTCGCTCTTGTCCTTGCCCACGCCCAGGATCAGCGGCGAGCCGGCGCGCGCGCCGACGACGCGGTGCGGCTCGTCCTTGCAGAAGGCGGCAATCGCATACGCGCCGTGCAGTTGCGCGACGGTGGCCTTGAGGGCTTCGAAGAGGTCGCCGTCATACAGGCTGTCCATCAGGTGGACGATGACCTCGGTGTCGGTCTGGCTTTCGAAGACATAGCCCTTGGCCTTCAGGCCGGTGCGCAGCTCTTCGTAGTTTTCGATGATGCCGTTGTGCACCAGCGCGACCTTGCCGGGTTTGCTTTGCGACGCGGCGCCGCTGCCGTGGCTGAAGTGCGGGTGGGCGTTGTGCACCTCGGGCGCGCCGTGGGTGGCCCAGCGCGTGTGGGCGATGCCGGTGGCGCCTTCGAGTTTGTCTGCGCTCACTTGCTCCTGCAATTCGGCCACGCGCGAGGTGCTGCGCGCGCGCTTGAGGCCGTCGGCATAGACGGCGACGCCGCAGGAGTCATAACCGCGGTATTCGAGGCGCTGCAAACCCTGCACCAGGATGGGAACGATATTTCGGGTCGAAACGGAAGCAACAATGCCGCACATGGGGAGGTCTCCTGAAGAACGATGTGTGGATGCTACGTGCTTGAGATTTTGTTATGTGATTGATTTTTGTCTATTTATGGAATTTAATTTCATATTTCTTTGCCGATTGAATCTTATTCCATTTAAAGTTCAATTATGGAACAAATAGCACTTGATGAGACAGACCTCAAGCTGCTGGACAGCCTGCAAACCGACGCCTCGCTGAGCAACCAGGCCCTGGCCGAGCAGGTCCATATCTCGCCGCCCACCTGCTTGCGCCGCGTCAAGCGCCTGCGCGATGCGGGCCTGGTGGAGCGCGATGTCGCGCTGCTCAATGTCGACAAGCTGGCCGCGATCACGGGCCATGGGCTCACGGCACTCGTGGAGATCACGCTGGAGCGGCAAGGCGCCGAGCAGCAGGAGGCCTTTGAGGCGCGTGTGGTGCTCGATGAAGCGGTGCAGCAGTGCTACCGCGTGTCGCCGGGGCCGGACTTCATGCTGGTGGTGCACGTGGCTGACATGCCGCGCTACCTGGCGCTGGCGCAGCGGCTGTTTACCAGCGATGCGAATGTGCGCAATGTGAAGGCTTTTTTCAGCACGCGGCGCGCGAAGTTTTCGCCCCGCGTCTTGCTTGCACCCTAGGCGCCGCCGCCCTGCTGCTTCGCCAGCGCCTTGGGATTGAGCGCGGGCTCGCCGACCTTGACCAGGGTGTTGCGGTCGGTGTGGTCAAAGGGCTGGTCGCGGCCCTCTATCTGCAGCACCGTGGTCTGGAAGTAGGACCAGCTGCCATCGGCATTGAGCGTGACGGCGATGCGCCAGGCCAGCGTGGTGAAGGCGTGTTCGATAAAGGGGTTGGAGACGATGCCGTTGGTCAGGCTGCCGCGCTCGGAGACCAGCTCGAACTGCGTGGCATCGGCGGCGACCTTGCCGCTGGCCATGGCCACCTGGCCGCGCGGAATCGCGAGCGTGTGATACACGGTGCTGGTGGCGGGCTCCCACAGCCAGTAGCCGACCTGGTCGTGATAGGTCTTGGTAAAGCCCGGCTTGTGGATGAAGGTGTGATACCGCAAGCCATAGAGCGCCTGCGGGCCGTTGGTTTGCGCGTCTATCGGGTGCAGCTCGTAGCGTTCTATATAAGCCTGTGTCTTGGTGCCGGTGGCCACGGGTTTGACGTCGGCGCCGCGTGCACCTTCCCAGATGCCGGCCATGGCGCGCAGCGGGCCCAGGTTGGCCAGGGTGTCGGGATCGACCTCGGGTTCGGTGTAGATGTCTTTGGGGAAGGTGTTATTGCTCATGGCGAATGTCCGGGCAGGGTCAGGCGGTCTTTTTGGTTTGTTTGAGCAGGCCCCAGGCCATGCCGGCCAGGGCCAGCACGCCCAGCAGCAGGATGCCCCAGAGCACCAGGCTGCGCGTGGGCAAGCCCCCGGCTGGCGGCGCGGCGGCCACCAGCGGGCCGGCGAGTACTGCGCCGCCGCTGGCCTCGGCCTTGGACACATCGGCCCGCGCGAGGGGCAGCGTGTTTTCCTGCGAGGGCTGGTAGTTCGGGATCAGGCTGGCCATGGGCAGGAAAGCGCCCGCGGCGCCAGCGGGGCCGGCCAGCCCGGCGGCCAGCGTGAACGGGCCCTGGCCGCTGGCCAGGAACACGACTTGCGCGGGCTCGAACTGCAAAGTGATCTCGGGCGAGGCGGCAAAGCCCGGCGTCTTGGCGTCGGCTTCTATCTTCACTTCGCGCACCGAGGCGCCACCGATCTCCACCGGGCCGCTGGCCTGCTCCTTGCCGGCCGCGCCCAGGCGATAGACCACCGTGGTGGCCAGCAAGGCCCAGGGCTGCTCGCGGTGGTTGCGGCCCAGCACGCGGATAGGCACCAGCACATTGCTGCCCTGCGGCGTGATTTTGAGCGCGGCCACCGGCGTGGCAAAGGGCAGCGTAAACGCCAGCTCATGCGCATTGGTGAGCGCGGGTACGGCCATGCTCGCGCTGACGCGCTGGCGCACGGCGGTGCTTTGGGAGGTGAGCAGCGTGGCGCCGCGCACGGTGACGGCGGCGGTGCCCCAGCTGACGCGCAAATAGTGGTCCTTGAGGTCGGCCATGGCCAGGTCCAGGCGGGTGTCGCCCAGGCTGGCCGCTGAGGCCGAGGCATCGGCGCGGTAGAGCACGGTGCCGGCCAGCGGCCGCCAGCTTTTGAGGTCCTTGCTGGCCTGCACGTTAAACGTGACGGGCTGGCCGACCGGCAGGTCGGCGTCCAGCGTCATGCCGGCCGCGGGCTCGCTGAGCTTGCGCGCATCGAGCAACACGCCCAGCACTTTTTGCGGCCCGGCCGCGGCAGTGGTGGTGCCGCCATTGGTGTTCAGTTGCACCACACGTTTGCCCTGGCGCTCTTCGATGCGCAGCGACAGGCCTTCCAGCCCCGTCGCGGCGGCGGACTCCGCGCCCAGGATGGGATAGGCGGGCAGCTTCACGCTGTGCTCCTGCGTGGAGGTCTGCGTCGGCACGCTGGCCAGCGCCATGGGCACGGGCTGGCCGGCGGCGTTGAAGAGGCGCAGGTCGGCATAGCCCGCGTTTTGCAGCCGCACCAGCGCCTCGGCCGGCAACAGCAGGCGCTGCAGCGGGGCGTCGGCCGGCGCGACGGGAATACGGATGGCATAGGACTTCGCGTTGCCGGCGTCCGGCGGATCGGCCGCCAGCAGCGGCAGCGGCGCGGCCAGGCCGGCCGACAGCGCGAGCGTTAAAAACCGAAGATGTCTTTTCATGGCTGGGCCTCTTCTTTCAGGTCTTGGGCATCGGGGAGCGCGGCGGCCTGCGCCTTGGGCGGCAGCGGCGCGAAGTAGCCGACCACCAGCATCAGCACGCCGACCACGATGAAGGCGATGATGCGTTCGGCGCCGCCGGCGTTGGACAGATCGATGAGCAGCAGCTTGAGCACCACCAGGCCCAGCAGGCCCGCGCCCACCAGCCACAGCGGCCGCTGCACGCGGCGGTGCGCCAGCACCATCAGGGTCAGCGCCAGCAAGGTCCACAAAATCGCGTAGCCCGTCTGCACCACAAAACTTTCGAACAGCGCGCCGGCATCCCAGCGCACGCCGAAAAAGTGGTGGGCGACGCGCAGCCAGACGGTGTTGACCGCGATGAACACCAGCAGGGCCAGCGCCACCAGCGCGTTGCGGCCCATGGCCCAGCCCGCGCCGGCCGGCGGCGGCGCGGCCGTCACCAGCACACGGCGCCAGAACACCAGCGCGCCCAGCGCGAGCGCCAGGGCCAGGTCGGTGGGGTTGAGCAGCGGGATGTAAGGCAGGGGCGCGGTATGGCCCGAGGAGTGCACGGCAGCAAGCAGCGTGCCCCAGAAGACCAGCACCACCAGCGGCAGGGCCGCCAGCCAGTAATAGGCCTGCGCATGCGGATTGAGCGGCCAGGCGAAGCCCTGGCGCTGCGCCTGCCGGTTGGCCTTGCCGGCCCAGGTGGCCAGCAGCATGAGCACGGCGATGGCGCTGACCAGCAGCACCACGCCGGCCCAGGAGGTGCGCCAGAGTTCGGCCTTGCCTATGCCCGACCACAGGCAATCGGCCAGCAGCACGGTGACCAGCCAGGCGCCGGCCGCATGCAGAAAGCCGAAAGGCGATGCGCGGCCTTCGCCGCCGGGCAGCACGGGGGCCTGCGCCAGGCGGTCGGTCTGCCGCAGCATCCAGTAGTGCAGCACCAGCACCACCGGCCAGACGGCCCAGGCCGGCGTGGCCAGTACGCGGTAGCCTTCGCCGGTCTGCGCCAGGTAGCCCAGCGCCAGCACGGCAACGCTGATGCGCGCGGGCCAGGTCGCGACCGGCCATTGTTTTTTGAGGCCCAGCAGCATGGATAGGGCCGCGCTGGCGACGACGGCCAGCATCATGAGCAGGCCGGTGGTGCGCTCGCTAAAGACATGCACAGGCATGGCGTCGGCCTCCAGGGCCGGCACGCGGCGCGCGATTTCAAGCAGCCAGCCCAGGCACCAGAAGAAAAAGCCATAAAGATAGACGGGAACGCTGAGCTGCGATTCCACACCCGCATAGCCCTTGGCCCAGGACGACTCGCTGTGCGGCAAGGGCTTGCGCAGCCACCAGGCCAGCTGCAGCGCGGGCAAGGCGATCAGCATCGCGCCTATAAAAGCCGGGTTGCCGAAAGGAATGGCATACACATGGTGGCCCAGGCCGCCGGCCGCGCCGTCGAGCCCGCCGAGGAAGGCCATGGCCGCGACGCCCTGCAGCAGCAGGCCGAAGGCGCGCGCCATCCAGCGCGCCTGGCGCATGCCGACCCAGAAAGCGCCCGCGCCCTCGAGTGCCCAGACAGCCGAGGTCCATTGCGCGTCGAGCGCCAGCGGCACGGCCAGCGTGGCAAAGCCCACGCCCACGGCGATGAAACATTCAATCAGCAGGCGGTAGCCGGCCAGCGCGCGCCGCGCCAGCAGCATGGCCGCCAGCAGGTACAGCGCGGCAAAGCCCAGCGCCGAGAAGGCCGTGCCCAGCTCCATGCCGCGCACCAGTCCGGCCTGCAGGCCGAAGCCCGCCAGCGGCGTGCCGAACACCAGCATGGTGTCGACCGCGTTGCCCAGCCGGGTCGGCGTGTTGCGCGCATACAGGATGGCGGTGAACAGGTAGATCAGCACAAAGACTATGAGAAAAGGCTGCGCGCTGGCGTAATGCGCGGGTGCGTACTTGAGCACACCCCAGGCCGTGGCCACGCCGAAGGTGGCGATAAAACCGACCACGTTGAGGACGCGCCAGGAACGCTTGTGGGCGATGAACAGGATCGCCAGGTTGAGCACCGTGTAGTAGCTGAAGAGCCCCACATGGCTGCCCTGTCCGGTCGACAGCAGCAGCGGCGCGGCAAAGCCGCCGGCAAAGGCCGCCACCGCGAGCGCGCGCGAATCCTGCAGCAGCGCCAGCGCGCAGCTCAGGCCGCAGACGATGATCATCAGCGCGAAAGCCGGCAGCGGCTCCAGCAGGCCGTAGAGGCGAAAGGCCGCGAACACCGTGAGGTACATCACCGCCACGCCGGCGCCCTGCAGCGCGAGCGCGAAGCCGGGCTTGTCGTGGCGCTTGCGAAAGCCCACGGCCAGCAGCGCGATGGCCGCCGCGCCTATGGCCGCCAGGCGCAGCTCCACCGGGAACAGCCCGGCCGACGCGGCATAACGCGCGAGGAATGACAGGCCTATGAACAGGATGACCAAGCCCACGCGAACAATGGTGTTGCCGCCCAGGAACCAGTTTTTGGCGGCGAGCAGGGCCAGCTCCACGGCGTTGGGTTCGGCCGGTTTGTAGGCAGGCCGTGCAGCAGCGCTGGGGGCGGCGGGCGCCGCGGCGGCTTGCGCGCGCGGCAGGCCGTTGGGTGCCAGGTCTGGCGCCTGTGCTGCTTCGTTGTCGGCGGCGCTGGCGGGTGGCGGGGGAATGGGAACCGGCAGCGGCGATGAAGCCGTCGGCGCGTGGGCTTCTTCTTCACTCTCCCTGGGTGCAGCCGGGGCCTGTCGAACGGCGGGCGCCGCTGGCTGCGGCGCTTTTTTCCAGGCGGCCTGCACTTCGGCCCGCACGGCCCAGCGCAAGGAGAGGCCGGCAAAAAAGCCGAGGAAAGCGCCCAGGAAAACGCCGGCATCGCCATAACCCGGCCAGAACCAGCCCAGGATGGCGCCCCACACAATGCTCCAGATGATCATGGCCCAGCCCTCCCCTTTTATGGATGGGGCTGATGGTACTTGATGGGTCGACGGTGGCCGGCGCGCCTCAGACGCCGACCGGCGCATCGCGAACGGCCCGGGCTTTGCCGGCGGGGGCCGGCTTGGGCCCGGCCTGTGCACGTGCCCGCTCGCGCGCGGTCTCCCAGAAGGCCCGCGCCAGCGGCGAGAGTTTGGCCACGTCCAGGCAGGCCAGGCCCACGGTGCGCGGCTGCGCCGGCAGCAGCGGCCGGTAGACCACACCCTGGGGCGCATCGGGCAGCGCCAGGCGCGCGGCGACCGAGACCGCCAGACCCCGCTGCACAAACTGCAGGATGGAGATGATCTGGGTGAAGTGGTAAAGCACCTTGGGCAGGGTGATGTTTTTCTGCAGGATGGGCACGATGACCGGGCCGCAGCCGGCTTCGGTCAGCACAAAGTCCAGCCCGTTGAGCGCGCTGACGGGCACGGCGGGGTGCGCGGCCAGCGCATGGCCGGCGGGCAGGATGGCGACAAACTCGTCCTGCACCAGCGGCAGCACCTCGAAGCGTTCATCGGGCACCACAACAAAACCGAGCTCCACGCGTTTTTGCAGCAGCCACTCGTCGATGACCTCGTCGCTCTCCTCCTCGATGCGCACCTGCGCGCCGGGGTGGGCCTGCTTGAAGGCGGCCAGCAGCGGCGGCAGCAGGTTGACGGTGGAGGTCGGGCCGAATGAGCCTATGCGCAACGTGCCGGTCTTGAGTTCTTTTGCGTCACCCAGCTCCTGCGCCATGGTGGCGGCCAGCGCCGTCATCTCGCGGGCGCGCAGCAGCAGGCGCTCGCCGGCGTCGGTCATGGACACGCCGGAGGCATCGCGCAGCGCCAGCTTGACGCCGAATTCGGTCTCCAGCGCGCGCAGCGCATGGCTGACGGCCGACTGGGTGGTGCCCAGGCGCATGGCCGCGCGCGAGAAGCTGCGGCATTCGTCCAGGGTGATCAGCACTTCGAGCTGGGCCAGGGTCATGGTGAACAAACCTTCATGAGTAAATACTCATTTGATAGTGAGTAATTTAACAATTAATCTCATGCATCAAATCTACCTGATTGACGGTTTTCCCTCAACCCAAGCCCTCCAGGCCTAAGCCCTCCTCTCATGACCACTGCCTCCCCATCCGCCACCCTGGCTTCCACCGCCGCCGCGCCGGTTCCACACACGCCCGCACCCGCCAGCCGCAAGCTCTGGAGCCTGTACCTGCGCCTGACCTGCGTGCCGGTCCTGTGGGGCGGCACCTTTATCGCCGGGCGCGTGATCTCGGCCCACCTGCCGCCGGCTACCGCGGGTTTTATCCGCTTTGTGTTCGCCACCCTGGCCTTGCTGGTCACGCTGCATTTCACCGAAGGCCTGCGCGCCCTCACGCGCATCACGCGGCGCCAGCTGCTGGGCACCATGGCGCTGGGCGCGACCGGCATCTTTGCCTACAACCTGCTGTTCTTCACCGCGCTGTCGGTGCTGCCGGCCGGGCGCACCTCGCTGATCATTGCCCTGAACCCGGTAGTCACCTTGCTGATCGCCGCCGCGCTGCTGGGCGACCGGCTGTCGGCCACGCGCTGGCTGGGCGTGGCGCTGGCCCTGCTGGGCGTCTGGGTGGTGGTGACGCGCGGCGACCTGTCGCAACTCATGCAGTCGCTGGGCAAGGGCGAGCTCGCGATGTTCGGCGCCGTCTGCGCCTGGGCCGTCTACACCCTGGTCGGCCGCAAGCTGCTGCAAGGCCTGTCGCCCGTGCTCGCCACGCTGTGGGCGGCGATATGGGGCACGCTGTTTTTAGGCCTGCTGGCGCTGCGCGACATGCCCCATGTGCATGCCGACTCCTTCACCCCCGAAGTCTGGGCCGGCCTGGCCTTCCTGGGCGTGCTGGGCACGGCCGTGGCTTTTGTCTGGTACTACGAAGGCCTGCGGCAGCTGGGTGCGGCACGCACGGTGGTGTTCAACAACCTTGTGCCGGTGTTTGGGGTGTTGTTGGGTTGGCTCATCCTCGGTGAGCCTTTGAGTACGAGTCTTTTGGTCGGTGGGGGGTTGGCGATTTTTGGGGTGTTTTTGGTGAATCGCGTTAAATAAGCGATTGGGTATTTGGCTGGTTTGCTCCCCGGCGCGCGCGCCTCCCATCCCTCCCCGCCCGCCGGGGAACAAGAACCGGCCAAACTACCCTTGTCCCGACGCCTCGGACGCTTCAGCCTTCTTCACCACCCTCACCTCCGGCGAAAGCTGCCAGAAGATTCCCGCCGAGGCCAGCGTGATCAGCCCCATCGCGGCAAAAGTTGCCTGGAAGGCGTGCAGGGTTTGCTGCACTTCGCCGGTGCCGAAAAAGCCCGTGAAAGCGGCCAGCACCGCGCCGGCGGCGGCCACGCCCATGCTCATGGCCAGCATCTGCACCATGGACAGCAGGCTGTTGCCGCTGCTGGCCATGCCGCTGTCGAGGTCGCGCAGGGTCACCGTGTTCATCGCGGTGAATTGCATGGAGTTGACCGCGCCAAAGCAGGCCAGCTGCACGATGTGCAGCCACAGCGGCTGGGCCGGCGTGACGAGCGCGAAACTTGCCATGGTGAAACCCACCAGCGCGGTGTTGGTGACCAGCACCCGGCGGTAGCCGTAGCGAGTGATCAGCGGCGTGGTGACGCGCTTGACCAGCATGCTGGCCACGGCGACGGGCACCATCATCATGCCGGCCTGCAGCGGCGAATAGTCCAGGCTGACCTGCAGCAGCAGCGGCACCAGGAAGGGCATGCACGAGCTGCCCAGGCGCGAGAACAGATTGCCCAGCAGGCCTATGCTGAGCGTGGGGACGGAAAACAGCTTGGGCGAAAACAGCGGGTCGGGGCGCCTGGCGGCGTGCAGCCAGTAGGCGGTGAGGCTGGCCAGGCCGAACACCAGCAGCACCAGCACACCGGCCTGCTTCAGGCCCAGGCCCGACAGCCCGTCGACCGCCAGCGACACGGCCACCATGCCGAAGGCCAGGAACAGGTAACCCGGCAGGTCAAAGCGCGGCACCTGCGGCCGCGGGTTGTCCTGCATATAGAACACTGTCGCCACGCCGCCCAGCAGCCCCACCGGAATATTGATCAGGAACACCCAGTGCCAGGTGGCCACCTCGACCAGCCAGCCGCCCAGGGTAGGGCCTATCAGCGGGCCGACCAGGCCCGGGATCGCGATAAAACTCATGGCCTGCAAAAAGCGCTCGCGCGGAAAGGCGCGCAGCACGGCCAGCCGGCCCACCGGCAGCAGCAGCGCCCCGCCCATGCCCTGCATCACACGCGCCGCCACCAGTTGCATCAGGTTGGCGGACATTGCGCAGGCAATGGAGCCGATGACGAACAAGGAAATCGCGCCCACGTACACACGCCGCGTGCCGAAGCGGTCGGCGATCCAGCCCGAAGCGGGAATCAGCATGGCCATGGTGAGGGAATAAGCCACCACCACCGACTGCATGCGCAGGGGGCTTTCGCCAAAGCTGCGGGCCATGGCCGGCAGGGTGGTGTTGACGATGGTGGCGTCCAGCGTCTGCATGAAGAAGCCTATGGCCACCAGCCAGAGCAGCACACGCAATGATTTTTCTTCTGCTTGCATGGATGAGAGAGGGGAAATAGCGGACTTGGTTCACCGCCTTGAACAGAGGAAGGAAATCGCCGGGCAGCAAAAAGCCGCCTCAAGGGCGGCTTTTAAAGCGGGAGCGTTGGGAAGCGCCTCAGGCCGAGAAGCTGGAGCCGCAGCCGCAGGTGCTGGTGGCGTTCGGGTTCTTGATGACGAACTGGGCGCCTTCAAGGTCGTCCTTGTAGTCGATCTCGGCGCCCACCAGGTACTGGTAGCTCATGGCGTCGATCAGCAGGGACACACCGTTCTTGGTCATGGTGGTGTCGTCTTCGTTGGTGATTTCATCGAAGGTGAAACCATACTGGAAGCCGGAGCAGCCGCCGCCCTGCACAAACACACGCAGCTTCAGGTCGGGATTGCCTTCCTCGGCGATCAGCTCGGCCACCTTGGACGCGGCGCTGTCGGTGAAGACAAAGGGCGCGGGCATGTCGGTCTGGATATTTTCGGCTACGGCACTCATGGGGAACTCCAATTGATCATCAGGGCGAACAGCGTCCGCGATTCAGGGCTCAGGCTCTGGCGGCGCTGATGGGCAAATAGTACAGCAATTCAATCAACCATAACGCCCATGCGTGTTAGGCCGCACCGCCCTACTTGTGAGCGCTTACTCGCAAAACTGGGCCTGCCGGCTCAGATGTTGTTGGCCGCCAGCTTGAGCGTGGGCTTTTCTTCCAGCTCGGGGTGCGTGGTAGGGCGCAACTGTCCAAAGATGACGGCGCCCTGGTGCATTTCAAGCGCCTTGTAGGAAACGTCGCCCTCTATCTTGGCCTTGGGCTGCAGCTCCAGCAGCTCGGAAGCATGGACGGGCCCCATGACACGGCCGTTGATGATGACGTGGTCGGCGTGGATGTAGCCGGTCACGGTGGCGGATTCGCTGATCACCAGGATGCTGGAGCCGCCTTCGGCGGCGCGTATGTCGCCTATGACCTCGCCGTCTATGCGCAGGCCGTCGGTGAATTTGAGGTTGCCTTCAATACAGCTGCCCTGGGCAATCAGGCTTTTGATGGGCGGCTGTTTCTTTTTTCCAAACATACAAGATTCCTGTGCTGGGTCGGTGTGGCGGTGGGCGGGATGGCGGGGGGGAAATTCAAAGCTTAAAGGTCTGGGCGGATCTGACCGTTGTTCCTTCAATGACCTTAGCTGTAACAGTTTGTACCACGGCTTGGGGTGGCAAGTCGAGGACACCTTCCACACGCCGGTACTGTTTGAACTGTAAAGTTTGCGGACCTCCGGGCAAAGTCATGCTCCAGGGCTTGCCGGCCTGGGTTCCATGGACGGTCAGGTCCAGTTTCCCGTTGAAATTCGGGGCGGCTTTCTCGGCCTGGATGACCAGCACCTGCCACCTGAGCTGGGTGTCGGACAGTTTTTCGGCCTGCAGGCTGCGAATGGTGGCGACTTCGGCGCTGCCGGCCGGCAGCAGTTTTTCGAAAAAGCCGAGATCGTCGCGCAAGCCGCGGTTGTCGGCCTCCAGCTGCCGGATCTGGCTCATCATTTTTTCCTGGGCGGCTTTTTCGGCGGTCAGCAGGCTGCCCGAGGTGTTGGCAATGGACTGGGCCTTGTCGCGGTCGGCGCGCAGGTTGGCCACTTCCTGCCGCAGCAGGACCAGTTCCTCCTTGCTGCCGCTGTCCGTGCCGGTGATGCCCTTGCCGAATTCAAAGGCCCACAGCGCGATGGCGCCCGAAAATCCCAGCATCAGGGCGCCGGCGATCCAGCGCAGTGGCCAGGGGAGCGAGCTGCGCACCGACATACGCGGGGAACTGATGGTCAGGCGGCGGCGGAACAGGCGAAATTTCAAGGAAGGCCCTGCGGTTTTCGGTTCGGGAGTGCATTGTGCACGCAGACGGGGCCCGCATCGAGTATTAACCCGGCAAACCGAGGTAAGGGTTTGCATCCGGGTGTTTTGCCCGTCCACACCCTTAACGGCAAGCAGGCAGCCGAAACAGCCGAAAAAACGCATCGGCCATGAAAAAAGCCGCCTGGCGCAAACCAGGCGGCTTTTTTGGGAGCGAAGCGGATTAGCGCTTGCTGAACTGCTTGCGGCGGCGGGCAGAACGGAAACCGACTTTTTTACGTTCGACTTCACGTGCATCGCGCGTCACAAAGCCGGCCTGGCTCAGGGCCGGCTTCAGCGTTGCGTCGTAATCGATCAGCGCACGGGTGATACCGTGGCGCACCGCGCCGGCCTGGCCGGACTCGCCGCCGCCGTGGACGTTGACCATGATGTCAAACGTCTCGACGTGGTTCGTCAGAAACAGGGGCTGGCGGCAGATCATGATCGAGGTTTCACGACCGAAGAACACCTGGATGTCACGGTCATTGATCGTGATCTTGCCGGTGCCTTTTTTGATAAACACACGGGCGACGCTGGATTTGCGACGGCCGGTGCCATTGTTCCATTCACCAATCATCAATAGCTCCTTAGATGTCCAGCACTTTGGGCTGTTGGGCGGTATGCGGGTGCTCTGCACCACCGTACACCTTGAGTTTCTTGATCATGGCGTAGCCGAGCGGGCCCTTGGGCAGCATGCCCTTGACGGCTTTTTCCAAAGCGCGGCCGGGGTGCTTGGCTTGCATGTCGCGGAAGTTGGTGGCAGTGATGCCGCCTGGATATCCGGAATGGCGATAGTAGATCTTGTCGGTCGACTTGGCGCCGGTGACGCGCAGCTGGGCTGCGTTGATGATGACGATGAAGTCACCGGTATCGACGTGAGGCGTGTAAATGGCCTTGTGTTTGCCGCGCAAACGGAGAGCAACTTCGCTGGCTACTCGTCCGAGGACCTTGTCGGTCGCGTCAATCACAAACCACTCGTGCGTCACGTCAGCGGGTTTTGCGCTGAACGTTTTCATGAGTTTTCTTTCGAAAAAATGGTTTGTCGGGTTCTTTTCTGCGGTCGGTGTTCTTCTGATGAGAACCTCTTAGGCAGTATTTGCGAGCCCTGCCGCGGAACCACTAGGCGCTGCAGAGCCCTCGATTATATGAAAAATCAAGGACTTGCGTCAATATTCGGCCGTTTTTAAGGCATTTCCCCCCGGCAAGAAGGTAGGATAGGCCATGTTTTCCTATCGCCACGCCTTCCACGCAGGCAACCACGCCGACGTGCTCAAGCACACCACGCTGATCGCGTTGATGAAGTACCTGACCCAGAAAGACACGGCGCTGACCGTGATCGACACCCATGCGGGCGCGGGCCTGTACCGGCTGGACGGCGATTACACCGAAACCAGCGGCGAAGCCCAGGAAGGCATTTTCCGCCTGCTGTCCGAGCCCAAAGCGGCTCCCGCCCCCGCCAAAAAGGCGCCAGCCGCTCCTAAAACCGTAGCACCCGAGGCCATGGCACCGCTGCTGCAGGACTATATCGACCTGCTGCGCGGCCTGAACCCGCAGTTCGCCGAAACCGGCGACATCGCCCACCTCAAGATCTACCCGGGTTCGCCCTTTATCGAGCAGCAATTCCTCAGCGGACGCGACAAGCTCAAGCTGTTCGAGCTGCACCCCACCGATTTCAAGTCGCTTTCCGGCAACATCGAACAGCTGGGCGTGGGCCGCCAGGTTGCGGTTTCCCGCGAAGACGGCTTTGAAGCCCTGAAAACCTTTTTGCCGCCGCCGGCCCGCCGCGCCATGGTGCTGTGCGACCCCAGCTATGAGATGAAAAGCGACTACGGGCGCGTGGCGGCCTGCATGGCCGACGCCCTCAAGCGCTTTGCCACCGGCACCTATGTGGTCTGGTACCCCATCATTCCGCGGCCCGAAGCGCACGATTTGCCGCGCAAACTCAAAACCCTGGCCGTCAAAAGCAGCCGCAGCTGGCTGAATGCCACTTTAACGGTCAAATCGAGCAAATTAACGACAGATACAAGCGGCGAGGTCGTTCGCCCCGGGCTTCCCGCCAGCGGCATGTTTGTCATCAACCCGCCCCACACACTCAAGGCCGGGCTGCAGGCCGCCCTGCCGCAAATGGTCGCGCTGCTGGGCCAGGACCGCAACGCGGGCTTCACGCTCGAGCACGGCGGCTAAGGCATCACGGGGACAACACACTGCGCGCGCCGCCTAGCCGGTTTGCGCCGCGCGGCGCGCATGTTTTCCTGTCTTTACCGCCGCAATGAGTTGTGGCAAGGTTGCCCGTACCCCCTGTCCCGCATTCCACCCATCTCTTTTCCCACCGGCGCTTCACGATCTTCCATGCCCGCCCAGGCCCATCCAAGCTCTTCCGCCACGACGGCCGCACCCGGCCGCGGGCGAAGCGCGACCAAAGAAGACACCCTGGAAGCTGAAATCGAGCGCCGGGTCGCGCTGCGCACGCGCGAGTTGACGGCCTCGCTGGCGCGCTACCAGACCATGGTCGACCTCGCGACCGAAAACATCTGCGTCGGCCAGGGCGGCCTGCTGCGCTTTGCCAATCCGCCCTGCCTGGCCCTGCTGGGCACGCAGGCCGAGACCATGGCCGACCGGCCCATGATCGAGTTCATCCATCCGCAAGACCGCGACTTTGTTTCCGGCAAACACAAGCTGCGCGCCGCCGGCAACGTCGTTCCAGCCTTTGAGGCGCGATTCCAGCGCGACGACGGCACCGTCTCCTGGGTGGAAATCAACGGCGTGCTGGTGGACTGGGAGGGTGCGCCGGCGGATCTCTTTTTCCTGAAGGACGTCACCGAACGCAAGAGGCTGGAGGCCCTGACCCGCTCGGCCGCCGAGCGCTACCGCGCCGTGGTGGAAAACGTCAACGACACCATCCTGGTGGTGCAAAAAGGCATAGTCCGCTTCGCCAACGCAAGCGCGCAGGCGCTGTTCGGCGGCGTGCTCATAGGCCTGCCCTCCATGCACCTGATCCATCCGGACGACCGCCTGATGGTGCAGCAGCGGCGCGAGCTCATGCAGTCGGGCACCATGGTCAACGCCTACGAGGCCCGTTTCATCACGCCGCCGCGCGAGGCCATGGCGCCCGCGCTGCGCACCGGCTGGGCCAGCATCTACGGCACGCGCATCGAATGGGACGGCGAGCCGGCCCTGCTGGTGCTGATGTCCGACATCAGCGAACGGCGCCGGCTCGACGAGGAGCTCAAGAGCGCGCTGGTGCAGCGCGAGGCCATCCTGGAAACCACCGCCGTCGGCGTCACCTTCCTGAAGGAGCGGCGCCACCAGTGGCTCAACCGCACGCTGGCCGCCATGCTGGGCTACAGCCCGGCGGAGCTGCTGGGCCAGGAAACCCGGGTGCACTACCCGAGCGACGAGGACTTCGAACGCCTGGGCGCGCTGGCCTACACGCAGATCATGCAGACCGGCCTGTTCTCGGCCGAGGCGCGCATGCGCCGCAAGAACGGCGAGCTGATCTGGGTGCAACTGGACGGCTCGGCGCTGGACCGCAGCCGGCCCGAGGACGGCTCGGTCTGGACCTATGTGGACATCACGCGCCGCAAGGAGGCCGACGAGGAAACCCGGCGCGCGCTGGTGCGCGAGCGCGAACTGGGCGAGCTCAAGACCCGCTTCGTCTCCATGGCCTCGCATGAATTTCGCACGCCCCTGGCCACGATTCTTTCCTCGGCCGAACTCATCGAGCACTACGGCGAAAAAATCACGCACCGCGAGCGCCAGGACATCATGGCCGACCTGGTGGTCGCGGTAAAGCGCATGCAGGGCATGCTCGAGGACATGCTGACCGTCGGCCAGGCCGATGCCGGCAAGCTCAGGCTCAACCTGCGGCCGCTGGACATCGCGGCGCTGTGCCGCAAGTTGGTGACCGAGGTGCACACCAGCGACGCCGGCCAGCACGCCATCGAATTCGAGGCGCCGGTCGGCCACGATGCGTTTTCGCAGCTGGTCATGCTCGACGAGCGGCTGGTGCGCCACATCTGCACCAACCTGCTGACCAATGCCTGCAAATATTCGGCCCCCGGCAGCGTGGTGGTGCTGACGCTGGACCGCCGGCAAGGCCAGGAGGGTGACGAGCTGGTCCTGCAGGTCGGCGACGAGGGCATAGGCATACCGGCGTCGGACCTGCCGCGCCTGTTCGAGAGCTTCCACCGGGGCTCCAACGTGGGCAACCGGCAGGGCTCCGGCCTGGGCCTGGCCATCGTGAAACATGCGGTCGACCTGCACCACGGCAAAATCGAGGTGGCGAGTACGCCAGGCGCGGGCACCCGGTTCACGGTCAGCCTGCCCATCTCCTGAGGATAGACATGACCCTGATCCTGATCGTTGAAGACGACGACGCCATCCGCAGCAACATCGTGCGCCTGCTCAAGCTTGAGGGCTTTGAGACCGCCGCCGCGCCCGACGGCCTGCAAGGCCTGGCGCTGGCCCGCGCCAGCCGGCCCGACCTGATCATCTCCGACGTCGGCATGCCCGGCATGAACGGCTTCGAGCTGCTGGCCACCGTGCGCGCCGACCGTGAACTGGCCAACACCCCCTTCATGCTGCTCACCGCGCTCGACGACCGCGACAGCATGCGCCGCGGCATGACGGCCGGCGCCGACGACTACCTGTCCAAGCCCTTCAGCCGCGCCGAGCTGCTGGACGCGGTGAACGCGCAGCTCAAGAAAAAAGCGCGTGTGCGCGAAGCCATAGATTCCGAGGTGGCGGCCGGCGAACAGCGCTTGCGCGCGGCCTTTTCGCACCGCATCAGCGGCGACCAGCCCGACTCCATCCCCATGGACATCCCGGCCA
Organism: Polaromonas sp. P4_F6; assembly: GCF_056401275.1. NCBI lineage: Bacteria > Pseudomonadati > Pseudomonadota > Betaproteobacteria > Burkholderiales > Comamonadaceae > Polaromonas > Polaromonas sp. P4_F6. Next base: position 110,949 of record NZ_JBFUJQ010000007.1, on the reverse strand, counting down.
CGGCGCAGACCGAGGAGCTCTCCAGCGCCACCGTGCTGGTCGCCAGCATACGCAACTTCACCTCCATCGCCGAAAAGCTCAGCGCCGCCGAAGTCTCGCAGCTGCTCACCGAATACTTCGAGCGTGCCTCCGAGCCCGTGCTCAAGAACAGCGGCCGCCACATCAAGTTCATAGGCGACGGCCTGATGGCCGTGTTTTCCGACACCATGACCGGCTCGCCGCTGCCGGCCCCGCGGCGCGCGATTTCCGCCGCCCTGGCCATGGCGCTGGCCACGCATGAATTCCGCGACTGGCTCGACGAACGCTTCAGCGCGCGCGCCCTGCCGCCCTTTGCCATGGGCGTGGGCATCCACAGCGGCGCCGTCACGCTGTGCCAGCTCGGCACGCAGCAGAACAAGGAAGTCACGCCCGTGGGCGAAACCGTGACCCTGGCCGCGCGCCTGGAAAGCGCCTCCGAGGAAATGGGCTGGACGGTGATGGCCAGCGAAGAGGCCCTGGCCCTGGCCGGCACCGGCATACAGACCGGCACCCACACCTCGCTGGTGGTGCCGGGCAAAAACCTGGCCATCGACGTGGCCGAGGTCACCGGCCTGGTCACCACCATGGAAGACAAGATCCACGGCATGGCCAGCCTGACCGAGCGCGCGCGCGAAATCAGCGACGCGGTGCGCGCCAATTCCGACATCACCGCGCGCGCCGTCAAGGGCGCGCTGGACTCCAAGCTCTCGGCACTCAAGGATTTGCGTTTCGACGCCGGCAGCGAGCCGGTGCGGCTCAAGGGCTACCGCATCACGCGCAAGATAGGCGCGGGCGGCATGACCGAGGTCTACCTGAGCGAGCGCGAATCCGACGGCCTGCCCATCGTGCTCAAGGTGCTGGATTCGCGCGGCAAGGAGGCTTCCGAGCACCTGGTGCGCTTCATCCAGGAATACGCCCTGCTCTGCAAGATAGACCATCCGCACGTCATCAAGATTTATGACCAGGGCTTTACCGACGAGCACGCCTACATCGCGATGGAGTACTTCGAACGCGGCGACCTGCGCAGCCTGTTCGGCCCCAGCCTGACGCGGCCGCAGGCGCTGACGGTGGCGCGCGAGGTCGCCCAGGCCCTGTCGGCCATCCATGCGCACGGCATCGTGCACCGCGACATCAAGCCCGAAAACGTCATGCTGCGCGCCGACGGCAGCGTGGCGCTGGCCGATTTCGGCATCGCCAAGTCCATCATGCAGTCGCAAAACATGGGCCTGACGCAAACCCACCACGGCGACGTGGTGGGCACACCCTATTACATGAGCCCCGAGCAGGCCACCGGCCGCAAGGTGACGGCCAAGTCCGACCTCTACAGCCTGGGTGTGATGCTGTTCGAAATGCTGGCCCACCGCAGGCCCTACATCGCCGAGTCGCTGGAGTTGCTGCTGGCCAAACACCTGAACGCCGAGACGCCCCCGCTGCCGGCCGCCCACGCCGACCTGCAGGGCGTCGTCAACAAGCTGATGGCCAAAGACCCCGAGCAGCGCTACGAATCGGCAGAGGCCTTCCTGTTGGAGCTCGAAGCGGTAGCCCCTGCGCCCGAAATCAGCTTGTAAACACGGAGACCGAGGGGCTCTCTCTGCACCAGCAGGGGCCGCGGAACCGGCTTTGCCGGGCCGCAGGCGCAGCGGCCCCCTCGGGGGGCAGCGACCCACACGCAGTGGGGGAGCGTGGGGGCTAATATTTCAGCGCCGTGCTCTTGCCCCAGAACACACGGTAAGCGAACACGGTGTAGCCAATGATCATCGGCAGCACCACCGCCGCCCCGGCCAGGATCACGCCCATGGCTTCGGGCGCGGCGGCCGCTTTCCAGATGTCCAGGCTGTCTATCACCAGCCACGGGAACAGGCTGTAGGCCAGGCCGTAAAAGGCCAGCAAAAACACCCCCACCGTGGCGCCGAAGGGCACCCAGGCGCCGTACTCATTGCCCTGCGCCAGGCGTACCGGCAGGCGCTGCAGGCTGCGGTAGATCACGCCGAACAGCACCAGCGTGGCGGCGGGAATGGGCAGCAGCAGCACGATGTTGGGGAAAGAGAACCACTTGTTAAAGATGCTGTGGCTGACCAGCGGCGTGGCAATGGAGATTGCCGCCACCCCGGCCATGGTGAACCACAGGCTGGCGCGCGCCCAGCGCACGGCCTGCAGCTGCAGCGCCCCTTCGGACTTGATAATGAGCCAGCCCGAACCCAGCAGGCAATAGGCCGCCACCAGTGCGGCGCCGATAACGGCGTTGAACACAATCGTCCACCAGGTGGCAGCGAAGCCGGTGATCAGCGAGCCCAGCATATAGCCCTGCGACCAGCTCGCCAGCAGCGAGCCGGTGTAGAACATGCGGTTCCACAGCGGCTTGTGGCTGGCGCGCGCCTTCACGCGAAAGTCAAAGGCCACGCCGCGCAGCGTGAGGCCTATCAGCATGAAGGCCACCGGCAGGTAGAGCGCACCCAGGATCACGCCGTGCGCCAACGGGAACACCGTGAGCAGAATGCCCACGCCCAGCACCAGCCAGGTTTCGTTGGCGTCCCAGAAGGGGCCTATGCTGGCGATCATGGTGTCCTTGTCGTCGTCGCTGGCGCGGCGCATCAGCACGCCCACACCCAGGTCGTAGCCGTCCAGGATCACATAGGCCAGCATCGCCAGCCCCATCACCACCAGGAAGACGATGGGCATCCAGCCGGCGGCTTGCGTCAGGTCAGGGGCCAGGTCAAGCATGGGGAGCTCCTTCCTTTTCGGGATAGTTCACGACATTGAGGTCCTTTTCGGTCTCGCCCGCGCTGCGGTCCTCGCCGAAAGGCTTGTCCGCGTGCTTCTTGTGGCGCGCCAGGTAAAACACCACAGACACATAGGACGCCAGCAGCACCGCGTACAGCGACAGGTACAGCGACAGCGTCAGCGCGATGCGCGGCGCCGGCACCTTGGAGGCCGCGTCGGCCGCCGTCAGCACGCCCGTCACCAGCCAGGGCTGGCGGCCGATTTCGGTCACATACCAGCCGGCGACCAGGGCAACCCAGCCCGCGAAGGTCATGGCCACCAGCACGCGGGCGTGCCACACCGTCAGGGTGCGCGACGGGTCTTTCTTCCAGGGCGCCAGCTGCAGCACGCTGGCCCAGCTCACCGCCAGCATCAGCATGCCCACGCCCACCATGATGCGGAAGGCCCAGAACACCGGCGCCACGGGCGGGTGTTTGCCCTCGAACTGGTCCAGGCCCTTGACCTCGCCGTCCAGCGAATGCGTGAGGTAGAGCGAGGCCAGCTTGGGGATCGCGATCTCGTAGCGGTTTTCCCTGGCTTTTTCGTCCGGCAGCGCGAACAGGATCGCGGGCACGCCTTTTTCGGTTTTCCAGATGCCCTCCATCGCGGCCAGCTTGGCCGGCTGGTGCTCCAGCGTGTTCAGGCCGTGCTGGTCGCCCGCGACGATCTGCAGCGGGATCAGCATCGCGGCCATGTAGATGCCGGTCTTCAGCCCGGCCATCACCTCGGCCCCGCGGTCCTCGCGCAGCCAGCGGTAGGCCGACACGCCCGCCACCAGAAAGGCCACCGTGAGCCCCGAGGCCAGCAGCATGTGCACGAGGCGATAAGGGAAGGACGGGTTGAAGATGACTTGCAGCCAGCTCACGACATGCGCCTGGCCGTTGATCATTTCAAAACCCGCGGGCGTCTGCATCCAGGAGTTGAGCGCCAGGATCCAGAAGGCCGACAGCGTGGTGCCGCCCGCCACCAGCAGGGTGGCCACGGTATGCATGGTCTCGCTGACGCGTTCGCGCGCGAACAGCATCACGCCCAGCATGGTGGCTTCCAGGAAGAAGGCCGTCAGCACCTCATAGGCCAGCAGCGGCCCGGCGATGTTGCCGACCTTCTGCATATAACCCGGCCAGTTGGTGCCGAACTGGAAGCTCATGGTGATGCCGCTGACCACGCCCAGGGCGAAGGTGAGCGCGAAGATCTTCACCCAGAACTGGTAGGCGTCCATCCAGAACTGGTCCTGGCTTTTGACGAAGCGCAGCTTGAAATACAGCAGCACCCAGCCCAGCGAGATGCTGATGGTCGGGAACAGGATGTGGAAAGTGATGTTGGCCGCGAACTGGATGCGGGCCAACAGGAATGCGTCAAGTCCGTCCATCGTCAACTCCTGGTGTCATCGGGAAGGTTGGCAGGCGCCGCCGCGGGTTCGGGCGCATCGGAAGGCGTGGCTGCCACTGTGGGGGATGCCGCCCGGCCTGTCAAACCTGCCTTCATGCTGCCGGCGACCTTGTTTTTCATCTCCAGCAGCTTCTGCACCTTGGCGCCCATTTTCATGAGACTCACCAGCGTGGCCGAGTCCATTTTCTGCACGTCGGCCAGCCAGCCCGTCATGAGCTCGATCAGGTCGTGCATCTGCTTCATGCGCGCCTGGGCGTGGATATCGTCCGCATGCGCGGGGTGCTCCATCAGCGCATCGCGCAGCATGGACAGCGTCGGGTCGATCTCGCGCTTGCGGCGCTCCTCGGCCAGGGTGCGGAAGATGGCCCAGACGTCTTCGGGCGCCTGGAAATACTCGCGCCTGTCATTGGGCAGGTGCTGCAGGCGCACCAGGTTCCAGGATTGCAGCTCCTTGAGCCCCATGCTGACGTTGGAGCGCGAGAACGCCAGCGCCTCACCGATTTCATCGGCATTCAAGGCCCGAGGGGACACATAAAGAAGGGCATAAATCTGCCCCACGGTGCGGTTGATGCCCCAGCGACTGCCCATTTCACCGAAATGCAGGACAAAACGCTGGGTCAAGGGGGGAAGATTCATGGCGCCGGGCCTCTTTGACTTATTGAATTTTCAGGAATTACTGAAATTCTAATAAATTGAAACCACTGTTGCAGACGCCACCTTGGATTAACCCTGCGAGCCGGTCGGTCAGGCGCCGGCTTAGGCCGCTAGCGCCGACTGGCGGGCGAAGCGCGGCGCGGTTTGCGCACCGGCTTCCTGGCCGGCGGCGGCGCCACTGCCACCTCGGGTGTGGACTCCGGCACCAGCAGCACCACTTCCTTGAAACCCATGCCCAGCATGCCCAGTTCTTCGGCCGCGGCGCGGCTCAGGTCGATGATGCGGTTGCCGGCGTAGGGGCCGCGGTCGGTGATGCGCACGTCCACGTCGCGGCCGTTGACCAGGCTGTGCACGCGCACCAGGGTGCCGAAGGGCAGCGTGCGGTGGGCGGCGGTGAACTCGCGCATGTCAAAACGCTCGCCGCTGGCGGTGCGCCTGCCGTTAAAGCGCGGGCCGTACCAGGAGGCGGTGCCGCGCTGGAACTCGCGCGGCACTTCGCCACCCAGCAGTTCGGGACGGGGCCGCTCGGTGAGGGGGACAGGGGCCGGCACTTCATCGACGGCTTGGCCGGGCGCGTCATGCTGCGGCGCCGGGGCGGGCCGGGGCGTGGCCGCGCGGGGGCCGATTGGTGGTGCGGTCGGCGCTGTCGTGCAGGCCGCCAGCCAGGCGATCAAGGCTGCCGCACCAGCGGCACGAAGACTGCGGACCACACCCTCGCGCATCGGTGGCCGGGCTCAGGCCCGCTGCAGCCGCCCGATGATTTCGGCCGTCGCCGCGGCCTGGTTCATCGTGTAGAAATGGATGCCGGGCACGCCCGCGGCATACAGCTGCTCGCACAGGCCGGTGACCACATCCAGGCCGAAGCTCTTGATGGAAGCGGTGTCGTCGCCAAAGCCCTGCAGGCGCAGGCGCACCCAGCGCGGAATCTCGGCGCCGCAGGCGTCGGAAAAGCGCATGAGCTGCGTGGAACTGATGATGGGCATGATGCCCGGCACGATGGGTAGGTCCACGCCCAGAGCCTGCGCATCGTCGACAAAGCGGAAGTAGGCGTCGGCATTGAAAAAATACTGCGTGATCGCCGAATCGGCGCCGGCCTTGACCTTTTTGACAAAGGCCTGCAGGTCGGCGTCGGCCGACCGGGCCTGGGGGTGGACTTCGGGGTAGGCCGCCACCTCGATGTGGAAGGCGTCGCCGGTTTCCTCGCGGATAAAGGCCACCAGGTCGCTCGCGTAATGGAATTCACCACCGGCGCCATAGCCGCTGGGCAGGTCGCCGCGCAGCGCCACCAGGCGCTTGACGCCCATGGCCCGCAGCTCGGCCAGCTGCTTGCGCACTGTGGCCTTGGTCGCGCCCACGCAGGAAAAATGGCAGGCCGCGGCCATGCCTTCGTCCAGGATTTCCTTCACGGTGCCGAAGGTGCCCTCTTGCGTGGAGCCGCCAGCGCCGAAGGTGACCGAGCAGAACTCGGGCTTGTGCGCATACAGCGCCTGGCGCGCCGCACGCAGCTTGGCCGCGCCTTCGGGCGTCTTGGGCGGGAAAAATTCAAAACTCAGGGGCAGGTTCATCTCGGATCTCACTCGTCGTTATCGGTTTTCTTGTCACGCCGCTTGCCGCGCGCCGGTCCGGGCTGGCCGGCATGCGCGAGTTCGGAGTCTTCGTGCGGCGCGCGGGAGGCGCGCAGCTCGGCGCGCGGCACACGCTTGGCGACCTTGCGCTGCGGCGCGGCCGGCAGCGGCTGGTCCTCGCCGGCCACATCACTACCTTTGACGGCCTGGATAAAAAATTCGCGGTTGCCGTCGCCGCCTTCAATCGGCGAGTCCAGCCAGGCCTTGACCTCCAGGCCCAGGGCCGCGCAGGCATCGCGCAAACGCTTTTCCACAAACGCGAAGTGCGCCGGGTCGCGCACAATGCCGCCCTTGCCGACCTGGCCGGGCTGCAGCTCGAACTGCGGCTTGACCAGCATCAGCAAATCGCCGCCGGGCTTGAGCAGGCGCACCACCGCGGGCAGCACCAGCGTGAGCGAGATAAAGGACAGGTCGCCGGTCAGGAAGTCGAAGTTGGCTTCAATGGCCGGGTCTTCTTCGCCCTCTTCGCCCTCATCTTCATCGTCGAAGTCATCACCAAAGTCCATGTCGCCGCTGTCGCCCGCATGGCCGGCCACCAGGTCGGCGGCCGTCATGGAACGCGCATTGAGGCCTTCGATGCAGACCACACGCGGATCGCCCCGCAGGCTGGCATGCAGCTGGCCGTGGCCCACGTCCACACCCACCACCTGCACGGCGCCGTGCTGCAGCAGGCAATCGGTAAAACCGCCGGTGGACTGGCCTATGTCCAGGCAGCGCAGGCCGGCCACGGACAGGCCCGTGGCCTTGAGCGCACCTTCGAGCTTGAGCCCGCCGCGCGAGATGTACTTGGCTTCGGTGGTGTCCAGCAGCTGCAGCTCGGCGCCTTCAGGAATCTCGTCGCCGTTCTTGGCGATCTTTTTCCAGGGGGCGTCCGCTTCCGCGCGCCACTGCACGCCCGAGGCAATCAGGCGCTGGGCCTGGGAGCGGGTGGCGGCATGGCCGTGGTCGACGAGGAAGAGGTCTGCGCGCATGGTGCTCCGTGGAATGGGCCGGTCTTGTCCCCTCTCCCTTTGGGAGAGGGTCAGGGTGAGGGCCGGTGGCCTCAAAAAATCTCGCTGGGCCCTTGTCGCCGCTGGCCCTCACCCCTGCCCTCTCCCAGCGGGAGAGGGGGAAGCCCTTAATAGCGGTAGGTATTGGCTTTGTACGGGCCTGCTTTGGAGACACCGATGTAAGCCGCCTGCTCATCGCTCAGCTCGGTCAGCACCGCGCCCACCTTCTTGAGGTGCAAACGCGCGACCTTTTCGTCGAGGTGCTTGGGCAGCACATAGACCTTGCCGACTTCGTAAGCGTCCTTCTTGGTGAAGAGCTCGATCTGCGCGATGGTCTGGTTGGCAAAGCTCGACGACATCACAAAGCTCGGGTGGCCGGTGCCGCAGCCCAGGTTCACGAGGCGGCCCTTGGCCAGCAGGATGATGCGCTTGCCGTCCGGGAAGATCACGTGGTCGACTTGCGGCTTGATCTCTTCCCAGCTGCATTTCTCGAGCGAGGCGACGTCGATTTCGTTGTCGAAGTGGCCGATATTGCAGACGATGGCCTGGTCTTTCATCGCGGCCATGTGGGCGTAGGTGATGACGTTCTTGTTGCCGGTGGCGGACACAAAGATGTCGGCCTTGTCGGCGGCGTATTCCATGGTCACGACCTTGTAGCCTTCCATCGCGGCCTGCAGGGCGTTGATCGGGTCGATCTCGGTCACCCAGACCTGGGCGCTCAGTGCGCGCAGGGCCTGGGCCGAGCCTTTGCCCACGTCGCCATAGCCGGCCACCACGGCAACCTTGCCGGCGACCATCACGTCGGTGGCGCGCTTGATCGCGTCGACCAGCGATTCGCGGCAGCCGTACAGGTTGTCAAACTTGGACTTGGTGACCGAGTCGTTCACGTTGATGGCGCGCAGGGCCAGCGTGCCCTTGGCCGACATTTCATTGAGGCGCAGCACGCCGGTGGTGGTTTCCTCGGTCACGCCGATGATGTTCTTCAGGCGGCGGCTGTACCAGGTCGGGTCTTGCGCGAGCTTGGCCTTGATCGAATTGAACAAACAGGTTTCTTCTTCGCTGGTCGGCTTGGAGATCAGGCTGGCGTCTTTTTCGGCCTTGCTGCCCAGGTGCATCAGCAGCGTTGCGTCGCCGCCGTCGTCCAGGATCATGTTGGGGCCTTCTTCAGGCGTGCCCTTGGCGCCGCTGAATTCAAAGATGCGGTGGGTGTAGTCCCAGTAGTCGGCCAGGGTTTCGCCCTTGATGGCGAACACCGGCGTGCCGGCGGCGGCGATCGCGGCGGCGGCGTGGTCCTGCGTCGAGAAGATGTTGCACGAAGCCCAGCGCACCTCGGCGCCCAGGGCCTGCAGGGTCTCGATCAGCACGCCGGTCTGGATGGTCATGTGCAGCGAGCCGGTGATGCGCGCGCCCTTCAGGGGCTGCGCCTTGGCGAACTCTTCGCGGATGGCCATCAGGCCGGGCATTTCGGTCTGGGCGATGTTCAGTTCCTTGCGGCCCCAGGCGGCAAGCGAAATGTCGGCAATGATGTGGTCGGTGGAAGGCTTCAGGACGGCGCTCATACGGTTCTCCAAAAATCAAACGTAACTGGGCAAAATCGCCACGGGCATGCGGCATTCAAGGGAGGGGGAATTCAGTCATTCACCCGGCTTGAGAGACAGCGCATGCGGGTGAGCGTGGTTGCAATGAAGTCCTGAGCCTGGTCCACGTGGTGTGGCTTGCAACGCTCCTCAGGAAGCCATGATTATACCGAACTCCCCCGTTCAGGCTCACTTCGTGTAGCCTGCTCCCCCCTCAAGGGGGCGGCGCCTGGGGCCGGCAAAGCCGAAAAATTGGCACACCCCTATCGGGTTCACTTCGTGTAGCCCTTCTCCCCTTGCAGGGGACGGTGCCTGCGGCCCGGCAAAGCCGGTTCCGCGGCACCTACTGATGACGCACATCCCCGTGAGAAAATTTCACCATGCAAGAACTCCCCCTTTGGCCCGCCGCGCAACGCCGGGCCGTCACCGGCCTCTTTACCGACATCGACGACACGCTGACCACCGAGGGGGAAATCACCACCGATGCGCTGCAGGCTTTGGGTGCCTTGAAGGCCGCAGGACTCAGGGTGGTGGCCATCACCGGCCGGCCCGTGGGCTGGAGTGAGCCTTTCGCGGCGCGTTGGCCCGTCGATGCCATCGTGGCCGAGAACGGCGCCGTGGCGCTGCTGCCGGATGCCACAAGCGCCGCGCCACGACCGCTGTCCAAAATCTACCAGCAAGATGCGGCGACGCGCAGCAACAACTTCGCGCGCATGCAGGCCGTGCTGGCGCGCATAGAGCGCGAGATGCCCGGCGTGGCCCGCGCCACCGACTCGCCGGGCCGCGAGACCGACATCGCCATAGACCACAGCGAGTTCGTGCAGCTCAGCGACGCGCAGATTGCCGCCGTGGTGGCGCTCATGAAAAGCGAGGGCATGCATGCCACCGTGAGCAGCATCCATATCAACGGCTGGTACGGCGAACACAACAAGCTGGAGGGCGCGCGCTGGATTGTTCGTGAACTCTGGCAGCGTGACCTGGACGCCGAGATCGCTCAATGGGTGTATGTGGGCGACTCCACCAACGACCAGCTGATGTTCAAGACCTTTGCCAACAGCGTGGGCGTGGCGAATATTGCGCGTTTTGTGCCGCAGCTCGCACACCTGCCGCGTTATGTGACGCGTGGCGAGCGCGGCGCGGGCTTTACCGAAGTAGCCCGCGCCCTTCTGGGTTAGGGTTAAGCCGCGCGGCGCACCGAAGTCCACCGCAGCCAGGCGCCCAGCGCGGCCACGGCCAGCACCAGCGTGGCATAACCCTCCACCGTGGCCGGCAGGCCCAGCGGCGCGATCAGCCGGCCGGCCAGCATGGCCGGCACGCTGAACGCCAGGTAGCTGGTGGCATAAAGCGCGGCGAACAGTTCGGCGCGCTGATGCGGTTGCGCCAGCGGGGCCAGCGTCTGCACCTGGGCCGAAAAGGCCGAGCCGCCGCCGAAACCGGCCAGCGCCGTTCCCGCAAAAAACAAGGCCACGGAATGGGCGGCCAGCGAGACGGCCACCAGGCCCACGCCGACAGCCAGCAAGCTCATGCCCAGGGCGCTCATGCGCACGGGCGGCAGGCTTTTGAGCAAGGTCGGCGACGCGGCGCCCAGGCCGAAAAAGGTGGCAATCGCCAGGCCGTTGACGATGCCGTCGTGGATGCCGAAGATCTGCTGCAGCATGGAGGGCACCAGCGAAAGGTAGAGGCCCGCCAGCGACCAGACCGCCAGCATGGTCGGCACACCGCGCACAAACTCGCCGCGCGCCTGCACCGGGATCGAAATGCGCGGCACCAGCGAGGCCAGCGCGCCGGGACGCGGCGTCACGCTTTCAGGCAGGAACAAGGTGGCCAGCGCACCGGTCACGCAAATGGCGGCCAGCACGCCGAACACCAGCGGCACCGGGTGCAGCGCAAACTTGACCGCAACGCCGGTCAGCAGCGCGCCCACGGCCAGGCCCGCCAGCGGCGAGACGCTGCCTATCATCGCGCCCAGGCGTTTTTGCGCGGCCGGGGCCGCCTCCACCACCGCCGCCGTCAATGCGCCGCTGACCATGCCGGTCGCGATGCCCTGGACAATGCGCGCGGCAATGATGCCGTTGATGCCCTCGGCCAGCAGAAAGGTCAGCATCGCGCCGGCCTGCAGCAGCAAGGCGGTAAACACCACGGGGCGCCGGCCTATGTGGTCGGACAGCGAGCCGGCCACCAGCAGCGAGGCCAGCAGCGCGATCGCGTAAATCGCAAACGCCACCGTCAGCAGCGCCGGCGAAAAGCCCCATTGCTGCTGGAACACCACAAACAGCGGCGAAGGCGCACTGCCCGCCACAAAAAATGCGAACAACAGGACGGCCAGCAGCGGGAAAGCAGCCGCGGGCGGCAGTTGCCAACGCGGCGCCGTCGCGGCGGAAGAGGCTTGCAAAGAGGGGGCGGCGGGTGTGCTCATGGGAAACGCTCGACTTTCTTAAAGCGAATTTATTTGCGTTTGCGAATTCTATACCGGTTTGAAAATTAACGCAAAGATCATTGCTTTTAGGCTAAAATCGGCCCTGATGAGCATTCCACAAACACCCCAGAACAAGCGCCCAGGCGGCCGCAGCGCCCAGGTGCAGGCCGTGGTGCGCAAGGCGCTCGAAGAACTGATTGCCCAGGAAGGCCGCGACAAGGTGACCGTGCCGGCCGTGGCCGAGCGCGCCGGTGTCAGCGCCTCCAGCATTTACCGGCGCTGGGGCGACGTGAACGGCCTGCTCGGCGAAACCGCGACGCAGCGGCTGGACCCGAACCGCCCCCTGCCCGAAACCGGCGACCTGAAGGCTGAACTCGCGGCCTGGGCCCGGGAGTTGATCACCCACCTCAACAAGCCCGGATGCACCTCCATGCTGAAGGCGGCGGCCGCGCTGGCCGGCCCGGAAGACACCAACTGCCTGAAAAACCGCCGCGCCGAAGCCACGCTGCTGGTGAGCCGGGCCCAGGCGCGCGGCGACGCCACACCCACGGTGCAGCAGGTGCTGGACCACATGATGGCCCCCATTGTTTACCGGTTGATTTTTGGTTCGGGCGTGGAGCCGGCGCTAGCCGATCAATTAGCCGATGAATTGTTTGTGCTGGCCGGTATCGAGCCCGCTAGTTGGGTTTAGCGAGGCCCAGTTTGTCGATCAAGACTTTTTCGCGGACTACCGTGTCCTGCGCAAACTTGGTGTAATCCGCAGAACTCAGGTAGTTCGGCAGCATGTCATAGCGGGCCAGCGCCGCCACATAACTCGGCTCCTCCATGGCCTTCTTGAAGGCATCGTGCAAACGCTTGACCACCTCGGGCGGCGTGCCCTTGGGCGCGCCTATGCCAAAGGGCGAGTTCTGCACGATGTCATAGCCCAGCTCTTTGAGCGTGGGCGCGTTCGGGAATTTGTCGAGGCGCTTCTCGCCCCAGGTATTGAGCACACGCAGCTTGCCGGCTTCGACCTGCGGCGCAAAGCCGGTGCTGTCGGCGCCGGCCATCAGCTGGCCGCTGACCAGCGCCAGCATCAAATCGGCGCTTCCTTTGTAAGGCACGTGCTGCAGCTCGATGCCGGCTTTCTGCGCGACCAGTTCCGTCGTCAGGTGCGGGCTGGTCAGCGTGCCGGTGGAGCCGTAGGTCAGCTTGCCCGGGTTGGCCTTGGCATAGGCCACAAAATCGGCCCAGGTCTTGAACGGGCTGTCGGCCGGCACCACGATGCCGAACGCATAGCCGGTCACATTGATCACATAGCTGATGTCCTTGACCGGGTCCCAGTTGATCTTGGTCGTGTAGCCCAGGCGGAACACCCCCAGCGGGATCTGCGCCAGCGTGTAGCCGTCGGCCGCCGCGCTTTGCATCTGCTGGGCCGGCAAGGTGCCGCCCGCGCCGGGCTTGTTCTCCACGATCACCGTCTGGCCCAGGATCTTGCCGGCGTTGTCGGCCAGCGAACGCATGGTGATGTCGGTCGGCCCGCCGGCCGGAAACGCGATCACCAGCTTGATGGGCTTGGCCGGAAAGGTCTGCGCCTGGGCCGGCATGGCGCCCGCGGCGATCAGGGCCAGGGCGGCGGCGGTGTGCAGAAAAGGGCGGCGTTGCATGGGCGTGTCTCCTTTTTTTGGAATATTGCCATCATGCCCGGCGATTGGCTTTGGCGAATCAGGGCAACACCTGAAGGGCTGTCGCACGAGTGTCAGCCGGCTTATTGCAACCCAGCCGCCAACGAAGCGCCTTGCAATGCGGGTTCAAATCGGGCGCGCAACGCAGCGACCAATTCGGGCAGTGGCACTCCGGTGAGTTGATTCTTCCTGAGGAAGGCCCGCCATAAAGCCTGCCGTGATGCGTCATTCCCAAATTCGTCACTCAGCCCTATGGGCAGCGCCGTCGACACCTGCATGCCGCGCCGCCGAAAAGTTTGGGCAATCGCTTTCGCCAGAATGTCCGCGTCCAGCACCTCGCGTTCCAGCAGCACGGACAAATCCAGGTAATCCTTCAGGCGGCTGTTGGTCATGCCCAGCAAGGCAATGGCATGCAGTTTTTCCGCAATCACGGTGTACACCGGATAGGCCTGCAGCGTCGGCGCCGGAAAATCATCCAGCATGACGGGATAAACAGCGTGTACCGGCCCGGGCGTCACCGCGTCACCAAAACCGATGTCGACTTGTGTCTTCACGCGCGCACCGGCCAACTCCGCGTTAAGGAGAACGCGCACCCCGGCGTAGCCCGCCTCTTTACGGATTTCTTCAGCAAGCACGCTTTCAGGATCAAAGCGCATGCCGTCCTCTGCCGCTACGGAGGCAATCTCCCTGAAGGTTTGCGTGGTGGACGCCAGGTCGCTGGGGCCAAAGCCCAGCAGGTCCACGTCGCGTGTGGGCCGGTGCGGCATGTCGTACCAGAGCGTGAACAACATTGCGCCTTTAAGCAGGAAGCGGTCGGCGTGTGCAGACTGGCTCAGGCGGTACAGCAAGCGCTCCAGCGCATAACGGACCAGCACACCGTTGAAGTCCGATTGTTCGGCTTTCGCTTTGTTCAAAAGGCGCGCCCGCACTGATGCGGCCAGGTCTTTGCTCACTCGATCACCTCCAGGTAGGGGCGCATCACATTGGCTACGCGGCAAATCTTGGCGAAATGCCAGAGCTCGTCGGCCGTTGCCTTTTTTTGCGAACGCGCATCCCGCAGCGCCTCCACCGCCACGTCGAGGCCGATCTTGTTGCGGTGCTTGAAGCAGTCGGCCACGGTTTTGGCCACGCCGTAGACGCGCAGAGGCACCTGATCGCGCTCAAAGACTTCCACGCCTTCTGTATAGGCATCGCCGGTGAACTGCACCATCTTCAGCGGCGGGTAATCCAGTTTGGGTACATGGCTGCCGCGCGGCATGGCGATCCACACCTGGCGCGGAAGCTGGGTGGTCAGGCCATGGAACTGCAGGGCTGTGAGCAGGCAAAACACCGCCTGCGGCGCCCTCGTCGCGACCGTGGCGAGGGTTTCGTGCTCCGAGGTACTGGCTCCCGGAATCCGGTACAGGCCGCGCCCCACTTTTTCGAGTTGGCCGCTGGCCGTCATCCGGGTCAGCATCACCCTTGCAGCCCCGACGCCTTGCAGGTCGCCAGGGCGCAGCATGCCCTTCTGGCGGGCCAGATCAAGAACGCGCTGGGTATGGATGACCTTGGATTGGGGGTTCATGGCCCCAGGAGTATGTTCCATTTTTTCGTCGAATGCAAATATTCGACGAATTATTGGAACAAATCCACCCAGCCACACGTGATCGCAAGGGCCGCAAGCCAGCAGGGGCCGCGGAACTGGCTTTGCCAGGCCGCAGGCGCCGCCCCCTCGAGAGGGGGAAACAGGCTACACGCAGTGAGCCTGGACGGGGATGTTCAAGCCCGCGCTAATACGCTTTGCAAGGCCTTCCCGGTATGCGTCCCCAGCTTGACCACGGCCTCGGGCGGCGCCGATGCCACCACACGCCCGCCCGCATTGCCGCCGTCCGGTCCCAGGTCAATCACCCAGTCGGCTTCGGCGATCACGTCCAGGTCGTGTTCGATCACCACCACGCTGTGGCCGGCATTGACCAGGCGGTGCAGCACATGGATCAGCTTTTCGACGTCGGCCATGTGCAGGCCCACCGTGGGCTCGTCCAGCACATACAGCGTGTGCGGCGCCTTCTGGCCACGGCGCGTGATGTCGTCGCGCACCTTGCTCAGTTCGGTCACCAGCTTGATGCGCTGCGCCTCGCCGCCCGACAGCGTCGGTGAAGGCTGGCCCAGCGTGAGGTAGCCCAGGCCCACATCCTTGAGCAGCTGCAGCGGGTGGCTGATGTTGGGCATGGAGGCGAAGAAGTCCACCGCTTCGTCCACTTCCATTTTCAGCACGTCGCCGATGTTCTTGCCGCGCCAGGTCACGGCCTGGGTCTCGGGGTTGAAGCGCGCGCCGTGGCAGGTTTCGCAGAGCACCTTCACGTCGGGCAGAAAGCTCATGCCTATGGTGCGCACGCCCGCGCCTTCGCAGGTCGGGCAGCGGCCCTCGCCGGTGTTGAAGGAAAAGCGCCCGGCGCCGTAACCGCGCGCGCGGGCTTCCAGCGTGTCGGCAAACAGCTTGCGAATCGTGTCCCAGAAGCCGATGTAGGTGGCCGGGCAAGAGCGCGGCGTCTTGCCGATAGGCGTCTGGTCAACCTCGAGCACGCGGTCCACCGCCGCATACCCTTCGATGCGCTCGCAGCCGGTCCAGTCCGGCGTCTTGCCCTTGTCGTCGGCGTCGCGGCCGGATTTGGTGGAGCGCTGCGTCACACCCGCATGCACATTGGTCAGCAGCACGTCGCGCGCCAGCGTCGACTTGCCGGAGCCCGACACGCCCGTCACCGCCACCAAGCGGTACAGCGGCACGGTGACCGAAACATCCTTGAGGTTGTGCAGGTCGGCATTGACCACCGTGAGCCAGGATGTGAAAGGCCCGGCCGCCAGCGGCGCCGCGTTGTGCAGCGCACTGGCGCTGGCCGCGGCGGCTTTGAGCGCCGCGGCCTTGAGCAGGGCCGCCTTCTGTTTGCTCACGGGCTTGGCGTTTGTATCGACCGGCGCCTCCCTCACCACGGCCACCGGCGCCGCGCCCTTGCGCGTTTCGCGCCGCGCATGCAGCGGGTGTATCAGCGGATTCGCCAGGTAGCGCCCCGTCAGCGACTCAGGCACGGCCGACAGCTGCGCCGCCGTGCCCTGCGCCACCAGCGTGCCGCCACGCTTGCCCGCGCCCGGGCCTATGTCGATGATGTTGTCGGCGCGGCGAATCGTGTCCTCGTCATGCTCGACCACCACCAGCGTGTTGCCACGGTCGCTGAGCTTGCCCAAGGCGCCCAGCAAAATCTGGTTGTCGCGCGGGTGCAGGCCGATCGTCGGCTCGTCCAGCACGTAGCAGACGCCCTGCAGGTTGGAGCCCAGCTGCGCCGCCAGGCGTATGCGCTGCGCCTCGCCGCCCGAGAGCGTGGGCGCGCCGCGGTCCAGCGTGAGGTAGCCCAGGCCCACGTCCTCGAGGAACTCGAGCCGGCTTTTGATCTCGGGAATCAGGTCGCGCGCAATGCCGGCCTCGCGGCCCAGCAGCGCGAGCTTTTCCACCCAGCGCCGCACATCGGTCACCGACAGCGCCGCGATGTCGGCAATGCCGACGCCGGCAAACTTCACCGCGCGGGCCGTGGCGTTCAGGCGTGTGCCTTCGCAGCTCGGGCAGGCGGTGCCGGCCACGTCTTCCACCTCGGGCTCGGCAAAACTCTGCTCGCGGCCCTTGTTGTCGTCGTCCATCACCGAGTCGTCAAACACCTTGCGCTGTTCCTTGGTGAGCTTGACGCCCGTGCCCACGCAGTCGGGGCACCAGCCGTGCTTGCTGTTGTAGCTGAAGAGCCGCGGGTCGAGTTCAGCGTACGAAGTGGCGCAGACCGGGCAGGCGCGCTTGGTCGAAAACGCAATCAGCTTGCCGATGTTCTTCGCGCTGGCGCCGGCCATCATCGCGCCGCGCAGGCCGTCCAGCGGTGCCAGCACATGGACCACGCCCTTGCCGTGCTCCAGCGCGGTCGCCAGCGCGGCGCGCAGGGCGGCCTCGTTCTCGGGCGACACATGGATGTCGGCCACCGGCAACTCCACCGTGTGCTCCTTGAAGCGGTCTATGCGCGGAAAACCGGTGGTCGGCAAAAACTCGCCGTCTATGCGCAAATGTGTGTAGCCGCGCGGCCGCGCCCAGTCGGCCAGCTCGGTGTACACGCCCTTGCGCGCGATCACCAGCGGCGCCAAGAGGCCTATGTGCTGGCCGCGGTAGGTCTTGAGCAGCTGGGCCGCGATGCTTTCGGGGCTTTGCGGCATCACGGCCGCGCCTTCCTTGATGCAATGCTGTATGCCCAGCTTCACATACAAGAGGCGCAGGAAATGCCAGACCTCGGTGGTCGTGCCCACGGTGGACTTGCGCCCGCCGCGCGACAGGCGCTGCTCGATGGCCACGGTGGGCGGGATACCGTAGACCGCGTCCACCTCGGGCCGGCCCGCCGGCTGCACAATGCTGCGCGCATAAGCGTTGAGCGACTCCAGGTAGCGCCGCTGGCCTTCGTTGAACAGGATGTCAAAGGCCAGCGTGGACTTGCCCGAGCCCGAGACACCGGTTACCACATTGAACTTGCCGCGCGGAATGTCGACCGACAGGCTCTTGAGGTTGTTCTCCTTGGCGTTGACGATCTGGATCAGGTTCGAGAACACCGGCCGCGTGGCCCACACCTTGGGCCGCGATTCCTCCACGCCGTGCACCTTGCCCATGGCCTGCTCGTACTCGCGCAGCGCCAGCGCCGTATGGGATGTCGGGTGCTTGCGCACTTCTTCGGGCGTGCCCTGGGCCACCAGCAGGCCGCCGCCCTCGCCGCCTTCGGGACCCAGGTCTATCAGCCAGTCGGCCGAGCGGATCACGTCGAGGTTGTGCTCGATCACGATCAGCGAATGGCCGGCCTCCAGCAGCTTGCGCAGCGCGCGCATCAGCTTGGCGATGTCGTCAAAGTGCAGGCCGGTGGTCGGCTCGTCGAACAAGAACAGCGTGCCGCGGCCGGGCTGCCGGAGCGCCAGCGCCTGTTTGCTCGCGCTCGCCGTCTTGCTGGCATTGGCCAAAAAGCCGGCCAGCTTCAGGCGCTGCGCCTCGCCGCCCGACAGCGTGGGCACGGGCTGGCCCAGCTTTACGTATTCCAGGCCCACGTCCACAATCGGCTGCAGCGAGCGCACCACCTCGCGGTCCTGCGCGAACAGCGCAATCGCCTCGCTGACCGTGAGGTCCAACACGTCGGACACATTGAGCAGCCGCGGCTTGAGGTCACCCACGGCCTTGCGCTCAATCGTCACCTCGAGGATCTCGGCGCGGTAGCGCTTGCCGTCGCAATCGGGGCAGCGCAGGTAGACGTCGCTCAGGAACTGCATCTCGACATGCTCGAAACCCGAGCCGCCGCAGGTCGGGCAGCGCCCGTCGCCGTTGTTGAAGCTGAACTTGGTGGCGGTGTAGCTGCGCTGCCTGGCCAGCGGCGCCAGCGCGAACAGGTCGCGCACCGCATCCCAGGCGCCCACATAGCTGGCCGGGTTGGAGCGCGCCGTCTTGCCTATGGGCGACTGGTCGACAAACACCACGTCGGTCAGGTGGTCGGCGCCCAGCAGCCGGTCGTGCAGGCCCGGCGTCTCGGTCGCCTTGCCGAACTGGCGCAGCAGCGCCGGCGCCAGGATGTCCTGCATCAGCGTGGACTTGCCGGAGCCGCTGACGCCGGTCACGCAGACCAGGCGTTGCAGCGGGAAGTCCACCGTGAGGTTTTTCAGGTTGTGGTCGCGCGCGCCTTCGAGGATGAGGCGGGGCGTGTTCTCGGTCACCGCGCGCTTGAAGCCCATGCCCACCTGCTTGCGTGAGCCCAGGTAGGCGCCGGTCAGCGTGTCGGCATGTTTGAGGTCCTCGGGCGTGCCGTCGAACACGATCTGGCCGCCCTTCTCGCCCGGGCCCGGGCCCATGTCTATCATGCGGTCGGCCGCCAGCATCACGGCCGGGTCATGCTCCACCACCACCAGGGTGTTGCCGGCGTCGCGCAGGCGGTGCATGGCCTGGGTGATGCGGTTCATGTCGCGCGGGTGCAGGCCTATGGAGGGCTCGTCCAGCACAAACAGCGTGTTGACCAGAGAGGTGCCCAGCGCCGTCGTGAGGTTGATGCGCTGCACCTCGCCGCCCGAGAGCGTGCGGCTTTGCCGGTCCAGCGTGAGGTAGCCAATGCCCACGTCGCACAGGTATTTGACGCGCGTCTGGATTTCCTCGAACAGCGATTTGAGCGCCTGGATCTCGGCGTCGTCGCCCATCACGTTGAGCGACAGGCCGCTGAAGAACTCGCGCAGCCTGTCTATGGGCAGGCGCATCAGGTCGTGCAGCGCCAGGCCCGGCAGGGCCTCGAGCTGCTCGCGGCTCCACTGCACGCCCACCGGCATGAAGCGCTGCACCGGCGGCAGCACCGCGTCGGCGGCCTCCTTGGAACCCAGGCGCCACAGCAGCGATTCGAGCTTGAGGCGCGCGCCGCCGCAGGTTTCGCAAGGCGTGTAGCTGCGGTACTTGGACAGCAGCACGCGGATGTGCATCTTGTAGGCCTTGCTTTCGAGGTACTCGAAAAAACGCTTGATGCCGTACCACTGCTTCTTCCAGCTGCCGTCCTTGTAGCCCGGCATGCCGTTGATGACCCAGCCTTGCTGCGCCGGCGTGAGTTTGTACCAGGGCGTGTCACGCGGGATGCCGGCCGCCTCGGCGTGGCGCATCAGGTCGTCCTGGGCTTCCTTCCAGGCCGGCGTCTGTATGGTCTTGATCGCGCCGGCGCGCAAGGTCAGCTTGTCGTTGGGAATCACCAGGCCGTAGTCGACGCCGATCACGCGGCCGAAACCGCGGCAGGTCTCGCAGGCGCCCATGGCGGAGTTAAAGGAGAACAGCGAGGGCGTGGGGTTGGTGTAGCGCAGGTCGCTGTCGGGGCAATGCAGGCCCGTGGAGAAACGCCACATCACGTCGGGCTGGCCATCCTCCGTATGTTGCACATAGATATTGAGGCGCCCGCCGCGCTTGAGCGCGGTTTCAATCGCATCCATCACACGGGACTTCTCCACCGCGTGAGTGCGAAAGCGGTCGGCCACCACGTCCAGCAGCTTGTGCGGACCGGCCGGCGTGGCCACATCGCGCTGCGCATGCACGCGCGTGAAGCCGCTGACCGACAGCCACTGCTCGACCTGCTCGGCGCTGGTGTTGCCGGGCAGCTCGACCGGGAAGGTCAGCACCACACGCGGGTCGCCTTCCTGGGTGCGCGCCATCAGTTCGGCGTAAATCGACTCGGGCGTGTCGTGGCGCACGTTCTGCGCGGTCTGTTTGTCGAAGAGCTGCGCGGCGCGCGCATAAAGCAGCTTCAGGTGGTCGTTGAGCTCCGTCATGGTGCCCACAGTGGAGCGCGAGCTGCGCACCGGGTTGGTCTGGTCGATGGCGATGGCCGGCGGCACGCCCTCGACCTTGTCGACGGCCGGCTTGTCCATGCGGTCCAGGAACTGGCGCGCATAGGCCGAGAAAGTTTCCACATAGCGGCGCTGGCCTTCGGCGAACAGGGTGTCGAACACCAGCGAGGATTTTCCCGAGCCGCTGGGGCCGGTGACCACCGTCATTTCACCGGTGCGAATATCAAGGTCGAGGTTTTTGAGGTTGTGCTGGCGCGCGCCGCGGATGCGGATGGTTCCCTGGGACATGAGTGCGGTCTTTCCTGAAGAGGTCAAACATTCTAGGCAAAGCCTCTGGCCGTGCGGAGTATGCGGATTAATGCCCCTTTTGTGCACTTTTGCCGCCGCCAATTAGGGCGCATTCTGGTTTTCCTGCTGACTGTTTTCGCGCTTTCGTGTTTAACTTTGCCGACCTGGGATCGATTTAAGGAGACATACCATGTCAACAACAAAACATTGGTGCGCGGCCCTTGTGATGGCCGCCCTGGGCCAGCTGGTCCAGGCACAGATACTCGTTGGGCAGACCGCGGGCTTCACCGGTCCCGTGGGCGCCGGCGTCAAGGAAACCACCGAAGGCGCCAAGCTCTATATCGATGCCGTCAACGCCAAGGGCGGCGTGAACGGGCAGAAGGTGGAACTGGTGTCGGTCGACGACAAGTTCGATCCCAAGCTCGCGGCGGAAAACGCCCGCAAGCTGGTGGAAGAGCAAAACGTGGTGGCCCTGTTCCTCACGCGCGGCACGCCGCACACCGAGGCCATCATCCCCCTGCTCGACAAATACGGCGTGCCGCTGGTGGGCCCGTCCACCGGCGCCATGGTGCTGCACCAGCCCGTCAGGAAACATGTGTTCAATGTGCGCGCCACCTACCAGCGTGAGGCCGAAAAAGCCGTCACCCACCTCGCCTCCATGGGCATCACGCGCATCGGCATCGTCTATGCCGACGACAGCTTCGGCGCCGACGGCGTGATGGGTGCGCAAAAAGGCCTGGCCACGGCCAAGCTGCAGCCGGCCATCCTTGAAAAATTCGACCGCAGCAAGCCCGACTTCGGGCCCATCGCGCCCAAGGTCTACCAGTCGAATGCGCAGGCCGTCATCATGGTCGCCTCGGGCCAGGCCGTGGTCGACGGCATCAAGGCCTTCCGCGCGGCCGGCTCCACGGCACAGCTCGTCACGCTGTCGAACAACGCCTCGGGCGGTTTTGTGAAAAGCCTGGGCGACAACGCCCGCGGCGTGATCGTGACCCAGGTCTTTCCGTATGAGCGCTCCATCGCCTTCCCCATGGTCAAGGAAGCCCAGGAGCTGGCCAAGGCCAAGGGCCAGGCCGACGTGAGCCCCGCCATGCTCGAAGGTTTTGCCGCGGCCAAGGTGCTGGTCGAAGGCCTGCGCCGCGCCGGCGCCAAGCCCACGCGCGAAAAACTGCAGGCGGCGCTGGAAGGCCTGCGCAAGTACGACATAGGCGGGCTGGAAGTGAGCTACAGCCCCGAAGACCACACCGGCCTGGATTTCGCCGACCTGTCCATCATCGGCACGGACGGCAAATTTAAAAGGTAGCCCCCTTAAAAGGTAGCCCCCCTGCCGACGCTCACTTCGTGTAGCGTCACCTCCCCCCGTGGGGGACAGGCGCCTTGCGCCCGGCAGAGCCGGTTCGCGGCCCCGTGGATTCGCCCCCCCTGCCGACGCTCACTTCGTGTAGCGTCACCTCCCCCCGTGGGGGACAGGCGCCTTGCGCCCGGCAGAGCCGGTTCGCGGCCCCCACTTGCAAGTTCGCAAACCCGCGGCGCCAGGCCAGTGAGGCCGTCAGGCTGGCTCAGAAGTAAAGCGCGTTCTCGAGTTCCTTGAACTTCTCGGGGCCCACGGCTTCCTTGATCTTGGGCGCGAGCTCCTTGAGCTTGTCGATGTCGGTCGCGGCTTCCACCGCGAGGTTGAGCCGGAAACCGCGCAAGCCCAGGCCGGCAGTGAGCCGCGTCGCGATCGGGTAGGCCCTGGAATAGTGTTCCTGTGCGCTCAGTGTGGGTGAGCCGTCGGCGTTCTGCGCGGACACGGCGGGCGCCGGGGCGGCGGGTGGGGCCGGCGGCTGCACCGCGGCGGGCGCCAGCAGGCCCAGCGACAGCAGGTGGGAAATATCTTCAGCCGTGACGCCCAGGCCCGCGGTGGCCTTGACCACCTCTTCCATGCTGCGCTTGCCGTCAAACATGATGAAGGCCGAGCGTTGCCTCGGTGTCATCGGGATGGAACGGTCTTGCAATGCGGATTGGCCCAATTCCGTCTTGGTGTAAATCATCAGCGGGTCTCCAGTAAGTACGCCAGGGGGAACGCAGACAGCTGTGCGTAATGCAGAGACATTTGTGACACTTTTTTGTTGCCCCTGATTCAATTTACCCCATTTTTAGCACCAATGCACCTTTTTGGGCACGGGTCGCGGCCATGTCCTGCAACTGGAAACGCTTCTTGCGGCAATACCTCACGCCACGGCGCGAGTAGCGGCGGCGGCCGGCGCTGCCGGCGCGGGCAAGGCGCCATGCTTTTCACCGCTGAGGTCTATGTCACCGCCCTTGTTCAAGAGGAACAGGGCCAGGCCTGCAATCACGATAAATCCGAGCACGAGTTTCCACATTTTTCTCTTCTCCAAAAAAACAAAAACAAAACAAAACAAAAAAAGGCCAAAAAAAAGCCCCCGGCACATGGATGACGAGGGCCTGCAATATCACAAGGCTCTTGAGCCTCACAAACCGGCGCGGGCCGCTGGGCCCGCCCGGCGATCACACCAATCAGTCGTTGGCGTAAATATCCACGTCCTTGGTTTCCTTGATGAACAAGGTGCCCACCACCAGCGTCATGCCGGCAACGATGATGGGATACCAGAGGCCGTTGTACATATTGCCGGTCTGCGCCACGATGGCAAAGGCGGTCGTCGGCAGCAGGCCGCCGAACCAGCCGTTGCCGATGTGGTACGGCAGGCTCATCGAGGTGTAGCGGATGCGGGTCGGGAACAGCTCGACCAGCATGGCGGCGATGGGGCCGTAGACCATGGTCACCAGCACCACCAGGTAGAACAGGATCAGGGTGACCGTGATCTTGTCGATCTTGGCCGGGTCGGCCTTGCTGGGGTAGCCGGCGGCCTTCAGGTCGTCCGCGATGAGTTTCTTGAACTCGGCGTCCTTCTTCTTGGCGTCGTCGGCGCTCAGGCCCTTGGCGGTGTAGCTGGGGATGGCGTTTTCGCCGATCTTGATGCTGGCCACCGTGCCGGCGGGTGCGGCGACGTTGTCATAACTCACCGATGCGCCTGCCAGCACCTGCTTGGCGATGTCGCAGGAGCTGGTGAACTTGACGGTGCCGGTCGGGTTGAACTGGAACGAGCACTCGTTCGGGTCGGCGGTCACGATCACCTTGTTCTTGGCTTGCGCGGCGGCGAGGTCGGGGTTGGCGGCCTTGGTCAGCGCGGTGAACACCGGGAAGTAGGTGACCACGGCCAGCAGGCAGCCGGCCATGATGATGGGCTTGCGGCCGATCTTGTCGGACAGCGTGCCGAAGATCACGAAGAACGGCGTGCCCAGGATCAGCGAGTAGGCCACCAGGATGTTGGCCGTGGGGCCGTCCACCTTCAGCGCCTGCGTCAGGAAGAACAGCGCGTAGAACTGGCCCGAGTACCAGACCACGGCCTGGCCGGCGGTCAGGCCGATCAGCGCCAGGATCACGATCTTCAGGTTGCGCCACTGGCCGAAGGACTCGGACAGCGGGGCCTTGGAGGTCTTGCCCTCGGCCTTCATCTTCTGGAAGGCGGGGGATTCGTTCATCGACAAACGGATGTAGACCGACACGGCCAGCAGCAGGATGGAGACGATGAACGGAACGCGCCAGCCCCAGTCGGCGAAAGCGGCTTCGCCCATGGCGGTGCGCACACCCAGGATCACCAGCAGGCTCAGGAACAGGCCCAGCGTGGCCGTGGTCTGGATCCAGGAGGTGTAGGCGCCGCGCTTGCCCTGGGGCGAGTGCTCGGCCACGTAGACGGCGGCACCGCCGTACTCACCACCCAGCGCCAGGCCTTGCAGCATGCGCAGCGCGATCAGGATCACCGGCGCGGCGACGCCGATGGACGCGTAGTTGGGCAGCAGGCCCACGATGAAGGTCGACAAGCCCATGATCACGATGGTGACCAGGAAGGTGTACTTGCGGCCGATCATGTCGCCCAGCCGGCCGAACACCAGCGCGCCGAAGGGGCGCACGATGAAGCCGGCGGCGAACGCGAGCAGCGCGAAGATGAAGGCCGAGCCCGCGTCCAGTCCGCTGAAGAACTGCTTGGCGATGATGGCGGCCAATGAACCGTAGAGGTAGAAGTCGTACCACTCGAATACCGTGCCGAGCGAAGAGGCGAAGATCACCTTCTTCTGCTCGGCGGTCATGGGTCTGTTGTCGACGGCTGTTGCCATGATGTGTGTCTCCAAATAGTGAAGGCCTCCGGTATGGAAGCTGCACTGATTATTTTTGGAGTCCCTGACCTAGCTCTGACGTGAAAATAACAGGAGCTTGCGTGAAACTTATGCGTGGCTGACAACTCAAGGGGAAACCCTTGAGAAACTTTTCAGCATACGAAGCCGCTCCGGGAAAACGCCTAGAACCTTTTTACGCGCGGCGTAAAACTCGCTTACACGCCTGCACGCGTGCTTACGCGCTCAGGCCTTGCGCGAAATGCCCACGGCGACCTTGCTCACGCCATTCCAGCCTTCGCCTTCAAACCAGCTGTTGCCCAGCAGGTATTCGCGCAGCATGGGCAGCGCATCGAAGCCCCAGAAAATTTTGCCGTCGACTTCCATCGCGGGCACACCGAACACATCGTGCGCAATCGCTTCGTCGGTGTTCTTTTTGAGTTGCGCCTTGGCCTCGTCATCACCCAGCGTGCGCTGCGCTGCAAGCTGCGCCGCGAGCGCCGCAAGCCGCTGCGCATCCGCGGCCTCGGCGCCGCCCTGCCAGACATGGCGAAACATGGTTTCGCAGACATAGCGGTTGGGGCTGGCCGGATCGTCGGGCGTGCCGCAGGCGCTGGCCAGGCGCAGCAGCGGCAAGGGGTTGAAGGGATGGCTGGCCGGCATCTGCAGGGCGATGCCCTTGCTGTGCGCATGCCACAGCACCTGCCGGTAGGTCCAGTCGCGCTTGGGCGCGATCTCGGCCGGGCCCAGCTGGCCGTGGTGCTTGAGCAGCGCCGCAAACAGCACCGGCCGGTAGCTGACGCTGTAGCTCAGGCCCTTGAGGGCTTCGGGTAGCTGCTCGAAGGCGAGGTAGGCATAGGGAGAGATGAAATCAAAATAAAAAGTGATGTGTTTCATGAAACCCTCTGCCTTGAATGTTCAGGCCCGTACGGCCGCCATGCGCTGGCCTATGGTGCGCCAGAGTTCGCGCTGCGCCTCGGGGCCGGAGCGCGCCCAGGCCGATATCTCGCCCAGGGTGCGAAAGCAGCCTTCGCACAGCCCGCTGTCGGCATTGACGCGGCACACCGAGATACAGGGCGAGGGCACATCGTCGCCCGCGGCGTCCACCGTGCGGCCGCGCTCCGTCACCCGGGCCACGGCCTGCTCGCGCGCGATGGCCTCCTCGCCCATATCCACGGCCACGTCGACCACCGGCGCGCCGGTCAGCAGCTCCAGCTCCTGCGGCATCAGCTTGAACACCGCATGCGGATGGCCGGCGGCGGCCCAGACCTCGTCAAAGCGCATCAGGCTCAGGTCCACCAGCACCACGGCCTGGCTGATGTGCCCCACGGGCGACACGCCCCCTATGGAAAAACCGGTTTTGCTTTTCACAAAATCCGCATCGGCCCGGCCCACGCGCTTGCCGTCGCTGCAGACCAGGGCCTCGACCTTGCGTTCATCGACCCGCCTGTCGCCCGAGGTCACGACCAGCACCGCGGCATCGTCCGACTTGCGGCGAAAGATGATGCTCTTGGCGATCTGCCCCAGGCGCACGCCCAGCGCATCGGCCGCCTGCTGCGCGGTACGCGCCGCGTCGTCCAGCATCACGGGCATATGCGGATGGCCGCATTCGCGCAGCACAGCCGCCACACGTTGAACACCCTCAGGCAAAGTCTTTAATTCAGCACCACACATATCAATTCGCTCGTTTATTCAGAAGCGCGGTGGCCGCGCGGGAATTCGGTTTGCGGCCCAGGAAGTCGCTGATGAATTTTCCGGCATCAATCAGCTTGTCCAGATCTATGCCGGTTTCAATGCCCATGCCGTGCAGCAGATAGACCACGTCCTCGGTCGCCACATTGCCGGTCGCGCCCTTGGCAAAGGGGCAGCCGCCCAGGCCGGCCGAGGAGGTGTCGAACTGCCAGACGCCCATCTGCAGCGAGGCCAGGGTGTTGCCCAGGGCCTGGCCGTAGGTGTCGTGGAAATGGCCGGACACATCGTTGATGTCGAAATGCCTGAGCGTCGCGTCGAGTGCGCGCTGCACCTTGAGCGGCGTGCCCACGCCTATCGTGTCGGCCACGCCCACATGCTGCACGCCTATGCCCTTCATCAGGCCGGCCAGCATGTCCACACGTTCGGGCGCGATCTCGCCCTCGTAAGGGCAGCCCACGGTGCAGGACATGGCGCCGCGCACATAAATGCCTTTTTCACGCGCGGCCTCGACCACGGGGCGAAAGCGCTCAATGCTTTCGGCGATCGAGCAGTTGATGTTCTTCTGGCTGAAGGCCTCGCTGGCCGCGCCGAAGACCACGATCTCGTCGGGCCACAGTTCACGCGGCGGCGCAATCGCGGCTTCAAAGCCCTTCATGTTCGGCGTCAGCACCGAATAACGCACACCGGGCTTGCGCTGGATGCCGGCCATCACCTCGGCGTTGTCGGCCATTTGCGGCACCCACTTGGGCGAGACGTAGCTGGTGACCTCAATCTCGGTCAGGCCCGCGTCCTGCAGCCGGTGCACCAGCTCTATCTTGACGGCGGCCGGCACCTGGGCTTTTTCATTCTGCAAACCGTCGCGGGGGCCGACATCGACGAGCTTGACTTTGGAAGGTAGTTTCATGGGGCTCTTTCAGGAGACGGGTGGTCGCCCACCGGCAATCGGTTCTCAACCAAGCAGGGGCCGCGGAACCGGCTTTGCCGGGCCGCAGGCGCAGCGGCCCCTCCCGTGATGAAAGGGGCAGGGAGAAGCCGCAGGCTACACGCAGTGGGGGAGCGTGGGGGCCACATCTTCAGTATCCCTTTTTTGGGTCAACCACGCCGGCTAGGGTGCTTATAGACGCGCCACTCGCCAGGCTGCGTATCTTGCCCGCGATCTGGGCAATGCTTTCCTCGCGCAGCGTGCGGGCCGAGGTGTGCGGCGTGATGGTGACCTTGGGGTGTTTCCAGAAGGCATGCTCCGCCGGCAGCGGCTCGGTGCGGAATACATCCAGCGTCGCGCCGGCCAGCTGGCCGCTGTCTATCAGCGCGAGCAGGTCCTCCTCCACCAGGTGGGCGCCGCGCGCCACATTGATGACATAGCCACCCGGCCGCAGCCGCGACAGCGTGTCGCGGTTCATGATGCCCTGGGTGTCCGGCGTCAGCGGCAGCAAACAGACCAGGATGCGGCTGGCCGCCAGGAAATCCTGGAAGCCCGCACTGCCGACCTCGCCTGAAAAGCAATGCACGCCCTCCACCACCTTGGGCGAGCGGCTCCAGCCATTGACTGGAAAATCAAACTGCGCGAGCGCCCGGCTCACACGTTCACCGAGCACGCCCAGGCCCATCACGCCTATGGGATAGTCGGTGCGCAAACGCGGCTTGCGGTAAGACCACTTGCCCCCGGCAATGTCGGCCTCGTAGCCGTCCAGCTCGCGGAAGTGGCGTATCACCGCATGGCAGACAAATTCGGCCATCTGTGCCGACATGCCGGCATCGTCCAGCCGCACCACCGGCACGCCGGCCGGCAGCTTCAGCTTCATGAGCGCATCGACGCCAGCGCCTATGTTGAAGATGCCCTTGAGCGCTTGCTGCTCGTCAAAGAACTGCTGGGGCGGCTGCCAGACCACCGCGTAGTCGGCCGGCTCGGCGCCTGCGGACCACAGCGCCACATCGGCATCCGGAAAAGCGGCCTTGAGGCCGTCCACCCAGGGCTGGGGTTTGGTGTCGGAACAGCAAAAACTGATGCGCATGAAAAAATCCCGCTGAAATTACGTTTGGAGCCAAAACAAATTCAAACGGCTATTTTCAACAATTCCGCACCCTCGTTGACCTGGTCGCCCGGCGCATAGAGCAATTCCTGCACCGTGCCGTCGGCCGGCGCGGCAATCGTGTGCTCCATCTTCATGGCCTCCATCACCGCCAGCGGCTGGCCTTTGCTCACCTTGTCGCCGGCCTTGACCGCAAAGGACACGACCTTGCCCGGCATGGGCGCCGTCAGGCGGCCGCCCTCGGCCTGGGCCTCGCCCGCATGGGCCAGCAGGTCTATGGAGAGGATTTGCGTCGCGCCTTTGGCGGTAAACACATGGTCCAACTCGCCCTGCGCATACACGGCCGCCGTCATGCGCCGGCCCGCGAATTGAACCTCTATGCCCTGCGCAGTTTCAGCAAACAGCAATGGCCCCGCCACATCGCCCAGCGCGAGATGCAGCGCACCGTCATGCCCATAAGTCAACACCGCCTTGGCCGGCTCGCCATGGAATTCAAACTCAAAGCGCCGCTGCACCACGCCATGCGAACGCCAGCCGTCGCGGCGGCTGAACGGGTCGTCGCCCGCCAGGGCGCGTTCGTCCAGCAGCTGTTTCGCCACCGCCGCGGCGGCCGCCATGGCCAGGCCCACGGGCTCCTGCTTGAAGAGCACCGCTTCTTCGCGCTGTATCAGCGCGGTGTCCAGGTTGGCCTTGGCAAACGAAGGGCTGCGCACCACATAGCGCAAAAACTGCACATTGGTGCTCAGGCCCACGATGCGGGTCTGGGCCAGCGCGTCGTCCAGCCGGGCCAGCGCCTCTTCACGCGTGGCGCCATGCACGATGAGCTTGGCCACCATGGAGTCGTAATAGGGCGAGATCGCATCGCCCTCGCGCACGCCGTCATCCACACGCACTTGCCCTCTTTCAAAAGCCGTGTGCGCCGGCTTTTTATAGACATGCAGGCTGCCGGTGGCCGGCAGGAAATTGTTGTCGGGTGTTTCGGCGCAGATGCGCGCCTCGATGGCATGGCCGGTGATGCGCAGTTGCTCTTGCGCCAGCGGCAGCTTTTCCCCGGAGGCGACGCGCAACTGCCATTCCACCAGGTCCAGGCCGGTAATCGCTTCGGTCACCGGGTGTTCCACCTGCAGCCGCGTGTTCATCTCCATAAAGAAGAAGTTCATGGAGCCATCGCTGCGCTGCTCGACGATAAATTCCACGGTGCCGGCGCCCACGTAGTTCACGGCGCGCGCGGCCGCCACGGCCGCCTCGCCCATCTGCTTGCGCATGGCCTCGGTCATGCCGGGGGCCGGCGCTTCTTCCAGCACCTTCTGGTGGCGGCGCTGCACCGAGCAGTCGCGCTCAAACAGGTAAACGTAGTTGTCATGCGTGTCGCCAAACACCTGTATCTCGATATGGCGCGGGCGCTGCGCGTATTTTTCGACCAGCACCGCATCATCGCCAAAGCTGTTGATGGCCTCGCGTTTGCAGGATGCCAGCGCGGCTTCAAAGTCCTCGCTTTTCTCGACCGCACGCATGCCCTTGCCGCCGCCGCCCGCGCTGGCCTTGATCAGCACCGGGTAGCCAATGCGGTCGGCCTCGCGCTTGAGCAGCGCCGGGTCCTGGTCGCTGCCGTGGTAACCCGGCACCAGCGGCACACCGGCTTTTTCCATCAGCTGTTTGGACTCGGCCTTCAGGCCCATGGCCTTGATGGCCGAGGCCGGCGGGCCTATAAAGACCAGGCCGGCGCTAGCGCAGGCCTGGGCAAACTCCTCGTTCTCGCTCAAAAAGCCATAGCCCGGGTGTATCGCCTCGGCGCCCGTGGCCTTGGCCGCTTCGATGATGCGCTCCCAGCGCAAATAGCTGCCCTTGGGCGCGCTGCCGCCTATGTGCACCGCCTCGTCGCAAAAGCCCACATGTTTGGCGCCCGCATCGGCATCGGAATACACGGCGACGGACTGGATGGCCATGCGTCTGGCGGTCGCTGCAACACGGCAAGCGATCTCTCCGCGGTTCGCGATCAGTATTTTTTTAAACATGGTGGTCGTTCTGTTTTGAGAAAGGAGACTTCAAGGTAAAAGCGGCGGTGGTTCCCGGGTCCGGCCTGCCGCTGAAAATCCGCGCGACACGGATAAAGAGCTGGCGCAAGAATCGCCAGCACACCCGTATCAGCCAGACACTGAGCACCAGCACCAGGGCCAGCAGCGCCACAAAAACAAAGGGATGCACAATCGCCAGCCACAGGCCCAGCGGCACCAGGCCGTCCTCGAGCAGCGAGGCGCCAATATTGCTGAAGGGCTCGGGCGAGGTATTGATGGCCGCGCGGCTGGTGGCTTTGGCGGCAAAGCTGGTGGCCGCCAAGGTGCCGCCCAGCAGGGCCGCGACCAGCGCGCCCAGGCCGTTGTCGCCGCCAAACACCGCGGCCGCCAGCGCCGCGCCGGCCGGGATGCGGATCACGCCGTGCACCACATCCCACAAGGAATCCAGGCCCGGGATCTTGTCGGCAAAAAATTCCACAAACACCATAAACCCGCTGATGCCCAGCACCACCGGATGGGCCAGCAGCTGCAGGCCCGACGGCAGCTGCACCCAGCCCATAAAACCGGCCAGTCCGGTCAGCAGCACCACCAGGTAAAGGCGCACGCCGCTGGCCCAGCCCAGCGCGCCAGCCAGGGCGATCAGTTGTGCGGTGTCCAGGGTGTTCATGATGGTTTGGCCGGCAACCAGTCGGGCTTGCGCTTTTGCAAAAAGGACTGCACGCCCTCGCGGCCCTCGGGGCTCACACGCACATCGGCAATGGCCTGCACCGTCATCTGCGTGAGTTCGTGGGTGATGGCCTGCCCCGCCACGTCCTGCACCAGTTTTTTGCACAGCTTCACCGCCTCGGGGCCGGCATTGACCAGGGCTTTCACGAGCTCGGCGACTTTGGCGTCCAGCGCCTCGGCCGCCACGACCTCGTGCACAAAACCGATGCGCAGCGCCTCGGCCGCGTCAAAACGCTCGGCCGTCAAAAAGTAGCGGTGCGCCGCGCGCTCGCCCATGGCGCGAATCACATAAGGGCTGATGGTGGCCGGGATCAGGCCCAGCTTGACTTCGCTAAGGCAATAGCCGGCGGTATCGACGGACACGGCCATGTCGCAAGCCGCCACCAGTCCCATGCCCCCCGCATACACATCGCCTTGTATGCGGGCAATGACGGGCTTGGGGCATTCATAAACGGCCTGCAGCATGGTCGCGAGGCGGCCCGCGTCTTCCATGTTCTGTTTGTAGGTGTAGTCAGCCATGCTGCGCATCCAGTTCAGGTCCGCACCCGCGCAAAAAGCCGGCCCCTGGGCCGCCAGCACCACACAGCGCACCTCGTCGCGCATGCCCAGCTCGACAAAGGCCTGGGTCATCTCGGCGATCACCTCCTCGTTAAAGGCGTTGCGCACCTCGGGGCGGTTCAGGGTGACGGTGGCGACCAGCGCCTCGGTATGGATGCTCAGGTGGTTCATGGTGTGGTCCAGACAACGTCGTGATCGACGGCATAGAGCTTGCATTTTGCGGTGGTGGCGTGGCGGTTGCAGCTGTCCAGCGCGCGTTTGGCGGGATCGTCGCCGCCTTCGGCCCAGCCCCAGCCGCCGGCGGGGCCTATGGCAAAGGCGCGCGGCACATCCTTGCCCAGGAAGACCTTGTAGCCCGCCTTGCCGGCCGCCGACAGCGAGGGCACCTTGGGCTCCTCATCGATGGCCGCAAAATCGGTCTTGGGCGGCAGCTCGGTTTTGGGGCCCGAGGGCGCAAAGCGCGCATACGCCGGCAGGGGTTGGCTAGGCAGGCCAATCTTTTCAAGAAAACGCGTGACTTCAGGCTGCCAGATGCCCTGGCCTTTGCTGGAGCCGAACATGCTGTGCGAATCGCTGCCGAAGGTGCCGAAGGCGACCACACGCGCTTTCTCGCCGCCGCTGTTGTAGCGCGCCGCCATGTCCTGCCAGGTGGACGGCGAAAAATAGCTGTCGTTGTCGCCGTAAAACCATAGGGAGGGCAGCTGGGTCTCTGCCGCGTAGCTGCCCGCGGCCCTGGCCAGGTTGGCCTGCCAGCCCGCGCAGCTTTCCTGCCGCAGGCCGCCCGCGAAGTTGACCAGGCCTTTGACGCCGGGGTAATTCAGCGTGCCGAAGGCCAGCGTGGTCCAGCCGCCATGCGACTGGCCCAGCACCAGGATGCGGTTTTTGTCGGCATCGGGCTGCGCCAGCACGTAGTCGAGCACGGCCTTGACGTCCTCGGCCTGGACACGGCCGTTGCTTTCCACATTGCAGCCGCCGCCTATATAACCGCCGCTCGATTTGGAAAAACCCTGGCGCATAGGTACCAGCACCATATAACCGCGCTGCAAAAAATAGCGCGCCGCAATGGACGGCCGGTAGCGCGACTGGAAACGCGGGTCCCCCAACGACTTGCCGTGGTTGATCACCACCACCGGGAAAGGCCCGGGGCCGTCGGGCTTGTACACCGTGGTTTCAAGCTCGGTGCTGCCTATGAGCGCCTTTTTGGACACCATGAGCACGGACTCATTGAGCGCCGCATTGAGCTCGGGCTCCTGCGCACGCACCTGGCCGGCCAGGCCGGTGCACAGCAAGACGCCCAGCAACCATAAACGAGGGATGTCAGTCATAACGTTTTGCCACCTCCTCAAGCATCACCTCGGTTGCACCACCGCCTATGCCCAGCACACGCGCATCGCGCCACAGGCGCTCTATCGCGGTCTCGCGGATAAACCCCATGCCGCCGTGGAACTGCTGGCAAGTCAACAACACTTCGTTGACCAGCTCGCCCGTCAGCGCCTTGAGCATGGAAACCTCCTGCACAATGTCGCGCCCCTGGGTGACCGACCACGCGCAGTGGTACATGAACTGCCGCGCCGCGCGGGTCTTGGCGTCCAGCATGGCGATGCGCTGGCGAATCGTTTGTTTGTCCCACAGCGTCGCGCCAAAGGCCTGGCGCTGGCGCACATGGTCCAGCGTCATCTTGAGGGCCTGGGTGCAATGGCCGACCGCCATGGCCGCGAGGGCGATGCGTTCGGTCTGGAAATTTTTCATGACCGAATAAAAACCCTTGCCCTCTTCGCCCAGCAGGTTGCCGGCCGGGATGCGGACATTGTCAAACACCAGCTCAGCCGTGTCGGACGAGAGCCAGCCCGTCTTCTTGAGCGCACGGCCCACCGTAAAACCCGGCGTGCCTTTTTCAACGATAAACATGGACACATCGTGGCGCGCCGTGCCGGTTTTGGCCGCGATGAAGTAGAGGTTGGCATGAACGCCGTTGGTGATGAACATCTTGGTGCCGTTAAGCACCCATTCGTCGCCATCACGTTTGGCCGTCATGCGCATGCCGGCCACATCCGAGCCCGCGCCGGGTTCGGTGATGCCGACCGCGGTAATCGTCTTGCCGGCAATCACGTCCGGCATGTATTGGGCCTTCTGCGCCGCATTGCCCGCATGGAACAAATGCGGGCTGGCCATGTCGGTGTGCACCAGCACCGTGATGATGAAGCCGCCAAAGGTGGACTGCGACAGCGCCTCGGCAAACACCAGGTTGGTCAAGGCATCGGCATCGGCGCCGCCGTAGTCGGCCTCATACATCAGGCCCAGCAGGCCGGCCTCGCCCAGCTTGCGCAGCACCTCGCGCGGCACGCAGCCTTCTTCTTCCCAGGCCGCGGCAAAAGGCTCAACCTCACGCGCGATAAAGCGCGCGACCTGCTCGCGCAGCAGTTCGTGCTCGGGGGTGATGTAGATGTTGTCCATGGCCGGCTTTGTGGAGGGCCTGGCTTACATGCGGAATACGCCGAACTTGGTTTCGGGAATCGGCTGGTTCAGCGTGGCTGACAAGCCCAGCGCCAGCACACGCCGTGTATCCGCCGGGTCAATCACACCGTCGTCCCACAGCCGTGCGCTTGAATAGTAGGGATGCGACTGGTGGCCGAACTGGTCCAGCACCGGCTGCTTGAAGGCGGCCTCCTCCTCGGCGCTCCAGCTGCCGCCCTTGGCTTCAATCGCGTCGCGCTTGACAGTCGCCAGCACACCGGCCGCCTGCTCGCCGCCCATCACGCAGATGCGCGCATTCGGCCACATCCACAAAAAGCGCGGCGAATAAGCCCGGCCGCACATGCCGTAATTGCCCGCGCCGTAGCTGCCGCCGATGATGATGGTGAACTTGGGCACCTGGGCCGTGGCCACGGCCATCACCATCTTGGCGCCGTGGCGCGCAATGCCCTCGGCCTCGTATTTTTTGCCCACCATAAAACCCGTGATGTTCTGCAAGAACACCAGCGGGATCTTGCGCTGGCAGCACAGCTCGATGAAATGCGCGCCCTTTTGCGCCGATTCGCTGAACAAAATGCCGTTGTTGGCGATGATGCCCACCGGCATGCCCTCGACATGCGCAAAACCGCAAACCAGGGTGGCGCCGTAACGCGCCTTGAACTCGGCAAACTCGCTGCCGTCCACAATGCGCGCAATGATTTCGCGCACGTCGTAAGGCTTGCGCGTGTCGGTCGGGATCACGCCATAGAGTTCTTCGGCCGGGTACAGCGGCGGCACCGGCGTGCGCAGCACCTGCCCGGGTTGCTTTTGCCGGTTCAGGTTGGCCACGGCGCGGCGCGCCAGCGCCAGTGCATGCGGGTCGTTTTGCGCCAGGTGGTCGGCCACGCCCGAAAGCCGGGTGTGCACATCACCGCCGCCCAGGTCTTCGGCGCTGACAATCTCGCCAATTGCGGCCTTCACCAGCGGCGGGCCGCCCAGAAAGATGGTGCCCTGGTTCTTGACGATGATGGTCTCGTCGCTCATGGCCGGCACATAAGCGCCACCGGCCGTGCAGCTGCCCATCACGACGGCGATCTGCGCAATGCCCTGGGCGCTCATATTCGCCTGGTTAAAAAAGATGCGGCCGAAATGGTCGCGGTCCGGAAACACCTCGTCCTGGTTGGGCAGGTTGGCGCCGCCCGAATCGACCAAGTAGACACAAGGCAGGTTGTTCTGCTGGGCGATCTCCTGCGCGCGCAGATGCTTTTTGACCGTCATCGGGTAATAGGTGCCGCCCTTCACGGTGGCGTCATTGCACACAATCATGCAGTCCACACCGCTGATGCGGCCTATGCCGGCGATCACGCCCGCGCAAGGCGCGCTGTCGGTGCCGTCGCGATCCGGGTACATGGCAAACGCGGCCAGCGGCGAAAGCTCGAGGAAAGGCGTGCCCGGGTCCAGCAGCATCTGCACCCGGTCGCGCGGCAGCAGCTTGCCGCGTGAGGTGTGGCGCGCACGGGCCACATCGCCGCCACCCTGGGCGGCCTTGGCGACTTTGGCCGTCAGGTCGTCGACCAGCGCGCGCATGGCGGCGGCATTGGCCTGGAAGTCGGCGGAACGGGCGTTGAGCTGGGTCTCAAGAGCGGACATGGATTTTTTCCTGATGGGGGCGCTGAAAAGGCATGAAGAAGGCGCAGGGCTCCCACCTTAGCGCCAAACAGCCAGCTTAGCGAAAACCCGCCCCCGGCAGGCCGCCAACAAGGTTGCAAATCCTGCCAACGGCACCGAGAATCAACCCATGCCCTCCCGCAGCCCCGCCAGCCCGCCCATCGCCGCCACGCCCATGGCCTTTGCCAGAAGCATTACAGCGGCCTACAAGCGCTACAGTCAAAGCCCCGAGCAAGCCCTGAAACTGGCACAGATCACGCCAAACCAGCTCAAACAGGCCAACGCCCACATCACGGCCCGCCAGATGGAAGTCCTCTCCGGCGCCGCCATGCAGGAACTGGACGACGAAGGCCTGGGCGCCTTCGGCCGCAAACTGCCCTGGGGCAGCTACGGCATGCTGGCCCGCGCATCGATCAGCTCGCCGAATCTGGGCATAGCCCTCAAACGCTGGTGCCGCCACCACGCGCTGATCACCGACGACATCATTCTTCGCCTGACGACCAGCGGCGACACAGCCGCGATCACGGTCGAAGAGAAGGTGCCCGGCCAGGTGGGCGAATTCGGCATCGTCCATGTGCTGCGCAATATCCACGGCCTGGCCTGCTGGTATGTGGATTCGCGCATTCCCCTGCAGGGCGCACGCTTCCCGTTTGAGGCGCCGGCCCATGTGGAGGCTTACGCACTGATGTTCCCCGGCCCCGGCCTGCAGTTCAAGGCCGCGCAGGCTGAGATTAAATTTGACGCGCGTTACCTGGCCTTGCCTTTACGCCGTGATGAAAAAGCCTTGCAGCAGATGCTGCAGCGGGCCTTGCCGCTGACGGTGCTGCAGTACCGGCGGGATCGTTTGCTCGTGGAGCAGGTGCGGCAGGCGCTTGCCAACCCGGCAGCAGGCGCCTCACATACCGCGGAAACCCTGGCCGCAGCTTTGAACATGTCACCACGCTCTTTACATCGCCAGCTTCAGGAGGAAGGGGCTTCGCTGCAGCAGCTCAAGGATGAGGTGCGGTTTGAAAAAGCGAAAGACTTGTTGCTGCGGACGTCAAAGCCCATCAAGCAGGTGGCTGAGGCTTCGGGGTTTCGGAATGAGAAGAGTTTTACGAGGGCGTTTCGGGAATGGAGCGGCCAGTCACCCGCGGAGTTTCGGCAGGGAAACCAGCCACTGGCCTGATTTGCCCCCTTCGTGGCAGGACTTGTGACGCGTGCCACCCTAGACTGTGCGCATGATCACCCTTCACCACTGCGTCAGCGCCCGCTCGTTCCGACCCTTGTGGATGCTCGAAGAGCTGGGCGTGCCCTACACGCTGCGCATGCTGCCTTTTCCGCCGCGCGCGCTGGCCCGCGAATTCCTGGCGGACAACCCCCTGGGCACCGTGCCGCTGCTGGTGGACGGCGACACCCGCATGACCGAATCCGCAGCCATATGCCAATACCTGGCGGCACGACACAGCCCCGGCCAGCTGGACGTCCCGCTGACAGACCCAGCTTATGGCGCTTACCTGAACTGGCTGCACATGGGCGAAGCCACGCTGACCTTTCCGCAAACCCTGGTGCTGCGCTATACCCACTTCGAACCCGAGGAACGCAAACAGCCCCAGGTCGCGCAAGACTACAGCCGCTGGTTCCTCGCCCGGCTGAAAGCCATGGACGCCGCCCTGCAGCAACAACAGGAGTTTCTCTGCGCCGGCCGCTTCACCGCAGCCGACGTGTCTGTCCACTACGCCCTCATGCTGGCCGGTCACCTTGGCCTGGCAACGCAATTCCCCGACGCCGTGCGTCGTTACCGCCAGCAGCTGGAGCAACGCCCGGCATTCCAGCGTGCCCTGCGGGCGCAACACCAGGCCGCGCTGGACCAGGGCATCCCCACTACGCCGGCACCGGACATGCGGCCGGGCAATGTCTAAACCCTCACCCGCCCAAGCATGAACGGCAACACCACACGCTCCACCGCACGCAGCAGCCTCAACTCGCCCCCAAAAAACACCTTGGCCTCCGCCGGTCCGTCCGTGTTCTGAGCCTCGATCTCAGCCGCCACCGCCTGCATAGCCTCGGGCATAGCCTTGGCCAAACGATCAAGCTCACGCTCACCGATACGCCGATTCAAGCCCAGCGCTTCGCCCGCGGCCAGCACGGCCTCTCGGTTCACTTCGCCAAAGCGCACGGCGCCGGGCAGCGGGATCATGAGCTGGACGTCCGGCCACATCGCGCGCGCCTCGGCATACGCGGGCGTGTGGTACACCGCCGTGGAGAGCATGTCGTAAGGTGGTGAGACTTCTATCCCCTGGTCGCTGACCCGGAAGGAAATGTTCTTGAGGTGGTTGTCATCGTTGCCGATGAGCAGGTTGAAGACCAGCCAGCGGTACAGGCGCAGCCTGGCTTCGGCGCGGTTGCGGCACAGCGTGATGCAGGCGGCGACGGCTTCGAGGCTGGCGGACGTGTTTTTGAACCCGCGCGATTTGTTTAGCAGCTGGCAGGCGTCGACGACATGCAAGCGCTGGGTGATGCCTTGCGCGTCCGCGGCGCGGTCAAAGCGCTCTATCAGGTAGACGGGCTCGGGCACATAACGGCGGTAGACGGCGGGCGCGCCCAGGCCCAGCCGGGTGGCCAGGCGCTGCATGGCGTATTCGTTGATGACGGAGCTGGGGTAGTCGTCGCTCAGGTGGTTGGGTTTGAGGATGTGGGTGGAGGGCTCGCCGCCCATGGGCTCAAAAAGATCGCCGTTGCGGTAGACCACCAGCAGCTTGTGCTGGGCACCGGCGACGGACATCTGCTTGGGCGCGCCGCTGCTGAGGGATTTGCGCGGCAGATCGCAGATGCGTTGACTCAGTTCTTCATCGTGCAGGGCTTTGAGGTTGCCGCGCGCGGGCGCTTGCGCATCGGGCGGCAGCAGCACCAGCGAGCCGGCGGACTCCGCTCCCAGGTATTGCAGCAGGGCAAAGGCGTCGTCACCCTGGATGCCAGCATCCTTGAGCAGGGCCTGGCGCAAGGTTTCTTCGGGCAGCAGGTTGTCGAAGTACCACTGCACGGGCCGCTGGGTGGCGCCGTCCTGGTGCAACGGGTTTGCGCGGTCCAGGGCTGGGGAAAGGTCGAAGCTGCCGGGGGCCTGCGACCATGCGGGGTCATATTCGAAACTCCAAAGGTCGTTGCCCTCACTGAGGGTGCCGACATGCTGGTCGTTGAGGTAAGCGTTGAGTGTGCGCACGGCTTAGCGCTTATTGTTATTAGTGGGGGTGGGCTTGCGCCCGGCTTTGCCCTGCAACAGCCTGAGTTCGGCACCCGAAGTGTCGGGGATGTCGACGCAAAGCTTGAGGCCCATCTCTTCCAAGACCTTGAAGACAAGGCCCATGCGGACGGTTTCCTTGCCGAGTTCCAGGTCGGAAGCGAACTGCTTGCTCACGCCGACCGTGGCAGCCATGTCGTCGAGGCGGACTCTGCTGCTGCGGCGCACCGCCCTAAGCGCAAGGCCAAGTTCGGCGACGGAGTGGATAGGTATTTGCATAAAAATCCTGTGATTGCAGGATTTTTATCGGAAAACCGATATTTGGTCAATAAAATCCTGGGATCACAGGATTTTTATCGGAAAACCGATATTTAATCAACAAAATCCTGGGATCACAGGATTTTGAACTCAAACCAGGGCCTCCGCAGCCTTGACCCCCACCCCAATTCCATCCAAAGCTCCGGCCAGATTCGCCACAGTCCGGTCCACGTTGTGCCACTTCTCCAGCCCAAACAGCCCCACACGAAAGGTCTTGAAGTCAGGCCCTTCATCGCATTGCAGCGGCACGCCGGCGGCGGTTTGCAGGCCTTCGTTTAAAAACTTCTTGCCTGACTGGATGTCGGGGTCGGTGGTGTAGCTGACCACCACGCCCGGGGCCTTGAAGCCCTCGGCCGCCACGCTGGGCAGGCCGCGGCTTTCGAACAGCTGGCGCACCTTGCTGCCCAGTTCCTCTTGTTCGGCCTTCACTTTGGCAAAGCCGTAGTCTTGCGTCTCTTTCATGGTGGCGCGCAGGCGTGTGAGGGCGTCTGTCGGTAGCGTTGCGTGGTAGGCGTGGCCGCCTTTTTCGTAGGTTTCCATGATTTGCAGCCACTTTTTCAAGTCGCAGGCAAAGCTGGAGCTTGTGGTGGTTTCTATCGCGGTGCGTGCGCGTTCGCTGAGCATGACCATGGCGCAGCACGGTGAGCTGCTCCAGCCTTTTTGTGGGGCTGATATCAGGATGTCTACGCCCGTGGCTTTCATGTCCACCCACATGGCGCCGGAGGCAATGCAGTCGAGCACAAACAGGCCGCCGACGGCATGCACGGCGGCGGCGACGGACTGGATGTAGCTGTCGGGCAGCATCATGCCGGAGGCGGTCTCCACGTGCGGGGCAAAGACCAGGGCGGGCTTTTCCTTGGCGATGGCGGCGACGACGTCGGCCACCGGCGCGGGAATCCACGGCGCCTGGGCGCCTGCCGCTGTCTTGCGGGCCTTGAGCACGGTGTGCGAGGCGGGGATGTTGCCCATTTCAAAAATCTGCGTCCAGCGGTAGCTGAACCAGCCGTTGCGGATCACCATGACATGTTTGCCGGCGGCGAACTGGCGGGCCACCGCTTCCATACCGTAGGTGCCGCTGCCGGGTACCAGCGCGACCGAGTGCGCGTGGTAGACCTCTTTGAGGATGGCCGAGATGTCGCCCATCACGCCCTGGAAGCTGCGCGACATGTGATTGAGCGCGCGGTCGGTGTAGACGACGGAGAATTCCAGCAAACCGTCTGGGTCTACGTTAGGCAGAAGTCCGGGCATGTTTGTCTCGCAATCTTTTGTTGAAAAGTCGGGGAGCCAGCTTAGCAGGATGGCGCTTTTTGACAATCGGGGAGGGTTTTGGCGCTTGAGGCCCACCGTCTTGCGATCGGAACCTGAAGAAGGCTCCCCTTGCAGGGTTAAGCTGGCCCAAAACCGTAACCCAGCCCCCCCCCCTCTATGAGCATCGACATTCACGCATTCCTGGGCAACGACCTGCTTGGTCTCGAGGCCCGACTGGTTCGAGGATTCAGCGAGGCGGGATTTCGCATTGAGATCCATCCGGAAAACCGCTTGCTGGAAATGAACGCCCTGGGCACCTTGTATGTGGCCATTCATGAGGCGCCTGCTTTCCTCGAACGCATCCTGCCGGGCCAGGCACTGCTGGTGGGATTCGGATACGTGCCGGTGGCTGCCGACCCCAAGGCAGCCCAAGGCGCGGCCTCGCTGCTGGCCAAAGTCGATGCCTATACCTGGGAGCTTCAAACCCGAAGCGCAAGCGGGCGGTCGCAGGCGGCCTATTTCATGCAGGCCCTGACTGCGGCGATCCTGGCGAATGAAACGAAGGGGCGCTTTTTTATCGCCGGCGACGCGGCCGCGACAACTGGCAAAGCAGGCCTCGCCAGAATCTTGCGCGAACTTCACAGCCTGGAACAGTCCCGTGACGAGGTGCGGGAAATCGTTCGCAACATAGAAGCCGCAAACACGCCGGAAGACGCGCATTTTGCGGCCGGACTGGAACGCGCAATGGGCAGTGCTTTTGACGAAGGCGCATATCCGTTCACGGCCTGGCCGCCTCTTGACGCCAATGCGCCTTACAGCTGGCCGGCGCCTATCACTTCACCAAGCCAAGCCAGCCGGCCTGTTCCGCCATGGCGCAAGAGAACAAAAATGACGGTGAGCAAGGTCCTGTACTGGACGTTTGCCTGGGGCCTTGTGGCGGCCTTCACCGTGATTACGCTGGTTTATTCATAGCGGGCAACCATGCTGCGGATCGGAGCCGATCCGGGGCTTGTCTGCCTGGAGGGCGGCCTTGAAGGGGTTGCCCGTGGGGTCATGGGTGTTTTCTTGTCGCGTTGGACCGCGTGCGCCGTAGCTCATGCACGTTAACCCTGGCCCCGCGGGCGCCCCGGCTCAGCGTTCAGGCCGCCTTGCCGGTGTACTGCTCAAAAAAACCAATGGGGTGCATGTCTATGCGCCAGCCCACGGTTTCGCCCAGCGTGGCGGCCGGGTGGATGGAGGCCAGGCGCACGGCTTCGTCGCGGCTGTCGGCCTCGATGATGAAGAAGCCGCCCACCAGTTCCTTGATTTCGGTGAAGGGGCCATCGGTGACTTTGGGCTTGCCGCCGCGCGGCTGGATGCGAATGGTCTGCCCGGGCTCGCCCAGCGAGGCGCTGAGGCGCAGCTGGCCGGTGGCCTTGAGTTCCTTGTCCTTGGGCGGGCACTGGCTGACCAGGGCCTGCACGTCGGCGGGCGCCATGGCGGCGAAGTCGGCGGGGTTGTAATAGGCGAGGCAGAGGTATTTCATGGTGTTTCCTTCGAAAAGTGGTTGATGACACCTTTACGACGAACGGGGCAGGCCGGAATCGACATGCCGGCCGGGAAAAATTTCAGCTTAACAAGGCCGCCAGGTCCGCCATGTCGGTAAACACCTGGGATGCGCCGCTGGCTTTGAGGGCATTCGGGGCGTCATGCCCCATTTCAGACGGGCTGTAGCCAAATACCGTGCAGCCGGCCGCCACGCCGGCGGTGACGCCGGTGACGGTGTCTTCAACCACGGCGCAGCGTTTGGGGTCCACGCCCAGGGCCGCGGCGGCGGCCAGGTAGACGTCGGGAAAGGGTTTGGAGCGCGGCAGCTCGTGGCCGCTGAAGATGCGGCCCTTGAAGAAGGGCATCAAGCCGCATTTTTCGAGCTGCAGCTCGACCTTGAAGCGGTCGGCGCCCGAGGCGCAGGCGATGCGGCCGCCGTACAGCGCATGGACCTTGGCGATGGCGTCGACGGCGCCGGCAATCGCCTTGAGGTCACGCATCAGGCCCTGGTTGCGGCGCTCGCGGAACTGGACCATCCACTCTTCGGTCAAGGGGCTGCCGGTGTTGGCGGCGATCAGCGCGGCTTCGTCCTTGACGGCCTTGCCGACAAAAATGCGCATGCATTCGGCGGGACTGAGCTTCCAGCCGCGCTCTTCGAGCATGTCGCGCAGCACGCCGTTGGTAATGGGTTCGCTGTCGACCAGCACGCCGTCACAGTCGAATAACACCGCGTCGAATTTCACCGGGAGCCTTTCTGTTTTGTTGCTTCACGCCACGGCGGCCGGGCTTCTACTTCTAGAGCGCGTCGCCGTCCACATAGTACCAACGGCCGGCTTCACGCACGAAGCGGCTGCGCTCATGCAGTCGCACGGCCGGGCTGCCCGGGCTTTTCTGGCGCGCGACAAATTCGACTTCGGCGTGCGTGGCGTCG
The DNA here is from genome assembly GCF_056401275.1 of Polaromonas sp. P4_F6. Taxonomy (NCBI): domain Bacteria; kingdom Pseudomonadati; phylum Pseudomonadota; class Betaproteobacteria; order Burkholderiales; family Comamonadaceae; genus Polaromonas; species Polaromonas sp. P4_F6. The sequence continues at coordinate 67,668 of NZ_JBFUJQ010000007.1, read as the reverse complement.
AGCTGGCGGTGGCTGCGCACTTCCAGGCCCAGCCATTTGGCGCCGGGATCGAAATCAATCGTTGTCGGCCTGTGGCTGGCGTGCCAGGTGGCGAGCAGGTAGTAGTCGCGCTCGGCCACAAAGGCGGTGTAGCGCGAGCGCATCAGCGACTCGGCGTCGGGTGCGGGGGCGGTGTCAAAGTGGTCGAGGTAGCGGCCGCAGCACTGGGCATAGGCCAGGGGCCGCTTGCTAGCCTGGCGGCCGCAGGGGCAGGCTTGGGAAGCTGCGGGCTGGGGCATCTGCGCCATCAGCCCTTTTTGGCCTTGCGTTCTTCCAGTGTCTCCGTGGGCGCGCCTTGTTTGACCCATTCGGCATAACCGCCGTCTATGTGGGCGACATTGCGCATGCCCATGTCCTGCAGGGTTTTGGTGGCCAGGGCGCTACGCCAGCCCGCGCCGCAGAATAGGATGAACTCCTTGCCCTCGTCGGCAAACAGGGGCTTGTGATAAGGCGAGGCCGGGTCCACCCAGAACTCGAGCATGCCGCGCGGCGCGTGGTAGCTGCCGACGACGGTGCCGGCGCTGAGTTCACGCACGTCGCGGATGTCGACGATTTGCACCTTCGGGTCGTTCAGGCGCGCCTTGACTTCGTCGACGCTGTAAGTCTTGACCTGGGCCATGGCCTCGTCGACCAGGGCGCGGAATCCTTTGGTGATGGGCATTTGCTGTCTCCTCAGGCCAGGGCTCTTTGAATGATGATCTTCTGCACGTCGGAGGTGCCTTCGTAGATCTGGCACACGCGCACGTCGCGGTAAATGCGTTCGACCGGGAAGTCGTTCACATAGCCATAACCGCCCAGGGTCTGGATCGCCACGCTGCAGACCTGTTCGGCCATTTCGCTGGCAAACAGCTTGGCCATGGCGGCTTCTTTCAGGCAGGGCAGGCCGGCGTCGCGCAGGCTGGCGGCGTGCCAGATCAGCTGGCGCGCGGCTTCGATCTTGGTGGCGCATTCGGCCAGGCGAAAGCCCACGGCCTGGTGGTTGAAGATGGCGGTGCCAAAGCTTTGGCGCTCTTTCGCATAGTCGAGGGCGAATTCAAACGCGCTGCGCGCCATGCCCACGCTTTGCGCGGCGATGCCTATGCGGCCGCCCTCGAGCGCGCCCAGGGCGATCTTGTAGCCCTCGCCTTCGCTGCCAATCAGGTTCTCGGCCGGGATGCGGCAGTTGTCAAAATTGATTTGCGCGGTGTCGCTGGAATGCTGGCCCAGCTTGTCTTCCAGGCGCGCGACCACATAACCGGGCGCGCTGGTGGGCACGATGAAGGCGCTCATGCCTTTTTTGCCGGCGCCCTTGTCGGTCACGGCAATGACGATGGCGGCGTGGCCGTTCTTGCCGCTGGTGATGAACTGCTTGACACCGTTGAGCACGTATTCATCGCCCTGCTTGACGGCCGTGGTGCGCAGCGACGATGCGTCGCTGCCGACATGCGGCTCGGTCAGGCAGAAGACGCCCAGCATCTCGCCTTGCGCCAGCTTTGTCAGCCACTGCTTTTTCTGCTGGGCATTGCCGTAGCGCATCAGGATGGCGTTGACGGGGCAGTTGGTGACGCTGATGGCGGTGCTGGTGCCGCCGTCGCCGGCGGCGATTTCTTCCAGTACCAGGGCCAGCGTGAGGTAGTCCAGGTTGGCGCCGCCAAACTCTTCAGGCACGCAGATGCCGTAGGCGCCCAGCGCGGCCAGGCCTTTGTGGGCTTCGACGGGGAAGTGGTGCTCCTTGTCCCAGCGCGCGGCATGGGGCCAGAGTTCTTCTTTCGCGAACGCGCGGACCGCGTCGCGGATCATTTCCTGGTCCTGGTTGAGCAACATGCTGTGCCTTGCGATGAATGTGGAAAAACGAAAGCCGTGAAAGGCTTACCAGGCGCCGAAGCGGCGGCCGTCGTAATCAAGAAAAGCGCCCTTGTGCGCGGGCTTGAGCCCGGCCAGCGTGGCGCGCATGGCAGTCACGCTTTGCACCGTGGTGAGCGGCGCACCGCTGCCGCCCATGTCAGTCTGCACCCAGCCCGGTGACAGGGCGACCATGATGGCCTTGGGGTAGTCGTGCTGGGCCGAGGCGACCACCATATTGAGGGCAGCCTTGCTGGCGCGGTAGACCCAGCCGCGGCTGTTTTCCACGCCGTCTATTTTGGCCATGGCGCTGCTGATAAAGGCAAAGCGCCCACCGCCGCCGCGCACCGCCTCGACCAGGGGCGCGACCTGCGGAATCGCCTGCATGGCGCCCAGCACATTGGTGTGCATGGCGTTGTCAAAGGCCTCGCGTGTGGGCGGCGTCAGCGCGTCGCCGTGCGGGAAGACGCCGGCCACATAGAGGGCGATGTCGATTTCCTCGCCGTCGAGCAGCCAGGCCAGGCCGCTGATGCTGGCGGGCTGGGCCACGTCCAGGCGCAAGGCCTTGGCGCCCAGGCCCTTGAGGCGCTGCAGGCCTTCGTCGTCGCGCGCGGTGGCAATGACCTGCGCGCCTTCGGCCAGGTACTGGCGGGCGAATTCAAGCCCTATGCCGCGCGATGCGCCTATGACGAGGACCTTCATCGTGGTTCAGACCAACTCGAGGGCCAGCGCCGTGCCTTCGCCGCCGCCTATGCACAGCGTGGCGATGCCTTTTTTCAGGCCGCGCGCCTTGAGCGCATGGATCAGCGTGACGATGATGCGGGCGCCCGATGCGCCAATCGGGTGGCCCAGCGCGCAGGCGCCGCCGTTGACGTTGACGATGTCGTGGCTGATGCCGAGTTCCTTCATCGCGGCCATGGGCACGACGGCAAAGGCTTCGTTGACTTCCCAGAGGTCCACGTCCTTGACGCTCCAGCCTATCTTCTTGAGCAGCTTGTTGACGGCGCCCACCGGTGCGGTGGTGAACCACTCAGGCTGCTGCGCGAAGGTGGCGTGGCCGACGATGCGGGCGATGGGCTTGGCGCCCAGTTCCTTGGCGGTCGATTCCCGGGCCAGCACCAGGGCGGCGGCGCCGTCGTTGATGGAGGAGCTGGAGGCGGCGGTGATGGTGCCGTCCTTCTTGAAAGCGGGCTTGAGCGTGGGAATCTTGTCGAGCTTGACCTTGCCCGGGCCTTCATCGATGGAGATCACCGTGTCGCCACTGCGGCCCTTGACGGTAACGGGGGTGATTTCGGCCTTGAAGGCGCCGGACTCGGTGGCGGCCTTGGCGCGGTTGACGCTGGCGGTGGCAAAGGCGTCCTGCGCTTCGCGGGTGAACTGGTATTTCTCGGCGCACTGCTCGCCGAAAGTGCCCATGGCGCGGCCGGGTTCGTAGGCGTCTTCGAGGCCGTCCAGCATCATGTGGTCATAGATGCGGTCGTGGCCGATACGGATGCCGCTGCGGCCCTTGAGCAGCAAATGCGGCGCGTTGGTCATGCTTTCCATGCCGCCGGAGACCATGACGTCGCGGCTGCCGGCCACCAGCTGGTCGTGGGCCAGCATGGTGGCTTCCATGCCGGAGCCGCACATCTTGGAGAGCGTGACCGCGCCCACGCTGGCGGGCAGGCCGCCCTTGAAGCCGGCCTGGCGCGCCGGGGCCTGGCCCTGGCCGGCCATCAAGCAGTTGCCGAACAGCACTTCGTCGACCTTCTCCGACGCGATGCCGGCGCGTTCAATGGCGGCCTTGATGGCGGCGCCGCCCAGGTCGTGGGCCGAGAGGCTGGTGAAGTCGCCCTGGAAGCCGCCCATGGGGGTGCGGGCTGCGCCGAGGATGACGATGGAATCTTGGTTGGAGCTGGACATGGTCGTGTTTCCTTTCAGTTGATTCAGCTTAGTTGGCGGGCCGGGGCATTTTTGCCTCCAGCGCCTTGACGAAATTCGGGTCGATATCGGCTCGTTTCGGAGTGGCCTCGGCGAGCTTCAGGTGCGTCCAGGCCATACGGTAATTGCCGCTGGTGTACTCGGCGATGGCCCAGTTTTGCAGGTTGAGCGTGTGGCCCGGTGCTTTTTTGTAGATGGCCTCATAACGCCTGACAGCCTCGGCCATCATGGTGGGGTTGCTCACCACGCCTGCCGCAATACCGATGGTTTTGGCGTAATCAACGGCAAGATCGATGTCGTCGGGCGCCAGCTTTTCGGCTTCCGCAAACAGGCTCAATGAAGCGAGAAGGCCCTGGTCACTGTAAGAAGACACTGCGGCCATTCCCCATAGCGAGGGCACGCTCTTCGGGTCAATCAACCAGGCCTGGTTGAAGCGGCGCATGGCATCTGCCAGATTGCCCTGGCGCAGCAACTGCCAGCCCCGATCCGAGACCTCTTTCGCCGCCTTTGGCCTGTCACCCGGGTAGCGGGCGTCAACCTGGCTCAGGAATTCGGCGTCTGCCGCTTTTTGCTGTTCGCTCTTTTGTCCATTGCCGTATTTGGGTAACAGCGAGATGTCCTGCGAGAAAGCGAAACCGCAGAAAAAGGCCAGCGCCGCAAAAAGCGCCCAAGCCCTGATGAGTGGAGTTGATATCGTCATGTCTTTCTTGCCTCGCTGTTTGTTCCGGTCACTGTTGGACTGGTTCAGGGCGTCAGGCCGCTGAGGCCTGTGAGAGCCGGTTCGGGCGGCAGCTGGGTCAGCACTTCGTCGTGGGCCTCGCCCGGGCTGTGCAGCGCGATAAAACGCTTTTCGCGCTCGTAAGGGAAAACATCGTGCACATGGCCGGCCTGGATGCGGGCCTGGTGTTTTTGCCAGAACTCGGCATCCAGCAGGTTGGCGTGGTGCTTCATGAAGACCTCGCGCACCGCGTCGTTGCCGAGCAAAAAGGGCTCAAAGGTTTCGGGGAACACGTCCTTGGGCCCGACGGAGTACCAGACCTCGCCGCTCATTTCGTCTTCGTCGTTGCGGGCGGCGGGCACCTTGCGGAAGTTGCAGTCGGTGATGTATTCGATCTCGTCGTAGTCGTAGAACACGACCTTGCCGTGGCGCGTGATGCCGAAGTTCTTCCAGAGCATGTCGCCGGGGAAGATGTTGGCGGCCACCAGGTCCTTGATGGCGTTGCCGTACTCGACGACGGCGCGCTCTATCTGGTCCTTGGCGGCGGGCTCGGTGACGCCGGCGTCGAAGGCTTCCTGCAGGTAGATGTTGAGCGGGATCATGCGGCGCTCGATGTAGACGTGCTTGATGATGACCTCGGTCTGGCCGTCGCCGTCGCGGTCGCTGATCTCGAGCTGGCTGGGCGCGAATTTTTCGATCTCGGCGATCAGTTCGTCGTCGAAGCGGTCGCGCGGGAAGGCGACCTCGCTGTATTCCTGGGTGTCGGCCATGCGGCCCACGCGGTCGTGCTGCTTGACCAGCAGGTACTTGCCCTTGATCTGCTCGCGCGTGGTGTCTTTCTGCGGCGGGTAGTAGTCCTTGATGACCTTGAAGACATAGGGAAAGGACGGCAGGTCGAACACCAGCATGACCATGCCCTTGATGCCGGGCGCGATGCGGAACTTGTCGGTGGAATGCCGCAGGTGGTACAAAAAGTCGCGGTAGAACAGCGTCTTGCCCTGCTTGGCCAGGCCCAGCGCGTTGTAGATTTCGGCGCGCGGCATGTGCGGCATCATGCTGCGCAAAAACTGCACATAGGCCGAGGGAATGCCCATGTCGACCATGAAGTAGGCGCGCGCAAAACTGAAGAGGATCAGCAAATCGTCTTCGCCGAACAGCGCGGCGTCAATCACCAGCTTGCCGGCCTTGTTGTGCAGCACCGGCAGCGCGAAGGGCACTTCGTTAAAACCGTTGATGATCTTGCCGACGACGTAAGCGCCCTTGTTGCGAAAGAACAGGCTGGTCAGGACCTGGATCTGGAAGTTGGCGCGCAGCTTGACGTCGGCGAAGCGCTCGCTGATGGCCTCGAGCACATAACCGGCGTCGCGCTCCAGGTCTTCAAAGGGCAGGCGCAGGTCGAAGTCGCGCACCAGCTGCAGCAGCACGTCACGCATGTTGTCGCGCGTGGGGTAGTAGGCGCGGTAGGTGGGCTGGGCGGTGGGCTCTTCGTTTTCGATGTACTCGGTGCTGACGGCCGGGCGCACGAAGATGAAGTCGTTCTGGAAGTAGCTGCGGTGCAGTATCTTGGTGGTGACCGAGTTGAAAAAAGTCTCGGCGAGCTCGGGCTGGTGGTGGTTGACCAGCAGGCCTATGTAGTGCAGCTTGACCTGCTGCCAGACGTCCATGGGCTGCTCGCCGGCCTTGAATTCGCGCTCCAGCCGGGTGGAGGCCTCGCGCACGCGCAGGTCGTAGAACTCGATGCGCTCGCGCTGGGCGCGCTGCTGGCCGTGCCAGTCGGCCGTTTCAAAGCGGTGTTTGGCGCGCGCGGACTCGGTGCGGAACAGCTGGTAATGGCGGTTGAAGCCGTCCATCATCGCCTTGGCGATGTCGTAGGCGATGCTCGAGTCCAGGCGCTGCGGGAACATGGCGGCCGGCCTTCTTCAGACCAGTTGCTGCTGCGTGCCGCCGCCCACGCGGGCCATCCACACGTCCCAGACGCGGTCTATGGCCTTGCTGTAAAGCATGTCGAGCTGCTCGGGCCCGGCGACGCTCATCTGCAGATCCTGCAGCAGGCCGTCATGCACGCCGAAGGCCCAGCCGTGCACGGTGACCTCCTGGCCGCGCGCCCAGGCGTCGACCATGACGGTGCTGACCGAGACGTTGACGACCTGCTCGATGACGTTGATGTCGCACAGGGCCTGGGCGCGCACGTCCTCGGGCAGGCTGTCGAGCAGTTGGCGGTGGCGATGCCGCACGTCCTGGATGTGGCGGAGCCAGTTGTCGGCCAGACCTATGCGCGCACCTTCGAGCGCGGCCTGCACGCCGGAGCAGCCGTAGTGGCCGACGACCATGATGTCTTTGACCTTGAGGCGCTCGACGGCGAACTGGATGGCCGAGAGCGCGTTGAGGTCGGAGTGCACGACGATGTTGGCGACGTTGCGGTGCACAAACACCTCGCCGGGCTCCAGGCCGGTGATCTGGTTGGCGGGCACGCGGCTGTCGGAGCAGCCTATCCACATGTACCTGGGCGTCTGCTGCTTCACCAGGCCGGTGAAGAAGCCGGGCCGTTCGGCCTCCATCTGCGCGGCCCAGGCACGGTTATGGGCAAAAAGGTCTTGGAGAGAGGTGGTCATGGGCGTATTTTCACCTGCCGGCGGGAATGCCGTCCGGGAGGCGGCTGAAATCATTTTTCATCGACGGCCTTCGGCTTCAAAAGCGATTTTTCGGCCAGGCATTTTTCCCTGAAGTCGGTGGCGAGCTGGTCGCTGTCGGGGCCGGGTGGGCTGCGGTCCGGCCCGGCTGCTTTCATGATCGATGCGTCGACCAGCAAGGGGCCTTCGCCGGAGAAATCACAGACAAACCGGTACTCGCTGCCGGCAACCGAGGCATCCAGCATCTTGCGGGTGAGATGCAGCTTGCCGTCCTGGTAACACCATCGCTGCACTTCACCGTCGCCTTTGACCAGCCCGGCCAGGCAGCGCTCGCCCTGGCTTTCAAAAAAGCCGGGGCTATCTTTGCCGAGAAGTGCGTGCAGGTCCTTGAAGTTCGGGGTGGCGCCGCGCGAATACATCAGCTGCTGGGCGGGATAGGGGTTTGCTCCGCCGTGAAAGTACTCAAACAGGGTGAGGTTGCCCAGGCTTTTCCATTTGAACTGTTCGCAGGCCGTGTGATGCGCCAGGCCCTTGGCGCTGAAATGCAGGGTGTCATCAAGCTGGATGCTGGCGCTGGAGCCATCCTGCAAGGTAAGGCCCACGGTGTAGGCCACAAAACTGCCCTCCAGGGCGAGCTCGTTCCCGCTCGGCTCCCCGATTCTTGAGCCTTCCACAAGAACGTTCGTCACCTTTCCCCGCAACGATTCGGGAACAGGGCATTCGAAGCTGGCGTCCGCTTCGACGGACGCGGCGTTGTTGGGCAGGGGTTCGTCTTTCTCGCACGCGCCGAGAAGCGCGGCAAGCGCGAGCACAAGAACCCATTTCGCGCTCTGATGTATCACCGGCATGGGCACCGGCCTCACATGGTCTCGGCGAACAGCTCGCGCCCTATGAGCATGCGGCGGATTTCGCTGGTGCCGGCGCCTATTTCATAGAGCTTGGCGTCGCGCCAGAGCCGGCCCAGCGGGTATTCGTTGATGTAGCCGTTGCCGCCGTGGATCTGCAGGCCCTCGCCGGCCATCCAGGTGGCTTTTTCGGCGCACCAGAGGATGACGGAGGCGCAGTCCTTGCGGACCTGGCGCACGTGCTCGACGCCCAATAAGTCGAGGTTTTTGGCGACGGTGTAGGCAAAGGCGCGGCCGGCCTGCAGCACGGTGTACATGTCGGCGACCTTGCCCTGGATGAGCTGGAACTCGCCTATGCTCTGGCCGAACTGCTTGCGGTCGTGGATGTAGGGCACGACGCTGTCCATGACGGACTGCATGATGCCCAGCGGGCCGCCGGTGAGCACGGCGCGCTCGTAGTCGAGGCCGCTCATGAGCACCTTGGCGCCGCTGTTAAGGCCGCCCAGGATCTGGCTGGCCGGCACCTCCACATTGTTGAAGACCAGCTCGCCGGTGTGGCTGCCGCGCATGCCGAGCTTGTCGAGCTTTTGCGCGACGGAAAAGCCCTTCATGCCTTTTTCGATCAGGAAGGCGGTGACGCCGCGCGCGCCGAGTTCGGGCTCGGTCTTGGCGTAGACCACCAGGGTGTCGGCGTCGGGGCCGTTGGTGATCCACATCTTGCTGCCGTTGAGCAGGTAGTAGCCGCCCTTGTCCTCGGCCTTGAGCTTCATGCTGATGACGTCGCTGCCGGCGCCGGGCTCGCTCATGGCGAGCGCCCCCACATGTTCGCCGCTGATGAGTTTGGGCAGGTATTTTTTGCGCTGTTCGTCGCTGCCGTTGCGCTTGATCTGGTTGACGCAGAGGTTGCTGTGCGCGCCGTAGGACAGGCCCACGGAGGCGCTGGCGCGGCTGATCTCTTCCATGGCGATCATGTGGGCCAGGTAGCCCATGTTGGCGCCGCCGTATTCCTCGCCCACGGTGATGCCCAGCACGCCGAGCGCGCCCATCTTGGGCCAGAGGTCCATGGGGAACTGGTCGCTGCGGTCGATCTCGGCCGCGCGCGGGGCGATTTCGGCCTGGGCAAATTCGCGCACCGCGTCGCGCAGGGCGTCTATGTCTTCACCGAGCATGAAGTTGAGTCCGGGCATGTTGGTCATGGTGGGCGTCCTTTTGAAGGCTGGATTGTGGGGATTGTCGGAATAAGGGCTCAGTAGGTCTTGGGCACGGGCACCAGGGTCTGCTGCATCAGGGCGCAGGGGCTTTCCTTGCCGCCCGGGGCGACGTGCGTGACCTCGGCGGTGGTGACGATGATGCGCTTGCCGGCCCTGGCGACGCGGCCCAGGGCGCGCAGCTCGCCGTCCCGGAAGGCGGCCATGAAGTTGATCTTGTATTCGACCGTGGTGACTTCGCTGTCTTCGGCGGCCACGGTGAGGGCCGCATAACCACCGGCAATGTCGGCCAGCGCGCCCATGGCGCCACCGTGAAAGCTGCCCTGCTGCTGGGTCACGTTGTCCGACCAGGGCAGCGCCACTTCGCACAGGCCCGGCTCCACGCGCAGCAGGCGCGCGCCCAGGTGCCGCATCAGGCCCTGGCGCAAAAAGCTGGCTTCGATGCGGCGGAACAGCGCGGAGGGGGCGGGTGCGTCCATGGAGAGCCCTTTACGAGGTGTGAGGGAGACCGGGTTTAGTTGACGTTTACGTAAACGTCAATTATGGCGTATTTGCGGGCCCGCGTGGTTTTGACCCAGCGGCCTGGCGGGAAATGGGAACCGGGCTCAGGCGGCCTTGCTTTTTTCGGCCTTGCCGAGCAGGGCCTTGGCTTCTTTTTCGTGGGTGCGGATTTCGTCGAGGTTGGCCTGCAGGTCCATCAACTGGGCCTCGAGCTTTTTGCGGTGCTCGCCCAGCACAGCCAGGAACTTGCGCAGCTGCGGCGCGGTGTCGCGCGGGCTGTCGTAGGAGTCGATGATTTCCTTGGCCTCGACCAGCGACAGCCCCAGGCGCTTGGCGCGCAGCGTGAGCTTGAGCCGGGTGCGGTCGCGCGCGGTGTAGACGCGGTTGCGGCCGCCCGCCCCTTCGCGCTGCGGCTGCAGCAGGCCCATGTCTTCGTAGAACCGCATGGCGCGCGTGGTCAGGTCGAACTCTTTTGCCAGGTCGCTGATGGTGTAAGTGGTGGCCATGGTGGTGGGTGAAGTCCTGTGCAAACGGGGGCGACAGCGCGAAACAGGCGCGGTCCCTACAATGGCTGAACATGACGTTTACGTAAACGTCAAATATACCGTGAATATTGCCATGAACCTCCTTGAACAGCAACTGCACTACCCCTTCGGCGACACCCTGCCCGCCTCGGGCGCGGCGCTGGAAGTGGCGCCCGGCGTGAAGTGGATACGCATGGCCTTGCCCTTCGCGCTGGACCACATCAACCTGTGGCTGCTGCGCGACGAGATCGACGACCCAAACCAGGCAGGCGCCAGGATCCAGGGCTGGACCATCGTCGACTGCTGCATCAGCCGGGAAGAGTCCAAGGCCCAGTGGGAGGAGATTTTCGCTACGCAGCTCGAAGGCCTGCCGGTGCTGCGCGTCATCGTGACCCATATGCACCCCGACCACATCGGCCTGGCGTACTGGCTGTGCGAGCGCTGGGCTTGCCGGCTGTGGATCAGCGCCACCGACTACCACTCGGCGCGCATAGGCTCGCAAAGCACCACGGGTTTCGGCGGCGAGAGCGCGGCGCGCTTTTTTGCCTCGCACGGCCTGGTGGACCCGGAGGCCATCGAAAAAATCCGCGGACGCGCCAGCTACTACCCGGGCATGGTGCCCGCGGTGCCGGCCAGCTATGTGCGCATCATGGACGGCATGACGCTGCGCATTGGCGGGCGCGACTGGCGCTGCATCAGCGGCTACGGCCACGCGCCTGAACACATCGCCCTGCACTGCAAGGAACTGGACACGCTGATCAGCGGCGACATGGTGCTGCCGCGCATTTCCACCAATGTGAGCGTCTACGACCTGGAGCCCGAGGCCAACTCGCTCACGCTGTTCCTGGACTCGATCGACAAGTTCCTGCCGCTGGACAAGGACACGCTGGTGCTGCCCTCGCACGGCAAACCCTTTCGCGGCCTGCACACCCGCGTAGGCCAGCTGCACGACCACCACCGCGACCGCCTGGCCGAAGTCATGCAGGCCTGCGGAGCAGCCCCCTGCAGCGCCGCCGACATCCTGCCCATCATGTTCCCCCGCAAGCTGGACCTGCACCAGACCACCTTCGCCATGGGCGAAGCGGTGGCGCATTTGCATGCGCTGTGGTTCCAGAAAAAGCTTGCGCGCCGGCTAGGCGCCGACGGCATTTACCGCTTCAGCAGCGTTCCGGCCTAGCGGCCGAATTAAAGGCGCCTCCCCCTACCAGCATGAGCCGTGGAACCGGCTTTGCCGGGCCACAGGCGGGCGGCCCCCTCGGGGGGCAGCGGCTACACGCAGTGAGCAAGCGTGGGGGCTAATGTCTCCATTTGCGATTGGCCGTCACCAAGGCCGTGACATAGCCATGCAGCCAGTCAAAGTTGATCGGCTTTTGCAGCAAATGGGCTTCGGGCGGCAGGCCGCCGCGGGCCTGGACGGCCTCGGGTGCCAGGCCGCTGATGACCACGATCTGCATGTCGGCGAGCTGCAGGTTGCGCTTGCAGGCCTTGAGCATTTCGATGCCGTCGACACCGGGCATGGACAGGTCGGTGATCAGCAGGTCGGGCCGCATGCTCGCGATGTCCATCATGGCTTCGAGCGCCGACGGCATCCAGGTGCAGTCGACCGGCAGGTCCCAGTCCTCGAACTGGCAGCGATACAGCTCGCGGGTGTTTTCGTCGTCTTCCACCATCAGCACGCGCAGGCGGTGCTTGGGGTCGGTGTCGGCCCGCGAGAGTTGCGGGCTGTTCTTGGCCAGGTAGGCATTGATGGACTGCAGCGCGATGCGGCGATGGCCGCCCAGCGTTTTCCAGGCTTCGATCTCGCCCTTTTCCACCAGCGATTGCACGGTGGCGACAGACAGGCCCAGCAGCTTGGCCGCGTAGCTGGTGCCGCAGTAATCCTCGCTCGAGAAATCCGAAGCGGTGATGGCGGCCTCGAAAGACTTGGGTTCACGCATGATCAGTCTCGTAAAGGATTGTTTTTGGCATTTTTCGCATTTTAATCAATTCGATGTATTAAACCCTAGTAAAAACAGCAGAAAAGACGTTAAAACAGACTTCAACCACGGTAATTAATCCCGCCGAAGACACATTGCGTCACATCAGGACACATCAAGAGGTGTGCGGGGTTTTGGGCAGGGTGAAGAAGAAGGTCGCGCCATGGCCCGGCGAGGACTCCGCCCACAGCCTGCCGCCGTGGCGTTTGATGACCCGGCTGGAGGTGGCCAGGCCTATGCCGGTGCCGGGAAACTCCGACGCGGCGTGCAGGCGCTGGAAGGGGTTGAAGAGCTTGTCGGCGTAGGCCATGTCAAAACCGGCGCCATTGTCGCGCACAAAGTACACCGGAAGCCCCGCGGCGTCCTGCGTGTGGCCGACGGTGATCTCGGTCACCCCCTCGTGGGAGCTGAACTTCCAGGCGTTGCCGAGCAGGTTTTCCATGACCACGCGGACCAGGCGCGCGTCGCCGTGCGCCCTCAGGCCTTTTTCGATGGTGATCACCGCCTTGCGGTCCGGGTCGCGCGCCTGCCAGTCGTCCATGATGCTGTGCGCCAGCGCGGACAGGTCCACCGACTTGTTGCTCAGCGGCGCGCGCGAGACCTGCGCCAGCGACAGCAGGTCTTCGATCAGCTGCCCCATCTGCGCCACCCCGGCCTGGATGCGCGCCAGGTAGTGCGAGACCTTGTCGCCGGCGTTGCCGCCCAGCTGCTTGGCCAGCAGGCGGCTGAAGCCGTCCACGGTGTTGAGCGGCGAGCGCAGGTCGTGCGAGACGGAATAGGAAAACGCCTCGAGTTCGTGGTTGGACAGCCGCAGCGCGGCCTCGATGGCCTTGATCTCGGTGATGTCCGCGTCTATGCCGACCCAGAACGCCACCCGGCCCTGCTCGTCGATGACGGGCGAGGCGCGGTAGGACATGGTGTGGCAGCTGCCGTCGCGGGCCAGCACGCGGCGTATGCCCATGAACTGGGTCTGCGTGGCCTTGGCGGTCTCCCAGGTGGCCTTGACCTCGGGAAGGTCCTCGGGGTGGATGACGGAGAACCACTGCGTGCCGGTCCAGTCCTCGAGCTTGCCGCCCACCAGTTCGAACCAGGCGCGGTTGAAGTAAGTGGCCGCGCCGTCGGGATTGATGGTCCACACCACCTGGGGCGCCTGCTCGGCCAGCCCGCGGAACAAGGCCTGCTGGCGCTCCAGTTCCAGCGTGCGCTCGGCCACCTTGCGCTCCAGCCCGGTGTTGAGCTGGCTGACTTCCTCCAGCAGGCGGGCGTTCTCGATGGCGATGGACGCCAGCTGGGCCAGCTCGAGCGCGACGTATTCGTCCTGCTGCGTGAACTCGCCTTCGTACTTGTCGGACAGCTGCAGCAGGCCGATGTTGCGGCCGTCGCGCCCGGTCAGCGGCACGGCCAGCCAGCCGCGCATGGCCGGGTGTTTGTCGGCATAGCTGCCGAAGCCGCGCCAGCGCGGATGGGCTTCGAGTTCGGCCTGGGTCATGCGCATGGAGCGGTTGGTCTGGCAGACCATGGCGTAAATGCCGGTGCCGTCGGGCGGCTCGATGAGGTCGCGGTACTTCGCGTATTTGTCGGACAGGGACAGGGCGTTGATGGCCTGCTTCCAGTCGCTGTTCACGGTCAGGCTGACGATGGACTGGTGGGCGCCCACCACGCCCCGGGCCTGTTCGGCCACCTCATGCATGGTGCCTTCCAGCGTCTGGTGCCAGGTGATGGCCTGGGCGGCGTCGGCCGCGCGCTGCAGGGTAAAGAGGTGCTCCTGCACGTCGCGCTCGGCCTTGAGCTGGGCCGTGACGTCCATTGCCAGTACAAAGCGCGCGGGCACGCCGGCGTACTGGATGGGCCGCGACACCGCATGGGCGGAAAAGATGGAGCCGTCCTTGCGGCGGTGCTGCCAGGAGCCTTTTCTTTCGACCGAGTTGTCGCTCAGCGCGCGCTCCAGGCGCGCGTGCTCGGCCTCGGGACGGATGTCGAACAGTGTCATGCCCAGGAACTCCTCTACCGAGTAGCCGTAGCTGTCCACCGCCGCCTTGTTGACATTGAGGAAACGCGAGGTGGCGACGTCGAACACCCACATGGGCACAGGCGCCATCTCAAAGAGGGCGGCGTAGCGCTGCTCGCTGTCCACCAGCGCCTGCTCGGCCCGCTTGCGCTGCGTGACGTCGCGCTCGACCGCCACCCAGTGCGTGTACCGGCCCTTGGCGTCGGCGATGGGCACGATGTCGAGGTCTACCCAGAACTCCTCGCCGCCCTTGGTGTAGTTGATCAGTTCGGCGCGCACCGGTTGCCATGCCTGCAGCGCGGCGCGTATGCGGTTCAGCTCGGCCCGCTGCGTCTTGGGGCCCTGCAGCAGGCGCGGCGTGCGGCCCAGCACCTCCTCGCGGGTGTAGCCGGTGCGGCGCTCGAACGCATCGTTGACAAAGACGATGCGCGGGCCCGGCTCGTCAATCGGCCCGGCCTCGGTGATCAGCACGATGTCGTTGAGGCGGGCGACGCAGGACTCCAGCAGGCGCAGGTGCTCCTGGGCCTGGTGCTGCTCGGTGATGTCCTGCAGCACGCCGACCAGGCTCACGACCTTGCCGTCCCGCTGCAATGCGCGGCCGCGCGTGCGCACCCAGATGCGCCGGCCTTTCTCGGTGATGAGCGGCAGCTCCAGGTCCCATGGCGTGCCGTGACGAAAGGCGGCTTCGGCCGCGGCCCTGACGATGGGCTGCGCTTCCGGCGCATAGGACCGGATCGCCTGCCCTATGCTGAGCCTGGCCCCGGGCTCCATGTCATGGATGCGGTAGATCTCCTGGGACCAGTAGGGCGCCATGGTGTCGACCTGGACTTCCCAGCCGCCGATTTTCGCGAGCTCGCCGGTGCGGTTGAGCAACTCGGTGCCGCGGGCGATTTCAAGTTCCGCCTGCTTGCGGTCGGTGATCTCCTGGAGCACGCCGGAGCGGCGCGGCCCCTGGCCCGGCTGGCCGTCCTGCGGCCCATGGGCGCGGCCCACCAGGTGGATCCAGCGCAGCTCGCCGGCGGCCGTGATGATGCGGAACTCGACGTCCAGTGGCAGGCCGGCCGCCACGGCGGCGTCGCGCCTGGCCTTGAAGTCCTGGCGGTCGGCAGGATGGATCAGCAGCAAAAACGAATCGCGATTTGTGGCAAAGGTCGCCTTGTCCACCCCCAGCACGTCATAGACCTCATCGGACCACCAGGTCTCTTCGCTGCGCACGTCAAGCTGCCAGTAGCCTATGCGCCCCAGGCGCTGGGCATCCTGCAGCCTGCGCTGGATGGCTTCGCTGTTCGCCAGTTCCGCCTCCAGGGCCCCGCGGTGCTTCTGCAGGGATTCGGCCATGCGGTTGAAGCCTTCGGCGATCCGGGAGAATTCCCCGCCGTCGTCGGACGCCGTGACCGGGATGCGCACGTCCAGCCGCCCGTCCTGGATGCGCCGGGTCGCCTCCAGGATGTTGCGCGTGGGGACCACGATGGCGCGCCCGCCCATCATCCAGGCGAGCAAGCCGCTCAGGAAAGCCAGCAGGGACAGCACGCCCAGCTCCAGCCACAGCTGCCGCTGGGTGGCGCCCACCACCAGGTTGTGGTCCAGGCTGACCGCCACAAAAAATGCCTCGCCCGTATTGGCGCTGCTGGGCATGAAGGCCCAGAGCCGGCGCTTGCCCGCGCCGTCCGGGCCGTCGGCCGTGCCCGTGCGCAGGGTTTTGACCGCCTCGCGCAGCACCGGGCTGGCCGCCTTCTGGCCCACGCGTATGGGCAGGGCCGGTTTTCCGGCCAGCAGCACGCCGTTGCGGTCGTGGATGCCGAGCGCGGCGCCGGGCGGCAGCTGGATGCTCAGCGCCGTCTTCGCCATTTCACCAAGGTCGACCGAGGCATAGGCCACGACCACAACCTGTCCCTGTTGGTCCAGCAGGGGCAGCGCGAAGGTGATGGAGGGTATGCCCGTGGCGCGGCCCACGATGTATTCGCCGGTCACGAATTCGCGGCGGGCCACGGCCTCGCGGAAATAGGCCCGGTCGCCCAGGTAGTTCAGCGTCGAATTGGGAATCCCGTTGCACAGGGCCCGGCCGTCCATGCCCACAACACCCAGGTTGGCATACAGCGGGAACAGCCGGTTCAGTTGCACCAGGTAGGCGTCGCAGCGGCCGCCCCTGCCGCCCTTGACGGTCTTGCCGTCCTCGCCGCTCAGCAGCTCGGGCGCATGGACGACGGCGGTGAGCACCTGGCGCGCCGTCTCGGCCAGCTGCTGCTGGTTGGAGGCCGCCAGCGAGGCCGCGAACTGCAGGTCGGTCATGGCCCGCTCGACGGCGACGTCGGCGTTGTAGACGGCCTTGAAGATGGACAGGCCGAACAGCGGAACAATCGCGGCCAGCACCAAGATGACGAGGCGGGTCCGCAGCGTGATCTGAACCTTCATCGCGGCCATCGCTCAGGAGCCCGCCCAGGCCGCACAGGCGGCCCGCCCCGCGGGCGTATCAACCGGCCGCGATCGATTCATTGACATCCAGCCAATAGGCCTGGAGCCGCTGGAGTTTTTCCGTCAGGTCTCCGAAATCGACAGGCTTGCGCACAAAGCCATTGGCGCCGGCCTGGTAGCACGCCACGATGTCGGAGCGCTCGCTGGAGGAGGTCAGCATGACCACCGGCACCAGGGCGGTGAGCGGGTTGCCGCGCACGCCGCGCAGCACATCCAGCCCCGAGAGCTTGGGCAGCTTCATGTCCAGCAGGATGAAAGAAGGCTGTCGCTGCGTGTCGCGCCCCGCGTGGGCCCCCTGCCCGAACAGGTAGTCCAGCGCCTGCACACCGTCGCGGGCGACCGCGATCTCGGCCGTCACGCCCTGCTCCTCCAGAGTCAAGACAGTCAGCTCCAGGTGGTCGGGGTTGTCTTCAACTACGAGTATGAGCTTGTCGTTCATGGAAGTGCTTTGGAGGTACGACATCAAGTCCCTGGTGTTTTTGGCATTTTTGATATTTTTGTCATATTAACAAGTAACGCCAAGCTGTACTACTTTGTTATCGCCGATTCAGCCCCGGCAAAGGGTTTGCCCTGCGCCGCCTTGGCGCCCTCCCCCAGTTACCAGCGCGGAATCGCTTCGTCCTTGAGCTGGCCGCGCAATTCGGCGTAGTCGGGCACGATGGTGCGCACGGTGTCCCAGAAACGCGGGCTATGGTCCATGACGCGCAAATGGCTCAGTTCATGGACCACCACATAGTCGATCACCGACTGCCGGAAATGGACCAGCCGCCAGTTCAGCCGGATGGAGCCGTCGGCGCTGGCGCTGCCCCAGCGCGTGCCGGCGCTGGAAAGGCTGAGCTTGTGCCACTGCACGCCGAGCTGCGGCGCGAAATGGTTGAGCCGCTCGATGAAGATGCGCTTGGCCTGGCGCATCAGCCAGGCCTGCACGGCATCGCGAATCTGCTCGGCCGAGGCGTTGTGGGGCAGGCCCACGTGCAGCGTCATCTGCGCCACGCCGGGCAGCATGTCGCCGGCCGCGCCCTCATTGCCCTGCAGCAGCACCTCGGCGGCCCGGGTCTTGAGTTCGGCGCCCACGCCGCCGAAGGCGTGCCGCGGGTCTATCACCACAATCACCTGCTCGCCCAGGAAAGGCAGGGTGGTGCCGTCCTTCCAGTCGATGCGCGCGGACTCCATGCGCTGGTGGCGCTCGCGGGTCTCCTGCAGCTTGGCGAGTATCCAGCCGGATTTTTCCAGCACGGCCTTGTCGATTTCATACAGCGGTACCCATTTGGGCGCGCTCACCGTGAGGCCCTCGGCGCCGGCTGAAAAGCCTATGGTCTTGCGTTTTCCGCGGCGGAATTCGTAGGCCACCAGGATGCCGTCCAGCACCGCCTCGCGCGTGGCGCGCGGATGGCGGAAGGTGGCCGGGGCCAGGGCCTGCTGCAGGCTCTGGGCGGGCAGTTGCGGGCCGATGAACTCGGGCTCGGGAGCCGCTGGCGGCCGCGGGGTGGAAGTGGGCGGTTTTTTGGGCCGCGGCCTTGCCGGCGGTTTTGCGCTTTTCGGGTTTGCAGCGCGGGCCGGCGGCGCGGGATGGGCGTCAAACAGGTCGAGCGTGAACTGGAGAAGCCGTTGCATCATGGCAGTTTAGCGCGGCGTGACGACAGGCGCAGGCACTGCTCAGGTATTGGCGGCGGCGCCGGCGTAGGCCTCGGGGTCCAGCCGGTGCATTTCGGACTCTATCCAGGCTTCCACCTCGCGCATCAGCTCGTCCGGCTGCCGGCCCGCGCTGGGGATGGGCTTGCCGATGGAGATGTCGACAATGCCCGGCGTCTTGATAAAGGCCTTGCGCGGCCAGCATTTGGCCGAGGTGACGGCAATCGGGATCACCGGCGCGCCGGTTTCGATCGCCAGGCGCGTGCCGCCGGATTTGTAAACGCCCTTCTGGCCGCGCGGGATGCGCGTGCCTTCGGGAAACATGATGACCCAGGTGCCCTGCGCCATCAGGCGCTTGCCTTGCACCACGACCTTGTTGAAGGCCTGGGCGCGCTGGCTGCGGTCGATGTGGATCATGTCCATGCGCGCCATGGCCCAGCCGAAGAAAGGCACGTAAAGCAGCTCTTTCTTGAAGACATAGGCCAGCGGATGCGGCATCAGGGTGGGCATGCACAGGGTCTCCCAGGTGCTCTGGTGCTTGAGCAGCAGCACGGCGGCACTGGTCTCGCCCGTGGGCAGGTTTTCCATGCCGGTCACCCGGTTCTTGATGCCCAGGATGACAGTGCCGCCGCTGACCGCCACGCGCAGCCAGCCCGCGCACATCCAGTACATGGTGGTGCCGCTGACAAACAGGGAGGCAATGATCACGAAGATGGCCCAGGGGACGACCGTGACGGCCATCCACAGGAGGTGCAGGACGGAGCGGATGAAAGGCATGGCGGGGTTCCGGCTATCAGGTCAGGTTGTAGGGACGAAAAAGTGTTCCGCGAACACGCGATGCCTAAATGGCCATCGGCAAAGGCCGGGCGCTGCGCTCCAGCAGGAAATCGGCGAAAGCCGCCAGGTCCGCATGCAGCGTGGTGCCGGCCGGCAGGCCTTCCGGCTGGCCGCCGGCCCGGTACCGGGCCGACTTGCCGGTGAGCACCAGGTGCGGCTCGCAGCCCGCCGCGGCGCCGGCCTGCAGGTCGCGCAGCGAATCACCGACCGTGGGCACGCCCGCCAGCTGCACGCCGAAGCGCGCGCCTATCTGCTCGAACAGGCCGGGCAAGGGCTTGCGGCAGGTGCAGCTTTCCTCGGGGCTGTGCGGGCAATAGAACACCGCGTCGATACGGCCGCCGACGGCGGCCAGCATCTTGTGCATCTTGGCAT
Source organism: Polaromonas sp. P4_F6 (assembly GCF_056401275.1). Taxonomy (NCBI): domain Bacteria; kingdom Pseudomonadati; phylum Pseudomonadota; class Betaproteobacteria; order Burkholderiales; family Comamonadaceae; genus Polaromonas; species Polaromonas sp. P4_F6. Next base: position 48,165 of record NZ_JBFUJQ010000007.1, on the reverse strand, counting down.
GCATGGCGTTGAGCGAGGCCACGTCGAACAGGCCGCGCCCCAGGCCCGACTGGTTGGACGCGATCACCACATGCCAGCCCGCGTGGTTGAGCCGCGCGATCGCCTCCAGCGAACCGGGCAGCGGCAGCCATTCGTCCGGCGTCTTGACGAAATCGTCGCTGTCGCTGTTGATGGTGCCGTCGCGGTCGAGGATGACGAGTTTCATGGGGATGGCTTCCGATCAGGTCGCGAGCTTGGAGAGGTCGGCCACGCGATTCATCGCTTGGTGCAGCGTGGCCAGCAAGCCCAGGCGGTTGGCGCGCAAGGCCGGGTCTTCGGCATTGACCATCACGCCGTCAAAGAAGGCATCGACAGGCGCTTTCAGGGCCGCCAGGGCCTGCAGCGAAGCCGCATAGTCGCCGGACGCAAAAGCCGCCTCAGCCTTGGGCGTCAAGGTTTTCAAGGCCTCGGCCAGGGATTTTTCGGCGGCTTCCTGCAGCAACTCAGGCTTGATGGCGGCCTCGACGGCGCCTTCGGCCTTCTTGAGGATATTGCCGACGCGCTTGTTGGCGGCCGCCAGGGCCGGCGCTTCGGGCAGCGCGGCAAAAGCGCGCACGGCGGCCAGGCGCTTGGCGACGTCGCCCAGGCGCTGGGGGCGCAGCGCCAGTACGGCGTCGACCTCTTGCGCGCTGTAGCCCTGCTCGCGCAGGGAGCCGGCCAGGCGGTCGTAGATGAAATCAACCAGGGCGACGGAGGCGTCCTGGATCTTGTCGCCGAACACCGGCTGCGCGCTTTCGACCAGTTCGGCCAGGCCCAGCGGCAGGTCTTTCTCGACCAACATGCGGATCACGCCCAGCGCATGGCGGCGCAGCGCAAACGGGTCCTTGTCGCCGGTCGGCAGGTTGCCGATGCCGAACATGCCGACCAGGGTCTCCAGCTTGTCGGCCAGTGCAACGATCAGGCCCACGCTGCCGCGCGGCAGCTCGTCGCCGGCAAAACGCGGCTTGTAGTGGTCTTCGATCGCATCGGCCACATCGGCGCCCAGGCCGTCGTTGAGCGCGTAGTAGCGGCCCATGGTGCCTTGCAGCTCGGGGAACTCGCCGACCATGTCGGTCACCAGGTCGGTCTTGGCCAGTTCGGCGGCGCGCTGCACGCCGGCCACGTCGGCGTTCAGGCGCTTGGCGATGGCCTCGGCAATCGCGCGCACGCGCTGCGTGCGCTCGCCCTGGGTGCCCAGCTTGTTGTGGTAGACCACCTTGCCCAGGCCTTCGACGCGCGAAGCCAGGGTTTTCTTGCGGTCCTGGTCAAAGAAGAACTTGGCATCGGCCAGGCGCGGGCGCACCACGCGCTCGTTGCCGCCAATCACCGCGCTCGCGTCGCCGGGGCTGATGTTGCTGACGACCAGGAACTTGTTGGTGAGCTTGCCCGCGGCGTCGAGCAGCGGGAAGTATTTCTGGTTGGCCTTCATCGTGAGGATCAGGCATTCCTGCGGCACGCCCAGGAATTCTTTCTCGAACTCGCAGACCAGCACATTGGGGCGCTCGACCAGCGCGGTCACTTCGTCGAGCAGCGCATCGTCTTCAATGGCCTTGACGCCGCCGCCGACCTTGGCCGCGGCGGCCGCCAGTTGCCTGGCGATCTCGGCCTTGCGCTCGGCAAAGCTGGCGATCACCGCGCCGTCTTTTTGCAGGGTCGCGGTGTAGCTGTCGGCGTCTTTCAAGACGACCGGGTCCACGGCGGCCTCAAAGCGGTGGCCGTGCGTGCTGTTGCCGGCCTTCAGGCCCAGCGCCTCGATGGCCACCACGGTGCCGCCGTGCAGCGCGACCAGGCCGTGCGCCGGTCGCACAAACTTCACGTCGCTCCAGCCGTCGGCCAGCTGGTAGGTCATGACTTTGGGGATCGGCAGTTTGGCAATCGCTTCGAGCACGGCTTTTTGCAAGCCCTCGGCCAGCGTCGCACCCTTGACGGTGCTGTCGTAGAACAGCGCCTCGGCCTTGCCGTCGGGCGCGCGCTTGAGGCCGGCGACCGCCGACGCGTCGGCGCCCAGGGCCTGCAGCTTTTTGAGCAGCGCGGGCGTGGCATGGCCGGAGGCGTCCAGCCCAACGGCCACGGGCATGAGTTTTTGCGAAACGGCCTTGTCGGCGGCCTGGGCCGCGACTGCCGTGACATGCGCGGCCAGGCGGCGCGGCGAGGCAAAGGCGGTGAGCGCCGAAGCATCGGCCGTCAGGCCCTGGGCCTTGAGCTGCTCGAACAGCACGCCGGCAAAGGCATCCCCGAGTTTTTTCAGCGCCTTGGGCGGCAGTTCTTCGACAAACAGTTCTACGAGCAGGTTTTGGGTTGTCATCGTCATCGCTCTCACGCAGCCTTCTTCTTCATGCTTTCAACCCATTCACGCGGCGCCAGGGGGAAACCCAGGCGTTCGCGGCTTTCGTAGTAACTTTGCGCCACGGCGCGCGCCAGGTTGCGGATGCGGCCTATGTAGGCGGCGCGCTCGGTCACGCTGATGGCGCCGCGCGCATCGAGCAAATTGAAGCTGTGCGCAGCCTTGAGCACTTGCTCATAGGCCGGCAGGGCCAGCTGCACCTCAATGAGGTGCTTGGCCTGTTTTTCATGCGCGCTGAAGGCGGTGAACAGGAAATCGGCGTCGCTGTGCTCGAAGTTGTAGGTGGACTGCTCGACCTCGTTTTGTTTGTAGACGTCGCCGTAGCTCAGCTTGGAGCCGTCGGGCCCTTCGGTCCAGACCAGGTTGTAGACGTTGTCCACGCCCTGCAAATACATGGCCAGGCGTTCCAGGCCGTAGGTGATTTCGCCGGTCGCGGGCTTGCAGTCTATGCCGCCGACCTGCTGGAAGTAGGTGAACTGCGTGACTTCCATGCCGTTGAGCCAGACTTCCCAGCCCAGGCCCCAGGCGCCCAGCGTGGGGTTCTCCCAGTCGTCCTCGACGAAGCGGATGTCGTTTTTCTTGAGGTCAAAGCCCAGGGCCTCGAGCGAGCCGAGGTAGAGCTCCAGGATGTTGGCGGGCGCCGGCTTGAGCACGACCTGGTACTGGTAGTAGTGCTGCAGGCGGTTGGGGTTCTCGCCGTAGCGGCCGTCCTTGGGGCGGCGGCTGGGCTGCACATAAGCGGCTTTCCAGGGCTCGGGGCCCAGCGCGCGCAGAAAGGTCGCGGTGTGCGAGGTGCCGGCGCCGACCTCCATGTCATAGGGCTGCAGCAGCGCGCAGCCCTGGGCGTCCCAGTAGGACTGCAGCTTCAAGATGATTTGCTGGAAAGTGAGCATAGGAATGGGTTCAGGACAAAAGCGCGGCGCCTGTGCAGGCGCCGGAAAGGCAAGGCCGCATGGGCGGCAGTGCTAAACCGTTCATTTTACGCGGCGACGGCGCGCGGGCGCCGCAGCGGCGGCGGGCGGCACATGCCAGGCCGGCCCGTCCTTGAAGGCCTGCGCCAGGAAATCCACCATCACGCGAACCTTGGCGCTCAGGTGGCGGCGGCTGGGGTAGACGGCCAGCACGTCGATGTCGGGCATACGGTAGCCCGGCAGCAAGGGCAGCAGGCGCCCTTCGCGCAGGTCGTCGCCGACCAGAAAGGCCGGCTGCCAGATGATGCCCTGCCCGGCCAGGGCCGCTTCGCGGGCCGTGTCGCCGTTGTTGGCATGCATGACGTACTGGACCTTGACCTTGTGCGGGCGCGCCTGCTCGTCGACGAAATGCCATTCATTGGCGGTGGCCGCATAGGTGTAGCCCAGGCAACGGTGCGCGGCCAGGTCGGCCGGCACCCGGGGGCTGCCGTGCTGCTTGAGGTAGGCGGGCGCGGCGCAGACGATGTTGCAGGAGGTGGCCAGCTTGCGCGCCGCGTGGGCGGCGGGGCCGGCGCGCGAGATGCGGATGGCGAGGTCGTAGCCCTCTTCGACGATGTCGACCACGCGGTCGCTGAGCGCGATGTCGAGCTCCACGCCGGGATAACTTTGCATGAAGCGCGGCCACAGCGGCGCCAGCTGGCGTATGCCGAAGCTCACGGGAGCGTTGATGCGCAGGCGCCCGCGCGGCTGCAAGGTGGCCGACGAGGCCAGCGCTTCAGCGTCGGCGACCTCCTCGAGGATGGATTTGCTGCGCTCATACAGCGCTTCGCCGCTTTCGGTGAGCGAGAGCCTGCGTGAGCTGCGGTTGAGCAGGCGCGTGCCCAGGTGGGCTTCCAGCTCGTTGATGTAGCGCGTGACGTTGGCCGGCGAGGTGTCCAGCGCATCAGCCGCGCGCGTGAAACTGCCGCGCCCCACCACGGCGGCAAATACCTCAAAGGCTCGCAAACGGTCCATGACGGCGTCTCCAGTGCTTGACATTCATAAAACCTGAATGATTAAAACACTTTTCAGGCCTTCTTCTTAGAGAACATGAACCGTACATTGGACCCATCGGCAAGCCGGAAGGCTCGCCGAACCAGAAAACCCTTCAACAAACGACTCCAGGAAACTGATATGACCACCGCACAAACCTCCTCCTTCACACCCCGTTTTGCCAACAAGACCGTGCTCGTCACGGGCGGCAACAGCGGCATTGGCCTGGCCACGGCGCTGCAATTCGCCGCACAAGGCGCCCGCGTCGTCATCACCGGCCGCGACGAGGCCACGCTGAATCAAGCCAAAGCCCAACTCGGCGAAGGCGCCATCGCGCTGCGCAACGACGCGGGCGAAAGCGGCGCCGCCCAGGCGCTGGCCGGCGCGCTGCGCGCCCAGGGCATCACGCTGGACGCGATCTTCATCAACGCCGGCGTCGCGAAGTTTTCGCCGCTGGAAGGCGTGGACGAAGCGCTCTGGGACCAGACCTTCAACGTCAACGTGAAGGGCGCCTTCTTTGCAATCCAGGCGCTGTCGCCGCTGCTGAACACGGGCGCCGCCGTCATCCTGAACGGCTCCATCAATGCCCACATCGGCATGCCGAACTCCAGCGTCTATGCCGCCAGCAAGGCCGCGCTGATTTCACTGGCCAAGACGCTGTCGGCCGAGCTGGTGGTGCGCGGCATACGCGTCAATGTGGTGAGCCCCGGCCCGGTGACGACACCGCTTTACGGCAAGCTGGGCGTGCCCGCCGACCAGCTGGATGCGCTGGCCGCCGGCATCCAGGCGCAAGTGCCGGTCAAGCGCTTCGGCACGCCCGACGAGGTGGCCAGCGCCGTGGTTTACCTGTCGTCGCCCGACGCTGCCTTCATTGTGGGCACCGAACTGATCGTCGACGGCGGCATGAGCCAGCTCTAAGCAACCAGGCCCCACCGGCCCATGAAAAAAGGGCGATGCCGTTACCGGCATCGCCCTTTTGTCTTTACGCCCCGGAAAGGCTCAGTACTGCCAGAAGATGCGCTGCAGTTCCTTGCTGTCCACGTTCTTCGTCAGGGCCACGGCGGCCAGGATGCGGGCCTTTTGCGGGTTCAGGTCGTGCGCGACCACCCAGTCGTACTTGTCGTCGGGCTGTTCGGCGTTGCGCAGCACAAAACCTTCGGGCACACGCGAGGAGCGCACCACCTGTATGCCCTTGGCGCGCACTTCCTGCAGCACGGGAACGATGCGGTCGGCCACCGAGCCGTTGCCGGTGCCGCCGTGGATCAGGGCCTTGATGCCGGTCTTGGCGACGGCGTCCAGGGCGGTGCGCGAGACGTTGCCGTAGCCGTAAACGATTTCCACCGGCGCCAGCGCGTCGAAGTCGTCGATGTTGAACTCGGACTGCGCGGTGTGGCGCTTGACGGGCGCGCGGAACCAGTAGTTGTTGCCTTCCACCACCATGCCCAGCGGGCCCCACTGGCTCTTGAAGGCCTCGGTCTTGATGTTGATGGTCTTGGTGACGTCGCGCCCGCTCTGGATTTCATCGTTCATGGTGACCAGCACGCCCTTGCCGGCCGCATCCTTGCTGGCGGCCACGCTGACGGCGTCAAACAGGTTGAGCGCGCCGTCGGCCGACAGCGCCGTGCCGGGACGCATGGAGCCCACCACCACGATGGGCTTGCTGGTGCGGATCACGAGGTTCAGGAAATAGGCGGTTTCTTCCAGCGTGTCGGTGCCGTGGGTGACGACAATGCCGTCCACGTCGGACTGCTTGACCAGCGCCGAGATGCGCTTGCCCAGCTTCATGAGGTTGTCGTTGGTAAAGCTTTCCGAGGCGATCTGCGAGACCTGCTCGCCTTTGACGTTGGCGATGTTGGCCAGCTCGGGCAGGCCGGCCAGCAGCTTGTCGACCGGCACTTTCGCGGCGGCGTAGGTGGCGCTGTTCAGGGCCGAGGCGCCGGCGCCGGCAATGGTGCCGCCGGTGGCCAGGATCACGACATTGGGTTTGCCGGCGGTTTGCGCCAGCACGGAGGCTGGCGTGCCCAGCGCGGTGAAGGCGACGAAGCCGAGCCCGGCGCCCATTTTCAGGAGGGTGGAAGCGATTTGCATGAGATATCCCAGGAAGGTGAAATAGTTCTGCCGGGTCGCGGGCCTTGAAAGACAGCTGTGAAAAAGTGTCAATGCCTTGGCCCGCGTCCCGATGTCTCCTCCGGCACCAGGCCAAAGGTGGCTCATCGTAGCCAGACCATCAAAAAGCGGCGATGCATAATGTAACGAGGGGTATGAATGAAACTCACACCCCACAGCAACCCACCCCTTTTCCCCGCTCCGGCACCCGGCACCACGATGAACCTCAGGCAACTTGAAGTCTTCCAGGCCGTCATGCAGACGGGCAATATGAGCGCCGCCGCGCGGCTGATCTGCATCACGCCCTCGGCCGTCAGCAAGACCATTTCACACACCGAGCTGCAGCTGGGTTACAAGCTGTTCACGCGTGGCAAGGGCTCGCTGGCGCCCACGCCGGAGGCGCGGGTGCTGTTTGAGGAATCCGCGCAAATCCACCAGAAGCTGGACGGGCTCAAGCGCATGGCCGTCAACCTGCGGCAGGCGGCCGACGGCCAGGTGCGGCTGGCGGCCATCCCGTCCATCAGCCACGAATTTTTACCGCTGGTGCTGGAGCGGCACATGGCGCGGTATCCGCGCGTGCGCGTCGAGGTGCGCACCTTGCACCAGGACCAGATGGTGCAGGCCCTGCTGACGCGCGGCGTGGACTTCGCGCTGGGCTTTTACGAACACCCGCACCCGCTGCTGACCAGCACGACGCTGGTGAGCGGGCCGCTCTACCTGGCCGTCACGCGCGAGATCTGGCAGCGCGCGGTGCGCGCGCGCCGGCAGAACCCGATGTCCTTCCTGGCCGGCATGCCGCTGATACGCCTGGTGGGCGAGGACCCGATGTGCAGCTCGATCGACGAGCTGGCCCGCCACCTGGGCCTGAGCGCCCCGGCGGGCCTGCAGGTGCAGACCTCGCGGCTGGCGCTGGAGCTGGTCAGGCGCGGCATGGGCTGGACGGTGGTGGACTTTCTCACGGCCAGCAACCTGGACCCGGCCTCGCTGACGGCGGTGCCGCTGCATGAGTTCGCCCATGCGCCGCTGCAGATGTATTTCGCCACCAGCACGCCGCCGGGCCAGGATGCGCTGCGCATGCTGGAGATGCTGCCTGACCTGTTACATGGCGTGATGGCATCAACAAGCTAACCCACCCCTTCGGACGCCCTAAGTTCGCCCCTTCAGCAGGGGCCGCGGAACTGGCTTCGCCAGGCCGCTGGCGCCGCCCCTGGAAGGGGGAAGGCGCTACACGCAGTGAGCGTCCGACGGGGTGAGCCAGTCTAGCGACGGCGGAACAAGAGTGCCAGAACCGCGATACCCAATCCCAGCCCCCACAACGGCCACAGGCCGTAACGCGACACCCACTCGGCATAAGGCGTGATGCCGTTGCGGCCCTCGACCTCGCCGACCAGCGCGCCGCGCGTGTGGCGCTCCAGCGAATACGTGACCTTGCCGGTATGGTCGATGATGACGGTGGCGCCGGTGTTGGTGGCGCGGATCATGGGGCGGCTGAATTCGAGCGCGCGCATGCGCGAGATCTGCAGGTGCTGGTCTATCGCCACGGTGTTGCCGAACCAGGCGATGTTGCTGACGTTGACAAAAATCGTGGGCGCCAGCGCCGGGTCGGCAAAACGCGCGCCCAGCTCTTCGCCGAACAGGTCTTCGTAGCAGATGTTGGGCGCCAGCCGCTGGCCTTTCCATTCAAAAGAAGCCTGGCCGACCGCGCCGCGGTTGAAGTCGCCCAGCGGGATGCGCATCATGTCGATGAACCAGCGAAAGCCGGGCGGAACGAATTCGCCGAAAGGCACCAGGTGGTGCTTGTCAAAGCGGTAGAGCTCGGGCTGCCCGGGCTTGAAGCCGACCACCGAGTTGGCATACCCGGCCTGGGGGCTGCCCACGGGCATGCCGACCAGTGCCGCCTGCTGCCCGGTGGCAAAGCGCGACTGCAGCGCCCGCCAATAACCGTCGGGCAACTGCATGGGCAGCAGCGGAATGGCGGTCTCGGGCGCCACCACCAGCGGCGTCTTCGCGTCGCGCAGTTGCTGGCCGTACCACTGCAGTGCGGTGGCCACGCCGGTGCCGCTCTGGAATTTTTCGTTCTGCGGGATGTTGCCCTGCAGCAGCGTGACCTGCAGCGGCTCGGCGGCCGCATTGGAACCCGCCGCCCCCGGCAAGGCGCTTTGCACCGGCAGGTAGGACAGGACAAAGCAGGCCAGCACGATGGCGATCGCGGTCACCCACTGCATGCGGGAAGCGCGCAAGGCCATGGCCAGCCAGGCGGCGGCCAGCGCCGCCAGGAAGGTGATGCCGTGCACGCCCACCCAGGCCGCCAGCGGCCTGGCCCAGCCGTCCACATGGGCGTAGCCGCCCTCGCCCCAGGGAAAGCCGGTGAAGAATTCGACGCGGGCCAGCTCGGCCAGCAGCCATAGCGAGGCGAACACCAGGGCGCGCGGCAGCTTGCGGCGCGGCGCCAGCCGCACAAAAAGCGCGCCCGCCGCAGCGTAGTACAGCGACAAAAAGGCCGCGAGCAGCACCACGGCCAGCACCGTCAGCGGCGCGGCCAGCCCACCGTAGAAATGCATGGAAATGAACAGCCACCAGAAAGTGCTGCACAGCATGGCCGTGCCGAAGGCGACGCCCAGCCAGGCGGCGCGCTTCATGGAGCGGCAGCTGTCGATCTGCGCGGCGAACAGGAACATCGCCAGCAGCTGCATGCCGCCCAGGGGCTGGCCCTGCAGGAAGGCGAAATCAAAGGGCCAGGCCATGCTGGCGGCATGCAGGCAACCCGCGACCAGGACCATGACCAGCTGGAAGGGCGAGAAGCCCTTGCGCGGCGGCAGGTTGCGCGCATGCTCGAGCAAGGCGGGCAAGGTCGGCAGGTGGGACATCATGCTGTGGATCGAGTCCCGTGCCATATATTGCCCTCTTTACTTTATTGTGTGTGTCGTCAGACGCCGGCGGATACCGGCGATACCTTGAACCAGCGCACCGCGCCACCTTTGGTGTGCAGCACCGTGAATTGCAGGCCGGCCAGCGCGTAGTGTTCGCCGCGCTTGGGCACATGGCCCATCTCGTGCGCCACCAGCCCGCCTATGGTGTCGAAATCGGTTTCCGGCAGCGTCACGCCGAAAGCCTCGTTGACACGCTCTATCGAGGTGTCGCCGCTGACCCGGTAGGTGTGGTCGGTCAGGCCGAAGATGTCGCCCTCGTCCTCGGCAATGTCGAATTCGTCCTCGATCTCGCCGACGATCTGCTCGAGCACGTCTTCAATCGTGATCAGGCCGGCCACGCGGCCGAACTCGTCGATCACGATGGCCAGGTGGTTGCGGTTGCCGCGGAACTCGCGCAGCAGGTCGTTCAGGCCCTTGCTTTCTGGCACAAAGACGGCAGGGCGCAGCAAGGCCTTGATGTTGAGTTCGGGCGCGCGCTGCAGTTTCAGCAAATCCTTGGCCATCAGGATGCCGAGGATGTTTTCCTTTTCGCCTTCATAGACGGGAAAACGCGAGTGGGCGGTGTCTATGACCAGGTGCAGCAACTCGTCGAAAGGCGCGTCGATGTTGATCACGTCCATGCGCGGCGCCGCCACCATGACGTCGCCGGCCGTCATGTCGGCCATGCGGATCACGCCCTCGAGCATCTCGCGGCTCTGGGCGCCAATAACGTCATTGTCCTGGGCCTCCACCAGGGTTTCGATCAACTCGTCTTTCGAGTCGGGACCTGGGTGGAGCATTTCAGCGAGCTTTTGCAGAAAGCCTCGCTTGTCTTCTGGCCTGGAAGACCGACTGGGGGGAACGTCGGACACGTGATGGCGGTCGGTAGTTGTGAAGGGGGTAAGGATAGCTGAAATCTTTGATGGTGAGGGTGGGGCGGCAGGGTTTACAGGAAATTTCTCCTGCCAACCTTTTGTGACTGGGGCTGTGGTGCTACTTGTTTGATAGCAATTGAGTATGGAGTGGGGGATGAACGAAATCTTTGGTTGTATCGGTTGCTTGGGCCGGGTCTTGCTCCGGCCTTGCGCGCCCCTGCCCTTTGCATAGGCTTGCTGGCCGGGTCTCGCCCCGGCGGGCGACTTACTTTCTTTTGCTTCGCCAAAAGAACGTAAGCAAAGAAAAGGCGACCCGCAGTCTGGGTCCCTCCGCTGCGCTACGGGCAACCTGCGGTGCTCGACTACGGCGGGGTCTCGCGCAAACTCGCCTTCGGCTCAGACAAGCGCGATCCCTGATCCGCCTACGTCTGCGCTCCTCGGCCCAGCCAGGACGGGACAATCGGGAGCGGGGACAAAAGAGAAATACCAAAGAACAAACCAAGACAAACAAGGACACGCCATGGCGTGTCCTTGTGGTTTCAGGTATTCGGGATTCTGTCTTCGGCTGTTGGCTGTTGGTAGTCGGGCCCCTTGTGTATGCGCCGAGGAGCGCAGGTCCAGACGGATAAGGGCAAAAACGTGTTTGAGCGAAGCGAGTTGTTTTTGACCCCGTCTGGACCGAGCACCACAGGCTGCCCGTAGCGAAGCGAAGGGTCGCAGACACCAGGGTCGCCTTTCTTTTGCTTACTTTTCTTTGGCGAAGCAAAGAAAAGTGAGTTGCCGCCGGGCAACCCCGGCCAACCGCCCTCAGCAGAGAGACAGCCCGACCGGCCAGGTCACCCAAACTACATGGGCATCCGGTCCCTACCGTCCCGCACCCCTTGCCGCACTTCCTGGATCACCCCCAGCAAGTCCCAGAACTGCTTGGCCTGGACCTTGAGGCGGTAATCGGTCTGGGCGATCTGCTCTTCGACCATTTCGGTCATGCGCGAATCCAGGTCGGCCGGGGGCAGCTTGAGGTAGGCCTCGCTTTCGGAGCCGTCGCGCACGATGGTGGCGCCGGCCTTGCGGGCGATGTTGAGCATGGCGGTGTTTTCGCTGAGCGCGTGGATGAACATCATGTCGACGCCGTCGTTGCGGGCGTGCATCACGGCGCGGTCGAACAGGCGCGAACCGTAGCCCCGGCCGCGGGCCTGGGCCAGCACCGAGACGCCGAATTCGGCGCAGCTCTTGAGGTTGGGGTCGGTCGAATGCGCCAGGTGGGCCATGGCGATCAGCTGCAGCTTGCGGTTGTAGATGCCGAAGATCTCGTCGCGGTCGAAGTTCAGGCTGTCGACATAACGGCGCACCTGCTCGTCATTGGCTGCGTAGCCGAAGCGCAAATAACGGTCGTGTTCGCCCAGGGCCAGCAAATGGGTGGCGATGCGTTCCCCGTGGCTGGGGCCTATGGAACGGATGGGGACCATGACTGGCTGGACATGCGGGGCGGCGGCAGGCTGCTGCTGGGGCGGGCGCGTCTCTGCTACAGGCGGGCGGAAGAACTCCTTGCTCGCGTTGTAGGATGCTTTTAAAAGTGTGCCGGGTGAAACCATGGCTTCAATATAAGGGTTTTCCCTAGAATTCCCAGCCTAGGGGCTTCTCAAAGGACCTCAATAGGGAGGCCAGCCAAAACCAGGCACCTGGCCCGTCAATAGGACTCAATAAGCTATCAAAATCATAGTGAATCGGCTTTGGAGGGAAAAATGTTGCATCGCAACAACAAAATTCAGGCCCGCGTCCTGCCAAATCCAGCACACAGCCATTGGCTACCCGATTGTTGACGCGGGGCTGACTCGCCCAGACCTCACAAAGGCACGGCTGTGGTTGCCTTGACCCGGTCCAGTACAAAGCTGGTTTTGCAGTCCTGCACGCTGGGGTGCTTGAGCAGGGTGTCCATGATGAAGCGGCTGTAGTGGGCCATGTCCTCGACCAGTACACGCAGCAAATAGTCCATTTCCCCTGTCAGCGCCGCGCATTCGGCCACCTCGGGCCAGGTCTGCACGCTGGCACGGAACAAGTCCATGGGGTTGCGCTTGTGGCTTTCGGTGTGCTTTTCGAGCCGTACGTTGAGGTAAGCCGTCAGGCCCAGGCCCACGGCCTCGGGTTTGACCAGCGCCACATAGCGGTCTATGACGCCGCTTTCCTCGAGCCGCTTGACGCGCCTGAGCACCGCGCTGGGCGAGAGGCCCACCTGCTCGGCCAGCTGGTCGTAGGTGGCGCGGCCGTCATCCTGAAGTTTGCGCAGAATCTGGCGATCGAGCTTGTCGAGTGTTTCCATTCCGCTTATTTTGCAGGTTTACTGCGTTACAAGCAATTCAAACGCCCTATTTCGCAGTAAAACTGATGGGCGGCGCCGCTAAAGTCCCATGCATACCCCCAACATTCTGGAGACATGCATGAACGCACGCAGCGACGCCGCCCTGAACTTTGAACAAGGCGCGGCTTGGGACAACCCCATGGGCACGGACGGCTTTGAGTTCATCGAATACGCCGCCCCCGACCCGGCCGCCATGGCGGCGCTGTTTGTGCGCATGGGCTTCAAGCCGATCGCCAAGCACCGCCACAAGAACGTGACGCTGTACCGCCAGGGCGGCATCAACTTCATCCTGAACGCCGAGCCCGATTCCTTCGCGCAGCGCTTTGCGCGCCAGCACGGCCCCAGCGTCTGCGCCATCGCCTTTCGCGTGAAGGACGCCAAATTCGCCTATGAGCGCGCCATCTCGCTGGGCGCCTGGGGTTATGCCCACACGGCGGGCCCGGGCGAGCTCAACATTCCGGCCATCAAGGGCATCGGCGACTCCATCATTTATTTCATCGACAAATGGCGCGGCAAGAACGGCGCGCAGCCCGGCGACATCGGCAACATCGGCTTTTACGACGTGGACTTCGAGCCCCTGCCCGGCGTCGAGGCCGATGCGCTGAACCCGGCGGGCCACGGCCTGACCTATATCGACCACCTGACGCACAACGTGCACCGCGGCCGCATGGACGAATGGGCGGGCTTTTACGAGCGGCTGTTCAACTTCCGCGAGATCCGCTACTTCGACATCGAAGGCCAGGTCACCGGCGTGAAAAGCAAGGCCATGACCAGCCCCTGCGGCAAGATCCGCATCCCGATCAATGAAGAGGGCAACGAGAAGGCCGGCCAGATCCAGGAATACCTGGACCGCTACCAGGGCGAGGGCATACAGCACATCGCCATGGGCAGCAACGACCTGTTCGCCACGGTGGACGCGCTGCGCGCCAGCGGCGTGAAGCTGCTGGACACCATAGACACTTATTACGAGCTGGTCGACAAGCGTATCCCGGGCCACGGCGAAAGCGTGGCGGACCTGAAGAAGCGCAAGATCCTGGTGGACGGCAAAAAGGGCGCGTTGCTGCTGCAGATCTTCAGCGAAAACCAGCTGGGGCCCATCTTCTTCGAGTTCATCCAGCGCAAGGGCGACGACGGCTTCGGCGAGGGCAATTTCAAGGCGCTGTTCGAGAGCATCGAACTGGACCAGATGCGCCGCGGGGTTCTGGCGGACGCAAAGGCAGCCTGAAAAGCGGGGGCACAATAAAGCTCCCATCGACCACCCCCTTACGGAGATTGCCATGTCCCTTCGCCTGAAACTGCAACGCCCTCTGGCCCTGCTCGGCCTCGCCTCGGCATCGCTGCTCGCCTGCGGCGCCGCTTCGGCCCAGACCGCGTCCAGCCTGGACGCCGTGCAAAAAGCCGGCGTGCTGCGCATCTGCACGCCGGGCGACTACAAGCCCTTCAGCTTCCAGAAGCCGGACGGCAGCTTCGAGGGCATAGACGTGGACCTGATGGCCTCGTTGACGGCCAGCCTGGGCGTGAAGCCGGAATGGGTCAAGACCAGCTGGTCCAACCTGATGCCCGACATGACGGCCGGCAAATGCGACTTGGCCGTGGGCGGCATTTCGGTGACCACCGAGCGGCAGAAGAAGGCTTTTTTCAGCGCCCCTTATATGGTCAACGGCAAGACGCCTATCGCGCGCTGCGCCGACGTGGCCAAGTACCAGACGGTGGCCGACATCGACAAGCCGACGACGCGCGTGATCTTCAACCCGGGCGGCAGCAACGAGCGTTTTGCCCGCGCCAACTTCAAGCAAGCGCAGATGCGGCTCAACCCCGAGAACCTGACGATTTTTGACGAAATTCTGGCCAACCGCGCCGACGTGTTCGTCACCGAATCGGCCGAGGCCATCACCCAGCAAAGGCTCAAGCCGGGCCTGTGCGCGATCAACCCCGACAAGCCGCTGCAGTACGGCGAAATGGCCTACCTGCTGCCGCGCGGCGACGTGCCCTTCAAGGCCTACGTCGACCAGTGGCTGCACCTGGCGCGCGCCAGCGGTGAATACCAACGTGTGGAGAGCCAATGGCTGAAGTAGCCGACAGCAAAAGCAATAGCACCCCGCCGCCGGCGGTGTACGGCCAGTCCGACCGGCCGCCGCGCGGCGACTATGCGCGCGGCGGCCAGGTCAACGCGGACTACACCTGCCCGCAAAATTACGCGGCCTATACCGCGCAGGACCACGACACCTACCGGCGCCTCTACACGCGCCAATCGGCCCTGCTGGCGGGACGGGCCTGCAGCGCCTTCATCAAGGCCCTGCCCAGCCTGGGCGCGAGCGACGCGATCCCGCGCTTCGAGGACATCAACGAACGCCTCTTCAAGGCCACCGGCTGGCAACTGGTGGGCGTACCGGGGCTGATTCCCGAGGTGCCGTTCTTCACGCTGCTGGCGAACCGCAAATTCCCAGTGACGGACTGGATACGCACACCGGTCGAGTTCGACTACATCGTCGAGCCCGACATCTTCCACGACCTGTTCGGCCATGTGCCGCTGCTGTTCGACCCGAGCTACGCCGACCACATCCAGGCCTACGGCAAGGGCGCGCTGAAGGCGCATGCGCTGGAGCACGGCACCCATGGGACGCAGCCGATTCCCGGCGCGGTCGAGATGCTCTCGCGCCTGTACTGGTACACCATTGAGTTCGGCCTGATGCGCGACAAAAAAGGCGGCGACGACGTCCGCGCCTACGGCGCCGGCATCCTGAGCAGCCCGGGCGAGCTGGCCTGGAGTGTGGAGTCGTCCGAGCCCAAGCGCATCCCGCTGCGCGACAACGCCGAGCTGCTGCGCTGCATGTCCTCGACCTACAAGATCGACACCTTCCAGCAGCAATACTTCGTGATCGACAGCTTTGAGGCGCTGTTGCGCCTGACGGAGCCGGACTTCACGCCTTTCTACAAAGAGCTGGCCCGGACGCAGGCTGCGGCCTAAGCGGGGCTGGCCATCCAGTCGTTCAGTGCGTGCCGGGTCCGCTCGGCCAGTTCGCACACCCGCGCCACCTGCTGGCCCGCATCGGCCGGCCACTGGCCCTGCAGGCAGGACTGCTCGAGCACAAAACAGGCATCGCTGAGGGCCTCGGCGCCCACGTTGGACGCCGCGCCCTTGAGGGCGTGCGCGGCGCGCGAGAGCTCGGCGCTGTCCGAAGCCTCCAGCGCCGCGCGTATGTCGTCGATGCGGTTGGGCGCGTCGCTGGCGAACAGCGCGATCACCTCGCGCGTCATGCTGCGCTCCTCGTCGTCGAATTCCTTGAACTGCTCCAGCCGGCTCCAGTCCATCAGGACCACTGAAGGTGCCCCGGCTTGCGGCGATGTGCCCTGGGCCGGCATGGCTTCGGCCGCCATGATTCTCGCGGCGCCGGCATCCTCGGGCTTGCGGGCGTAGCGGGCCAGCGCCTCCGACAGCTCGTCGATGCGCAGCGGCTTGGGCAGGAAACCCACCATGCCGGCCGCCAGGCAGCGCTGGCGATCCTCTTCGAGCACCGAGGCCGTCAGCGCGATGATGGGCGGCGCGGCCGCGCCGTGGGCCGCGATGATCTCGCGCGAGGCGGCAAAACCGTCCATCACCGGCATGTTGGCGTCCATCAGGACGGCGGCATAGGGCCGCGGGCCGTCGCGGCTGCTCACGCCGCCTTCGGGGCGCAGCGAGGCGGCCACCCGGTCCGCCGCCTCGCGCCCGTTGAGGGCGGTGGCGGCCTCGTAGCCCAGCTTGGCCAGCATGGCCAGGGCCACCTTGAGGTTCACGGCGTTGTCGTCGGCCACCAGGATGAACTGGTTGCGCGATTCGACCTTGCCGGCTTCGGCCACGGCCTTGGCCGCTTCCGGCGCCGAGGTGATGCGGGCGATGGCCTCGAACAGCTGGGACTGCCGGTAAGGCTTGAGCAGGCGCGCGTCGAACACCTTGGCCTGCTCGCCGGTGGGCATGGTGCCCGAGGTCAGCAGCACGATGCGGGTGCCCGGGTGGCGCTCGCGCAGGGTCTGCGCAAAAGTCTGGCCGTCCATCTCGGGCATGTGCATGTCGGTCACCACCACGTCCACGGGCGGCTGGCTGCGCAGCCAGTCCAGCGCCTCGCTGGCGCGCTCGAACAGGGCGGGCTCCATGCCCCAGCGCCTGAGCTGCTTGTCGAGGATGCGCAGGTTGACCGGGGTGTCGTCCACCACCAGCACACGCTTGCCCGCCAGGCTGACCATGTGCAGCGAGGACAGCTGGGCGATTTCCGGCGCATCGGCATAACCCAGCCGCGCGGTGAACCAGAAGGTGGAGCCCTGGCCGGGTGCGGACTCCAGCCCGACGCCGCCGCCCATCAGGCCGGCCAGGCGTTTGCAGATGGCCAGGCCCAGGCCGGTGCCGCCGTATTTGCGGGTGGTGCTGGTATCGACCTGGGTGAAGGACTGGAACAGCGCGGACTGCCGGTCCAGCGGAATGCCTATGCCGGAATCCTTGACGCGGAACTCGATCAGCCCGCCGCGCTCGGGGGTAGCGTCCTCCAGCACGTGGGCCGAGACGATGACCTGGCCGCGCTCGGTGAACTTGACGGCGTTGTTGACGAAGTTCAGCAGCACCTGGCGCAGGCGCGTGACGTCGCCGCGCACCCAGGTGGGCAGTTCGTCGCCCATGTCGACCAGCAGCTCCAGGCCTTTTTCGCGCGCGCGCGGCGCGCCTATGTCGCAGGCCTCCTCGATGGTGGCCAGCAGGTTCAGCGGCTCGTTTTCGAGATCCAGCTTGCCGGACTCGATCTTGGAAAAATCCAGGATGTCGTTGATCACACCCAGCAGCTGGTCGCTGGAGACGCGCATGGTGTGCAGGTAGTCGCGCTGCTCGGGGTCCAGCGGCGTGTCGGCCAGCAGGGTGGTCATGCCCACCACGCCGTTGAGCGGGGTGCGGATCTCGTGGCTCATGGTGGCCAGGAAGGCGGCCTTCGCGCGCGCCGCGGCGAGCGCCTCCTCGCGGGACGCCGCCAGCTCGGCGGTGCGGCTGGCGACCCGCGCCTCCAGCGTCTCGTTGGCGTCCTGCAAGGCGATGTTCTGCGCGTCGATGGCCGCGCGGTTGCGCAGGATTTCCTCGGCGCTGTCGTGCATGGCCTGCGACAGCTGCCGCACCTCGGTGATGCGGGCGTTTTGCTGCACCTGCGGCACCTCGGCGCGCGCCAGCTGCGCAGCGGCGATGCTCAAGCCCCGGAAGCGCCGGCTCAGGCGGTAGGCCAGCCAGGTCGCCAGCCCCGCGCCCAGCACCAGCGCGAAGGCCATCACGGCCAGGGTTTTTTGCAGGGCGGCCTGGCTGGCGGCGGCAAAGTCGCTTTCGGGTGCGGCCACCACCAGGCTCCAGCGCAGCCCCAGGCTCTCGCCGAAGGGCTTGAGCACCACGATCAGGGTATCGCCCTCCATGGGCACACGGTGCAAAAAAGCCACGCGCTGCACGCTGTCGGGCAGCGTCCTGCCCAGGCTGGAGGCCACTTCGTTGTAGGCGCTGCGAACGATGGGGTTGCGGCTGTCCATCGGTCGCCTGCGCTCAAGCTTGCCCTGCGCCGCGGAGAACAGCGGGTCTATGGTGGAGTTGGCGACCAACAAGCCGTTCTCGTCGAGCAGGAAAGCCGTACCGTGGGCACTGAAGACCATGGTCTGCAGCAGTTCCTTGAGACGCGCCAGGTGCAGGTCGACAGCGAAGACGCCCAGCGAGCCGCCGTCCGCGCCGTAAACAGGCTGCGACAGGGTGATCAGCAGCTGGTTGTGGGCTTCCGAAGGCGCCACGGCGGTAAAGCTGCGGCCCTTGTTCTCCATCGCTCCCTGGTACCACGCGCGGGTGCGGGGCTCATGGTTCGCGGCCTCGGTGCTGGTTTTTTGCCGGCGGTCGCCGGCATATTCGGCGGAAAAGAAGGTGCGGCCCTGACCGCCTTCCTTGCGCACCGCCACCTGCGTGGCGTGGCCGCCGCCCGAGGCAAGCGCCTCGACGCCCAGGTATTCACCGCGATGGGTGGCCAGGACCATGAGGGGCACCTGGGGCGTCATGCGGGTCATGGCAAAGGCGGTCTGCTCGAACAGGGCGGGGTTCTGGATCAGCTGGCGCGCGCGCGCCACGCCGGCCTCGCCGGGCTGGTCCTGGACCAGGCCGTTGAGCACGACGTGGGCCTGCGCCAGGTGCTCCTGGGTGCTGATCTGCGCCCGCTGCGCCACGCCGTCCACGGTTTTTTCGGCCAGTGTCTGCACGCTTTGCAGGTTGCTGCGGTACAAAAACCAGCCCACGGTGGCGGCCGGCACCAGCGAAAACAGCAGCAGGCTGGTGACCAGCACCGCGCGCAGCGACCAACTGCGCCCGCGCAGGCTGCCTGCCGCGGCTGCCACCTGGGGCGTGGTCATGCCAGCCCCACGATTTCCACGGTATCCAGCGGCTTGGCGCGTCCCGCGATCTGCACCAGCGCGCGGCGGCCGGTGCGCACCGCGCCGGTCACCAGCCGCGTGGCCTGCACGCTGGCGGCGATGGTCCAGTCCAGCGAGGGCTGGCCCTGGAACAGCCTGAGCGCGGCGGCCACCGTGTCGCCTATGGGCGTGGTCTGGCCGGAGCGGCCTATCAGCCCGTCCAGGCGCGCAAAAGCGACGGGGCCGGTGTGCAGGGCCACGCCCAGGGCGAAGTTCGGCAGGCCCCGCTCCGGAAAGCGCTGGCGCACATAGGTGTCTATGCGCTTGGTGGCATCGGCCAGCCCCAGGGCCGCGCGAATGGCGCGCAGGCCGTGGTTGACCGACTGGGTGTCGGCGGCGTCGACAAACACGCACAACATGCCGTCGCCGACAAACTGCATGTAATGCGCGCCGAACAGGTAGACGGTGTCGCCGACGCTGCTGTAGAGCCGCTTGACGACGTCGCTGAGTTCCGGGCCGGAAAGGCACTGTGTCCACAG
The DNA here is from genome assembly GCF_056401275.1 of Polaromonas sp. P4_F6. Classification (NCBI taxonomy): domain Bacteria; kingdom Pseudomonadati; phylum Pseudomonadota; class Betaproteobacteria; order Burkholderiales; family Comamonadaceae; genus Polaromonas; species Polaromonas sp. P4_F6. The sequence continues at coordinate 28,688 of NZ_JBFUJQ010000007.1, read as the reverse complement.
GCCGTAGTCGCGCATGTCGGCGAACAGCACCGTGGCGCTGGCGAACTTGTCGTTGTCCTGCACCGCGCCGGTCTCGGGCCACTGCTGGCTCAGCGACTGCGCCATGCGCATCTCGTAAAGGTCGCTGATCTTCTGGCCCTGCTCCACCAGCGCCAGCTGGACGGCCTTGTCCACCACCTGGGCACGCATGGCCTCCGCCCGGGTGAGCTTGTTGAGCTGGGCGTTGACCGCCTCGCGCAGCTCCTGCGGGGCAAAGGGCTTGGTCAGGTAGTCGTCGGCGCCGGTGGTCATGCCCTGGCGCATGTGGGTGCGGTCCTGCAGCGAGGTCAGCAAAATCACGGCGGTGGTGGCCAGCGCGTCGTCGTTGCGCACCCTGTCGAGCACCTCGAAGCCGTCCAGCTGGGGCATCTGGATGTCGCTGACCACCACGTCCGGCCTGAATTCGCGGATCAGTTCCAGGCCCTTGGCGCCGTCGTCGGCCTCCATGACCTCATGGCCTTCCTTCTTGAGCACCTGGGTGACCAGCATGCGCGTGCCTGCGTCATCATCAATCACCACGATCAAGGGCATATACCGGACTCTCGCTGTTGTGTTCTGGGGGATTCAGGGACCTAGGGCCCTTATTTTGTCGGCAATGGCCCGGAAAAGCGCGCTGCAAGGGCACTCTTCAAAGCGGTTTTTTTTCACAAGCGCCAGATCGGGTCTAATTCTTTGCCTACCGGGTAATCCCTCCTACAAAAAGAGGGCGTAATAGTTTGTTACTTCGCTTACGATATCCTTCCAAATGAGGAGTTTTTCCCTTATCCACGAAATGACCGGTTTTCGGGGGGAAACAAGGCTCCTGACAAGAGGCGCTCAACGCCCGTAGCAGAGTTACAAAAACACCGCGGTCATTCCATCAATCGAAACAGCAGGAGAAATCTATGGGTTATTTCATGAAAGAACACGACATCTACATCGGAACGATGCTGGATGAATTGAACCTGCGCTTTGCGCCCTCGCAGGGCAAAGAGTCGCATTTCGGCGGCATCCTGGAAATGGTCGCCCTGCAAAAGGAGTTCAAGCTCTTCAAGAAGGGCCGTTCGTTCAAGATGAGCTGCGCCGCGCTGAACCTGGGCGCCCGCAACAACGAGGTCAAGAACCTCTGGCAGAACCTGCTGGGCAACCTGTACCGCCATGGTTCCAACAAAAAGGGCCTGGACGGCGACGCCGCCATCGTGGACGCCCTCATCAAGAACCTGGCCGCCAAGACGCCCTTGCCGGTCTATTTCACCTCCCACGACATGCGCGGCGACAAGTCGAACACGGAAGTGAAGATCATCGACAAGAGCCAGCCCATCCACTACCTGGAACAGGACTACCTGACGATCTCCATCCCCATGCAGCCGATTTCGGCGGCCAAGAAACCTGCCGACAAGCCGGCGGCCAAACCTGCTGCCAAGCCAGCGGCCAAGAAACGCGCCAAGAAATAAGCCGTCTGGCCGATTGCCGCGATGACCGGGCACCTGTCCGCTGAACCCGCCTTGGCGGCTTTGCATTCGGCGATTGGCCAGTACTACACGCAAAAGGTCGAAACTTACGGCCCGACCCCCTTGGGGGTGGACTGGCCGTGCCGGCCGACGCAGGAGCTGCGCTTCGTGCAACTCCTGCGTTTGTGCGACTTTTCAGCGCCCTTCTCCCTGACCGACGTCGGCTGCGGCTACGGCGCTCTGCTGGCATTTCTGGCCAGGCGGCACCGGCGAAAGGAGATCAGCTATCTGGGCGTGGATTTATCCGAGGCCATGATTGCGCAGGCACGGCGGTTGTGGCGTAAGCGCGGCAACGCGGAATTTGCCGTCGCCAGCAAGAGCCCCCGCGTGGCGGATTACTCGATTGCCAGCGGTATCTTTAATGTGAAGCTGGACCAGTCTGACGCACTCTGGACCGAGTTCGTTGCGCAAACGCTGGCCGCGCTGCGGCTTACCAGCCGCCGCGGCTTTGCCGTCAACTTTCTCGCGCCACTGACTGACGGCGCAGACCCGAAGCCCGAGCTCTACAGGGCCCCGTCGTCCGTCTGGCGCGACCACTGCGCGCGGGAGTTCGGCGCCGGAGTGGAGGTGCTGGACAACTACGGCATGCGCGAGTACACCCTGCTGGTGCGGCTACCCTGAGCTACGGACTCAGTTCCCCATCAACTGCAAAACGCGGCCGCGCTCGCTATGCAGGGTCTGCTCATAGATCTTGGCGCCCGTCAGGCGAATCAGCTGCTCGGCCTGGTTAAAGAGTGAAAGCGCCTCCTGCCAGGAACCGGCATCCGCTTTCTGGCTCAAGACTCCTCCGCAGACGAGCAGCGCGCGGCACTCGGCCAGCCGGTTGTTGCGGGGTTTGGATATCCCGATGTTTTCCCTGGCAGCCTCCAGGGCCAGCTCAAGATTGCCCGATTTTTGATGGCACTCCGCCAGGCAGGCCCGAATTTCCGCCTCAAATTCCACCGCCACCCCTGTGCTCGAAATAAGATTCAAGGCCGCAGCAAGACTCTCCTGCGCAGCGAAGAAATCTCCCGCGCTGGCTTCGGCCAGCCCCGAGCACCAGAGCGCAAAGATTTTTGAGTAGGGACTGGCATATTGCTGCGCAAGATTCACGACGACAGTGACGTGTTCCTTGGCAAGCATGGTATTTTGCGTCGCAGCCGCAAGCTCCACATGCAGGTGGTGGGCGATCTGTCCGATCACGGGATCGCCCGGACCGTCATCGGCCGACAGCATCTTTTGCAGGCATTCCCTGGCGTCGTCGAAACGTCCCATGCGGATCAGCAGGCGCGCGCGAATGCCGAGCACCCATTGCTCAATGCTGAAATCGATGAACTCCCGGTCGAACTGGTCGATGCTTGCGACGCCCTGCATGGCAGCGTCGTTGGCCGCCAGGCCTTGCTCCAGCAGGCCCGCCCAGGCATAGGCCTGGCTCAGGGCCACGTTCAGCATCGCGACCCGGCCGGCATCCCTGCCAGGCGGTGTGAGGGACAAGGCCTTGAGGACGCACTCCACATAATCATCAGCCGCGCCGCCGCCGGACTGCAGAATCCGCCCCTGGGCGAACAGCAGCAATTGCACCAGCCGGCTGTCGGCCTCGCTGGCATGGCCTATGGCCTCCTGGGTGATCTTCTGGACCTCTTCGGGACTCAAGCCCTCCCGCCAGCCCAGGTAGACGATTCTTCCGCCGGCCAGGGCCCGCAGGCTGTTGACCTGCGGCGAGCGCTCCTGCCCGTCCAGCAGGGTCCAGACCTTGCGCCAGTGCTTGATGGCCTGCGCCGAGTTCGTGGAGCCGGTCCACTTCGCGGCGCGCGCCTCGTGCTGCGCCGCATTGAGCAATTGCCCGGCGGCTTCGTAGTGGTAGGCGATCAGCGCGGCGAACTCGCCCGGCTGCGCGCTGTAGTGCGCCTCCATGGCGATCGCGACCGCGGCGTGCAGGTTGGCGCGCCGCGCCTTGAGCTGCGTGCTGTAGGCCACCTCCTGGATGAGCGGGTGGCGAAATGCGAAACGCCGCCCGCCCGCGATCTCGCGCAGCAGCTGCAGCAGCTCGGCCTCGCACAAACCGTCCAGGCCGCTCTCCAGCTGGCTCACCAGGTACACGGCGACATCCTGCAGCACGGCCAGCGGAATTTCCTTGCCGATCACGGCGCAGACATGCAGCAGCGTTCTCTGGGTGACCACCAGCCGGTCTATGCGTTCGCCGATGACGGCCTGCACGGTCGCCGGCAGGGCATGCGCCAGCGAGGCGACATCGGATTTTTTCTGGCTTGAAGCCGCCAGTGCGGCACTCTTTTCAATCAGGGAGTGCGCCAATTCCTCGGCAAAAAAAGGATTCCCGGCGGAGCGTTCCACGATCAGCGGGAAAAAATCGAGCAAGTCGGGGTAATGCCTGAGCCGCTCGCGCACCAGCTCTTCCGTATCGGACAAACTCAGGTCCGCCAGCTGAATCGCCCGGAAGTGGCGCATCGTCCACCAGGGCGCCTGGTAGCCCGGCCGGTAGTTGAGCAGCAGCAGTGTCCTGGTTCCGGCGACGGCGGCAACCAGGGCCGAGAGGAACTCCGCGCTGGCATCGTCCAGCCAATGAAGGTCTTCGAAAACAATGACGGAGGTGGCGGCGCCAGCCTGCTTCACCAGTTCATGCAGCAAGCCCAGCAGCCGGGCACGCCGCGCCTTGGGGTTGAGGGTGCAAGGCTGGCTGTTCGCGCCGGCCACGCCGAGGAACTCGCTGAGCAAGGCGAGGTCGTCCGCAGAGACGGCGCCCAGCTTTGCGAGCCCCCGCACAATGCATTCCCGCGCAGCTGCGGCATCGTGCGCCGGCGTGATGTGGAAAAAACAGCTGCGCAGCAACTGAAGGACCGGCTGCAAGGGGGTGGCATGGCCGTAAAGCTGTGTCCTGACCTCGAAGACGGGCACGTGGCGCAGATGGCACCACTGGGCAAATTCGTGGCAGAGCCGGCTCTTGCCTGAGCCGGGCGCGCCTGACAGGCCAATCACGGAACCTTCGCCGTTCTCGGCATTGCGCAGCGCGTCCTGCAACGCGGCCAGCTCTTGCGACCGTCCCCGAAAAAGCGACAGCGCCGCCTCATGGAAGCTGTGGTTCTGCACGTCGTTTTTCATGCCCAGCAGGGCGTGCAATTCGACGGGCTCGGTGATGCCCCGCAGCGGATGTTTCCCCATGGGCCGGACGTCGCAGGCCGAGCGCACCAGCGCCAGGCAGTCGGCCGTCATGCAGATTCCGCCGGGCTCAGCCAGGGCCACCACGCGGCTGGCCAGGTGAATCGCGTGGCCGTGCACGCCGCCGCCCCGGGTGGCGTCAACCGCCTCGGGGTCCAGGGCAACCTGGCCCGAATGCAGGCCGACCCGTATGCGCAGGCTCGAGTCGGGGCCCTCGAAGGCCGCCTGCATCGCCAGCGCGGCCTCGCAGGCCAGGCTGGCATGGCCTTCCAGCGCGCGGGGCACGCCGAACAAGGCCATGATGCCGTCACCCAGCGTGCGCACGACGGTGCCGCCGAAACGCTCCACCGCATTGCACATGCGCTGCACGGCGGGCCGCAATTGCTCCATGGCCTGCTCGGGGTCCAGGCCGGCCACATGCTCCGTAGAACTGACGACGTCTGCAAAAAGAATGGTGGCGTGCTTGAGTGCACCCCACTGGATTTCAGAGACCGGCGAGGGCAAATTGGACGGCTCTTGCACACTGAGCCCGAAAGCGGCGCCACAGTTACCGCAGAACCGGTTGCTCACCGGATTCACGGTCAGGCACGAAACGCAGCGCAACGACATCTTCTATTTATCCCTCTCCACAACAGGAAAAACCACTAGGCGAATCGTTGCACGAGCCCCGCAACAAATCAAGGCATTAGTGGCTTGGAGTGGCTTTGTCTGAGAATAGCTTCTCAGGGGAGGACCTTCACGGCCTGCCAGGCCGAGACCACGGCCATGTACTCTTTTGACTTACTGCCGAAGCGCGCACTGGCTACACGGCTTGTCGCCCGCGCCGCATCCAGAAAGCTGGCCTTGGGCTTGAGCTTGGGAAAGGCTTCGTACCAGATGGGGCCGGCCTTCTCCCAGGAGAAGCCGCCTATTTTTCGGGCAGCGAGGTAAAACGCATGGTTGGGAATGCCCGAGCTGTCGTGGACGTCGGCACCGTCCACGTATTGTTCCATGGTCTTGAACTGGTCGTCGTCATACCAGGTCAGCTTGCGGTTGCCGGGATCCTTGAGCGAGCGTATGGCCTTGCCATGCTGCGGCGCGAGCATGTTCTCGCCGAGCAACCAGTTGGCCTGGGCCGCCGTCTGGCCCAGGTGCCACTGTTTGACCATGCTGCCCATGACGTCGGAGAAAGATTCATTGAGGGCGCCGGCCTGGCCCTGGAGCACATGCGTCTGCTCCTCGAACTCGCGGTCCTTGCGCGCCAGTTTGACCACACCCAGCCCGCCGGGAATCATGTGCTGGATGACGCCATGGCTCAGTTCGTGGGTGATGATGTCCAGCGCCTCGGTGAAGCCCCCCACGTTCTCGTCGCCGTCGCCGTAGACCATCTGCTCGCCGGTCCACATGGCATTGGCAAAGTCCTTGCCGAAATGCACGGCCGACTCCACACGCATGCTGCGGTCGTCGAGGGAATCCCGCCCGAAAACCTGGTGGAAAAAATCCAGGGCGATGCCGGTGTTGTCGTAGACCTGGTTCACAGCGCGATCCTTGACCGGCTTGTCTCCTTCATGGCGCACCGGCTTGCCCGGCAGGTCGGTGTCGAAGCCGGCATTAAAAATACTGCGGCGGTAAGCCTGTGCAGGCATGAAGCCCTGGGGAGACTGGACCGTGCGGGGCACCACCGCCTGCTTGGCGCAGACATGGCGATGCGTGCGCAAGCGCATGCTGTGCTCGATGTGGCTGTCAATTCGCTGGCGCCCTTCCTCCCCTGATTTTTCGGCAAGCTTGCGAAACAGCTTGGACGGGACGGCAAAACAAAAGCAGCGGTAGGCGGGTTTCACGAATTCGGCCCTTCAGTGCGAAAAAAGCCGGGGCGCAAATGCCAACAGGCTCAAGCCGCCCGAATGCGGCACACTGAAGCCGATGGCACGGCAATCCACCAAACAAGGCTTGCCATAGGCTCCCGTGCCAATGCGAACGTCAGCGGCAGCGACAGCGGTACGCCCAAACACCATTCGCAGCACCGCGCGCGTTGCCTGGCGCTGACGGCGCTCTTCGGGCGGGACGATGCCGGAATACTGCTGCGGCAGGAAGTACGCAAGCGTCGAATAGCTCTTTTGCACGCTGAACTGTCCCAGCGTGATGATCACACTGAAAAGAGGCAATAACAGGGTGCTGAAAAGCATCCCGATGAGATATGCAGAGCCCACCCATCCGGCATAAACGATATCAATGCGCCCTTCCGACACGAGAGACAGAATCAGAAAAGGCAATATTTGAAATGGGAGGGAGCCTGTCGCTGAAAAAACACCGGCCCCAATTAGTACGCGCAACATTAATCCAATCTGAAATCCCGATGGTCTTTTCGCTCACCTGGCACCCTATCGCCTTCAGCACAGGATCAGAAGTTGAACACTGCGGACGATATTTTTCCCAAGGCGACTAGCCCATCCGCGACATAGGACGGCGGCGTTCATCCCAGTTTTTGTATAAGGCAGCCGCAAAGCGGACCTTTTGTGCATCAAAACCGCAGCTAAACGCAATCTACCATGGGTTTTGCTCAAGCATAACAATTCCGATGTTTCTGTAGATAAAGCCGCGCACAGTATTTCCATTACCCGCGTTCTCCTCCAAAATGAGGAGGTAAAACTTTGTTACACCATTTACGATGAATCCCCCGACCGAATTACCTACCCGCATGGGCCGAAGCACGAAGGTGCTGCTGGTCATGGATGTGGTGGAGTCCGTCAGGATCATGGAGCAGGATCAAGATGGTTTCGTACAGAGATGGCAACAACTGGTGCTGCAAGCTGAGCAGCAAATTCTGCCGCAGCATGGCGGCCGCATCGTCAAAAGCCTGGGTGACGGGCTGATGCTGGAATTTGCTAACGCTCAAGGTGGGGTCAAGGCGGCATTTGCCATGCAGCATTTCAGCCAGCAGGCCAATTCCGGCCTGAAGCCTGAGCAGCAAATGCATTTGCGCATGGGCGGCCACCTGGCGAGCTTTGTGACGGACCAGCATGACATTTATGGAACCGACGTCAATCTGACCTCGCGCTTTTGTACCTTGGCCGGTCCCGGGGAACTGGTGGTAACGGCCGCATTGCGCGACAACCTCACCGCCAACCTGGATGCCGACCTCGAGGATTTGGGCGAGTGCCACCTCAAGCACGTTGAAAAGCCCGTTCGCGCTTATCGCGTTGCCCCGCTAGGGGAGCATCCGGTGATCGCCCTCAGCAGTGCAGTGCGTCTTGACCTGCGCCCCACTATTGCCGTCATTCCCTTCGCGATGCGCAGTTCTGAACCCGGACATGAAATGCTGGGCGAAGCGCTAGCCGACGAGGTGATCGCCGCACTGTCCCGGACCTCGGAACTGCACGTGATCTCGCGGCTGTCCACGACGGTATTCCGTGAGCGGCAAGAGGCAATTGAGGATATCCGCACGCACCTGGGTGCCAGCTACATTCTTTCGGGCACCTGCCGCAGTGTGGGCACGCAATTGGCGTTGTTTGTAGAGCTGATTGATGCCAAAACCGAGAAATTGGTGTGGGCGGAAAATCTCAAAGGGCAAGTACACGGCGTGTTCGAGACGGATGACGAGCTGATTTCGCGGATGGTGGCGGCCATCAGTTCTTCCGTCATGTCCCAGCAATTGGAGCGAGCCCAAAGTCAGGCCCTGCCGACGCTGGACGGCTATACCTTGCTGCTGGGTTCGGTAGCACTGATGCATCGCACGGCGTTTAGTGAGTTTGACCGCGCTCGCGCGATGCTGGAACACTTGATCGACCGTAGCCGCCGCCATCCAATTCCTTACGCATGGCTGGCGAAATGGCATGTACTGCGGGTACAGCAGGGGTGGGCGGAAAACCCGGAGAAAGAGAAACAGCTTGCGTTGGATTGCACCAAAAGAGCCCTCGACATTGACCCAACCTCTTCTCTGGCGCTCACGATAGATGGCTTCGTTCACACAAATTTGCTGAAGAATCTGGAAGTCGCCGCACAACGCTACGAAGCAGCTCTAAGCGTCAACCCCAATGAGTCCCTGGCATGGCTGTTGACCGGAACGCTTAATGCGTTCAAGGGAGACGGAGGCGCGGCGTTTGAGGCGAGCGAGCGCGCCCTGCGATTGTCTCCTCTCGACCCAATACGGTATTTTTATGATTCATTGGCGGCGTCAGCCGCCGTATCGGCCGCTCAGTATGAGCGTGCAATCGAACTTGCCTTGCGGTCACTGCGCAGCAACAGAACGCATACATCCACATACCGTGCATTGGCCATAGCTCAGGCAATGTCGGGAAAACTGGAAGCTGCATCTGCGACGGTTACCAGCCTGCTGAAACTGGAACCGACCTTCACGGTTAGCAAATTTCGTGAACGCTCACCCAGCAGCGAGTACCCGGTCGGACAAGCTTATGCCAACGCGCTGAAGCTCGCCGGCCTGCCTGAATAATGAGAGTGGTTTCAACTTAACGAGGAGAATTGACAATGAGTAGTCTTGGTGGACTGGGCGGTTTGGGGGGACTTGGCGGCCTTGGCGGCCTTGGCGGCCTTGGCGGCCTTGGCGGCCTTGGCGGATTGGGCGGTTTGGGAGGGCTCGGTGGGCTTGGCGGTTTGGGGGCGGCCAGCTCGGACCCGCTGCTTGCGGACGGCCTGACAAAAAGCCGCTCAGCCCTCGTCGGGCCGTTCCAAGGCCCCACCCTGCCGGTGAACCTGCCCCTTCCTATCGACAAGGCGGATCGCCTGACGCAATGGGCAGCCGAACGGCGGCTGCAAGTCTGTGAGCTTGAACTGTTGGGCGGACTGCATTTCGATGTCAACCAAGCCAAGGAATCGGTGACGCTGGGCTTTGTTGACTTGAACAGGAGGCCGCTCAAGGATCACACCGTTGTCCGCTTGATACGTCCTACCGCGAAGGTCTTCAAACAACAGGTCGGGTTGGTTGCCAACTACGCAGAACTGCGTGAAGACCGGGGTAGCGAAATCCTCAGCCAAACGACCCCTCAAGTGCCCTATTGGGGATCCGTTGTGGGCTTACAGCCGCACCGCCATAAATGGACATTGGAACTGATAACGCTGTCGCTCCTCCTCGCCTCGGATGTGGAGATGCGCTTCAAGCATGCCTTCGCCTGCCCGCGCCCCATGGAGCTGTCACCGCAAGTTCAGCCGATGATCGATACCCCCGGCCACGCCAGCTGGCCCAGCGGGCACGCGACGGAAGCCTTCACCGTGGCCACAGTGTTGCTGGCCCTGCTTGAGAATGCCAATGGCACGGGCGCCAAATTCCGTGAGCAGCTGGAGCGGCAAGCGGCCCGTATCGCGGTAAATCGCACGGTGGCAGGCCTGCACTATCCCGTGGACAGCGCCGTGGGAAGGCTGCTCGGCACGGCACTCGGTGACTTCCTGGTGGCACGCTGCCTCGGCAACAACAAGCTTCACGAGCGCGGCTTCGACGGCCGGAAGTTCCACACCCCGCAAGGCGGTGTAGTCGATTTTGACCTGCGCGTTTCCATGGACGACCACCACAGCGGCTATTACGAATACCTTGGCAAGGTCGGCAACATTGCGGCTTCGCCGCTGTTGGCCTTCATGTGGTCCAAGGCCGTCAAAGAGTGGAAACCCCTCCAGTAAGGATAGTCATGACCTGGAGCAAACTTCCAAAAGGCGGGTTCACCGGTATCGACTGGTCCAAGCCCGACGCAACGAATGGCTTTGACCCCTATCTGGTGTGGGCTGAAACCGACCGGTTTGCGGGCTACGGCGACAAGCAGCCGAAGTGGCTGCCCGTGGCGATTGAGCTCAGCGCCGGCACCAGCATCGCCCAATTCATAGGCGCGGCCTCGCCTCAATGGCTGCATGTGCCTCCGGTGTACACCTCCAGCGCCGCGCCGGCGGGGCTGCGCTACTGCACGGCCCGCGTCAGGCCGGCGTTCTTCAAGCACATCCAGCCTGGCGGCAGCCTGCATGCGCTGGTCAGGCGGCTGGAACTGGGTTTGGCCGCGGGTCCGCACACCGACGGCCCGGGCTCCACCAGCAAGGGCCACACCCAGCCCCTGCTCAAGGGCAAGGTGATGGCGGTCATCGATGACGACCTGGCTTTCGCCAACGCCAATTTCCTGCACAAGGGCAAGGCTCGTACGAGGTACTTCTGGCGGCAAGACGGCAAAGGTGTGGGCGGCACGCCATCAGGCCTTGGTTATGGGCATGAACTCACGGCCGCCGACATCAACCATGCGATGCAACAGCGCACCTACGACGGTGTGGTGGACGAGAGTGCGGTCTACGCGCATTTCAAACTTGAGACTCTGCGAAAGCGCATTAGTCATGGCACACATGTACTGGACTTGGCGTGCGGCCCGCGAACCTTGCTGGCACAGGTAGCAGATCTTCCACCAGGCTTCGACGGGCCGGCCAGCTGGGCGCTGGCCGACGACGATGCCAGCCGCTGCGACATCATCGCCGTGCAGCTGGACTACGACACCGTGGCCGATACTTCGGGCGGCTCGATGAACGTACACGTCCTTGATGGATTGATGTACGTTCTTTCCCGCTGCGCGCACGACGCGAAAATCGTAACCAACATCAGCTTCGGCACCGTGGCCGGGCCGCATGACGGAAGTTCGCTGCTGGAAGCCGCAATGGACCAGCTGATCACGCTGTGCGGCCAGCGGCTGCGGATCGTGCTGGCGGCAGGCAACAGCTACCAGTTGCGCACGCACGCCAACGTGACCTTGGCAAAAAATGAGCACGCAGTACTGCACTGGCGCGGGCAACCCGATGACGCCACCGAGAACTTCCTGGAGCTATGGCTGCCGCCGCAGGCCCATGGCATCCGGATAGAGATCACGCCACCTGGACAGGCTGCACTGCCAGCCCTGGGCTTCGGCGAGTCCCGCATGTGGACGGGCAACGGCACGCAGCCGCTGTGCGCGCTGATTTACCCCAAAAGCGTGGCAACCGGCACACACGGCACTTGCGCGCTGATCGCTTTGGCACCCACCTTCAGTTTCGACAAGGGTGTCGCCACGGCCCCTAGCGGCGTGTGGCAGATCAAGCTGACCAACACGAAGCCGGGCAAGGTCACGATAGACGCCTATGTGGAACGTGACGACGTGGTGACCGGCCCGCGAGGCGGGCGCCAATCGCACTTTGAAGACAAGCTGTACGACATGAGCGGGAACCCGTGGTCATTCGTGGATCACCCCGACAATCCGACCTTGATCCGGCGCAGCGGCAATTTCAACAGCATTGCCACCGGACGCAAGACGGTATCCGTGGGTGGCACGCGGATCGTGGGCTCACACTGGGCGCATTACTCCCCGCAAAAGCCGGACCCCGATGCAGGCAGGCCCGAGCGTCCCGGCGTTGTAAAGACCGCCAGCACGGCGGCGCACAGCGATGAAAATCCAGCCCTGACGGGTGTTCGGGCTGCGGGTACCTATAGCGGCTCGGCCGTCCGCCTGAAGGGGACCAGCGCCGCGGCGCCGCAGGAAACACGGCGCACCTTTAATGCGCTATAGAACTGCCCTAGCCGCTACCAGCGGCTGGGTAATTTCTTGAGCAGGGTGATGCGCTTGGTGCCCATTTCGATGTAGCCGCCCTTTTCAAGGTCTTTGAGCAGACGGCTCACCATCTCGCGCGAGGCGCCGACGCGGCTGGCGATATCCTGGTGGGTGATCGCCTCCAAGGTGACTCCCTCGGCGGTATCGCGGGTCGCGACGTCGTCGTGGGCTTCCAGCACGGCAATCAATCGCCCATACACGTCAAGCAACGCCATATTGCGGGCAGCTTCCGTGGCGGCGCGGGCGCGGCGGATAACCTGAACCACCAGATTTATGGCAAATCCAGGCTCATACACCAAGTGCTCACTCACTTCGGCACGACTCAGCACGGCGCAGGTACAAGGTTCCAGGGTGATGACCGAGGCGGAGCGAGGGCCGCCGTCCAGCGACATCTCGCCAAAGTAATCGCCCGAATGGATTCGGCCGTAGGTGATTTCACGGCCGCTTTCGTCCATGGAAAACACCTTGACGCTGCCTTTGAGCAGGACGTAGAGGCTGTCCCCGATTTCCCCCTCGTTGATGACGACCGCCTTCTTGGGGTAAGTGCGCACCACGCCGCGCATGGCCAGGGTGCGTAATTCGGGGGTCAAGTGAGCGTAAAGATCTTCTTCGGGAGGTATATGCGGACTCATGATGAGTCGTAATCTAGCACGTTGCCGCCCCCCTGCGGCAATCAATGAATCTGTCCGACCGGCGCGGGGGCGATGGGTGGCAAAATCGCCACGCGGTTGACCAGTTCCCGGACGCCGCTGGAAGCGGTCTTGGCGCACAGGCTGCGCACGTGGCTGCGCACGGTGGAGACCGCGACTTTCATCTGAACGGCGATCTCGGGCGTGCTCAGGCAGCGGCACAGGAGGACCAGCACCTGCTCTTCCGTGTGGGTGAGGCCGTGGTTGCGGGCAAACGCGCCGAACACACCGGACTCGCTCACACCCACACGCGACAGCACCAGCGCGATCCGGTCGCAGGGCACGCCCACCTGGCGCTGCAGCGGCACCAGGGCCAAGGTGAAATCCGCGCCCTCGCCCGCCAGCCTGATGAGGCCGCGCTTGCCTGCGATGGCCTTGCCCAAGGCGACCTGAAAGGCCTTGGCATCGGCCGGCATGAGGACTTTCAACTCGCCCCGCTCCGCGCACAGCACGACGGCGCGGTCCAGCTCGCGCCGGGCAGCCGGGTTGACGTGCAGGAGTTTTCCCTGGGCGCTGACGACAAGCACCCCGTGGGCCAGCTCATCCACCAGGAAGGCGAGCAGGGCGGGCACCGAATCGGTGTCGTCCAGGGGGAATGAAGGCGCGGCCTCCAGGAAGGCGGCATTGGGCTGTGCAAACAGGGTCACGGGGGGCGCTCCATCCTACAAATAGATGAAGACGAGCATAAAAAGCCCGGCCCAATGTAGATAGTGAATATGCCGGGTCGTTCTTGTGAGAAATTCACATGAATCCGCCCGGATTGCCGGATTCCAGCGCTCCGGCGGCGCTGTAGCTCAACCCGGCCCGCGCTCCAGCATGGCCAGGGTGGCATCCATGACCTCGGGCAGGAATGCCATCTGCACGTGGGCGGCGCCACGAATCAGGCGGTTGTCGGCGCCCGGCAAGGTGGCGGTGGACGTCGGGAACACGATGTTGTCGCAATTGGAATACCAGCAGGTGAACAGCGCATGGCGGTCCGCCGGCATCTCGTGGTCCAGTTGGGCCTGCCAGTCGGACTGCAGCCGCATCTGGCGGCCGTTGTGGCCATGGCCGAAGCGCGCCAGCCAGGTCCCGCGGTGCGGCGTGCCTATGGTGACCACATGGAAGACGCGGGCCTCGGCCCGCATGCGCTTGAGCCAGGCCCGCACGGCCAGCCCGCCCATGCTGTGGCACACCAGCAGCGGCGGTAGCCCCGTGGTTTCGGTGACCTGGCGCACGGCCTCGTCGATCTGCGGCGCATAGTCGTCGATGGAGCCGAACAGGGGTTCGAGGTTGACGGCAACAAAAGCCCGTCCGCTTGCGCGGACGCGCTGGAGCCAGGGCGTCCACAAACCGCGGTTGCAAAAGAACCCATGCACAAACACCACACCGCGACGCCCACGCATGGCCGCGGCAGGCAAAAGCTGATCCGGCACCACGTTCATGCGAAAAGGCTGTCGCCAGCAGAACACGCGCGGCGCCGTCAGGGTCTCCCCCAGCCAGGCGCGCAGCAGTTCCCCCCAGCTCGGCCGGGGCGCCGGGTCCCGCTTGTTGACGTGGTGAAGAACGACGAATTCGAGGGCCAGAAAAACGGTGTATCCCAGCGCGATGGCCAGAAAGCCCGCGACGGCCAGAAACGGGGCATCGCCGAGAAACCAGAACAGCCAGCCAAAGGCCGCTGCGACCAGGGACAGGGTGATGAGTCTTTGTAGTTGGGCCAGCATCGGTCAGGCAAAGGAGAAAAAAGCGGTGGCAAGCCGCAGTATCTCAGGCCAGTGTGACACCACGGCCCGAGAGCCTGGCGGCCAGGCCCTGCGCCAGGCGATTCACCATGCCGTAGATGGACAGCTGCGGATTCGCGCCTATGCTGGTCGGGAACAGCGAACCGTCGTGGATGGACAGGTTCTCGAGTTGCCAGTGCACGCCGTCAGGCCGGGTGACACCGTGGCGTTCGTTGCCGGCCAAGCCGCAGCCGCCCATGACGTGGGCACTCACCACCCGGGTCAGCAGGGGCTTCATGGGCAAGGCATTGACCGCATCGCGGGCCTGCGCCCACGAGGTGTAGGACTGGGCCATCTCGTGCAGCGGCAGCACCTGTTTTGCGCCCGCCGCGAACTGGATCTCCATCATCGACAGCAGCGCCCTGCGCCCGCCTTCCATGACGTAATCCGTCAGCGGGTAGTCCAGCACGGCGGAGTTATCGCTGCGCAGCTTGACCTGCCCGCCCCTTGATTCATCATGGAAACCATCGCGTAGCAGTGCCAGCAGGGTGTGGTTGTAGGGGAAGGATTTGAGCAAGTCGTGCTGGCCCTGGCCGAAGCCTGGTACGGTCGACGCAAAAATCACCGGGTGCAGCGGTGGGGCCTCGAGCTTGTAGCCTATGGGGCCGTCTATCGCCTGGGTTTCCAGGAAGTGGTCGGAGTAAATGGTTTGCGGCGCGCCATTCCAGGCCTCCACTTTGTGCTCGAACACGCTGGAGGACATGACCACTGGATGCAGAAAAGTCCGGGCGCCCAGCACGCCGTGCGGGTCGGGCGCCTGCGAGCGTAGCAGCACGGCCGGCGAATTGATGGCGCCGCCGGCAAGCACATAGTGTTTGGCGACGATCTTGATGGCCCCGCCCGCCGTCCCGGAGGATGTGCCCAGGCTCCGGCATAACAACGCAGTGACCTTGCCGTTGGCCAATTCAAACTTTTCCGCGCGAGTTTCGGTCAGCAGCTGCGCGCCTTTGTCGAGCGCTGCGGGAATGGTGGTGACCAGCATGGATTGCTTGGCGTTGGTCGGGCAACCCAGGCCGCAGGAGCCGAGGTTCCAGCAGCCTTTGACATTGCGCGAAATGGCCGACGCGGGAATTCCCAGCTTGGCCGCGCCCCGGCGCAGCAGGTCGTTGTTCTCATTGGGGGGAACCAGCCAGGGCGTGATATTCAGACGCTGCTCCGCCTGGGCAAAATACGGCGCCAGCGCTTCGGTGGTGTAGCCGTCCAGCCCGAACCGCTCCTGCCAGAATTTGAGCGTGGAGCCCGGCGTGCGGAAGGAGCTGGTCCAGTTCACCGTGGTGGAGCCGCCCACGCAGCGGCCCTGCAGGATGTTGATGGCCTTGTCTTCGGTCTTGCGCGCCGCGCTCTCCTGGTAGAGCGAAGGATAGGCTTCGGATTCCTTCTGGTTGAAGTCGCTGCTGCTTTTGAGCGGGCCCTCTTCAACCATCACCACCTGCAGGCCGGCCTTGGCCAGCAGCTCGGCCGTGACGCCGGCGCCGGCTCCGCTGCCTATGATGGCGACATCGCAGCTCAGTGTTTCGGGCGCCGGCGGCAACGCGCCGCCCATCACTTTCCAGCCGCGCGCGAGGCCTTCGCGGATCGGGTCTTTCAGTTGGCTCATGCTGCTTTCGGAGGTCTTTATATCTTCATGGGGCCGGGATATCCCAGCAGCGCCCAGCTCGCCGGATCGGAGAAATACGCGCCCGCAGTGATGTCGTGCAAGGCGGCGTAGGCTTGCTGCCGCAGTGCCAGCCTGGAAAAGCGCATGTCCTGAAGTGACTGCTGGATATCGGTGACGGAGGCTTCTTGCCAGGGCTGGCTCAAACCGGCCAGCGCGCGCCGGCCAGCGGCACTCGCCAGCAGGGCCAGCAACTGCGACAGCTCGGCCTGCGCGTGTGGCGGTAAAGACTGCACCAGCCCGTCGATGCGGCTGAGCAGGCCGTTCAATGCGATTTGCCGCGCACCTTCATCGGCCGGCAGTGTTTTGTCGAGCACGGCCCGGCCTATGGCTGAAAACACCTCGCGCCCCGATGCACTCAGCGCGCCGCCGGCCAGGCCCGGCTGCAGCAACGCGGCCGTGCCACCGGCCACCAGCAGCACGGCGGCTGACGCGGCGCCTAGCTTGAGGAGCGTTCTTCTTTGCATGCTGGAAGTTTCGCACGCGCATTTAGGTTTCAATAGGGACCCGTACCTAGATAAACTCCGGGTTTGTATGGACGCCTCCGCACAACAAATACACGACGCGCTGGAGACTGTGGCGAAGCTCAGGCAACAGCACAGGGCCGACGCGCCGCTGGCTCGGGCCAATGCCGAGCTCAAGCGCTTCCAGGCACGCCGGTTTGAGGCCACCTATTCCGACCTGCTGCACAGCCACCGGTATAAAACCGCGGCCACGTTTTTCCTGCAGGAGCTCTACAGCGACAAGGACTACGCCGAGCGCGACCAGCAGTTTGCGCGCATCGCCGGCACCATCGCCAAACTTTTTCCGCAGCCTGTGGTCAACACCGCGGCCGCGCTGGCGGAGGTGCACGCGCTGACGGAACAGCTCGACGACCTGATGGCGCGCGAGTGGCTGGCGGACTCGGGGAGCATGCCCCAGAGCGATGTATGTGCCCGCTACATCCGCTGCTGGCGCCGCGTGGGGGATATCGCCGCGCGCAAGCGGCAGCTGGAGGTGGTGCTGCATCTGGGGCAGGAACTCGACCGCCTGACCCGGATGTTCGGCCTTCGCACCTTGCTCAAAATGATGCGCGGGCCCGCGGCCGCGGCCGGGCTGAACTCCTTGCAACATTTCCTGGAGACCGGCTTTGATGCCTTCGCCGCCATGCGCGGCGCAAGTGAGTTCCTCAGACTGATCAAAGACCGCGAGACAGCATGGATCCACTCCCTGTTCGAGGACGATGCTGTCACCTGCGAGACCAGATTGGGCCATTTGCTCGCTGCCGGGCCCTGATATCGCGCCCGCATTAGGACAAGCCCCATACGGATTCCGCCAGGCGGCTTTCACAATGAGCCGCAAGGAGTTTGTATGAACAAGCATTGGCTCAAGAGTTATCCCGAAGGCGTATCGCACGAGATCGACACCGAACAGTTCCACTCGCTCACCCATCTGCTGGAGGACTCCCTCAAGAAGAACGCGGCCAAGCCGTTCTCGGTCTGCATGGACCGCTGGATGAGCTATGGGCAACTCGACGAACTCTCGGCATCGTTCGGCGCCTGGCTGCAGAGCCTGGGCCTGGAGCCCGGCGCCCGCGTGGCCATCATGCTGCCCAATGTGCCGCAGTTCGCCGTCACCATGGCGGCCATCCTGCGGGCGGGTTACACCTGCGTCAACGTCAACCCGCTGTACACCGCGCGTGAGCTGGAGCACCAGCTGCGCGACTCCGGTGCGACGACCATCGTTATCCTGGAAAACTTCGCGGCCACCCTGGCGGAGGTGATTGAACGCACGCCGGTGAAGAAGGTCGTCGTGGCCTCCATGGGCGACCTGCTCGGTTTCTGGTACGGCCAGTGGATCACGTTTGCCGTGCGCCATCTTGCCAAGCTGGTGCCGGCCTATAAACTGCCTTTGAGCGAGGGGCGCACTGTCACCACCTTCAACCGCGCGATTGCCGAGGGTAGCCGCCTGGCGCTCAAGCCCGCCCAAAGCACGCTGGACTCCATTGCTTTTCTGCAGTACACCGGCGGGACCACCGGCCTGTCGAAAGGCGCGGTGCTGACCCATCGCAACATCGTCGCCGCGATCCTGCAGGCGGAGGCATGGTTCACGCCCGCCTTGGAACGCGTGGGGGACGTCAGCAAGACCAACAACATCGCGGCCTTGCCGCTGTACCACATCTTCGCGCTGACGCTGTGCCTGCTCACCATCCGCTGGGGCGCCCACCTGACGCTGATTCCCAACCCGCGCGACTTCGGCAAATTCATCGAGGTTCTCAAGAAGCGGCCCTTTCACATGTTGCCGGCGGTCAACACGCTGTTCAACGCGCTGCTGCAGCATCCGCAATTCAAGACGGTGGACTTCTCCAGCCTTTGCGTCTCCCAGGCGGGCGGCATGGCCGCATCCGAGGGGACGGCGAAACACTGGCTTCAGGTGACGGGCTGCCCCATGATCGAAGGCTGGGGCATGAGCGAGACTTGCGCGATCGGCACCAACAACCCAGTGCTCAACAAGGACTTCACCGGCACCATAGGCCTGCCCCTGCCCAGCATCGAGGTTGCGATCAAGGACGATGAGGGGAAATCGCTCACTTTGGGCGAATCCGGCGAGATTTGCATCAAGGGCCCGCAGGTCATGACGGGCTATTACCAGCAACCGGAGGAAAACAAAAAGGCATTCACCCCTGACGGCTTTATGCGCACCGGCGACATCGGCATCATGGACGAGCGCGGCTACACCAAGATCATCGACCGCAAGAAGGACATGATCATCGTCTCGGGCTTTAATGTGTTCCCCAATGAGCTTGAGAACGTGATTTCCCTGTGCCCCGGCGTTGTCGAATGCGCGGCCATCGGCATTGCAGACGACAAACAAGGGGAAGCCATCAAGGTTTTTGTCGTGAAGAACGACCCTACACTGACCGAAGACGAAGTGAGCGCCTATTGCAAGCAACATCTCACCGGCTACAAACGCCCCAAATACATTGAATTCCGCGATGACCTGCCCAAAACCAATGTCGGAAAAATCCTCAGGCGTGAGTTGCGTGCGTCAGCCTGAGTACTTTTTCGCGGAAATTTGCTGATGGCCCAGCCGGATTTGCCGCCGGGGATGCATGTTTTAGAGCGAGGCTGGCTCTCCGCCAACAATATTTTGTTCACCGGCGGCGACAAAACCGTGTTGGTGGACAGCGGGTACTGCACGCATGCGCCGCAGACGCTGGCCTTGGTGGAGGCCGTTCTGGGCCCGCGGCCGCTCGATATCCTGATCAACACGCATTTGCACAGTGACCACTGCGGCGGCAATGCGGCTTTGCAGGCGCGTTACCCTGCTCTCCGTACCTTGATTCCTCCCGGTCACGCACAGCAGGTCGCTGATTGGGACCCGGTGGCGCTGACTTATTTGCCCACCGGGCAGCTTTGCCCACAATTTGGCTTCACGCGGGCGTTGCAGCCAGGGAGTTCCATGCTCTTTGGAACTGAAATCTGGGAGATTCACGCTGCGCCCGGCCATGATCCCCACTCGTTGATCTTCTTCGAACCGCGAAGTCGCGTACTTATTTCCGCCGACGCCTTGTGGGAAAACGGGTTTGGTGTGGTGTTTCCCGAGCTCGAAGGGGCGGATGCGTTCTCGCAAGTGGCCGCAACACTGGATTTGATCGAGCGCTTAAACCCGAAAACCGTTGTTCCCGGGCATGGCCGCGTCTTCGCCTATGCACCGCAAGTGCTGATGCGCGCGCGCCAGCGGCTGGATTCGTTTGTCGGCAACCCGAACAGGCATGCTCACCATGCCGCCAAAGTCCTGCTGAAATTCAAACTACTCGAAACCCAGCGGCAGGACTTTGATGCGTTTGCGCAATGGGCCATTGAAACGCCGTATTTCATGCAGATCAATGCCAAGTTTTTCGCTGACATCCCCGCTCGTGAGTGGATCGAGCAGCTCAGTGAAGAGCTGGTCACGGCCGGCGTCGCACAAAGAGACGGCAGCAGTATCGCGAACGCTTGAGCCGGCCTGGCCAATTCCAGTTTGGCGTTCAGAATTTTCTCTTCCATTTCACCAAGCGGCTCCCTGGGCCATCTTCTTGCGCTCCCCCGTCTCGTCTCAGAAACGGAAAAAGCCCGCATGGATCCATGAGGGCTTTTTTTAAATCTCGAGTCGCCTGGCTGAATACCCGGCACACAAAAGAAAACGCCCGGTTGATCAAAAATCAACCGGGCGTTCCTTGCTGTAAGAGCCTGACGATGTCCTACTTTCACACGGGAATCCGCACTATCATCGGCGCTAAGTCGTTTCACTGTCCTGTTCGGGATGGGAAGGAGTGGTACCAACTTGCTATGGTCATCAGGCATAACTTTTTGACAGATTGTCCAAAGAACAATCCATCGAATTCATAGAGCCAATCAGCTTGTATTTAGATTCGCACAGCTGCTGGGCTGTGCTTTTTGAATGCGTCAACTTGGCATAACAACTTCGAATTAATCAAAGTTATAGGGTCAAGCCGCACGAGCAATTAGTATCAGTTAGCTTAACGCATTACTGCGCTTCCACACCTGACCTATCAACGTCCTGGTCTTGAACGACTCTTTAGGGGGCTCAAGGCCCCGGCAGATCTAATCTTGAAACGAGTTTCCCGCTTAGATGCTTTCAGCGGTTATCTCTTCCGAACTTAGCTACTCGGCAATGCCACTGGCGTGACAACCGATACACCAGAGGTTCGTCCACTCCGGTCCTCTCGTACTAGGAGCAGGCTTCCTCAAATCTGCAGCGCCCACGGAAGATAGGGACCAAACTGTCTCACGACGTTTTAAACCCAGCTCACGTACCTCTTTAAATGGCGAACAGCCATACCCTTGGGACCGGCTACAGCCCCAGGATGAGATGAGCCGACATCGAGGTGCCAAACACCGCCGTCGATATGAACTCTTGGGCGGTATCAGCCTGTTATCCCCAGAGTACCTTTTATCCGTTGAGCGATGGCCCTTCCATACAGAACCACCGGATCACTATGTCCTGCTTTCGCATCTGCTCGACTTGTCAGTCTCGCAGTTAAGCACGCTTATGCCATTGCACTATTAGCACGATGTCCGACCGTACCTAGCGTACCTTCGAACTCCTCCGTTACACTTTGGGAGGAGACCGCCCCAGTCAAACTGCCTACCATGCACTGTCCCCGATCCAGATAATGGACCTAGGTTAGAACCTCAAACACACCAGGGTGGTATTTCAACGTTGGCTCCATGCGATCTAGCGACCACACTTCAAAGCCTCCCACCTATCCTACACAGATCTGTTCAAAGTCCAATACAAAGCTACAGTAAAGGTTCATGGGGTCTTTCCGTCTTTCCGCGGGGAGATTGCATCATCACAAACATTTCAACTTCGCTGAGTCTCAGGAGGAGACAGTGTGGCCATCATTACGCCATTCGTGCAGGTCGGAACTTACCCGACAAGGAATTTCGCTACCTTAGGACCGTTATAGTTACGGCCGCCGTTTACTGGGACTTCAATCAAGAGCTTGCACCCCATCATTTAATCTTCCAGCACCGGGCAGGCGTCACACCCTATACGTCGACTTTCGTCTTAGCAGAGTGCTGTGTTTTTAATAAACAGTTGCAGCCACCGATTTTTTGCAACCTCATTGGGCTCCCCAAGTAAATGGTTCACCTACTAAAGGCACACCTTCTTCCGAAGTTACGGTGTCAATTTGCCGAGTTCCTTCTCCTGAGTTCTCTCAAGCGCCTTAGAATACTCATCTCGCGCACCAGTGTCGGTTTGCGGTACGGTCGTGTGTAGCTGAAGCTTAGTGGCTTTTCCTGGAAGCAGGGTATCACTCACTTCGTCTGCAAGCAGACTCGTTATCACCCCTCATCTAAGCCCGGCGGATTTACCTACCAGGCACGACTACAGGCTTGAACCAACATATCCAACAGTTGGCTGAGTTAACCTTCTCCGTCCCCACATCGCACTACACATCGGTACAGGAATATTGACCTGTTTCCCATCAGCTACGCATCTCTGCCTCGCCTTAGGGGCCGACTCACTCTACGCCGATGAACGTTGCGTAGAAAACCTTGCGCTTACGGCGAGGGGGCTTTTCACCCCCTTTAACGCTACTCATGTCAGCATTCGCACTTCTGATACCTCCAGCAGGGTTTACACCACCACCTTCACAGGCTTACAGAACGCTCTCCTACCACTTGCAATAAATTGCAAATCCGCAGCTTCGGTAACTGGCTTAGCCCCGTTACATCTTCCGCGCAGGACGACTCGATCAGTGAGCTATTACGCTTTCTTTAAATGATGGCTGCTTCTAAGCCAACATCCTGACTGTTATAGCCTTCCCACTTCGTTTCCCACTTAGCCAATTTTAGGGACCTTAGCTGGCGGTCTGGGTTGTTTCCCTCTTGAGTCCGGACGTTAGCACCCGGTGCTCTGTCTCCCAAGCTGTACTCATCGGTATTCGGAGTTTGCATTGGTTTGGTAAGTCGCCATGACCCCCTAGCCAAAACAGTGCTCTACCCCCGATGGTAATACTTGAGGCACTACCTAAATAGTTTTCGGAGAGAACCAGCTATTTCCAAGTTTGTTTAGCCTTTCACCCCTATCCACAGCTCATCCGCTAGTTTTGCAACACTAGTCGGTTCGGACCTCCAGTGCGTGTTACCGCACCTTCATCCTGGCCATGGATAGCTCACTTGGTTTCGGGTCTACACCCAGCGACTGATCGCCCTATTCGGACTCGATTTCTCTACGGCTACCCTATTCGGTTAACCTTGCCACTGAATGTAAGTCGCTGACCCATTATACAAAAGGTACGCAGTCACCCCTTACGAGGCTCCTACTTTTTGTAAGCACACGGTTTCAGGATCTATTTCACTCCCCTCCCGGGGTTCTTTTCGCCTTTCCCTCACGGTACTAGTTCACTATCGGTCAATGATGAGTATTTAGCCTTGGAGGATGGTCCCCCCATATTCAGACAGGATTTCTCGTGTCCCGCCCTACTTGTCGTTAGCTCAGTACCACAAGTCTCTTTTTGCATACGGGGCTATCACCCGCTATGGCCAACCTTTCCAGGCTGTTCTGCTAAGAGTCTTGCTATCACTAACAGGCTTCTCCGATTTCGCTCGCCACTACTTTCGGAATCTCGGTTGATGTATTTTCCTCGAGCTACTGAGATGTTTCAGTTCACCCGGTTCGCTTCGCACACCTATGTATTCAGTGAGCGATACCCCTAAGGGTGGGTTTCCCCATTCAGAAATCTCCGGATCAAAGCTAATTTGCCAGCTCCCCGAAGCTTATCGCAGGCTATCACGTCTTTCGTCGCCTATCATTGCCAAGGCATCCACCATGTGCTCTTATTCACTTGACCCTATAACTTTGATTTCTCAA
>NZ_JBFUJQ010000007.1:0-2500 GCF_056401275.1 Polaromonas sp. P4_F6 | reverse complement strand
AAACTTTTTTGACTCTTTTTTCTGCCGCCTGATCGTTTTGCGATCAGCACTTTCGTTTTCAGCAGAGCCTTGAATTCTATACCGAATTTTTAGCTTCGGTCAACTTTTCAAGATCTTTTTTTCTGCTGACTTATCGCTTTCGCGGTAGCTGCAAACTCCGGGGAATTTGTTCGCTGTGTTCAGCAGAGCCATCGACTATAGCACGGTTGTTTTGGCGTTTTCAAATACTTCCGAAAAAACTTTTCAAATCACGCGTCGCTCAAGGACAGCGGCAGTGAGCGCAAGCGCTTTCCCGTCAATGAAAACAGCGCATTGGCCAGTGCCGGCGCCAGCGGCGGAACCCCTGGTTCACCGGCGCCGCTGGGCGCCCTCTCACTGGGAACAAGATAAGTCTCCACAACAGGCGCCTGGGCCAGTCCCAGCATCGCGTACTGGGGGAAGTTCTTCTGCCGCACCACGCCGTCTTCTATATCTATGCGTCCATACAGCGCCGCACTCAAGGCAAACACCACGGAGCCTTCCATTTGCTGCGCAACGATGCCGGGGTGGATGACCGTGCCGCAATCGACGGCGCACACCACGCGATGGACACGCGGGGCACCGTTCTGCAGGGACACCTCCACCACCTGCGCCACGATGGTTCCGAAGGACTCGTGCAGGGCCAGGCCGCGAGCCCGGCCTGCGGGCAGCGCCGTGCCCCATCCCGCTTTGGCGGCGGCCAGGTCGAGCACGGCCAGGTGCCGGGGCGCCTCTTCTAATAGAGAGCGCCTGAAGGCCAGCGGATCCTGCTTCGCGTCCAGGGCCAGCTCGTCCATAAAGCTTTCCGAGAAAAAAGCATTGTGGGAATGCCCCACCGAACGCCAGTAACCCACAGGCACGCCGGAGTGCGTCGCCACATGCGAGATCTTCTGGCTGGCAAAGCCATAGGGCAGGTCGAACAAGCCCTCGGCCGCGCTTTTGTCGGGCGTTTCCACAGGCGCGGCCAGCGCCGGCAGGCTGCGCTCCAGCCAGCGCGGCGTGATGGCGTCGCCGGCCGAGCGGATGCGCAGGCCGCCGACCTTGCCGGCCGCGTCCAGCGATGCGCTGAGCCTGGCCCGCTGCATGGGCCGGTAGAAGTCGTGCGTGGTGTCCTCCTCGCGCGACCAGATCAGCTGGACCGGACGGCCGCCGCATTCCAGGGCAACACGCACGGCCTGGGCCACGCAATCGACCTCCAGCCGGCGCCCAAAGCCGCCGCCCAGCAAGGTCACGGTGATATGGACATCCTCAGGCGCAACGCGCGCCACGCGGGCAGCAACGGCCACAGCCATTTGCGGCACCTGGGTAGGGGCCCACAACCAGACCTTGCCGTCCTTGATCTGCGCGGTGCAGTTCATGGGCTCCAGCGTGGCATGGGCCAGGTAGGGCGCGCTGTACAAGGCCTCGACTTTGCGGCTTGCGGCCGCTTCGGCCTTATCGGTGTCGCCCTTTTCATAAAAAGTGAAACCCGCTTCGTGATCGAGCGCGGCTTGCAGCGCCTTGCCGATCTCGCCGCTGTCCAGCCCGCCGGCCGGGCGCTGCTGCCAGTCCACCGGCACCGCCAGGGCCGCCTGCTGCGCCTGCCACCAGGTTTTCCCCACCACGGCAAACCCGGCAGTGGAGCCCGCATAGGCAGGCAGGCGCACAAGGCGCTCCACCCCGGGCGCGGCCAGGGCTACCTCCGTATGGATGGCGCCGGCCGAACCGCCCAGCATGGGGCACAGCCGGACCGCCGCGTACAGCATGCCCGGCAGCCGCACGTCCAGGCCGAAGACCGCCGTGCCGTTGACCTTGGCGGGCAGGTCCGGGCGCGGGGCCTGACGCCCTATCAGGCTCCAGTCCCTGCGGCTTTTGAGCATCACCTCGCCCGGCGGCGTCGCCGCGGCGAACTTCGCCAGCTCTCCGTAGTGGGCTGAGGGCCCGGAGGGATGGGAAATGATGCCCTTGCTGATGCTGAGTTCGTCCACCGGCAGCTTCCAGTCCAGCGACGCCGCCCCCAGCAGCGAGGCGCGGGCGGTGGCCGCGGCCGTGCGCAGCACCTCCCAGGCGTCGGCCACGCTGGAGGACGCGCCCGTGGCATTGATGCCGAGTTCGCGCGCCAGCTTGCCGACCATCCATTCGCCAAGCCGGACCTTGGTCGGGCGCACCCGGGGCGCGCCTTGCGCCGCATAGTCGTCCACCTCCAGCGGATGGAAGGGCAGGCTGCCGACCAGCATGGCGACGTTGCCGTATATCGCGTCGGCGCCGGCCTGCTCCAGGCTGACCCGCGCCAGCGGCACATCCAGCTCCTCGGCCACCAGCATGGCCAGCGCGGTGTGCACGCCCTGCCCCATTTCGCTGCGCGGCATGGCCAGCACCACGCCACCGTCGGCCCGTATCTTGATCCAGCCATTGAAGACCACGCCCGTGAGGTCGGGTTCCGCGCCGGCCGGCCAGGGGTGGGCCGCGCTGCCCAGGCGCGAGCGCGCCGGCAGGCCGGCAG